>CAYZMS010000023.1:0-73989 GCA_964479625.1 uncultured Saprospiraceae bacterium
TACGAGCAATAGGGGCGCAAGGGTTCACCTGGCCAGGACGTGTTTTTCTTTTCAACCGCTCTCAGAGCCGTTTTGGCTTGTCCTTTTCGCCTTATACTAGGTAAAAAGCCTATTTTTGGAGATTTGACGACCAGTATAAAAAATCCCATGAGCACAAAAAGAATTACCATTGATGAGGTTAAGAAACTTGTCCTCATCGCCCTGGCCTCCGATGACTATTTAATAACTATTAAAAATAATAGCTTTGCTATCAAAATATAATTTACCTCCCTTGTTTCAGTCTTTTGAAAATTTTTTCGAAAAAAAAAGGGCTTGATTCAAACCAGAAAATTAAGGAGGAAGGCCGTTGCGAATCCAACCAGGCCGATGATGGTAGTCATCAGGGTCCAGGACTGAAAAGCTTGGGTTTCGGTAAGTCCCAGGTATTGTTTTACCAGCCAGAATCCGGAATCATTTACATGAGAAAGCACACTGGCTCCTGAGGAAATGGCTACGACCAGAAGGGCCGTTTGGGGGGGCTCCAAGGTATGTTGATCCAGTAAAGGGGCACAAAAACCTGCGGCAGTGATCATTGCGACGGTTGCTGATCCCTGCAGTACCCGAACAATGACAGCTGAAAGGAAGGCAAAGACCAGGAGCGAAATGCCTTGTTCCTGTAAAGCTCCTGCGAGTTGTTCTCCTGCTCCAGTGTTCACCAGGGTTTGTTTCAATACACCTCCTGCACCGGTAAGCAAAATGATAGTACCAGCCGGTGCCATAGACTTTGAGGTGACTTCAAGCAACTGCTTACTCGAAAAACCACGAAACCGCCCGAGCAAGTACCAGGCCAGGAGGTTGGCAAGTATAAGGGCTCCAAAGGGGTGCCCTACCAGGGCCATCACATTCCGGAATGCAGGAGCTTGGATACGGACCACTCCGCTTTGCAGGAAGGTATTGGTCAGGATCAATAGGATGGGTAGGCCGATAATATCAAAAACCAGGCTTGCAGGGGCGGAGGTGGTGGGTTCTTCTGCCACCTCTTCCATGTCCAGCGGGTTGGGGATGAACAGCCGGCGGCTGACGGTTCTCCCAAAAAGTAAGCCACCGACTATTGCGGCGGGAAGCCCTGCCAAAGCACCGAACAGGATCACCCATCCAAGATCTGCTTTTACGATATCGGCTACAGCGACCGGCCCGGGGGTAGGTGGAATAAAAGCATGAGTCACCGCTAAGCCTGCCAACAGCGGAAGGGCGAACACCAGTAATGACCTGCCGGTTTGCCTTTGCAGGGCATAGACCAGAGGGATCAAAATAATAAATCCCAGATCGAAAAAAACGGGGATGGATACCAGAAAGCCCGTTAGCAATAAAGCCAGGGGAGCATTTTTAATTCCAAAGGTCCGGATTAAATGGCTGGCCAGGGCCTGTGCTCCTCCTGTTTGTTCTAAAATGGCTCCGAACATGGCGCCTAAACCCACTACAACAGCTACAAACCCAAGGGTAGCGCCCATGCCTTCTTGTATCGTTCTCATCATTTCAACCCCATCCAGGCCGGCAAGTAGTCCGGTGGTTATACTTCCGATCAGTAGCGCAAGGAAGGCGGGTAGGCGCAACCAAAGGATGCAAAGAAGTAGCAAGGTAATTCCTGCAAGGACGGGGAGGAGAAGCATGGAGCGTTCTGGGTTTTGAATTGTTGAGCTGGATAGGATGGATGGATCTTGGATAAATAGCTCAATCAGGCGAGCGCTCGATGAACCATCACTTATCCTTTAGGGATGGGTCAACAGCAGTGACTTCATCCCCCAGTTCGATGCGTCCTGGCTCGATCACACGCGCGGTTATGCCGCCGTGGCCGCGCATGGCGTTATAGCCGCCTGGTCCAAGCTCCTGTTCCATTTTTGAACAGGGGGCACAGGCGCCAGTACCTTCCAACAGGGCGGTGCCAATACGGAAGCGGCGTTCTTTGAGAGCGATCAGGTTTATGCCGCTGATGACCAGGTTTCGACGTAGCCGAGCAGGCTGGAGCGTTCCTTCTCTACCCAGGAATTCGGTGATGGCCTGCAGGTGCTCCGATTGGATAAGGGTTACCTGGCGGTGCCCTCCCTCTTTGCCATACCGGTCGCCCGAAAGTCCACCTTCCGGGCTGACTTCCACGCTGTTTACTTCCTGCATGGGCACCCCCCTGTCTGGCCGCAGCCCGATCCATTCGACGCGGCCGGTCTGGGGTAAGGTAGCCAGGAGTTGATCCCTTGGTATAGCAGGTTTTGGCGATTTAAACATTGCTTTGAGATTTTATTCAACAGGCTCCAGTTCTTTCCCAATGGCCTGTTCTGCGAATTGCTGCAATCGTAACATTTGTTCCCGGGCCATGCGCTTGCCGGCCTGGGCAGAGGCGTACATCAAACCGATGATCAACAGGATAGCAGGCAGTAACCAAAGGATGCCCGCCTTCAAGCCCAGATTGAGCTGAGAAAAGCCCATGACCATCACGATCATGGAAACAAACCCCAGGAAACTATAAAAGAAAATGAACATCAACCATACGGTAGGCCGCGGCCCCATCAACCCGCGAACGATTGACCCGCCCTCCGCACGCGGATGGACAGACAGGTTGAGCACCGGAGACCAGTAATGCTGCTCTTCCTCCGGTATGCGCAGGCTCATAAAGTTTTCATTTATAGTTCCTTTTACCTGGTCACCGGATGCTTCCAGTAGTTTTTGAAGCCGGCTGCAAAATAAGCTGGATTCCATCTCCACTTCCACCTTGAAACGAGGACGTAACTCCATTTGCGAAAATTAAGTTGCAAAAAGGGGCAGCGGGTATTGAGCAACACCTGCTTAAGCGGTTGCCCTAAGGTCAGTACATAGCTTAGGACGTATTTTAGGGATTGTGTGGCTGGTATCTAAAATAATGTAAAATTTTGAATACGCAGCGCTGACGGCAATTTGATTTTAAAGGCAAGCAAAAAAAAGGGCCGACAACCTTGGTTGTCAGCCCTTCTGGTAGTAGCGGCGGCAGGACTTGAACCTGCGACCTTCGGGTTATGAGCCCGACGAGCTACCAACTGCTCCACGCCGCGCTGTTAATTGGATTGCAAATATAAGATGTTTGAGCTTCCTAAGCAAGTTTAATCCAATGTTAATTTACGAATCTGGCCCAGCTGTGGCCGGCCATCGGTGGCCGGCCCCGGGTAGTTCGGTCAACCACAAAAAAATGCTATTTATAGGTAGCAGGAACTTTTGGAAAAAATTGTTTCGATAACTTTGAGGCTACGTCTGATGTTCATTCATTATAAATCAGTTAAACCTAGGGGTTTCCTCTGTTGCTGATAAATTAAAATCTGTGCTTTTACAGTCAGGCATTTTTGGGGAAGGGGGAACGCCAGGCCGAGGAGGGCTTTCCAAAGCTATGTATAAGAACCAAATAAACCTAAGCAAATAATGAAAGAAGTATTCATCGTATCAGCAGTACGGACTCCTCTTGGAAGTTTCGGAGGGGTTTTAGCAGGTATTACAGCAACAAAATTGGGAAGCATTGCTATCAAAGGTGCCCTGGAGAAGTCTGGTGTTCCTGCTACGGAAGTACAGGAAGTCTTTATGGGAAATGTAGTTTCTGCCAACCTGGGGCAGGCACCCGCCCGGCAGGCCGCACTTGGGGCAGGTATCGGACAAAATGTACCATGTACTACTGTCAATAAGGTGTGCTCTTCCGGGATGAAATCGGTTATGTTTGCCGCTCAAAGCATCATGTTGGGGCATAATGAGGTGGTAGTAGCAGGCGGAATGGAGAGCATGTCTAATATTCCATATTACGCAACCAAGGCACGCTGGGGAAGCAAATATGGAGATGTTACCTTGGTGGATGGACTTGCCCGCGATGGTTTGACGGATGCCTATGACGAGGTAGCTATGGGGGTTTGCGCGGATAATACCGCCAGAAAATACAGCATTTCCCGGGAAGCTCAGGATGAATATGCCATTCGGTCCTATAAACGGGCTGCAGAAGCCACCGAAAAAGGTTGGTTCAAAGACGAGATCGTCCCGGTCATGGTACCTCAGCGCAAGGGCGACCCGCTTGCCATTTCCGAAGACGAAGAATTCAAGCGGGTAAATTTTGAAAAGATCCCCAGTCTACGCCCTGCCTTTTCGAAAGACGGTACGGTTACCGCTGCCAATGCTTCAACCATAAATGATGGTGCTTCGGCCCTTGTGCTGGTCAGTAAGGAAAAGCTCGAAAGCCTGGGCTTGAAACCTTTAGCACGGATCTTGTCCTTTGCCGATGCTGCCCACGAACCCATGTGGTTTACCACGGCACCGACCAAAGCAGCTCCAAAAGCTTTGGAGCGCGCCGGCCTCTCCATTTCAGATGTAGATTATTTTGAAGTGAATGAAGCGTTTGCTGTTGTTCCAATGGCTTTCAATAAGGAATTGGGCGTGTCCGATGAAAAAGTAAACCTGTTCGGAGGAGGGGTTTCCCTTGGGCACCCCCTTGGGGCTTCCGGTGCGCGGATTATTTCTACACTTAACTCCGTTCTACATCAACGAGATGGTAAGATCGGACTGGCTACCCTCTGTAACGGTGGAGGTGGAGCTTCTGCCATCATTATCGAAGGGATGTGATCAGCTATGAGCCGCGGTATACCCTCCATTAAAGGAGGGTCGCCGGATTTAAATTGAAGAATTCGAATAAGGGCTTTGAAATACAATTGAAATCGCTTACCTTTGCACGGCTAATTAGCAGTGGTCAAAGATTTAAATTGTAGAATAATGGACGCCATCAAATTTGTACACGAACAGCTGGAGAGCGCATGGGATTTTCCTGAGTTTCGCGCCGGCGACAATATAGTGGTGAGTTACAAGATCGTGGAGGGTGACAAGGAACGTATTCAGGATTTCCGTGGTGATGTCATCCAGATCAAAGGTGCCGGTCCGACCAAAACCTTCACCGTTCGGAAGGTGTCTTCTGGTATCGGAGTGGAGCGTATTTTCCCTTTTGCTTCTCCCAATATCGTTGGAATTAAGGTTTTAAAACAAGGCCGGGTACGTCGCTCCCGTTTGTATTATCTGCGTGATCTGGTCGGTAAAAAGGCCCGGATCCGCGAAAAGAAACACTTCCGTACTTAAGAAGCGGAAGTCGGGTCAACTCCTTTATGATGTTATCAGGGTTGACCTGGTGAAAAGCCATACTGTTCATCAAGAACAATACAAGAAAACGGATTTGCAATCGCTGCAAATCCGTTTTCTTATTCAACCTAGGCAAAGGAAGCCGCGTTGGACTATAAAACGCTGACTATGCACCACCGAATAGGTTTACTTTCTCTTTTTCTTGTAATGACAATGTGCGAAGCCGGATCTGCCCAGACCATTCTCAACCCTAAGGCTGGGTTTCTGATAGGCCAGACCGATGGCAGTTTCGAATCCCTGGACCTGGATATGAAGAACGGGTACACCATTGGTTTGGACCTACGGACTAAAAGCCGTAGCTGGTTTTTTAATCCCGGGCTTTACTATGCCAACCGCCGCCTGGAAATGACAACACCGGTAGCAGAGGATGATATTCGGGTCCATCAACTAAGGGCTCCCATACGCGTTGGGCGCTGGCTGAACCGCCGGGAGTCGCTTACTGCCTTTTGGGCAAGAGCAGGAATCGTTCCGGCTTTTAACCTAGGCTATGGCTCCAGCGACGAGATCGATTTCGATGACAGCCTCATCAATGATTTTGACCTGGGAGCAGAAGTAGGCCTGGGACTGGATGTGGCGCTTATGTTTTCCGTAGATGTTTGGTACCAGTTCGGATTAACGGACGTATACGATGGCCTTTCTCCAAATAATAATTACCTGGGAATTACCCTTGGACTGAAATTCGCACTAGGTAAAGTAAGTGCCTATCCCGAACGGTATCGGGATAATTATTGAAGCTGCCTAAAACCCAATTGGGCTTTTTAAAGTAAATACGGGTGTGATGTGGATCAATTTGGGCGACTCCAGTCGACGAAAATGCTTGGAGTCGCCCAAATCACTACTTATCTACCTCAATGATCATTGCCAGGGCACTGTCCTTATCTGCCTCACCTTGCACCGCTATGGTATTTCCGGCCTGGAATTGGGCTGTGCGCACGCGGGCTTGTCCCAGAGCATTTTTTACCTTGTCTACAAAGCTGTTTCCTGCTGCAGCAGTGATCGCCTGGTTGAATCCCTGGAAGTCCAACTCCTGCTTGGTAATGATAATGGCGATACGGTCGCGGTTCCCTACTTCATCTGGTGACATGGAGTAATCGCGAGGGAATAAGCGGGTTCCCGTAATACCACAATAGGGGTCATGTTTTTCGGTGTAGGGGAACAGGACGTAGCTGCTTCCGTCCGTTTCTTCCCCGAAGATATACACATAACAGGCTATGGTATTTGCAAATAGCACTTTGAATTTATCGGCGCTGGTGAGGGGCGACCGGGTTCGAAAGACAATATCTCCGGCTCGTTGGACGGGGATGGTGGCTTCCCTGTTCACATCCAAAAGACCAAATTCGGCCGCAAATTTTTTATCGTCAAATTTTTCCTGATTATCTGCTGACCCCATGGGGTGAAGACCATAGGCCTCCTTGGTGAAGTGTTGAAAATCTTTATAAGTGATCCAAAACCGGCCGTTATCACCCCAGCGAGTACCCCAGCTGTTTTGGACGCGAAAGGCTCCTCCGGCCAGTTCATCGTCATAACCGATTATGCACATGGCATGTCCTCCGAAACCAGATTGGGAATAATCGCGTTGGGTAGGCTGCCAAAGTTTCTGGCCGTTCATATTGGTCATAAAGGAACCACCGACCATGGTACCGATCACGACTGGTGCCCCCTGGGCCAGGTTTTGCTTGATCCCCTCCATATCAAGAGCGTAATTACCGGCGCCCTTGGTGAGTCGGTTATACCCGTTGATCTGATATTGCCGACCAATTTGGACCAGGCTCCCGCCGGGTTTATTACTGCAGGACCGCTCGTCATAGCCGAACTGATCAAAAGGGACTCCTCCATTTTGCTGCATGGTCTTCATGGCGTCCAGCATATAGGCGCCCTGGCAGTTGGTAAGGTGGATCTGGTTGTACAGATAGGAGGGGCTGAAGGCCAGTTGATCGGGGTTTTGCCCCGTGGCTCTTGATTCTAGTATGGTTCGTGCGGCGTAGGCACTGGCCCAGCCAACGCAGGAGCCCTGCCGGCCCTGATGTTTTGGAGTGGGTGCGTATTGCTCCAGGCTAACCTTGGCAGGCAAGGCACTATTGCCATAGCTGGTGGCCAGTGGTTCGAAAACCTTGGCCTTGTCAAACTGCTCCTGGCTTAGGGTAGCTCCAAGAGAGAAAGCGGAATTCTCCAGCTCGCCCGGAGCAGATGCCCCGCCATTGGGGCTGAACATCTCATTACCCCCTAAAAAAAAATACCAGACCGCTCCGGCGATCAGAATGGGGATCAGCCATTGAGGTTTTTTGAAAATGATGAAGATGGCACCCAGGATCAAAAGCGGGTTGATCTTACCTCCGCTGCGTTGTTGATTTTGGTTGTTGTTCGAACCCTGATTCGGGCTGTCTTTTTCCATTCGAATGGGCATGGTTCCAATCAGTTTTTTGGTGGTTGAAATTTGTCTTTACAAAATACGCCATTTTGAGACGAACAAAAAGATTTTGAACAGATTGTATTTACAAGGAACCCATGAACCTTGAGTCCTGGACCTTGACCCTATAGTTAAGTATGGGTTGGAATGGAAAGTGGACCTGTTTTTGACACCCACCTAATCTGTGGGAGAACACATTCCACAGGGGCAGGATGCTGATTGTGAATAAGGCTTTCATTTATCCACAAAAGCTGTGGAAAAGAAAAGCGTTTTTATTTTAATAGATTGATAATTAGTAGGTTTTGGCTTGTGGAAAAAGCGGCTCTTCCTGGCTGTGTAAATTTCGATCGTTAATCAATCGTTTAATTCAGGTATCTTGTAGGGAAATAAGTGATAGCGTTGTTCCCGGCCGGTAACAATGAATTTTCCTCCAAAAGGCCATCCGCCGGGGTAGTGTCGACGGGCACTGCGGATGATCTCACGGAACGGGAGGGCAGTAACTCGAAAGGGAGTTACTGCCCTTTTTTATGGAGATCCAGACCTGAATAATAGCCCAGATCTTTTTCCCGTAGGGTTTTGACATACCAGGTGATCTGCCCGACGTGATAGGAAAAGTGTTCGACTACATGAAATAATACTGCTATGCCGGTTTCTTCGAAAGCCTGAATGGGGTATACTTTTACCAGGTCGGCTTCCTCAAGAGGCGTGAGGGTGGCTTCCACTTCGTCCAGACTGGCCCTGGCGAGGTCCAGTAGGTCTGCTTTGGTATATCCGCCGCGCGCTTCGAATTCTCTGTCTCGTTCCCGGGTATCGGGTTGTCCCCCAAGGCCACTGACGATCCATTGCCGGGCATTGCCGCAGAGGTGTAAAATCAGGTTGCCGATGCCGTTCAGATGTTGGTTTGGGCGTATCCAAAGTTCCTCTTCCGAGATCTCGCTCAGGCATTTTTCGATGCGTACCAGTGACTCTTCCCTCAACCGACGGCAAACGTCAATTTTTATCGCTTCTACTAAAGACATATTTTATTAAGTTGCATGTTTGATGGTGCACTGGTGAAGCAGTGGTCCATTCCCAATAACACATAGATCGACAAACCCATGATCTTACCCTCAGGTCCAACTTCCTATTGAAAAATTAAAAATGGCTCGCCACCTATGTATTTAAGCCTCCGCAAACGCTGATCGTCTGGCCATTAACATAGGCAGAGAGATCAGAGGCCAGGAAAACGCATACATCGGCAACTTCTTCCGCTTTTCCGAGGCGCTTCAGGGGAATATTGGAGAGATAGCTTTCCTTTGTTTTTTCATCCAGGGCATCGGTCATGTCAGTTTCGATGAACCCTGGTGCGATAACATTCGAACGCAGGTTGCGGGAGCCCATCTCTTTGGCGATGGATTTTGAAAAGCCGATGATGCCTGCCTTAGAAGCCGCATAGTTGGCCTGACCGGCATTTCCGGTAATACCAACAATGGAGCTGAGGTGAATGATGGAGCCGCCGCGATTTTTCATCATTGGGCGAATACAATGCTTGGTGAGGTTGAAAACCGATTTAAGGTTAACCTGTATGACCCGGTCCCATTGTTCTTCACTCATGCGCAACATAAGGGTATCCTGCGTAATGCCCGCGTTATTGATAAGGGCGTCGATCTTGCCGAAAGTCTCCAGCACATCCTTAACTAACTGTTCTGCCTGATCGAAAGAAGCCGCATCAGATTGGAAGGCTTTGGCTTCTACACCCATGGCTTTCAACTCTTGTTCGAGTGCCAGAGCCTGTTCGGCACTGCTGCGATAGGTAAATGCCACGTTGCAGCCCTGTTGTGCAAATCGCTTAACGATTCCCGCACCAATGCCCCGGGACCCGCCGGTGATCAGGGCCGTTTTTCCGTTGAGTAAACTCATGTTACTTGTTTTTTAATTGTTGGGGCTTCAATTAGGAGGTAAAGAAAAAAAGATTTTTTGAGACGAGAAATGGCACAGCCTTTTCCCCTCTCAAAAATTTTATAATAACTTCTCTTTCAGGTACCTTCCTGTAAAGGATCCCTTAACCCCTACCAGCTCTTCCGGTCTGCCTTGAAAGAGGAGTTCGCCGCCGGCTTTTCCGCCCTCCGGGCCAAGGTCGACGACCCAGTCGGCTGACTTGATCACTTCCATATTGTGCTCAACGACCAAGACGCTGTGGCCTTTATCGACTAGAGCATTGAGGGCAGCCAGGAGCTTTCCGATATCGTGGAAATGCAGTCCGGTGGTAGGTTCGTCAAAGATAAAGAGGATGTGTTCATTGGGTTGTTCCTTTCCCAGAAAGGCAGCGAGTTTGACCCTTTGGGCTTCTCCGCCGGAAAGGGTGCTGGAGGATTGTCCCAGGTGCACATACCCCAGGCCTACATCCTGTAGGGGTTGCAATTTGGTGACTACCTCCTTTGAGTCTTCGAAAAAAGCCATGGCTTCATCAATGGATAACTCCAGGATCTCATAGATATTCTTGCCTTTGTATTCAACATCCAGTACTTCTTGTTTAAAGCGTCGGCCGTTACAGGATTCACAAACGAGGCGTACATCCGCCAGGAATTGCATTTCAATTACTTGTTCGCCTTCTCCCTTGCAGGCATCACATCGCCCCCCGTCTACATTGAAGCTGAAATGCTTGGGTTTAAAGCCTCGTATCTTTGACAATTGCTGGTCGGCCATGAGGGACCGGATCGCGTCGTAGGCCTTGACATAGGTTACCGGGTTGGAGCGAGACGATTTGCCAATGGGGTTTTGGCTGATCATTTCGACCTGTGTGATCTGGTCCAGGGCGCCGGCCAACTTGCGGTGTGCTCCCGGGGACTTGCGATAGCTTTCACCCAGGTGTTTTTTTAAAGCCGGGTAAAGGATCTGTTTAACCAGGGTGGTTTTACCGGAGCCGGAGACCCCCGTTACCACTGTCAGGCACCCCAGAGGGAAACGGGCGTCAATATTTTTCAGGTTGTGTTGCCTGGCCCCTAGTACTTCAAGGAACTGATCAGCAGGCCGGCGGTGTTTGGGTACCGGCAGCCGCATACGACCACTCATATACTTGGCAGTCAGGCTGTCGCCGGCCTCTTGGTAAATGGTCGGGTAGGGCCCGGCAAAGACCACTTCACCTCCGTAGACGCCCGCCCGCGGACCAATATCGACCAGGTAGTCCGCATTAGCGATAATATCCTCTTCGTGTTCTACCACCACAACGGTATTACCCAGGTCGCGTAGTTGTTTGAGGACACGGACCAAGCGGTCGCTATCGCGCGGGTGTAGTCCCACGCTGGGTTCGTCCAGCAGGTACATGGAGCTGGTGAGATTGCTGCCCAGAGTACGGGTGAGGTTGATGCGTTGGGTCTCTCCTCCAGAAAGGGTATTCGAAATGCGGTTCAGACTGAGGTAGCTCAGTCCGAGTTCATTCATAGATCGCAGGCGGTTCTTAATTTCGAATAGCAGTCGTTTGGCAATGGCCCCCTGATAGTCATCGAGTTGAAGCGTTTCGAAGAATTCAAGTAATTCATCTGCGGGTAGCTCGACCAGCTCGGTGATGGCCTTCCCATTGATCTTTACATAGCTGGCTTCCTTCCGGAGGCGGCCTCCATCACAGGTATGGCAGCGTGTTCGCCCGCGGTAGCGGGCCAGCATAACCCGGTTTTGTATCTTATAAGTTTTATCCTCGAGTTCTTCGAAAAAGGAACGAATGCCCCAGAAATGGTCGTTACCATTCCACAGTAGCCGCTGTTGCTCCCTACTCAGATCCTGGTAGGGCGTATGCACTGGAAAATCGAAGAAATGGGCGCCTTCCAGCAATTTGTCGAGCCAGCGGCCGTATTTTTCTCCCTTCCAGCAGGCAATGGCTCCCTCGTATACCGACAGGCTGGGGTCGGGTATGACCTTGTTCTCGTCTATTCCGGTTACCAGACCAAAGCCTTCACAGGTAGGGCAGGCTCCGAAAGGGTTGTTATAGTTGAAGAGTTGGGGAGTGGGTTCGATGAATGTAATGCCATCCAGTTCGAAGCGGTTGTTGAAGGCATGCGTTCCTCCATCGATGAGTTGAACCAGGCAATCGCCTTCACTTTCGAAAAAAGCGGTTTGAACCGAATCCGCTGCACGCTGGAGCAAGTCCTTATCCTCCTTTCGAATGGCAAACCGGTCTACCAGGATGCAGATATCCGATTGATCCAGCTGCGAAAGCTTGCGTTCGATCCCGGAATCGGGAGCTTCCAGCAGGTCCTGGATGTCTTCCAGTTGTTGGTTTCGCATTATGCGGGTGTAGCCCTTCTGCAAGAGGAGGTGGAGTTCCTGGCCAAGACTTCGGTCCTTATAGCGCAAGGGCAGGGGGGTAAGGACCTGCACTTTGGCTCCCTCTTTTTGTTGTAGCAGAAAATCGATGACATCGGAAACCTCGTGCTTTTTGACCAGCTTGCCGGATACAGGGGAGTAGGTGCGTCCCGCCCTGGCGTAAAGCAGTCGCAGGTAGTCGTATAGCTCAGTCAGGGTGCCAACGGTGGAGCGGGCATTGGAAGAGCTGGTTTTTTGCTCAATGGCGATCGCGGGGCAGATACCTTTGATGTAGTCAACATCCGGCTTTTTCATCCGCATGAGAAACTGCCGGGCGTAGGAAGAGAGGCTTTCCACATAGCGCCGTTGTCCTTCGGCATACAGTGTATCCATGGTAATGGAGGACTTCCCCGAACCGGAAACCCCGGTGACGACTACCAATTGATTTTTGGGGATCCGGAGGCTAATGTTCTTTAGGTTGTTCGCCCGGGCTCCCCGAATGAAAATATCTCCATTGCTAAGGGCCTCGGCTTCCAGCTTTTCCAATGCCTGGTCTGTTGCGGGTGCGGACATGATGCACTTATTTAAGGGTAATACCGGTCTTGGTTCGATACAAACAGCCTCAGGGGACTGCCTGTTTCGAAAAGTCCTTGAAATCCGGTTTTTTCCGGTTTGCCAAGCGGTAAACCGCAAAGATAGGGAGAAGCCCCTTCAAAAAAATGAAAAAGGAACTCAAAGAACAGACTGGGACAAAACCGCCTTACAAGGAGGAGTACTATTTTTTCAAACCTTTCGAAAAAACGGGCATTTCCATTAGCTTGTAACCGGAATGCAAAGGGGGCAAGCCCCCTTTTTGGGGATCTTCTCACACTAATTTGGCATAGGCTTCCAAAAATATTGGGTGAAAACCGTTAAATCTGTGTTAAAAGCACCCAAAAAAAAGGGAAGCCTGCTTTCGGTTTAGAAAAAATGCACCTATATTTGAGCTGGCTCATTAAAAAAGGCCATTTTCTTCTCATCCTTTAAAACTTGATCGTCTATAGATTCGGAAACTTCTACACTAAATAGAAACTCGGTTTTAACAAGTAGTCCCATAACTATTCTAAACCTATTTAGGTATGCAAGTTTCCAAGTTGAACGACCAAGATCTGATTGCGCGGTATTTAGAAGGTAACGAACGCGCTTTCGAAGAGTTGCTGAATCGTCATCAGCAAAAGATTTACACTTCCATTTACCTTTTTGTCAAAGACCAGTCACTGGCTGAAGACATTTTCCAGGAAGTTTTCATCAAAATTATTGATACGCTGCGCCGCGGCAAGTACAACCACGAAGGCAAGTTTCTGCAATGGGCAATGCGCATTGCCTATAACATGTGCGTGGATTATTTCCGCCGCTCCAAGCGTCGCCCGACGGTTTCTCCAACAGAAACCTTCGACATCTTCGACGTATTGCAAACCTCAGAGATCAATGCCGAGCAAAGCATTATGCGCAGCCAGACGCACGATAAGGTGCGCAAGCTAGTAGATATGTTGCCACCCGAACAACGGGAGGTGGTCATTCTGCGCCATTATGCCGATATGAGCTTTAAGGAGATTGCCAAACTCACCCGCGTAAGTATTAACACCGCTTTGGGCCGTATGCGCTATGCACTCATCAACATTCGCAAAATGATGGAGGAAAAAGAGGTGGTGTTGCAGTAGGAAGAACTGGTCCTCGAACTGAAGTTCGCGACCCTTCGAACAAATGCACTTCAGCGGGAACTCCTTACCCGAAGGAAAGGCCGATGCCTCAATTCGAAGCATCGGCCTTTTCCTGACCAATAAATAGTGAGTTGCCCACCTTTTAGGTAAACCTGAAAAAAGGGCTGCTAAGCTCAGATCGTTAATCATGCAAACGGCCCTTTCCAACTGTGGCTATGGAATGACCGGGCTTCATCTAGTATCCTGTGCTCCATCAGGTAAGTTTCCTCTGATTTTGAGGATCCCCAACAGCTTAAAAAGCGTTTGCTGTAAATGGGCTATTTCCATCTCGGAGAGGGTTTCACTCTGGAAGGAAGCAAAGATCCTTTGGGGGATGAGCCGGGCCTTTTCGCGTAGCTTCCAACCTTGATCTGTGAGGGAAATAAGCACCGTCCTTTCGTCTTTTTCGGATCGTTTACGATAGATAAGCTGTTTTTGCTCCAATCGTTTGAGTAAAGGCGTGAGGGTGTTGGACTCCAGCAAAAGGCGTTGACCGATCTCGCCTACACTTTGTGTTTTATGTTCCCAAAGTACCAGCATCACCAAGTATTGAGGATAGGTGAGCCCCAACTCTTCCAGGTAGGGAGCATACATTTTGGTAGTGAGCCGGGAAGCAGCATAGAGCGGAAAACACAATTGGTGCTCCAGGTAAAGCTGTGAGAAAGACTCCTCCATACTTAAAGGATCTTTTCGATGGTCTTTTCCATTTTTTCCGGCTTGGTAATGGGTGCTATCCGCTTGACTGGATTACCGTTTTTGTCGATAATAAATTTGGTGAAATTCCATTTGATCCGGCTGCCCAATAGGCCACCGGAGAGTTGCGATTTCAAGTATTTGAAGATGGGGTGGGTATCTTCCCCATTCACTTCAATTTTTTCGAACATGGGAAAGCTAACGCCATAATTCACCTGGCAAAACTCCTGAATATCTTCCGAAGAGCCCGGCTCCTGTTTCCCGAATTGGTTGCAAGGAAATCCAAGAATGACCAATCCTTGGTCTTTGTACTTTTGATAAAGTGATTCCAAGCCCTCGTACTGGGGGGTAAGGCCACATTTGCTCGCTGTGTTCACCACGACGACTGTTTTTCCTTCAAAGTCCCTCATGGATTTCGCTTCCCCACTCAGGGTATTAGCTTGCAATTCATAGAAATTCATCGATCGTTATTTTGGTTCTTAAACAAGTATTTCAAAGCGCCGGTGGACCAAAGCGCCCAAAGAATTAAAACTGGTTGAAAAAATAAACGGATCAGGCGCTTCCGGTCGGTATCCAGTCCAAAAGCATCTATGCTGTTGGTATATTGGGAAATATTTCCCGGGAAAATAAGGACAAAAAAGATCGCTAGGGCAAGACCTACCCTTACCTTGTGTTTTGAAAGGAAGATCATGGCTAAACCCAGGGCAATTTCCACCACTCCTGAGGCAAGTACCACCGCATCCATGAAGGCTGGATGATCAGGCAACCATGCCGGTACCTGCGCCTGGAATTCCTTCCGTAAAAAAGTTAAATGTCCAAGGCCTGCAAAGGCCATGAAAAGGCCCAGTAAAATGCGCAGCCCATTTTGAACCCAGTTGGTTTGCATAAGATCGCTTAATATTTAATCGCGTGCGATACAAATTTATGGAAGTTGAATGAGATTCGCAAGGGGAATTTTTCCAGCCCTGTGGAATAAGCGGAGAGCCTTTACTACTGATGAATTAGGTAGAGCGGGAGTAGGAGTTTTGGATTCCGCAATGACCTGCCAGGGTTCAAAGCTCAAGGCCAACCCGTCTGCTTACAGTTCGGCATAGGCTTTGGCGAAATAGGTAATGATCACATCAGCTCCGGCGCGTTTCATGCTGAGCAGTGTTTCGGGCATGGCCTGCTTGAAGTCGAGCCAACCTTTCTGGGCAGCAGCCAGGAGCATAGCACATTCGCCGCTGACATGGTAAGCGGCTATGGGCAATTCGAAGGCTTCCTTGAGGGTCAGGATGACATCCAGGTAGTTCAGGGCAGGTTTGACCATCAGGTAGTCGGCCCCTTCCTGCAAGTCTAGTTCGGCTTCGATCAGGGCTTCCCGGCGGTTGGCCGGGTCCATCTGGTAGGTCTTTTTATCACCGGCCTTGGGAGCCGAATCCAGGGCATCCCGAAAGGGACCATAAAAGGCGCTGGCATATTTGGCGGTATAGGACATAATGCCGGTTTCATAATAACCAGCTGCATCCAGTGCTTCCCGCATGGCGCCAACACGGCCATCCATCATGTCGCTGGGGCCGAGGATATCAAAGCCCGCCTGGCCCTGGGCCACGGCCATTCGGGCCAGAATAGGCAGGGTTTTATCGTTGAGGATCTTACCGTTTTCGACATAGCCGTCATGCCCATCAGCGCTGTAGGGATCCATGGCAACATCACTGATGAGGCAAACTCCCGGGAAAAAATCCTTGATCTTTTGGGCAATACGCAAGTAAAAGTTATCCTCCGCCCAGCTGTAGGAGGCGGTTTTATCTTTTAGGGCTTCTTCGACAGCGGGAAACAGGATGAAATTCTGAAGCCCAAGAGCTAGACAGGATTCGACCTCTTTCAGGGCCTCGTCCTCAGAAAGGCGAAAATTCCCGGGCAGGGATGGAACTTCTATGCGTTGTTGGTGCCCATCAACAAGGAACAGGGGTTGCACCAGGTGGTCAAGGCTTAGGTGGGTCTCCCGGATTTGGCCCCGAATGGCTTCAGAACGGCGGTTACGTCTGGGTCTGCGGTATATCATTTTTTGGATTTTTCGGTACAGGATCATAGCCGTGGCCCCCCCAGGGATGGCAGCGGCCAATGCGCTTCATGCCCATCCAAATGCCTTTCCCTACACCCCACTCCTGAATGGATTCGACCGTGTAGTGGGAGCAGGAGGGTTCAAACTGGCATTTGTTGGCCCCCAGCAATGGAGACAGACTTACCTGATAAATACGAATGGGGAAAATGAATAGTTTACGGAGCAATTGCTTCATGACTGTCAACTTATTTAAAATGCACCGTGGCTTCGGTTTTGCCCTGATTGAAGAGCATGGAACCCTTTTTACCGCTGGGGCCTTCCAATTGAATAATATTTTTTTGGTCGTCAAATACCTCCATCAGGATCTGATTTCGAATGGAAATTTCCCGGAACTCAGAGATACTCGTTATTTCCAGATAACACCATAAACCCATGAGATCATCCGAAAGTTCTCTGCCGAGGTAGACATATTCCACCTGCTTGCCATTTATTCGAATTTCGAACTGCTGCCGCAAATAGCGTTCAACATATACTCCGGCACCTTCTTTTTCCAGTTCAGTACCCAGGAACAATTGCTCAGCTCCGCGCCGGCTTAGTGCTTCTTCCAGGTCATCCAGAAAGACATGCAGGGTGATTTGAAGGCTGGATTCCTCTTCTGCATAATGGATCAAACATCGACTGACATGAAAGTCATGTAATCCTGACCAGAATAAAAGAGGAAGTAGTAAGCTACTGAACATGCTTTTTAATTATGTTTTAAAGGAGAACGGCATTTATTTGGTAGAGCACAAAGCGAAATGAGGCGCTTTGAGATCAGCACGACCGCTCTTCTACCTACTATTCACTAATATCAAACGATTTTGGCGGGGACTTAGCGCCAGGCGGGAGATGTTTCGAATATTATACGAGCGGAGGTCGGCAATAGGTCTCCAATCCCTATCCTTGCCGGGAATGAGATGGTATAAAATACTGCCATTACCCATCAAAAGGCTTCGGTCGGGCAGGATAATAAAATCCTCACTCCCAGGTAAAGTAGGAGCTACTTTTTCTTCTCCGCCTTGTTGCCCATAACTACTGGGGCGATGATACATTAAGGTCGAACCATTATTGTCTTTTTGGACATAATAGAAGGCCCCTACTACACCATCCGGGTGGAAACAGCGTCCGGGATTGTTTGCCACCAATTCTTTTTGTCCGCTTAAATTAACCCGGTATAGTTTGTTCCCGCCGGGTTCCACGGAAAAGACCAATAATTCCCGGCTGTTCACCCATTCGTAATAACCGATGGTAGTCATTTCAGGTAGCACCACAGAGCCATTATCGGACAGGTTTTCAGGGAATTGCCAAATCCGCAAAAGAGTATCTTCGGGGTAAAATTCCTGTCGGACGAGCGAAAAGGTACGGGCACCATAAAAGGTGGGTACCTGCTTTGGAGAGAATTCTCCATGTGGTGTCCTGGTCAGTTGAGTTTTGCGGTTGTCGCGTAAATCGAGTAGATAGATATCCGCTTGTTCCCCCCTGGCGGCCTGAGAGATCAACAGGCGGTCATTATCCACAAAGTAAGGATGGTTATTGTAACCGCCTCGATTATCGCCGGACAGATAGATCGCTTTTTCGAACTTGATGCTGTCCTTTTCCCTTCGAATTTCGAAAGCGTACAATTCACTGGAGGGTAATTGTGCCTGCAGTTCACAAACGGCCAGGCAGATCACCATAAAAAGATAAAAGGCTTTCATACTGTAGTTTTTCAATAAGCGGCCGTGAGGCGAAATGAATACCCTCAAAGGTAAGTGTTTCCGGCAGGTTTTACCAGAAAACACCCGCTTTCGAAAAGTTGTCCTATCCGATGAATGGAAAAATTTCGAAAAAATTTGGGGAAGAAGTTTGAACGATTGTTTTTTCTTTCTACTATTGTAGGGAATGAGGGTGATTTTCTCATTTGATAAAGGAAAGTAAAACCAATGTTCGCACAGCAATTCTATTTTTACTTTGGCTTTTATTTTTATCCCAACGGATAGGAACTGCCAAAGGATTGCTGCGATAGAACGTACAAACATAAAAAGGCGGTTCCGGGAAGGGGCCGTCTTTTTTCATGCCCTGCCACCGCCTTTTTGTGCATGTTCCACCACAAGTTGAAAAGCAAGACAACCGATGGAAGTTCAGATTAATGACAACCGTTTGGTGGCCGGGCACGCAGGGCCGATCCGAGTGTGTATTCAGGGCTATGAAGGGGCATTCCACGATATTGCTGCCCGCCATTGTTTCGACCAGCGACCCGTGCAGGTCCGGCCGGCCAGAACCTTCGAGGAATTGGTACACCTGCTGGAGGGAACGGAGGAGGTAGATGCTGCCCTGATGGCCATTGAAAACACACTTGCGGGCAGCATCATGACCAATTATGAACTGCTGCGCTGCTCCAGGCTACTAGTGGTTGGGGAAACCTTTCTGCGCATACAGCAAAACCTGATGGCTCTGCCCGGACAACGGCTGGCAGACCTCACCGAGGTGCATTCTCATCCGATGGCGATTGCCCAGTGCCGGGCATTCTTTGCCAACTATCCGGATATCCGGCTGATCGAAACGGAGGATACGGCCCTTTCAGCCCGCATCATCAAAGAAAATGGATTAAAAACCATAGGAGCCATAGCCAGTACGCTGGCTGCCGAATTATACGGATTGGAAATACTCGCCCACGGTATTGAAACCAATAAGAACAACCACACCCGTTTCCTGGTACTGCAAAGAAAAGACAAGGCCCAGCCTGTCCACCGGGCCAACAAGGTATCCATTAGTTTTTCTACTGCTCATGAGGTGGGTTGCCTTTATAAGGTCCTGGCGGTGCTGGCTGCCTACGATATCAACCTGAGCAAGATCCAGTCGGCCCCTATTATAGGCCAGCCCTGGGAGTACCGATTCTACGTGGATTTTGTGACGGGCAACACTGTTGGTATCCAACAGGCCCTGGATGCTATTCGTCCCCTGACCCATGAGTTAAATATAATGGGGGCATATCGCGAGGGCGATCACTATGAATTCTAAAACCAGTTTACGAAAGGGAACACATCCCATTTTAGAAAAACCACAACATTATGATCACCACCGCCAGTAGAATTGGTGATGTCAGGGAATACTATTTTGCGACCAAGCTGCGGGAAATCGCCAAAATGCGGGAAGAAGGGCTGCCCGTTCTGAACCTGGGTATCGGAAGCCCGGATCTACCCCCACCTTCAGAGGCCATCGACATCTTGTACCGCGAAGCACGGCTGGATAATACCCACGGTTACCAGAGTTATACTGGTATCCCGGAGTTGCGTCGTGCCGTGGCGGATTGGTACAAGCGCTTTTTTGATACCACCATTGACCCGGAAGAGGAGGTGCTGCCTCTTATGGGATCGAAGGAGGGCATTATGCACATTAGTATGACCTACCTGGAGGCCGGGGACGCCGTTTTGGTTCCTAATCCTGGTTATCCTACCTACCGGGCGGTAGCCAAACTTACAGGAGCGGATATTTTCGAATATGCGCTTAAACCGGAAAATAACTGGTTGCCCGATTTTGATGCCCTGGAGCAAATGGATTTGAAACGCGTGAAGATGATGTGGGTCAATTACCCCCATATGCCTACCGGTACACCGGCTACCCCGGAGCTTTTTGAACAATTGGTAGGCTTTGCCAAAAAACATCGCTTGCTACTGGTAAATGACAACCCCTATGCCTTTATCCTCAACGAGCGTCCCCTGAGCCTGCTTTCTATTCCAGGGGCCAAGGAGGTAGCAATAGAATTAAATTCCCTTTCGAAAGCCTTGAACATGGCCGGCTGGAGGGTAGGGGCAATGATGGGTAAAGCAGACTACCTCAAAACCATACTCCGGTTTAAAAGTAATATGGATTCCGGGATGTTCCGCCCGGTTCAATTGGCAGCCGCCAAAGCTCTGGCATCTCCGGACCAATGGTATCGGGATCTGAATGCTGTTTACCGGGAGCGACGTGCTAAGGTGTTTGAATTATTCGAGCTTTTGGAATGCAGCTATGACCCTGCCCAAACGGGCATGTTTGTATGGGCCCGTATACCGGAGCAGGTGGAGAATGCCTACACCCTTTCTGATGAGGTGCTGTACCAAAACCATGTTTTTGTTACCCCGGGTGGGATATTCGGTTCGGAAGGAGAGCGCTACCTCCGCATTTCCCTTTGTAGCGACGGCGTGCTCTACGAAGAGGCTATCCGCAGGATAAGGGAAAGGCTCGAACAGGGAGAAGAAGCGCTTGTTGCGCCTTCCTCCAAAATTTAACCTTTACAATTCGAGTTAAAAAATGACCGTAACTATAATAGGTGTTGGGTTGATAGGGGGATCCTTAGCCATTAGTTTAAAGGAAAATGGTTTCGCGAATCACATAATTGGTGTGGATCTCAGTCAGGATAACCTAGATAAGGCCGTTCGTCGCCGGTTGATCGATGAGGACGCTGAGCTGGAAACCGGTATAGATCGGGCTGCCCTGGTGGTGATCGCCACGCCCGTGGATGCACTGCTGGATCTCGCTCCCAGGATACTGGATAAGGTAGACCGACAGGTGGTGATCGATGTAGGATCCACCAAAGAGGGCTTATTAAAGTTGATCGAAAACCATCCGAACCGCGGTCGTTTCGTTGCCACACATCCCATGGCGGGTACGGAATATTCCGGTCCGGAGGCCGCGATCCCTAATTTGTTCGATCACAAGTATACCGTTCTGGTCAACCCCTGGGAATCGGATCCCGATGCCTTGGAGCTGGTCCGGAATATGTACCGATCTATACCCATGCATTTAATTGAGCAGGATGCAAAGAGCCACGATGTACATACGGCTTACGTATCTCATATTTCGCATATCAGTTCTTTTGCCCTGGCCTTGACCGTTCTGGAAAAAGAGCGGGATGAATCCCGGATTTTTGAACTGGCCAGCTCGGGCTTCAGTTCGACGGTTCGTTTGGCTAAAAGCTCCCCGGATATGTGGGCCCCGATTTTTCGGCAAAACCGCGACAATGTGCTGGATGTACTGGATGAGCATATCAACCAATTGGCTCGCTTTCGCTCTTTACTGATCAAGAATAACTTTGAAGAATTTTACCGGCTGATCCAGGAAGCCAATCGCATTCGAAAAATAATTGACGAAAAGTAAAGCTACTCATCATGGAAATGACATTTAAACCAATTTTAGCATCTGGTGCCAAGCGGCCCCTGGTAATTGCAGGGCCCTGTAGCGCGGAATCAGAAGAACAAGTGTTTCAAACAGCCAAAGCGCTGGCTGAGAGTGGGAAGGTAGACCTTTTCCGTTCGGGGATCTGGAAACCCCGCACCCGACCCAATTCTTTCGAAGGGGTTGGCACGATAGGGCTGAAGTGGTTGCGCAGGGTTAAAGAAGAAACCGGCTTAAAAACCACTACGGAGGTAGCCAACAAACAGCACGTTTTTGAGGCTCTAAAGTACGGGGTGGACGTACTTTGGCTGGGGGCCCGTACCACAGTGAACCCCTTTTCTGTTCAGGAAGTGGCCGATGCGTTGGAAGGGGTGGACATTCCGGTGATCATTAAAAATCCCATTAACCCCGACCTCAAACTGTGGATCGGAGCGATCGAGCGCATCTACAAAGCAGGGATCGATCGAATTGCCGTAATCCATCGTGGATTTAGCTATCACGGGGAAACCAAATACAGAAACGTTCCACGTTGGCAGTTGCCGATCGAACTGAAGCGTCGTTTTCCCGAGCTGCCCATCATTTGTGACAATAGCCATATTTGTGGCCGTCGGGATACTTTGCAGGCGGTGGCTCAAAAGGCCCTCGACCTCGATTTTGATGGCTTAATGACAGAAGTGCATCCCGATCCCGACAACGCCTGGAGCGATGCTGCCCAACAGATCACCCCGTCAGTCTATTTGAAGATGATTGAGGAGTTGAAGTTGCGCAAACTGACCAGTGATGACCCGGAGTATATACATTCGATCGAACACTTACGCCAGGAAATTGACGAACTGGATGAGGAATTGATGAACCTACTGGGGCGGCGCATGCTTTTAGCGCAGGATATCGGGCGGTATAAAAAACGCAATAACATTGCCATCCTTCAAACGGATCGTTGGAATGAGATCCTGGAAAAAGCTACCGATGCCGGAGCACAGCAAGGCTTGAGCAGTGATTTCATAAAGGTCTTTTTGCGGGCCGTTCACCAGGAATCCATCAACCATCAGGAACAGATTATGCAATCCGCTGAGGAGTTGGTAAAAGACAAAGAGTAGAGCAACTTTAGAAAAAATGGGATCTGAACGGAATTTCTACTCAAAAGGGTTTTTGTCCTAAGCAAAAACCCTTTTTTTAGGGGAAAAAAATATGGAATACCAAAACCTGTTGTTGAGTTCAAGGGAGGATGTACTGATCGTGACCCTGCAACGTGAGAAAGCGCTCAATGCCCTGAATACCCAAACCATGTTGGAATTGCGCCAGTTGTTCGGCGAAGATCTTCCCAAGCGGAGCGGATTGAAAGGCGTTATTTTGACCGGTGCAGGCGATAAAGCCTTTGCAGCAGGAGCAGATATCAAGGAATTTTTGGCCCTGGGTGACTCCGGGGGCAAAGAAATGGCTCAGCGTGGTCATGATGTATTCTTTTTGATCGAACGCTCCGCCATTCCAGTGGTGGCTGCCATTAATGGCTTTGCTCTGGGCGGGGGCTGTGAACTGGCCATGGCTTGCCATTTGCGCATAGCTGGGGAAAAGGCCCGCTTTGGGCAGCCCGAAGTAAATCTGGGAATTATACCGGGTTATGGAGGGACCCAACGGCTGATTCAGTACATCGGAAAGGGGAAGGCTATGGAGCTTTTACTTACCGGGGATATGATCGGAGCAGAGGAAGCCTACCGGCTCGGGCTGGTAAATCAGGTGGTACCAGCAGGTGAAGAAATCAAGGCTGCTCAGGCTATGCTCCAAAAAATTGCAGCAAAAGGGCCCGTGGCAGTAGCCAAGGTGATCGAATCCGTAAATGCCTATTTTACTTCCGGAACGGACGGTTTTGCTTATGAAGTGGAAGCTTTCGGGCATACGACAAGTACAGATGATTTCCGGGAAGGAGCGGCTGCCTTTATTGAAAAGCGCAAGGCTAATTTCAAAGGCCAATAATTCAGCAGTGGAAATCAGGCTGTTTTAAAGCTCTTTTGTCGTTCTGATATGTTCTCCATTTTTAAGGAAGGCAAAATAGCCTTGGAGAGCATCTGGACAGGCTTCGGCCAGGGTAGCCGAAGACTGTTTCTTCTAACGATGGTCTTTGAGTTGATCTTTATATTTGCGTAATTGGCGTTCTACTTTATCGTAACTATTCGCAATGGATTTTTCGAAAGAATCGGAAGAATCCTCAGCAAAAAAAGTTTGTCCGGGCACTTCTACCTGAAATTCCACTTGCCGGTCTTCTTTGTGATTGTGCCGTTGCACGCCATCTTTTAAAAAGACATCTACTGCGATAATGCGATCGAAATAGTTGGTTAGTTTGTCTACTTTCTCCTGGATCAGGTTCTGCATGGGTTGGCTCACCTGAAAAGGTGCTTGCACTTGTACTTTCATATTGGCTCGATTTTAAACATTTGTGTGTTTTGGAAAGATGGGAGGATTTAGTGTTCAAGCGGGTGATCCCGGTCATTTGTTCAACTGACTTTCATCAAGCAGGAATCCTTTAATTTCTTCGAATATTTTTGAAGCGGGCCTTAATTTCCTCCAATGTGGGCATATTTTTCCAGTTGATTTGGCTAGCCCGCTCTTTAAGCACCGCTACCACTTCCTCCATTTTGATGGGTGGGTAGTCCTTTGGATCGTAATAAGGAGGCGGCAGGGCGGTTTTGACCCCTTGGGCTCTGAGCCCCGATTCTACATCTATGGGTTGGTCACTATAACTTTCGGGCAGCGCCATGGCAGAACGGGCGCTGTATTGGGACACCTGAAAGGATCCCCTTTTATCAGATAAGCGTCCATTATAGAGGTGCTCGGTAATGGCAGCAGCCCGCTGGTTGGCGTGGGTCATGGGGGCGGTTGTTCCGGTAGAATAGGTCTCTCGTACTTTCAGGTATTCATCGATCACGGATTGCTCATCGGGATCGGCCCAGGTCTGGGGGTTCGAATTGATAAAGCCCGTGTTTTGCATAGCGATCTCTACACAATCCTTTACCCAACTGGGGCGGTTGACATGATTGTCCAGTAAGAGGGCTACCCCGTAGGAGGAGGTAATGATCTGGTTGAGGGTATAATTGTTGATAGCGAAATTGGGTTGCCAGTAAAAAGTTTTCAGACGGCTGGCGGCGTGTTCTATTTCTACAGCATTAATTTGGGCATCCTGACCTGCCCGCCAGAATCGAAAGGCCCAATCCGGCTCGCGGAATTGTTCTTTCAGGTAAGCCTGATTGATGATTTTGCCCCCATAGGTAATAAATCCATAGGTCGGACTGGTTTCCTCTGTTACGTCTATACCGGCGCTCGCAAAATGGGCTTCGAAAGTTGCGGGGTAGTAGGATTTTACTTTTTTGAGCAGTGCAGGCAGCTCCCCCTCTCCATCTTGCTGCCCCAGCGTCCATTGGAACATCCCAAAGCTATGGAAAGCACTGTCATAGGTATTGACCGCATCCAGTTTGCCTTCATTTTCGGCCACGGCAGAAATTACTTCAATGGCAGAATCCGTGAGGTCGAGATCTTCCATTAACATCTGCTTGTTTTGGGCTATGAAAGTAGGAACGTCATTATATCC
The DNA here is from genome assembly GCA_964479625.1 of uncultured Saprospiraceae bacterium. GTDB lineage: Bacteria > Bacteroidota > Bacteroidia > Chitinophagales > Saprospiraceae > CAYZMS01. The sequence goes on from CAYZMS010000023.1 coordinate 25,080, forward strand.
ATAAGAAACCACTCCCACCGGATCCCGTTTTTTTAATACCACCTGCACCTGACCGTCACCTGCGGTATAGGAGTCGCCATTATCCATTATGGAGATATCATCGGATAAGGGCGGTGGAGTAACCGGGTCTACCGGAGTAGGAAAAGGAGTGGTAGGGTCGGTTGGAGTAGTAGGGTCGGTTGGAAAGTTGGGAACTGTGCCGCCCGGAGAAGACTGGCTAATGTCCGGACCATAGAATTGCAAGCTATCCCGTAGGAGGTCCCCGGCTAACTGCTTATCGACATTTTTCAAATTACCCGGGTTAATTCCCCGTTGTTGGGCATAGGCCTGCAATCGTTCTTTGATATCACCCTTGTTAATACTCAGACGAGAAAGGAGCATTTCCAACTGCTGGGTGCCAAAATGGTTGGGATCCTCGAGGTTGAAAGCCCTTTTTAGGTTATTGCCGTCAATATTCTGTTGCAGATAATAAATACTGGAAAGAGCCTCCTGTTGATTGAGTATTCGCTGCAGGATATTGGGAGTAGCACTTAGACCGGAGCCATCGAACCCATTTCTTTGGGCAAAGCTGCGAATGGCCTGGGCCGTTCCATCTCCATAAAAGTTAGTGGACCTGTACTGGTCCCAGCTAAGATCACCAGAATACCCAATACTTTGTAAAACAGCTCGCAACTGCCCCACGTATTCATTCTGTGCTCCACGATACAAGTATAGATCTGCCGTATGGGTGCGCAGTAAATCCAGTAAGTCAACGGTCTCGTTCATAAGTGGATACCTTTTCTGGTTCAAAGGTGGAAGGACGGAACGCCTTCCAGGATTCGACATTTTTATTTTGCTTCTGGCAGGTAAAAAGTCGAATATTTAGCAATTTAATAAATAAAGTGCAATTCCTTTACCTTCCCTTCCCGAATACCTGTACCCAGTAATTATCGGCTTGTGCTGATCCCATTTCAGTGAACTGCTTGCCCATCATATTTTGGCAATGCCCCGGGCTCTCCATCCACGACTGAACCACACTTTTTACGGTATGCTTTCCCCAGGCGATATTTTCGCCTATTGCAGACCAGGTATATCCTGCACTTTTGGCCCGGTCCCCTACCTGGCTGCCGTTACTGCCTGTGTGGTTGAAAAAATCATTATTGGACATATCCTTTGCATGACCTGTGGCAGCCTTTTCTAACTTGTTATTCCACTTTAGAGGGGGAACAGCAGGCATATTTTTATTGCCACACCGACAACCTTCCGTACGTAAGGCATTGACTGCTAAAAGCATGGGGGATGATTCCGGCGTTGGAGCCTGGTTCTCATCAGCGGGAGGGCTGACTTCGGTTTCGGGTGGGAGGGCCTCCTCTTGCTCAGGGGAATCCGCAAGGTCAAGACAGGACGAAAGCAGCAAGAAAATACAACTGCTAACAGCGGCCAGAAAGAATGTTCTGTTCATTATGAATTGGTTTTTTAACCAAAACGCAGGAGCGACTGCGGTAGTGTAAAAAAGATGCCTCAAAGCTTGGGATATGCCTTGAGGCAGCAGGAAAATAATTGGTTTTACAAGACAGGGTCTATTTTATTTAAAACCCAAACAGGGGCAGACCCGGAAGCAAATTCCAAAATGCCTAGTTACATCCCAGGTCGGCCTGGGACTGACTATCGTTATTGGGGAAGCAGAGGCCGGATAAAACACTGGCTGGTTGATAACGTTGAAGATCGTCATCATAAAGCCCTTCGCTAAGGAAGGCGGTAATGGCATCCACTTCAGAGGCACTTAATCCAAGCGGTTGGAAATTAGCTGCCAATTGACTGGCTGGGACATCCGGGTTTGCAGGTATGGCCTGGTTCTTATATTCTACAACCTCCCGGATAGAACGGAAGGTCCCCCCATGTCCAAGGAAAGGCGAATCTTTCATGTTGTACAGTTGAGGGGTTTTGAACTTGTATTCGTCTTCAGGTACTAAAGTGAAGCCACCGCGGCCTTTGTGTTCAGGATTATCGGGGCCGGTGTTGAATACACCATTGGGGTTATCATCCAGGTCTGGCATTCCGTAACCGTAAAAGGTCATGCTGTTCAATGCCGGTCCGGTATGGCAAGTGCCACATTGAGCTTTACCGAAAAATAGAACAGCACCTTCTTTTTCGATTTCAGCCAGGGCGTCATAGTCGCCTTCTAACCATTGTTGGAATGGGGCCTTATTAGCGAGTAAGGTACGCTCATAAGCTGCGATAGCCAAACCTGCCCGAATGCGGTCATAGCGTTCGGATTTGTCTACATCCGGAAAAGCCGCATCAAAGAGAGGAGCATAGCCCACTTCTTCTAACCAGGCCGTATCAAAATCCAATCGATGTACAGAAAGCCCTGCAATAGCTTGGGTTTCAATGCCTTCAAAGCCAAGGAAATTGTTTTCCTTAGGAGTGCCTATTGTCCAGGAATCTTCTGTGCCTACGTTGGGGCCGGTGGCACCAAACTGGCCATTCCACAACATTACTTTTTGCCAGGCAGCATTCATGGCGGAAGGAGAGCGAATGGGGAGAACGTCCAGGTCCTCATGGAGGTAGGCAGGAGACGCATCCCGACCTTCCCCGTTCATTCCAAAACCAATACCACCCTCGCCAATTCCCTGTACCCGGCCGGCCTGAAAACCGGCAGAGGCAAAGTGACAGGAGGCACAGGAGTAAGTGCCCTCAGCTATACTTTGAAAAGGGGCAATGGCCAGGCCGGTTTCGTGATATAACAATTGGCCCAATGCCACTTTTTCAGTGGTTATAGGGTTTTGTGGATCCTGAGGTATGGCGCTAAAATCATCAGACTCCGGCATAGTAAAAGTAGCCAGACCGTCCTGGCCGCCTACCTGATCTAGTAGGTTGATCAACTCCTGATCCAACATGGAGAGTTGATCCTCCTCCTCATCGTCTTGACAGCCGGAAAAAATTAAGGCCATACCGATCCCAAACAGCAATAGTTTTTTCATAACTAAAAAAAATTAAGCTAGGTTGCAAAAGGTATTCAAAAGTTAGACGAGGCAACAAGCTTTAAAGACTTGAAGGAATTGGACGCATTTGACTTGGAACTCAACGTAGATTTGAGCCAAGTAGAAGCTTGGTTAATCACCAGGCAAGCTTACATGTTGACTGCAAGATAAAGGGATTTAGTATAAAAAGTGGGATAAAAATAAAAAAGGCTCCGGCAGCGCCGGAGCCTTTTTTATTTTACTGTATTCACAATTTCTTTGAAAGTAGCTGGATGGTTCATGGCCAGATCCGCCAGCACCTTTCGATTGATTTGGATATCATTTTCAGAAAGCTTGTGCATCAGGTGGCTGTAGGTGATCCCTTCCTGACGGGCAGCAGCATTAATACGGGCGATCCATAATCTTCGGAAAGCACGCTTCTTATTGCGTCGGTCCCGGTAAGCGTATTGCATACCTTTTTCGACAGCATTTTTGGCTACTGTATAAACATTGGAGCGAGCGCCAAAGTATCCTTTGGCAGATTTTAGAATTCGTTTGCGTCTTTCTCTCGACGCAACGGCATTCACTGAACGTGGCATAAAAAAGATTTTTTAGTACAATACAGGGACCTATATCAGGCACTTTAGACCTGTATTCTCGTTAAAAATGAGTGCTAGACAGGTTTAGCGCAAGCAGAGCATACGTTTGACGCGCTTTTCGTCAGCATCGCTGACCAAATTACTGTCGCGCAAACGCAATTTGGCTTTGCTGCTTTTCTTACGCATTAAGTGGGACGTATTGGCCTGGAATCGTTTGATCTTTCCGGAGCCCGTCCGCTTGAAGCGTTTTTTTGCACTGGAGTGCGTCTTCATCTTAGGCATAACACAGAAATTTTATTTTCACCGACCAGCCGAATCCACAAGTGGACCCACTAGCCAAGCAGCTTTGTTCAAAATTGTCTGCAAAGGTAGAACAAAAAACTGTAAAAGCCAACTTTTTGCCATTGATAGATGGAGGAAAACCCAAAAGGGGCCCTGTGCAGAAGGGGCTATAACTGAGCCCTTCTACACAGCTTTTTATTTTGGAAGATGCTTACTTTTTTTTCTTAGGCGAGACCATGACGATCATACGGCGGCCTTCCATTTTGGGAAGGGCTTCGGCAGCGCCATATTCTTCCAGTTCTTTTAAAAAGCGAAGTAAGAGCAGTTGGCCGCGATCCTTGAAGACGATAGTTCGCCCTTTAAAGTGGACATAGGCCTTGACCTTCGCTCCTTCTTCCAGGAAGTTTTTGGCATGTTTGATCTTAAACTCAAAGTCGTGATCGTCAGTGTTTGGACCAAAGCGAATTTCCTTAATCACGGTTTTGGCCGCTTTGGCTTTAATTTCCTTTTCTTTCTTTTTGCGTTCGTAGAGAAACTTGTTGAAATCGATGATACGAACTACAGGAGGCTTGGCATTCGGGGAGATTTCCACCAGATCGAGCTCTACCTTGCGTGCCCAGTTCTTAACATCCCTAGTGTTGTAAACTTCTCCTGGTTTGAGCTCTTGCCCAACGACTTCGGAAACTTCTTCCAGGTTTTCGCCTACCAGGCGTACTTCAGGAACCCGAATATTGTCGTTTACCCGAAATTGCGGTTTTGATTTGTCCGGTTCCGGACTTCTTCTTTGTCTTCTTGCCAAACGAAATTTAATTTAGTGAAACAATGTATAAATAGAATGTAAAATTCGAAAAGAAAGTTCCAAACTATAAAAAATACCTTTTAAAATAAAAATGCAAAAAGGTACATGCTCCGGTAACCGGGCATGTACCTTTTACGGAAAATAATTTATTTATTATTTCTTGACGTCAGAATTGACTTCTTTCGACAAGGTGATGATCAGTGTTTTTTGATTTCCTTCTTCTTCGGCTAAATGCGCTTCCAACAGACTGCCTTCTGAGGGAGATTCATTTAAAATGAACTCTGCGAGTGGGTCTTCCAGGTATTTTTGGATAGCCCGATGCAATGGCCTGGCTCCAAATTGAGGGTCAAAGCCTTTGTCTGCAAGGAAAGATTTAGCCTCCTCTGACAAATTCAGCGAGTAGGTCATATCTTCCAGGCGCTTGTGCAGGTCTTTAAGTGCAATGTCAATGATCTTAAAGATCTCCTCCTGTCCAAGGCTGTTAAAGATCAGCACGTCATCGATCCGGTTGAGGAACTCAGGCGAGAACGTGCGCTTCAAAGCATTTTGGATCACGGATTTGGAGTGGTCTTCTGCTTGCTGTTGACGAGCCTTGGTAGCAAAACCAACACCCTGACCGAAGTCTTTTAACTGACGCACTCCAATATTCGAGGTCATGATGATAAGGGTATTCTTAAAGTCCACCCGTCGGCCGAGGCCGTCCGTAAGTTGGCCGTCGTCCAAGACCTGAAGTAGAATATTGTACACATCCGGGTGAGCCTTTTCAATCTCATCCAGTAAGACCACAGAGTAAGGTTTCCGGCGTACTTTCTCTGTTAATTGGCCGCCCTCTTCATACCCTACATATCCTGGAGGCGCTCCGATCAGTCGACTTACGGAGAATTTCTCCATGTATTCGCTCATATCAATCCGGATCAGCGCATCATCGGAGTCGAAGATATACCGGGCTAGAGCTTTAGCCAATTCAGTTTTACCCACCCCGGTAGGTCCAAGGAAGATGAAGGTACCGATCGGTTTTTTAGGATCTTTCAGACCGACGCGATTGCGCTGAATGGCCTTGGTGATCTTTCCGATGGCCTCATCCTGCCCAATAATAGCTTGCTGGAGGTCTTTGTCCATATGGACCAGTCTCTTACTTTCACTCTGGGCCACTTTCTTGACTGGGATTCCTGTCATCATGGCCACTACTTCGGCAATATCCTCTTCGCCTACCGGGTAGCGTTTGGTCTTGGATTCCTCTTCCCATTGGACCTTGGCAAATTCCAGTTGGCGTACCAATTTCGACTCCTTGTCGCGCAGGTCCGCTGCTTTTTCGTACTGCTGGTTCTTAACTGCCTGATTCTTTAGATCTTTTAGTTCCTCGATATTTTTTTCGAGTTCCTCTATATGTTTTGGAACGTGGATATTTTTGAGGTGAACTCTTGCGCCGACTTCATCCAAAACATCAATAGCCTTATCCGGAAGGAAGCGATCAGTGATGTACCGGTCGCTCAATCGCACACAGGCTTCGATTGCTTCGTTCGCATAGTTGACATTGTGGAATTCTTCGTATTTCCCTTTGATGTTATTCAGAATGATCTTGGCTTCGTCAGCAGAGGGTGGATCCACCATCACTTTCTGGAAGCGCCGGTCGAGTGCACCGTCCTTTTCAATGTGCTGGCGGTATTCGTCCAGGGTAGAAGCACCGATACACTGCAATTCTCCGCGAGCAAGTGCAGGCTTGAAAATATTGGAAGCATCCAGGGAACCAGTAGCACCGCCTGCCCCTACGATGGTATGGATTTCGTCGATAAAGAGAATGACGTCCCGTGATTTTTCGAGCTCGTTCATGATGGCTTTCATTCGCTCCTCGAACTGGCCGCGATATTTGGTGCCTGCAACCAAGGCTGCAAGATCTAGCATAACGATGCGCTTGTTGAACAAGGTACGGGAGACCTTGCGCTGAATGATCCGCAAAGCCAATCCTTCTACGATGGCGGTCTTACCCACTCCCGGTTCCCCGATAAGGATGGGGTTGTTCTTCTTCCGGCGGCTGAGGATCTGAGAGACGCGCTCGATTTCATTTTCGCGCCCGATAATGGGATCCAGTTTATCTTCTTCAGCCAGCTTGGTGATATCGCGGCCGAAGTTGTCCAGCACAGGTGTTCGGGATTTAGCATTTCCTTTTCGTTGCTGGTAACGTCCTGATTGTTCTTCCTCGTCGTAGGGGTCGTCAGCCTCTGAAGGCGCCTGGGCGTAGGGTTCTGTGTTGCTAAAGTCCTGTTCCTGACGCACATACTCCAATTCGGCCTTATAGATATCGTAGTCGATATCGAATTGGTGTAATATTTTACTGGCCGGGTTCTCGCCATGTTTGAGGATGGAGAGGATGAGGTGTTCCGGGCTAACTTCATCGCTGTTCAGCATTTTTGCTTCAAGCAGCGTTACTTTCAGCACCTTTTCGGCCTGTTTGTTCAGGGGGATATTACCAATGTTTAGTTGAGCTCCGGTGGCTGGAATTCGCTGGACGGACTTTTCAACGGTCTGACGCAGCTCTGCAGCGTCTACATCCAGGGATTCAAGTACCAGCACGGCCAGATCCTCCTTTTCGGACATAATCCCCAGCAACAAGTGCTCTGTGCCAATGAAATCATGCCCTAAACGGATGGCTTCATCCCGGCTGCGGGCTATTACCTGCTTAACCTTGGGAGAAAATCTTCTATTATTCATAAGCTGTGATCAATTCGCTTTTTAATACTTGGAATGGGGTAAGGATCGAAAACAAGTATACTGCTAATTGAGTTTGGATACAATTAAATAAGCATTTTGTTTCGATGACTTTTGCAGGTCATACCCTTTACTCCTTATTATAAAGAACCAGTTTAAAATTTATGATCTGGACTACTGCCAGATTATTTATTGTCAGTTCATTTTATCAAGTCCAAAAGATTTGTCAAAAATTACTCCAAAATTGAAAAAGAGTCAAAATTTCAGGATTTAATTAACACAATCGACAGGGAGGCAGTTCCCTTAGCCGGCAACACAAAGGATCTATCCACTGTTGTGGTCCTTTCCCGGCGAAAGGCCAGGTGTTTTGGTTAGTTATTTTGATTATCGGAGAAATTGGTCTGTTCAGTAAAATAAATAAACAGGTGCAGTTCTTTAATTTTTAAAACACGATAGCATAACGTCTGTAGGGGCAAAACGGTTTATAATATAGTCGCTAACCCCTACTTTCAGCGTGCAGTAGCTTGCGCTTTTCCATTTTTATTTTCAAAAGGCCTTATGTAAGCTGCACTTTAATGGCTATTTTTACAGTTGAACTGATAATTATCCCACATGAAATTTACTGCGGACAAACAAGAACACTACACAGTGCTAAGCCTCCAGGAGGACAATTTGAATTCAATCATCGCCCCAAAGTTGAAGTCCGAGTTGGTCGTTTTGGCTAATGAAGGAGTGGTTAATCTTATTCTCGATCTTTCGGCCGTTAAATTTGTGGACTCCTCTGGGTTGAGTGCCATTTTGACAGCTGATCGTCTTTGGAAAGAGTTAGGATCTTTCATACTTACCGGAGTAGAGCATAGCTCTGTTCAAAAGCTTATTGAAATTTCCCGCCTCGATACGGTGCTGACCATAATCCCAACTGTTTCCGAATCTATCGACTATGTTTTTATGGAGCAGTTGCAACGGGAACTGGGTGGAGAGGAAGAAGAAGAGTCATAAGCCTAGACCGGGGTTTCCGGCCAATCCATGGAATTTGAACTTACCTTACTGGGAACCAACTCCGCCCTTCCCGCGTACGGGCGTTTTCCCACCGCTCAGGTGCTAAAATGCCCGGGAGGGACATTCCTGATCGATTGTGGAGAAGGTGCTCAGATCCGGATGCAAGAATTTGGAGTGAAGCGGGCAGCAATCGGCCAGATTTTTATCAGTCATTTGCACGGGGATCATATCTTTGGTCTTCCTGGCCTGTTGAGTTCATTTAGCCTAAATGGACGTACAAGCCCACTCCAGATCTACGCTCCCCCTGGCCTGGCAGATTATTTGCTGATGCCCTGGAAGCACCTGGAGCAGGATCTACCTTTTCCGCTGGAGTTGATTGAGATCGATACCCAGCGCCACCAGTGCATTTTTTCCAACAATAAGGTAGAAGTTTTTTCCATTCCTTTGAAACACCGGGTTTCCACCAGTGGTTTTTTATTCAAGGAAGTCCAGGGGCAGCCAAATTTTAATGCTGATGCCCTTCAGCACTTTGCGCTGGACCATCACCAGATTCGCCAATTGAAGGCCGGAGAAGACATTAAAGTGGAGGGAAAGACCCTAAGGGCTAAAGACTGGACTTTCCCTCCACCTTCCGGCCGATCCTACGCCTTTTGTTCAGATACGGATTTTGAACCAGCTATTGCTTCCCTTATCGAAGGGGTTGATCTGTTGTATCATGAAAGTACCTTTTTAAGGGATGAAAGCGCACGGGCCCGGAAAACCATGCACAGTACAACGGAAGAAGCTGCAAAGATCGCACTGGCTGCCGGGGCCAAGCGGCTGGTACTGGGGCACTATTCTTCCCGTTATTCCGAAGTGGAAGTATTCGAAAGGGAAGCCAGGCAGGTTTTCCCAAAAACGATCGCCGGCCTGGATGGAAGTCGCTTTGAAATACTACGCCAAGCGCCCCAGGTCCCGGATCAGAATACTTCTTCGGTTAAAATAGATTAAATTGGATTTTCGCAGGTCGTTTAGCACAGAAGTGACCGTTTGCCGGCTGGTGCCAGTAATATTTGCTATGTCTTGTTGTGTCAGGGAATGAGTGATCAGCGTTTCGTAGCCCACGGGTTTGCCCTTTTTATTGGCTTCCGATTTTAGGAATTGGATGATCCGCTCTCGGGCATCCATGAAGACCATGGACTCGAGTCGGTGCTCAGCGCTGCGTAGCCGTTCTCCCATGAGGCTTAGGAATCGTAGGGCCATGTTCTGGTTGCGGCGCATAAAAGAACGAAAATCCTCGACAGAAACGTAGTACAGGTAGGTGGATTCATGCAGGCTCATCGCCATACTGCTGCGTACTTTTTCCCCTGCAACACCCATATCGCCGAACATGGATTTTGGGATTAGTATAGATTTAATGATTTCCCGGCCATCCTCTGATTGGGAGCAGATCTTGATGCTTCCTTTGGACAGGAAGAAAATCCGGTCACTTGGGCTTCCGGTATGGTACAAAACCGTTTGACGTGGAATTTCTAAATAATGTGTCAAACTGGTCAGGCGCTCCATTTCCGAATCATCCAGACGTTCGAATAATGGAAGGCAACGGAAAAAATCGGCTTTATTTTGTTTTGTTGGCATAGCTGGTATTTTTCTACATTACAAACATGCAACTTTATCTTCCTTGTAAAAAGTACAAGTTTTGATATTTGTCAGAATTAGGTAATTATATAATTTTTATAAAAAATTGATTTACAGCATTTTAAAATATATTTATTCCATTTTTGTGCTTAATTATAGGAAATCTGCTCAGTAAAACATGCGCAAGATCATTCATGTTGATATGGATGCTTTTTTTGCATCGGTGGAGCAACGGGACCAACCCGAGCTTAGGGGGAAGCCTATTGCCGTTGGAGGAGGAGGCTCTCGCGGGGTGGTAGCTTCAGCTAGTTACGAGGCGCGGACATTTGGGGTAAGATCAGCTATGCCTGGTGCCGTGGCCCTGCGGTTGTGCCCCGGGCTCATTTTTGTTCGTCATCGATTCGAGGTGTATAAACAGGTGAGCCAACAGATCAAAAGTATATTTTTCGAATATACCGACCTGGTAGAGCCCCTTTCCCTGGATGAGGCCTTTTTGGATGTTACCACCAATAAAAAAGAGATAGAGTCTGCCATTCGGATCGCTATGGAGATTCGAAAACGCATCCAGGAGGAGACCCAATTAACGGCTTCTGCAGGGGTGTCTTTTAATAAGTTTTTAGCGAAAATTGCTTCGGATATCAATAAACCCGATGGATTTAAGGTGATTCTGCCGGAAGAAGCAGAAGGCTTTTTGGAGCAATTACCGGTGAAGAAATTCCACGGGATCGGAAAGGTTACGGCCGAGCGAATGCATCGAATGGGTATCTTCACTGGGAGAGATCTTAAGCAATTTGAGGAAAGAGAGTTGTTGCGCCTTTTCGGAAAAGCCGGTCGGCATTTCTTCCGCATGGTCCGTGCACAGGATGACCGACCGGTTAAGCCCCTCCGTATTCGAAAGTCTATTGGAGCTGAACGAACCTTCTCCAAGGACCTGCGTACCCTCCATGAAATGAAATTGCAATTGCAGCCCATTATTAAAAAGGTATATGAAGCCGTAGAGCGGTCTAATAACTTTGGAAGGACCATGACTTTGAAAATGAAACGGCCGGATTTTCAGATCCTTACCCGAAGCCGGAGTTTTAATGATATGATCCGTGAACGGGAAGTGTTTTTTCGTGTTGCAAATGAGTTGCTGGAAAGCCATTATGAAGAAGCCGGAGCAGTACGACTACTCGGGATCTCCATTTCGAACCTTATGAGCGAACAAGAGGGATACGGCAAGCAACTACAATTTGACTTTAACCAGGAAGAATCATAAAAAATCTGCAATTTCATGTATCTAGTATTATTTGACGTGGATGGCACTTTGGTGGAGTCGGGGCACCGTGATAGCCGGTGTTTTGCAGATACCTTTGAGGAAATATATCAACTTCCTTTTCCCGGCATTGACTGGACCCGATTTCCCCATGTTACCGACGATACTATCTTTCGAACGGCTGTGCGCGAGCTGTTGGGAAGAGAGTTGCGAGATTCAGAAATGGGCGCTTTCCAGGAAATTTACCTTCAAAAATTAAACCTGGCTCGCCGGGAAGCGCCTGGGCATTTTCGGGAAGTTCCGGGGGCTGTCAAACTTGTAAATGCCCTGCAGAAACAGAAGGAATATTTGATTGGCATTGCCACCGGTGGCTGGGAAGCCCCGGCTCGTATTAAGCTGAGCCATGTCGGGATTCAATGGAAAGAACTTGTATTGCGGGGTGGGGACAACTGCCCCACCAGAGAAGCTATTCTTTCTGCGGCTTTAGAAGCCCTGCAGGCTTGTCATCAAGCCGTAAAAAAAGCGGTCTATGTTGGAGATGCCCTTTGGGATATTACCACTACCCGAAAAATGGAACTTAATTTTGTTGGCCTACGTTGGAAAGGTGATCTGGACGTTTTGTATGATGCTGGGGCCCAGGTGGTGCTTCAAAATTTTGAGGATCAGGATCAATTTTTCGAGGCGCTGGAGGCAGCTAGTCCACCTAAAAACTTTTAAGGGGGGGCTTTTTAGCCTGTTACTTCCTTGGGATTACACGTCAAATAGCTGCCAGGGAAATTTTGCGCGCTTCAACTTTGCGTTTTTCCCTGAAAAAAGCTACTTTTGCAACGCTTTTTTAGAAAGGGTGTTGATCTTTAATAAATCATGATTCCGTAGCTCAGTTGGTAGAGCACTTGACTTTTAATCAAGGGGCCCTGGGTTCGAATCCCAGCGGAATCACTAGTGCTTTTCAAAGTAAAAGAAAATAGCAATTCCGGAAAGTATAAAACGACAATAGCGTTTCCATGCTTTTTGGAAAACCTCTTCGATTCCGTAGCTCAGTTGGTAGAGCACTTGACTTTTAATCAAGGGGCCCTGGGTTCGAATCCCAGCGGAATCACTAGTTTTTGTCAAATATCAGGGTTGCCCCAAATCAGTTTATGAACCGATAGTCAGGCTTTGCTAGAAATAAGAGGTACACTACTTCAACTGGTTTTATGGGAGCCCAGCGCTCGCGCTTGACATATCCGCCTTGGGTCAATGAGGAATAGCTAGGGCTTTTCTATAGTTTCGGCAATTTTTTGGTAGTCTGTGCACCCAATTCCTTGATCTTTTCCGCTCTTCCGATGAGGGTGTCTCCTTTCTTTTTCCCGTTTTGAAGTTTGCGCATGGCGTCATGATAGGCGCTATTGGCCTGATCCAGGCGGAAGCCGATCTCTTGGAGGTTCTCTACAAAGCTGCAGAATTTATCGTAAAGCAAGCCGCTCTGACGGGCGATCTCCAGCACGCCCGATTTTTGTTTTTCCTGTTTCCAGATGTAGGTGACCGTCCGCATGGTGGCCAAAAGAGTGGAAGTGGAGACCAGGACGATATTGTGATCTAGGGCTTCTGTAAACAACTGTTGATCCTGGCTGACAGCCAGGGTGAAAGCCGGTTCAATGGGGATGAACAGCAGCAGATAATCCGGACTATTGATCTGATACAATTGTTGATAATTCTTTCGGCTGAGATCCTTAATGTGGCGTCGCAGGCTTTGCAGGTGATTCCGTAGCAACAACTCCCGATCACTTTCATCTTCCGAGTTGATGAATTGCTCGTAAGCTGTCAGGGAAACCTTCGCGTCGATGATCAGGTGTTTGTCTCCGGGGAGGTTAATGATAAAGTCTGGCCGTTTTTGGCGGCCGTTCTCATCTGCGAAACTGTTTTGTACCCGGTAGTGGATCCCTTTTTCCAGGCCAGCCTTCTGAAGGAGCGTTTCAAGCTGGACTTCTCCCCAGTCGCCTTGTGTTTTTTGGTCACCGGTAAGGGCCCGAGCAAGGTTGGCGGCATCCTGGCTGAGCTGATTATTGAGTAGTCGGAGGTGTTCGATCTCTTTTTTGAGGGATATGCGGTCGCGGGTTTCTTCGAGGAAGCGTTTTTCTATGCCGGACTCAAAGTTGCGAATGCGTTCTTTAAGGGGTGCCAGGAGGTGAGTCAATTGGTTGGCACTTTGTGAGCTGAACGTTTGGCTTTTTTCTTCGAATAGGCGGTTGGCGAGTTGTTCGAATTCCAGGCGGGCATTTTTTTGAAGTTGTTCGATCTCCTTAGTTTGGTTTCGAAGTCGATCGTCCAGGTGGAGGAGGGTTTGGTCTTTGCTGGAGAGGGCCTGGGTTAGCGCCCGGATCTCTTCTTCCTTCTCTCTAAGGTCTTCGACCAGGATATCCGTACGGTGCTGAAGGCTGTCATGGATGGCTTTAAGCACATATTCCTTTTCGAGCTGAGATTTTGAAACAAATTGCTGCTGCCGGGAAAGGCGCAGATACAACCACATGAACAATCCACCCAGGATAAGGCCGGTGAGAAGAAACAAAAGACCGAGTATTTGTGGGTCGTTCATCGAAAATGTTTGAAGGAAGGGTTGTTTTTTGGATTGAAGGTTGAAATTATCTGTTTTTTTGGAGAGTACAAAATTAATGTAGTTGGAAGGTGGGTGAATGGGTGGTACTAGGTGCCTTGCACTTATAGGTGCCTGGCACCTATAAGTGCAAGGCACCTAGTACCAATAAAAATTAAAAGAACCAAATTTTGAGTTATATTTAACAAAACACTCCCGTTTCACTTACCCTCCCTCCCCAATGCTTTAGCCCTGCTCAGGGCTGCCTTGGCACCATTTATGATATCTTTCTGTACTTCCGTCTTCAGAAAAGAGGCCATGGCAGCTTCCGTGGTCCCACCCTTGGAGGAAACCCTTTTGATCCACTCTTCGCAACTTAGGTCGCTGGCCTTGTACAATGCAATCGCTCCCTGGAAGGTCTGGCTGACCAGCAGCTCCGCCTGGCTTTGTGGAAACCCCATCTCACGGGCCGCTCGGGTTAGAGCATCCATAAAATACCAGACATAAGCCGGGCCGCTGCCCGAAATGGCCGTTGAAGCATCAATGGCAGCCTCCTTTTCTACATAAATCGATTTACCAGTTGTATTGAGGAGATTTTGGACCATGACCAGTTCAATCCTGGTTACCTGCTCGGAGGAGGTGTAGACGGTCATTCCCTGCCCGATCTGGGCAGGTAAATTGGGCATGGCTCTTATTACCTTCGTTGCCCCAAGACCCCGGGAAATAGTGACGATCTTAACACCTGCCATGATCGAAAGAACGACCTGCTGGGCATCCATTTGTTGTCGAAGTTGACCGAATAAAACGGATGAATCCTGCGGTTTTACCGCCAGGATGACCAGATCCGCCTTTGGAAGACATTCTTCCGGACGGTTAAAAATCTGTCCCAGTTGACGCTTTTCCAGCTCAATCGCTCTTTCACCTGATTTTTCCAGGATCATTAGTTGATCGGTGGTGACAATATGCGCTCTCAAAAAACTCTGTGCATAGGTGAGGCCCATATTGCCTCCGCCAATGATAAGTATGTTCATGCTGTATAAAGTTGCTGGTTTTATAGTTTACCGGGCAATAGCCAGATTTATTGACAGTCAAGTTAGACAAAACTCAAAACCCCAAACCCAAATCCCAAAACCTACTTCGCCCTTCTTACGAAATCCACAAAAGGGCTGTCTAAAAAAAGAATAAAAAAGTTGAAACATTCAATGTATATACATATATTTGCGTTGTATGAAAATTGAAGACGAAATACAACAAACCGTTTTTCGGTCGGAGCATCATAAGATGCACATAAATATCTTATTTACTGCCTCCTGGTTAAACGCCAGGGTTGGGCAGTTACTAAGAAATTATAACCTCTCGGTCCAGCAGTTTAATATACTTCGGATTTTACGAGGCCTGGGAGATGAACCCGCCAGTGTGAAGTTGCTAACGGATCGCATGATCGACAAAATGTCCAATGCCTCCCGCCTCGTGGAAAAGCTTAAGCAAAAAGACCTGGTGGAGCGAAGAGAATGTGCCCACGACCGAAGGCAAGTGGAGATTTTCATAACTGCTGAGGGAAAGGACCTGGTAGGCAAGGCTTCCGATGAACTGAATTCCTTTATGGATACAGAATTGCAGGCATTGACAGAAGGGGAGGCTGCTATCCTAAATGAATTTCTTGATCGATTACGCAAATGATCTGAGAATGCCTTTTGTCCATGTTAAACTTATTTTAATTTAGGTGTATACACATTAATTGTTTAAACTAAAATGCTTGCGGTTTGTTTCATGACCAGATTGAAAGAATGTCTTAGACTTTCAAAAGAAACACCCGACTATTTTTTAACCAATCAAATTTTAAAAACAATGACACGCTTTTTTGCAGCATTACCGCTTTTGGCTTTGTTCGCTTTCAACACAAACCCTGTTACTGAGGTAGAAGTACTGAAAGTGAACACTGAAGAGAGCTTTATCGAATGGAAAGCTCGTAAGGTGACAGGCTCTCACAACGGCAAGATCACGTTGAAGGAGGGTTCTTTAGAAATGGAAAACGGTGAATTGACCGGTGGATCTTTCGTAATCGATATGACCACTATTGCTGTTGAAGATCTGCAGGGCAACTCCAAGGCTAAACTAGAAGGCCATTTGAACTCTGCTGATTTCTTTGATACCGCTAACCACCCTACTGCTACTTTCGAAATTACAGAGGTGGAAGGTTCTAATGGAGAATATAATATTACCGGAGACCTGACCATTAAGGGAAATACGAACCCGGTTTCTTTCATTGCTACCATCAACAAGTTGGACGATAAGAATATGGCCTTTGCAAGCATTACCGTTGATCGTTCCAAGTATGATGTACGCTATGGCTCTACCAGCTTCTTTGATAACCTAGGAGATAAGGCTATCTATAACAACTTTAACCTGGACGTCACGCTGGTAGCGAACAAATAATTAGTGGAAACTGCCTCTATTCAGAAGCAAGTTTTTTAAAAAGCTTAAGTAAGAATTGTTTACTGAAAAAGGGGGCCGGGCAAATAGCCGGTTCCCTTTTTTTACTGCATTCTGTGCACTTTCAGAGGGTCAGGCGAGTTTTCGTATAATTCCAAAATGGTTTTTTCATGCACTGGGTGCTGAAAATCCGGAGCAATCTCTGCAAGGGGAGCCAATACAAAATTACGTTCTGCAATATAAGGGTGGGGGAGGGTGAGTTTAGGGGTTTGAAGCAGGATTTCTCCGTAAAAAAGCAGGTCAATATCGATTATTCTTTCTCTCCATTTTACCACGCGCTTACGCCCCATTGCCTGTTCAATATCCAATAAAGTTTCCAGCACCTCCAGTGGAGGGGTACTGGTTTCGACTTGTAAGACCTGATTGAGGAATGCTGGTTGATCCTGGACTCCCCAGGCTTCGGTAACGTATACGGCCGAACAAGCTTTGACCGGTCCCAGTCTTTCCATGCAAGCCTCCATTGCAGTTTGTAAATTGGCCCTCCGGTCCCCGAGATTGGAGCCGGTCCCAATGAAAACTTCTTGCGCTATACTAAAGCCAGGTTCCATATTTTGGAAAAGGTAGATAAAACTTTTCTATATTTATCATGGGCAACTAAAAGGTTATCTTAGCTATTGAATTCCGGTCGTGATGGAATAGGCAATTTTGCCCGGATCTGTAGACTATCGACATCTAAAGATAGTTCACTTTCCTTGGTCACAAAACCGATTTTCTAATCAAAAGTCTTCATGGGACGCTATCGCTTAGCTTTTATACTGCTTTTTGGCGGAGTAGTAGCCGCTTTTGCCCAGCCGGTAAATGATGATTGTTCGAGTGCCTTTGATTTAGGAAGGATACCGGCCTGTGATTTTACAGTTTATTCGAATATCGATGCCAGCCCCGGGCAGGATCCTCCGGCCTGTTTTAACGGCGAACAGGCCAGGCGGGATGTTTGGTTTTCCTTCACCAGCCCGGCCGAGGGGGGCGTTTTCGAAGTCTTTATCCGGGCTACCTCCAATGGGCCTGCCGAAAAGGGAATTTCTAATATTCAGGCCGCACTTTACCGGGGCGATTGTTCCGACCTGGGGCAAATTGTCTGCTTGCAGGGAGAAAACGGGACCCAAAACCTTCGTCTCCGTACTCCCGAATTAAGCCCTCAATCCCTTTACTTTCTTAGAATTGACGATTATGCAGCGGACGCCCAGGGAAATGCTGGGGATTTTCAGGTCTGCATACTCCCCGCACAGGAAAATTTTATCATGGGGCGGGATAGCTTTTCGAATTCCTGTACCGGGACCTTGTTCGACTCAGGGGGGCCTAACGAGGATTACAGCAGTTTGGAAAACGAAGTATTTACCATTTGCCCGGAAGCCCCCCACGCCTGTATTGCTGTCGAAATGACTTTTTACGATATCGAACCGGAAATTCCATTTTTTGATGGAGATGTCCTTCGTTTTTTTGCGGGAGCTGATATCACTGCTCCACTGATCCATGAGGTCCGTGGTTTTGGAGGGCAAGGGGGCACTACTTACGAGGTAGAAGTCAATAGTGATTGTCTTACCCTTGCGTTCAGGTCTGATGCGCTGGATAATTTTCCGGGCTTTGAGTTGAATTGGACCTGCAGCCCCGACATTTGTGAGGGGAAAAGTATTATCAGTCCAGAGGTGATCCCCCAATTACCGTTCACCCAAACCAGGGTAAGTACTTGCACTGCCGGAGCGACCTTCCGGGAAAACAGCTGTTTCAATTCCGACTTTTTGAATGGGCCGGAATATGTCTATGCCTGGGACGCACCCGGTGGTCAATGTATTGAAGTGCTGGTCGAAGGAGCAGATATGGGAGTAGCTGTTTTCGATGGACCTCCACAGGCACCTGGTACAAATTGCGTTGCTCAATCCAGTACCGGTCATATTCGTTCTGCCGATACCCGTCAGGCCGGGCGGTATTTTATTGTAACGGCGCGGGAATACGGTTGTACCACCTTTGATATTAATGTCCGGGAGGTGGATTGCATACCTCCTCCCACCCTGGAAAATGCCCTTTGCAACCCTTTGAATGGCTGTACCATGCCTACCTTGCTTTCTTTTGAGGACGGCCGGGAGGATATCCCCATGGACCCGGAGCGCAATGCCGGCTGCTGGCTGAATTTTGGCAAGGAACCAGATTACCTGTGGTTTTCGATAGAGGTACAGGCAGAGGGGGATCTAGGGTTTATTCTTGAAAGTTTTGATCAACCTTCTGATATCGATTATAACGTTTGGGGACCCTTTAGCCGGGAAGCCGTTTGCGAAGACCCCGAAAGTGTCCAGCGGTTTATTCGAAATAACCAGCCTATTCGGTCCTCTTATTCCGGTGGACCCGAGCCTACCGGCCTGGTTCGAACGCATCCACAATTCCAATATGCCATCACCGATACCTTTGACTGTGGAGGAAGTCCGGGAGCAATTGGTGATAATTTCACAAGGGTGATCGAAGCAAAACAGGGAGAAGTTTACCTGGTGTTGTTGAATGATTTTGGAGATGATATCCTGGATGGGACCATACAGATCGACTGGTCCCCTTCATCCCCGGATGTCCTCGAAGCTGTTCTTCCAGAACCCCTCTGGCAAGACAGTTTTGTATGTCCGGGTGATGCTATCCAATTGGAATTAACAGGAGGTTCCAATGCTGCCCAATGGTTAAATTCCGACGGGAGTCTATCCTGTACCAACTGCCCATCCCCTGTAGCCCGGCCTTTGGAAAGGACCACCTACCAGGTTGCAGTCGGAAATCAATGTGTACAGGATACACTGAATATCACGGTATATGTGCTTGGTCTTAATGAACAGGAAGACATCCAGTTATGTCAAAATGGATCGTCGCCCTTGAATGTGGGACCAGCGCTACCTGGATTGACTTACGAATGGGAGGTGCCCCCGGGCTTGCAACTGAGTTGTACCGATTGTCCGGACCCCATCCTGACCGGAAATACCCCTGGGGCGTATACTTTAACCGCACGGCAGATCAGTAAGGATTGCAGTTTTGAAATAGAGGTCAGTGTCGAAATCCTTCCCGAATCCGCTCCCGAATACCGAATTACAGAAAACAGCGGCATTTGCTTAGGGGACCAGCTTCGAATTGGAGGCGCTGCGGTTCCTGGTGTTTCATATAACTGGAGTTCAAGGCCTTCCGGATTCTCCAGTCAGCTACCGAATCCATCAGTAAGCCCGGTGGAAACAACCACTTATTTTCTGGAGGTGACCAATGGCCTTTGCCCGCTATCGGTCTTCGATAGTGTTCGCATTGAAGTATTCGCTGAACCTGTTATTTCCATGGCTGGGGACACAACTCTTTGCGAAGGAGAGACTTATCTGCTGGCCACTCACGAAGAAGAACCGGGTGTACGCTATTTCTGGCAGGGGCCTGATCTGCCGCAGGGTAGTACGGAATCGAATCCGGTGGTAACCGTCAGGCAACCAGGGGCCTATGTATTGACCGCCGCCAGGGGAGATTGTAGTGTCCAGGGGACCGTATCGGTAGGGGTTCGCCCTTTCAACCTTGAACTCAATACCCGGGATACCGCTTTATGTCGGGGTACTACTCTTGCCTTACAGGCGGTCATTTCTCCAGAAGATGCCCTCATTGATTGGTCGAATGAGCAAGGTGAGATCCTCAAGACTTCTACTGAGTTAATTTTAACGCCAGAGGTTTCTCAAACCATTTTCGTCACCTTAAACACCATGGAATGCACACTCTTGGACTCCGTCCGGATCCGTGTGGATTCCCTGCCAGATGATCTGAGTATTCAACCGGTGGATACCACTGTTTGTGAGGGCGTACCGGTGGTTTTACAGTCAGCCGTTTTTGAGCCTTCGGATTTCTCTTCAATGGAGGTGGTTTGGACCCCTTTGAGTGGACAACAAAGCCCCGACACCTTGTTTAATCTGGTAGTAACGCCAGACACTACTACCTGGTATGTTCGAACCTTGACCAATGGAGCCTGTCTGGATGTCGACAGTGCACGGGTGGAGGTTATTCTCTCGCCTGCTCTAGAGCTTCGGGCAGATCCTGAGGTTATTTGTGTCGGGGATTTTGTGCAACTGGCGGCTGTATCTTCTGAAGCTTTGGACGCCTCGGCCTGGAGTCCGGAGGAAAGCCTGAGTTGTACCGATTGTTTGACGCCGACAGCCAACCCTCTGGTTAGCACTACCTTTCAATTCCAGGCCAGTTTTCAGGGCTGCCCTGTTTCAGGAAGTATTCAGGTGATGGTAGAAGAACTGGGTTCCCTTCAATTTCCGGACGAACCGGTAATTTGCCCGGGCAATGGTATCGTATTAAATTTACTTTCCGATCCTGAAGCCACCTATGAGTGGACCTCTCCGGATGATGCTGACTTTTTTTCCATTGAAGCACAACCATTGGTCAGCCCTCCGGAGGATACCCGCTACCAGGTTCGTTTAAATGATCCGGAATGCGGGATGAATACTTTTGAACTGCTGGTAGAAGTGGTAGAACCGGCAAGTATAGAGTTGATCGCTTCTGCTGAACGAATCTGCCCCAGTACCGGAGTGGATATTTTTGCAGATTTGGAGGGCGGGGCAGCTGGAGGTCGCTTTCGGTGGCTGGGCAGTGATAGTACTGAGTTCACAGGCCAGCAAATATTTGTAATGCCTCTCCAAACGACCACCTACACGCTTTTTTATTCCGATGCAGCTGGTTGTCAACTGATTCAGGATCAGATCACCATTGCGGTGGATCCGGAATTGGAAGTTCAAATATCGACGGAAGCAGATTTACCCGTTCCACAGGGAGCTCCCCTTGAACTACGGGCTATCCTAGTTCCGGAATTACCAACCGGTTATCAAATACGCTGGTTGGAAAACGGGACTTTGCTGCCGGACGCGACCGGTTTGACGGTCCTGGTTAATCCCCCCTTACCGCTGGAAAACCTCTACGAAGTTTTTATTGAAAGTCCGGATGGCTGTGTGTATGAAGCCTCCCTGCTGATCCCAACCACTGTCCCCCAGGTAGAAATCCCAAACGCCTTCACTCCGGATGGAGACGGGCGAAATGATCACTTTGCTTTACTTTTTCCCGGGACTCCACCGGAAGTGGTGAATTTCCGGATCTTTAATCGCTGGGGAGAGATCGTTTTCAATCAACCTCAGGCACAACCCGGCTGGGATGGCACCACCGGAGGGAAACCTCAACCGTCAGATGTTTATATCTATGTAGTAGAAATCCGGAACCTAAACGGAGAGATCGAGACCCTAAAGGGAGACCTCACCCTGATCCGGTAAGGTAAGCTTTTTCCTTGAGAGGGTAATGATTACACCAGTTGGGTGGGTATCGCGTTCATTCCTCATTATCCATGTTCTGCTTAATAGTTGTGAGGGATCGATCAATTTGCTGTTCCGCATCGCTGAGTTTTTTCTGGCAAAGCCGGATCAATTCTGCTGCCCGTTGGGTTTGCTTCGCCAGCTCATCGGGAGGGACTTGCTCATTTTGCAGGCTATGAAGGATGGCCTGTATCTCTTTTAAGGCGTCTTCGTAGGTCATTTCTTTTTGGTGTTTCGAACTTCTGCCTCCACCTTGCTCTGATCCCCAAAGGTGATGGTTAAGCGGTCACCTGGTTTTGTTTGGTCAGCCGACCTGAGTAACTCTCCCGCTTTAAGGACGAGGGAAAAGCCACGTTTAAAGGCATTTTCGGGTCTCAACAAGGCCAGTGTCTGATTTAATTGTTGGACCTGTACCCGGGCATAATGCAGGGATTGTTTGGCTATCAAAGGTAGTTGTTGTTCCAGAAACTGTAATTCCAAATTCCGGACTTGTAGGTTTTGTTGACTCGCAGAGGCCAATTTTTGCTGTAATAGCAGGAATTCGCGATTGTGCTGCTCCAGGCGTTGGTGGCCAAGCTCCCGAAGTTCCTGTCCTAAGTTCAGTAGTTTATTTTCAAATTGGAGGTTCTTCCTGATCAGATAGCCGGCAACTGCTGTAGGAGTCTTTAGGGATAAGTGAGCACAACGGTCTACAATGGTTTCATCCGTTTCATGGCCAATTCCCGTGAGCACTGGTAAAGGCAGTTCGGCAACTGCCCTGGCAATGGCATAGCTGTCAAAAGCGGCCAGATCAAGGCGGGCACCACCGCCGCGCAGGATCAACACGACATCGAATTCGTGGTAGCGGCGGTTGATCTGCCGAAGCTGTTTGGTCAATTCGGCTTCGGTACGATCTCCCTGCATGGCTGCCTGGAAAAAATGCACGACAAAATCGAATCCGTAGGGATTTTCCTGCAATTGAGCCTGGAAGTCGGCCAGCCCGGCTGCCGTTTCGGAGCTAATAACGGCCAGACGCTGCAATACGGGACGTAGGGCGCGTTGCTTGTTTTTGTCCAGCAGGCCTTCCTGTTGCAACTGTTTAAGGGTCTGCCGGCGTTGCAGTTCCAGTTTGCCCAGCGTAAAGGCCGGGTCCAGGTCCTTTATGATCAGTTTGAGGCCATAGCGTTCATGAAAATCAACCTGGACTTGAAGCAGTACTTCCATTCCATCCTGGAGGATATCCCTGTAGAGGAGGCCCAATTGCTTTTGCAGTTTTCTGTCCTGTCGTTCCCAGATTACGCCACTGGCCTGGGCAATGATGGTGGATTCTTCTCCATCCTTTTCCACCAATTCGAGATAGCAATGCCCACGAGAGTAGTGGAGTTGTGCGATCTCGGCCCGCACCCAAAGGGGAGTGCCCAGGTTGAGGGCGATTACCCGGCGTATGAATTCATTGAGTTCGAACAGTCGGTATGCGGTCATAGGGCAAAAGTAAGGAGGATTAAAGATTTTTATCCTTCCCAACCATCAATGAGCTGTTCCAGGATGAAAAGGGGGACGGAACCGTTCTCCAGGATCTTTTGGTGGAAGGTCCTCAGGTCAAATGCCTCTCCAAGTCGTTCTTCGCTTTCCTTTCGTAAACGGCGAATGGTGAGTTCGCCGATCTTATAAGAAACTGCTTGCCCGGGCCAACCGATGTAGCGATCGATCTCGGTATTGCATTCGTGCAGGGAAAGGGCGGTATTCGAAGCCAGAAATTCCAGGGCCTGCTCGCGGGTCCAGCCCATATAATGCATACCTGGATCGACGACCAATCTGCAGGCACGCCACATCTCATAGGTGAGGCGGCCGAAATCTTCGTAAGCGGTTTCATAAATGCCCATCTCCTTGCCCAGGTATTCGCAGTACAGGGCCCATCCTTCCCCGAAAGCACTGATGTAGTAAGATTTTCGAAAGTCAGGGCCCATTTCCTGTTCTTCTGCCAGTGCCATTTGCAGGTGGTGACCAGGCACCGACTCGTGCAGGGTAAGGGCGGGAAGGACGTATAGGGGTCTGCTTTCGAGTTTGTAGGTGTTCACCCAATATTCGCCGGCCCTGTTCCGGCGGGCAGAGCCGGGAGAATATCGTCCCCCGGTGTAATTTGGCGCAATGACGGCAGGCACGGGTTCTACCCCGTAAGTCAACCTCGGGAGCACAGCAAAGTAAGCGGGTAATTCCCCATCGATCTTCTTGGCGTAATAGGAAGCCTCTTTGAGTAAATCCCGGGGCGTTTGGGCATAAAATTGCGGGTCGGTTCGAAGAAATTCCAGGAACTCTTCAAAAGATCCTTCGAAGGCCAATTCCTCCAGAATGGCCTCCATCTCAGCTCGTATGCGCGCTACCTCTTCCTTTCCTTTTTCGAAAACTTCCTCCGGGCTCATGTCCAGAGTGGTAAAATGACGGATGCGCTGTTCGTAATAGGCTTTCCCATTAGGTACTTCGGAAATCCCTACGGTTTTCCGGGCTTGGGGCAGGTAAGTTTCCTGCATGAAGCGGTGGAATGCTGCATAGGCAGGCAGGACCTCCTCCTTCAGCAGGCGCATTCCGGTTTGTTGAATGCTATCCCAATCAGTTGGACTAATGGATGTTGGTGGGCTGGTATAAGGTGCAGCCAGGGGGTTTTGGCTTAGGTCTTCCTGGCGGTAGGGAGCAGTGAGGATCTCGTAGTTCTTTGCTGTAACCCAGGGGGCCATAATGCCCGTTTCCAACCCTTTTTCGAGTAAGGCTACATTCGCCCTTAGGTAGTTGGGGAAGGCTCCCAAGCGTTTGTGATACCAGTCAAAATCACCTTTGTTTTGATAATACCGACTGGGTCGAAGCCGGTTGTAGAACCCGCCTTCCGCATTGAAAGGAATTAAATAAGCTTGATAAGCTACCTGGGCAATCTCATCTTCCAGAATGAAACGAAAAATATCGGCATTGATCTGGTCGGCGGCGGTAAGTTGTTCTTTTGGAATGACTTCCAGGCGCTCCAGTAAAGTGCGGTGGGCCCTGGCTTCTTCTTCAAATTGTTTTATGCTAACTTTCGGGAAGGGGGCATCTCCTCTTTCTCGCCTTTCCAGTTGTGCTTTATACTCAAAAAGAGCGTAAAGCGTATCCGTTGCCGGGTTGGTTTGGGCAGGCAAGGGATGGGTAAGGACGCAGAAAACCCCTAAAAGGAGGAAATGGCGTATCATGTTTTAATCGATAAAATAATAAAGAATTTCGAATACCCGGCTTATGAATGTTGCAGATCCTGCATGAGGTTTTCCAGCTTCCATTCCAGCCGGTCTTCATAAGGGTGTTGTCGGACCGAACAATCCTGGATTTGACAAATCCGGCAACTATGTTCCCGGCAGGGGTCCACATGTATAAATAGTTCGACCCCTCGATCGGCATAGTGTTCGGTCAGTCGTTCCAGTGCTTTGACCTCGGCATGCGCCTCGCGGGCGTTGTAATACCAGGGCAGGGTCATGTGGCAATCAATATGCAGGGTACTACCGTATTTGATAAGTCGCAAATTGTGAATGTCGATCCAGTTAATCCTTCGTTCTTTTTCGAAAGCAGAAGCGATTTCCCGGATCAGAGCATAATCAGCCTCATCCATGATTCCGGCTATGGATTTTCGAACCAAGCGGAATCCCGTTATTATGATTATTATCGCAAAGCCCAAAGCAAGCAGACTGTCTAGAATGCGCCACCCGGTCAGCACGACCAATCCTAAGCCAAGCACCAGCCCGGCGGAGGTCCAGGCATCTGTTTGCAGGTGTCTTCCGCTACCCTCCAGGGCCAGGGATTTGAGCTCCTTAGCGCGTCGAACCAGGAAATACCCTATAATGAAATTTCCCAGACCGGTCGCTATACTGAGGTAAACCCCCAAATCTAACCGGCTTAAATCTTGAGGATTCCAAAGGTTATAAATGGATTTAACGATTATGGTCAGTCCGGCAATTACAATGAGCCCCCCTTCGAAACCCGCCGCCAGAAATTCAATTTTTCCATGCCCGTAAGGGTGATTCTGATCCCTGGGATGACCGGCCAGGTATACGCTGTATAGGGTAAACCCACCTGCGACTACATTGATAATGCTTTCCAGGGCGTCTGATAAAATGGCATTGGAGCCAGTGATCCGCCATGCCAGGAACTTGATGCCCATGATCAATACCCCTGCTATCAGGACGAGTAGCTGTAGTTTAATTTTATCCATGGAAGCAGTATGAGTGCTAGCAATTAATTTTTGGGAGGAGACCTAAATTATCCATTATCCGCCACTTATCCCTCTCGTCAAAACGGGTATCCAAAAGCAAAGATAAAGTTCAGGTTTTCCTTGCGCCAGTTGGGGTCGCCCAGGTCAATTTCATCGCCTACCCATCGTTCACCTTCGGGCAGCCAGGGCTTGGTGAGCGGGAAGGCGAAATCGAAGCGGAGGATGAGGTAGCCAAAGTCATACCGAAGACCAATACCCGTGCCGACCCCGAGTTCTTTATAGAAATCAGACCAATCAAAAAGGGCTGGGTCATCAGGAGTTGCCGTTCTGTTAAGCCAGACATTGCCGGCATCCAGAAAGCCGGCGAGTTCTATTTTTTTTCCAAAGCGCTGGCGCAGTTCCAGGCTGCCTTCGATCAAAAAATCACCCTGCCCGGCTAATAGATTGGTACCTGCCTCTGCCGGATCTTGTGTGCCGGGCCCTAGGGTTCGGGGGACAAAAGCTCGGATACTATTGGGGCCACCAATGGTGTAATAGTCCACTATGGCTCTTAGTAATTTATCCTCGAAAGGGTAAGCGTTATTTACCCTCAAGCGGGCTGCCAAGGAGGTGGGGGCTTTCGGTTTAAAAAAATAGCGCAAATCATTCTCGATTTCGCCAATGATCGTTCGACTGGATTCCTGTAGGAGGAGACCAAAATCCTGCGGTAGGGTTGCCGTTAAAGCCAGCCCTGCCCTGCCTCTATAAAACCAGTTGTGGGTTTTTTCTTCCTCCAGGCGGCTGTCAAACGTGAAGATATACTCTGGATTATAGGATATGCTGGGTTCAAAATTGGCAAAAAGGTTGCCATCCGGTTCTTCGGATTCCCGAAAAGCGACCCATTGCAGTAGGTTCTTGAGCTGGTTATTCTCATAGTTAAGGAGTTGGTACTCGAAGCGCAGGGGGTTGAACTCATTCAGGATGGTTTGCTGTCGCTGCCAGATGTATCCAAAGCTCAGGGTTAGTCCAGTTAGGCGTGCAAAGGGTGCATAGCCAGGGTCATCCTGGAGCTCTTCCAATAATTCGTCCAGCCTTAAAAAGAGGATGGGGGCAATGAGACTATCCAGAGGAACCCGGAATCGTTCTTGTGTTAACTCCAGGGAGAGTTTGGTATCCGCTCTCCTAAGTTGGGCTCGCTTGCGCTTTTCGACAAAAGGGATCCACAGGCCGCTGGTAATATAATCGTAATCCAGTTCTAGTTCTTCAAAATAATCCCGGGGGGCATTTTCCAAAGGGAAATTGAAATTAGCCGTAAGATTTAAATTCCCCTGGCTGGCCCGTCGAAAAAGGTTCCGGTGCTTATGATCAAGAGAAATCTCTGGCCCCCAATAAAGGGAGGGTTTCCAATAACCCCCAACGCTGGCACTGATCGTTTGGCGCTCCCGGGCTTTGAGGTATATTTTCATATTCAGTTGGGTGGTATCCGTTTCTGAACGATCATAACGGATATTGACAAACTGGAAGTAGGGGATATTCAATAAACGGCTAAGGGTGTTTTCATGACGTTCCGTACTGTAGTAGTCGCCCGGGTTGAAAAGAGTGGCTTCTTCCAGTACGTTCGGTTTCACGTTTTCCACCCCTTGTACAATAATGACACCCCTGAAGGGAATGGTGTCCAGAGGCCTGTTTAAAGTGGGGTTGAAATCCGGATGAATATAGATCTTACCTATGCGATACCGGTCAATTTCATTAGGTTTTACCCCTTCTTTTATACTCATGCGTAGTTGTACTTCCCCTTCTTGTCGCAGGGTGTCGACCTTAAAGTGCAGATAGTCGTCATCGAACATGTAAAACCCTTTGTCTTGCAAGGCTTCGGAGATGGCCTCTCGTTCTTTCTTCAACACTTTAAGCGAATAGGGCTTTCCTACTTGAAGGTCGGGGTTGGGTGGTAACTGTTGGATAATTTCCCGTATGGTAGAATCTTCCACCCTGTTTTCTATCGTTCCGAATTGATGTTGTTTCGGAACCTTGACCTGGTAGTTTACCTTTACTTTTTTCCCCTTCTGGTCGAGGGTGTCAATAAAGGTGGTGCAGGAGGGGGCGAAATACCCGTTATTGAAGAGTTGATTCTCCATATATTGGGTCGTTTGTTCGAGCGCAGCAGGTTTGAAGACTACCGGGGGTACCCCCAATAGGCGCTGGAAAAAATTTTCTTTCCCGCTTTCTTTGTAGGCTTTGGTGGTGAAAAGGGAAAAGAACTTTAATTTAAAAGGGATCCCAAGGATTTGCCGATTGGGTTTTTGGTTAACCAGGCTTTGTACCAGGCCTTTAATTTCTTTTGGTTTTGTTTCTACGGAATCAGGTAGCTGAATGGTAAACTCTGCGCCTTTGTACAATTGCTCGCCAGGTCTCAATGCCTTGGTGGACGCGCAAGAGGCAACCAGGAAACAAAACAACCCAAGCCAACTTAGCTTACAGGCAATGGCCCCCGGGTATTTCAAGTGGAAACCGGTCATTGCTTGGGTGGTTTTGGGTCTTCCTTTTTCTTGAGCAAGAAACGAATTCGATCAAAGTCTTTGGAAAAAACCAAAGCACCACCCAGCTTTACATCGCTACCACCGGTGAATTCGTTTTCATCCCGTTTATCATACAGGCGGATAGAAAAATCCCCCTCCTTATCCAGGTCGTACTCTATGGTGATATTGTCGAGAAAGGCCTGAGATTGGTTCTCATCATTACTGGTAGTGTTGGCAACCCCATCGATGGATATTTCCAGTCGCCCGTCCAGGAGCGTTTTCTCTAATTGAACGGTGAATTCCGTATTGGAGAGCACCCCATAATCTCCATCCCCTTCTATTCCCAGGTCAATATCGACAAATTGAATATATTGATTGGCCAGTTTATTGAGGTTGTCCGTAATTAAGCTGTTTAAGCCATCCTGAAGGCCCAAATTCGGGTTGAAAGATGCAGAAGTGGCAGAAATAAAACCATTAAAAAGGATAAGGCTGAAAGCCTGTAGGTTCATGTCCGATTGGGAGGTGCGAATCTGGGAGAGTGCATCTTCGATCATTTGATCTTCTGTGCTGTTCCTCGAATCTGCCAGTTGAATGTCAGTGATGATTTCCGGTTCTTCCAATTCTCCGCTTACATTGATAAGCACATCAAATTTTCGCCTTCCGGGATTAACTGCATCCTCTGCATCCGGATCCTGCTGGAGAATAGGTTTGGGGTTAGCCCTGGTAGTGTAGGTGGTTTCAACCGAAAGGGTTGGGTTGTAAGGGTCGCCGATCCAGGATAATTCGCTGTCAGCTCCCAGTTCAAAATTTAAACGAATAAGGTCTGTGTAGGTATAGAGGAAGTCCCCTTCCGTCAGGCTGAGCATTCCCTGCAGGTCAATATTGCTGAACGAAAGCATGCGTAGGGTGAGGTCTCCCTCCGCTTTTCCGGTGAAGTTGTCTCCAGCCAGCGGGTTGGTAATAACTATGATCTCCAGATCGTCCGAAATGTCAGCATTGAGATTGATGTCGAAGATCGAATTATCCACAGAGGGAGGAGGAGTGTAATCATCCAGTGCTTTGCGATCTTCAATATTAAAATCAACAAAGGTGATAACATCCTCCCCCCGGTCTACTTTCGAATTTCGAAACTGGTCGTAGACGTAGGTAAAAGTGGATTTTCGGTCGGTGCTCAGGTCAGCTACGATAATCGGGCGGTTTAAAGGACCCCGCAAGGAGGCATTCCCGTCCAGCCTTACAAAACCGTAATACAGCTCGTTGTGCTGTCCCTGGGTATTGAGTACTATGAAGTCATTTAAATTCGCACTCAGGTTATACCGGAAGCTTCGGTAATCGTTACTGAGGACCCCCCCGCGAATGGCGGATTGATTATCAAGACTATCCCTGATGATCCAATTGCCCTCCAAATTGATACCCGTAGGGGAAAAGAGGATCGTTTGGTTTTCGGCCCGATACAGGGACTGGTTCACGAGCGGACGGAATTCAAGATCGCTCAGGGAAAGGGTACCTTGTGTGGTGATATCCTCCGGGCTTCCCGTAACGGATAATTCCCCTTCGGCAAGACCTTTGACGTCTTTCAGGTATTGGGGGAATAAACTATTAAGGATGCTCAGGTTAAGTGGGCTGGAGCTTACCCTAAAGTCCAGTTCCTCTCCGATATTCCTTTGATCAAAGGTGCCGCTGATCTCCAGGGCACTTTCCGGCCCAGTCAAGCGGGAATTGACTTCAAAGCGGTCGGGAAGTTCAATTCTAAATTCCAGGGATAAATTACCTGTCTTATCACTTTGAATGTGAAGACTATCGACCTGAAGGTTGGACTCGATCACCGGGTGTAGTGCAAGTAATTCATGAATAAAGATGGTACCGTTAAGGCGACCGGTAAAAAGGTCTTTGCGGTAATTGATCGATTTGGAGAATTGTTCCAGTTGAAAATCCTCAAATTGGATCTCCAGGTCATCCTTGTCTTGGGCGACCAAATGAAGCCCTGTATTCTTCGCTTCATTGCTAAGGGACCAGTTTTCGAGATCAAAGCTGTTTTCCCGGATGATGGCTCTGGCTTCCTCCGGCAGGGTCCAGGGCTGGTAATTGATGATCCATTCGTCCGGAAATTCGACTAGGGTGGCAGAATCACCAGGCAGGTTGCTTAAACTCAAGGACAGCAGTAAGCGTACCTCTCCGGTAGAATCCGTTTGCACCAGTTGGTTATTGAAAACCCCTTCATTCAGATGCCCCTGCCAATTAATTCCTTTGACCTCCAGCAAACCAAAAAGGTCAGCCTTGTTGAAGCCAAGATCGTAGTTGAGGTCTTCAGGGCTACTATCCAATATCAGGGAGAGTTCATCGACCTCGTAATTTTGATACCTCAAATGGGGTAGGTTCCAGCTGAGGTCAAGTTTTTCTTCATCGGGAACAAAATTACCTTCGAATCTGGTGGGCGAGATCTCTTTTAATCCGGGTATTATGCCTGAACTTAAGAATTGCGTCTCTTCCAGGTTAACAAAAAAATGCAGGGAATCCTGTTGGCCTGTTTGCTCCTTCTTCAGAGGACGGATCGAAGGGGGCTTTAAATAATAGAACAGGGCCGATTTGAATCGTGGTATAATGGTCTTAATGTCGAAAGAACCACCGATCTCCGCCTGAACCTGGGAGGAGGAAAGGACGAGCTCATTTTCACGTTCATGCATCAGGAGGGTGGCTTGGAGGCTGTCCACTTTTTCAAAAGCAGCGTCATAACTAATGGTAAAATCAGATAGCTTTAGATAGCCTTCCAGTCCCTCCTCATCGATATAAACGGTTTTTTCCTGCAATCCCCCATAAAAATAAAATGGCTTATCCGATAGGCGGAGGAATTGAAAATTGATAAAACTGGCCTGGAGTTCCAGGGATGTATTGGGCAGGGAATCCTGGAAATCGCCGGAAAAGACCAGGCTAAAATCAGCCTGGTTTTCTTTGAGGTAACTTTGGGCATCCAGGTGGAGCTGGTGAAAACTACCCGAGGTATGCCAGGGCCCAGCCCATTGGTCCGCAAAAACGGTTGGAGTCAGATCGATCTCAAATGTTCCGGTGGCCGTTTCAGGCTTAAAGCCCTGCCCTTGTATGCTGATTAAGCCGTTGAGCTCACTCAACCGACCGGAGGGGATCAGGTCAATAGAATCCCCTGGGATTAATCCGTTAACGTCAAAGCTGCTTAACTGGAGTTGCACCCGATAGCTACTATCTTGGAGGCTGCCTTTCAAATCCAGTTCACCGGCTGAAGTCAGAAGTTGAAGGTCCGAATGGATGCTATCACCGGCTTGATTGAATTGACCTTCCATTTGTTCAATATCGGGAAGTTGAATGCCGGCCGGAAGTACATCCGGTGGAAGCAACCCTTTGAGCTGGGCGGCAGCCAGATTTAGGTGATCGAACTGAACCTTTATTTGCCTGTCCCGGGCATTTTGCAGGGCTTCGATATGGGTGGTAAAGGTGATAGCTGTTTCCGGTTTCTGG
This sequence comes from uncultured Saprospiraceae bacterium, assembly GCA_964479625.1. Classification (GTDB taxonomy): domain Bacteria; phylum Bacteroidota; class Bacteroidia; order Chitinophagales; family Saprospiraceae; genus CAYZMS01. The sequence goes on from CAYZMS010000023.1 coordinate 56,829, forward strand.
CCGCGACCCCTTAACTGAGATTGAACCCAAAGGGTATCCAGAGTACCTCTACCTGCTGCTTTTAACTCTATCGTGGGAGGTAATGTAATATAGGCTGGTAAGACAGGCGGTTGGAGCAGCCCCCTGAGAGCGGCAGAGTCAGTGACTAGGGTATCCAGTTGAAATTGATAGGCCAGTGTATTGGTTTTGGGCAGGCTTTGTAACTCCCCTTTTAAGTTGAGGTGGAAATCCTGGGGGCGGGTAGTTAGTGATAGGTCCACATTCAAATCGTTTAAAGGGCCCATTAACTGGGCAGTTCCTTCGATCGACTCAGGGGGGCGCAAGTAAGTAAGGAAAAGAGAGGTGTCCAGAAAAGTGAAAATGGTTTCCTCTTTTACTTCGAACTGGGACAGGTTTATATCCATGGCCAGGTCTGGGTATTTGGAAATATCGCTAAGCCTACCCGAAGCCAACAGGCTGAGGCCCCATCCCCGCAGGTCAAGTTCTCGGATTTGCAGATCATCCAGAGAGCCAGCTACGGCTCCCTTTAGGGTAATAGAACGGCCTTTGAAATCGCTAAACCACTTACGTTCAGCAAGCAAAGGCAAGGCCAGGGCCAGGTCGTTTGGGTCGATCCTGGAAGGGGCAAGTTCCGCTTGAAGGGCTATGGGCTCAGGAGGAAGTTTCAGGCTGAATAAGGGGGCAATGATATTCGAATACCCGGTCTGAAGGATCAAGTCTTCAAGGTGAATGGAATCAGGTTGATAATAAACCTGGGCAATTGCCTTTTGTATGCTTGCGCCCCGGGATTCCTTAAGCCGGAGGTCTTCCAGGGCCCCGCTAATGTGTATGTTGTCATAATGTAGGTCGGATACCTTTAGGTGCAAGTTCGAAAGGGCCAACTTTCGATAATCGAAGATGCCGGGTGGGATCTCCCCAAAATGCAGCCGGTGGGCATAGTTACCTTCTTGTAGTTGAGCCTGGGAAGCATGAAATTGTATCCCCTGTTCATTCATTTCGAAGAAAAAATCAGGGGTTTCAAAAAGTTGAAGATCCGCGCTTAGATCCAGTTGATCCATTGCGAGCTTAAAGTCGAGCTCCCTTAATTGGATATCCCCCATTTTTAAAGTGACTGTAGGAGGAGAAGCCCTCTTGGTGCTATCTTTTTTGGAGGAATCTCGCTTTTGCATTTCCAGCTTAGCGCTGGCTCCTTCAAGTTGTACGCTGTGCAGTTCGAAAAACAGGTTTTGTAGATCGGCCAGCTTTGGATCGATCACTAAACGATCAACGGAGGCGGAAAAATCCAGGCTACTCTCCTTGTAGGTGAAAGCTGTCCTTAGCAATTCCAACGGCCCCTGTTTAAGGAAGATCGACCAGGGGGCGCGATTCTCTTTTTTAGGCCTGGGATTAGGGGAGGAAAAGGCTTCCAGGAGGAATTGGTAGTTCTGATCCACCAGCTGGCAGTTGGCATCCAGCAACCTGATGGTATTGATGGTTATCTGTTTTTGTAGGAGGTGGTTTAATTCCAGTCCAACCTCCAGGGTGCCGGCATACAAAAGAGTATCACCCTGTTGGTCCTCCAGATAAACTCCCTCAATAAGGTAATGACGGGGCAGACGGAACCGGATTTTTTCGACTTGCACTTCGGTGCCCAGCTTCTTTTCCAGGTAATGTATCGTTCTGGAACGGGCAAAATCCTGTACTCCGGGCAATTGAATAAGTAGAAGGCCCAGGGCGAGTATTAGGAACAAACCTAACAAGACCCAAAGGAAAATTCTACCCACCGATTTTACTGAAAGGAGGACCATTCCGAAAATTAAGGATTTGTTGAGAATGCGAAAGCTACTTCTTTTTTAAAGCCCCTTGGCTGGAAAAGATCAAGTAGAAAAAGATGGTTATCGTTTCCTAAAAATCATTGCCTTTTATTCTGCTTTCTGTATATAAGACTTTTTAAAAAATGGGATTTATAAAATATGGCCGAAAAAATTTTGGTATATGTAAAAAATATATTTTTTTGTGCTTGTTAAGGTCAAGCGACAGTTGTGCTGGCTCTATCCCTTCAAAGATATTTTGCTAACTAAAATTTCACAAACACATGTTCAAGAAGTTGACGCTTTTTGTGCTGGCAGCTGCCGTTGCCCTCACCGTTTACTCCTGCGAAAAGGAGGAGTACCAATCTGAAGAGGTTGTGATCCCACAGGAAATTATTGACAAGGTCTACCACCTGGGTTTTAATCCGGATGGTATTATTCCGTTCGAAGATGGTTATATCGTTGAAGGCGATATTTTCCTTTCGGAAGCATTCCTGGATGAAAGCCACGACGAACATTTTGTTCCCGAGGCCGAACAGTACCGCACGACCAACGTGGTTAGTACTGGTGGAAACAGGGTGATCACTATTTACATGCCGTCCAGTGGACGTCGTGGTTTCAACAGCACTTACCAGGCAGCCTTGGATGATGCGATCGCTCGTTACAATGCGCTTGGGCTGGATTTGACTTTCCAACGCACCGGAAATGCCTCTTCAGCGGATATTGAAGTCCGCCGATATAGTTTTTTCCAGGAAGTTTTTCAGGGATTACTGGCTCAGGCGGGCTTTCCCAGCGGAGGAGATCCTTATGATGAGATCTTTGTGAATGGCCGCGTAGCCGGTAGCTTTGCGCCCGGCGGATTGGCTACCGTGATCGCCCATGAATTGGGCCACTGCATTGGGTTCCGCCATACTGATTATTTTGACCGTAGCGTATCTTGCGGCGGTTCACCAACTAATGAAGGGAGTGCAGGTGTTGGAGCCATTTTGATCCCTGGTACACCTTCGGGGGCTTCCGTTTCCGATGGTTCCTGGATGTTGTCCTGTACCGATGGAAGCAGTCGTCCCTTTAACAATGATGATCGCACGGCCCTGCGTTGGATGTATGATGGCAACTTTTAATTAGCTGCTACCTTTGGTTCTATTTTGACGTCTCCAATCACCACAGGCGATTGGAGACGTTCTCTTTTTTCTATTCGACTGGTTTAGACTAAATAGGGCCGGGGTAGACTAATAAATATGAGGTCATTTCTTAATATATGACCAGTTTTCCCGAGTTTACACGATCCCCGTTTTGGGTCAGCCGGTAGAAATAAATTCCTGCAGGCAGTTGGCCCGAGGGGAGCACTTCTAGTGGGTTGAAAAGCAGCAGTTCCCAGATTAGTTGACCGTTGGCGGAGAAAAGCTCAAAACGAGGGGGATCATTAGTATCCGAGCTAATGATTTCCAGAAAACTTCCCTGCTTTAAGGGATTTGGGAAAAGGATCAATTCTCCCTTTGGAAGAAAGAATACCTCTTTTGTCTCACTGATAATACTGGAGCCGTCGGCCAGGCGCAAGCGGAGCCTAAATCGGTTGACGCCTTCCTTCAGGTCGGTTGCACGGTGTGTATATTCCAATGAGGTGGTAGGAGCCTGTTTAAGAAGGGCTTTGAATTGACCGGCTGCTGCTTCTCCTTCGAAAATGACGGAATCGACTTCATGGGTAGTGGTTAAAAAAGCTTGAAGTAGTACATCCTGCTCTTCGAGTTCTGCAAAAAATTGATCGAGATAGCAACCCCTGGCCTGAAAGTCAAGATTCAGCGCTACACTTCTCAGCCCGGCTTCTTCCTGATCTAATAAGGGAGCAACCGAAAAATGGGAACTAGTCGGATTAGGTATTCGAAAAAGCGTGTTGGTCGTTTCTCCTATGGATTGCATCCAACCATTTCGAAAGGCAAAAACCCGATATCCTGCCGCATCGATAACAGGGTCCCAGGTAAGATCGAGAAAGGTGTCACAAAGGTTTATCAGCCTGCCCCGCGTAGTAGGGGCGATAAGGAAGGTGTCAGATAAAAAAGTTCGTGAAGTAGTGGTAAGTCTCAGTTGCGTTTGCATGAGCTTGTTTGGGACTATCCAGTTCAACCACCCGGTTTTTACCTGGGGGGCTCCGATATTTTGCCAGTTCTGGGTAGCCGGGTCAAAATAATCCAGTTCTCCGTTAAGTGTATCCGGAAGGTTGGAAAACCAGCGTACTATCGCCCTTTGACCAGCCTGAAGGCGATCCCCGGCAGCGGGAAAGCGCCATTCAAAGGATCTTTCCTCCTGAAGGTCAAATGCCACGGCAAAGTCCTGGGAGTCCAAAATCGAAAAGCCGGATATCAGGATCTCGTAAGTCCCTGCTTTGGGCTGGGTAAGGGAGAGCTGTTCCTGGTTATTCAGGTGATCGGAAGCCCTGCGGGCAGGAGCAGAAAGGCTATCGATATGAGGGGCAGAAGATAAGGCCCAAGGAAGAAGGGTATCTCCGGAAGGGGTGAGCAACCGAAGGTCGAGGTCATTGACCAGGGCCTGAAAATTGTTTATCGGGGCAGGAGGGTCGGTCCAGGTGAGGGTGATCCTTACGTGGTTGATGTTCTCGGGGATCTCCAGGTAATAGGATCTCCTTGCTCCTCGTTCGAGCCTTCCTTCGAAGAATTGCCCCTTTACCAAGGTTTCCAGGGCTGCTGCTGCTTGTACATTCCCGTACCCATGCAGGTAATCAGGTCCTTCTGTCCCCAGGTCTTCCGCGGTATTGAGTAGAATGGCACGTAGCAGAGCCACGGAAGGGAAAGCACCGCCCTCTTGTTCTCGATAAACCTGCTGCAGCAATAAGCAAACCCCACTGGTAATAGCTGCAGCCCCCGAACTACCATCCGACCCAAATGCGACCAGTTCCGGTTTGATCCGTCCATCATAGGTAGGACCGCGAGAACTTAAGGGCTCTAATTGGAGGAAACTATCTACAGCGCCAACTACTAATACGTTTTTAGCCATTTTATATTCTCCGGTCAGATTGGCAAACCCCTTTAGTCCGGCATAATTCCCGGTATCGGGAACTTCGCTGCCCCTGTTCCCGGCCGAAAAGATATGCACCAGATCAGGTTGCCCGACAACCTGCTGGTCATACCCATGGGCAATAGGTCCATAATACTGCTGGATCCCGCTTCCATAGGAATGGTTTTGTACTCTAATGCCTGCTTCCAGGTAATAGGGGAGGGTATCCGGCAGTAATTGTAGGAAACTACTTGAGGAAAGTAAAGCTTGGGGGGCTATTCCCAGACCGGTATAAAAGGAGGCGCCCCGGCCTACCAGAAGCGAAGCCATATCCGTGGCGTGGAAGTTGACCGTGGAAGCAGCCAGGGGGGAGGGGAGGTAGGCGGATTGTAGATCAATATCGCTGCTATCCGGGCTAAATTCTTTTAAAGAAACCACCTGACCAAAGCCATCTGCATTGGGGAAACGCGATCGCAGCATAGGGATAGCTTGAACGGCGGGGTCAAAACTGCGCTGGGGGCGTTCTTCTTCGGGTATTCCCGGAGCCAGCCCAAGGTAAAGTATCTCCGGTCGTGGTTGAAAAAGACGGATCAGTTCTTTTGTTTGCCCCTTCAGCAGGATCATCCCCAGATCCTTTCGAACACTCTGAATTTGAACTGATGACAAGCCCTTAATAAAGGAGAGGCTTTCTGCCATATTTTCCGAAACAATAATTAGCCCGGCGGGAAAGGCCCTGTCGACTTGTTCCAAAAGTCCGGGGCCCAATTTCCAATTGGTGGGTGGGGGATGGAGGGAAAAACCGGTAGGGCGAGCCCTGTTATCTATTTTGATAATTGCGGAGCTGTCATTTAATTGGCGAATAACCTTTCCTGGGAATGCTACATCCGACTGGCCCCTTTCTGCCATAAAAAAAATGGGTGTATTCTGGGCGGTTAACTGCATGGCAGAGACAAATAAAAAAAGGAATAAAAGGATAAATACCGTGTAAAAAAAGGTTTTTTCGAATCGATGCATGTGTATTATGTTGTAAACAGATGGAAATTTTCCTAATTTTAGAGCTACCCCAAAGAAGCATAAAATTGGCCATTTTAATTGTGTCCAGGCAATCAAAAAACAAACCGTTAGCCTGGTTCCCGACCAATTGCTTCCAGTTCCCCGGTTCTAATAAAACTACATGCTGATCTCAACTTTTCACGTTTGTTTCATTTATGCTAACCAAAATCCATATTTATGCAAAAGCTTACTTTATTTACGCTCTTGGTTTTCAGTACTCTTATTGTATTCACCTCCTGTGAAAAAGAGGACTACAAGGCTGATGGGGTTTCCCAAGAGATCATTGAAAAAGTTACGCACCTGGGCTTTAACCCGGATGGCATTGTTGCTATTGAAGAAGGGTATCTGGTAGAACGGGATATCGTGATCACCCATGAATTGTTGGAAGGACACCATCATACCGATCACTTCGTTCCGGAAATGGAGCAGTACCGTACCACTAATGTAGTGAACACCGGAGGCGGGCGTATCATTAAACTTTGGGTGCCAGGTTCATTTAATAATGACTATCGAAGGGCCATTCGAATTGCGGCCCAGGCATACAATAACCTTGGCTTGGATATATCTTTCAGAGCAGCATCTTCGGAATTGGATGCAGATATTGTTTTTACCCGCTTAAGCTTTTTTGAAGAACTGATCGGTGTATTGGGTTCCGCAGGTTTTCCGGATGCTCAGGGTAATCCCTATCCCGAAATTAAATTAAACGGCAGCCTGTCCGGGCAGATCAGCACTGGTGGAATTGCCACCATCGTTGCTCATGAAATGGGGCATTGTATCGGATTCCGGCATACGGATTATTACGATCGTAGTATTTCCTGTGGTGGTACACCTGATAATGAAGGGGATGGCGGTGTTGGCGCTATTCTGATCCCCGGTACTCCGTTCGGTGCTGACCTTGGGGCTCCTAATGGTTCCTGGATGCTATCCTGTACGGATGGTTCACCCCGCCCGTTCACTACTGATGACATAACCGCGCTGAACTGGATGTACAAGGGGAATTTCTAAAGATTGCCAGGCCATTAGTTGGTTTGTTGGAGACGGGCCAAATTTTCAGATTTAGGTTTTTGGAAGGTTTTTGTGCATTTGCACAAAAACCTTTCCCAATTTGTAAGGGAAATTTTCTAATTTAAATTTCTGATTTTCGAATCCTTGTTTTTTAAAGATTAAATAATTCAAAATGAAGAACCTAAAATCTCGTCGGAAGTTCCTGCGGGAAACCGGTGCGTTCGCAGCGGCTGCCATGATCGTTCCCTCCCACGTGGTTTCCGGCCTGGGGCATATTCCCCCTAGTGACCAACTCAATATCGCTGGCGTAGGGGTCGGAGGTATCGGACGTTCTAACCTTCGAAATATAACCGGACAAAATATTGTTGCCCTTTGTGATGTAGACTGGAAGTATGCGGAGGCCTGCTTCGGCGATTATCCCAAAGCCAAAAAGTATAAGGATTATCGCAAAATGTTGGATGAAATGGGAGGGGATATTGACGCCCTCGTTGTGGGAACCCCCGACCATACCCACTATGTTGTAGCAGCAGATGGTATGCGGGCAGGGAAGCATGTTTACGTTCAAAAACCATTGACCCATTCGGTTTATGAATCCCGAAAACTGGCAGAGCTGGCCAAGGAAACCGGCGTGGCGACCCAAATGGGTAATCAGGGTAACTCCGGTGATGGGATGCGCCTGATCTGCGAATGGATCTGGAATGGAGAGATCGGCGAGGTAAAGGAAGCCCATGCCTGGACAAACCGGCCCATTTGGCCACAAGGTCTGGAGCGCCCCACGGAAAAAGCTTCTATTCCCGACACCCTGGATTGGGACCTGTTCCTCGGCCCGGCCCCCGACCGCCCCTACCACCCGGCTTATACCCCCTGGAACTGGCGCGCCTGGTGGGATTTCGGAACAGGCGCCTTGGGTGACATGGGTTGCCATATCATCGATCCCGTGTTTAAGGCACTGGAACTGGGGCACCCTACCGGTTTTGAAGCAAGCTCCAGCCAGTTTAATACGGAGAGCGCACCCCTGGCCGAAAAGGTGACTTACTACTTCCCCAAACGGGCCAAAAAAGGGAAGGTCAACATGCCGGCCCTGACCTTTACCTGGTATGATGGCGGCCTCTTACCCGATCGACCAGCCGGAATACCGGAGGGAAAGATCATGGGGGATGGCGGCGGTGGCGCCATGTTCGTAGGTACCAAAGGGACCCTTATCTGTTCTACCTATGCCAGAGATCCATACATCATCGGGCGGGAAAACGATCCTCCGAAAGTAAAAGAAATGCTGCCACGGGTAAAGGAAAACCACGAAATGGATTGGGTGCGGGCCTGCAAGGAAGATAAAGCCGATCGCACAGAAGCCAGCTCCCATTTCGGATATTCCGGCCCGCTGAATGAGGTAGTAGTTATGGGTAACCTGGCGGTGCGCTTGCAAGACCTCAAACGTCGACTGGATTGGGATGGCGAGAACATGAAGATCACCAATATCGGACCGAACGAGGAGATTCGTGTAGTTTCCTCCGATAAGTTTGAAGTGATCGATGGCCATCCGCATTTTGATACCAAATACGCTACCATGAACGCCATGGAGGCTGCCGAGTCCTTCGTCAAGCGGGAATACCGGAAGGGGTGGAGCTATTAGCAGGTTGATTTTGAATGGGGAGAGGGGCAAAGCATAAGAACTATTGTTTTTCTCCTCTTCTTGTTCTTGTTGGTTTATCTCTTAAATTTTTAAATATTTTTTCAATGAAAAATAGCAAGCACTATTTATGGATCATTTTGGCTGTGGGCCTTACCTGGAGTTGTAATAATCCTGCTGAAACAGCCTCCGGTGATGCCGGCTTAGAGGAAGCAGTATCCCGGAAGACGGAAATGGAAGCTGCTGCTCCAAATACCTTAACGGCTGCAGAAAAAGAAGAGGGCTGGATGTTGTTATTTGACGGCGAGACCACGAAAGGCTGGAAGAGTTATTGTGGCGAAAGCTTCCCTGAAAAAGGCTGGGAAATTGTGGATGGAAGTATTCATGTTTTGAGCTCCGGAAAAGGAGAAGCCGGAGGTGGTGGAGATATTGTCTATGAGCAACCTTTCAAAAATTTCGAACTGTCGCTTGAGTGGAAGGTGCAGGAAGGTGGAAACAGCGGTATTTTCTACCTGGCAAAAGAACAATGTGGTGATAATGGGGAGCCGATCTGGAAGTCTGCCCCTGAAATGCAGATCCTCGACAACGAACGCCATCCCGACGCCCGTCTGGGTAAGGACGGTAACCGTCAGGCCGGATCGCTTTATGACATGATCCCTGCCGAGCCACAAAATGCCAAACCCGCCGGGGAGTGGAACAAAGCAAGTATCCTGGTCTATAACGGAACGGTTGTCCATAATCAAAATGGAGAGAATGTGGTAGAATACCACCTTTGGACCGACGATTGGAAGGATATGGTAAAGAACAGCAAATTCGTTGACTTTGAAGGGTTCGAAGACGTAGCGGAAGAAGGCTATATTGGCCTGCAAGACCACGGAGACGACGTTTGGTTCCGGAACATCAAGATCAAGAAAATGTAAGGTGGAGTCGAGGGTGAAGCGTTTTGGGTTGATGACCTAAAACTCAAAACGCTTCACCCTCCCAATACTCATACCTCCACAGGTGTCCACTTCTGACTGCTTTTTGCCGAAGCTACCACCGCTTCTATAAACCGCATACCCCGAACGCCATCCTCTACCGTAGGAAAATCCTGGTATAGGGGATCGGGCTTTTTACTCTCCAGGCGGGCCTGCAGGCAAAAAGCAACATTGCGATAAATATTGGCAAAAGCTTCCAGAAATCCCTCTGGATGGCCGGAAGGGATGCGGAAATGCGCAAGCGAAGTCTCATGTAGGTAGGGCATGCCGGTTCGAAGGATCTGCATGGGTTGATCCTGCCATCTAACCTCCAGGGAGTTGGGTCTCATTTGCCACCAACGCAGGCTGCCTTTTTCCCCGTATACCCGGATGTTGAGGTCATTTTCTTCGCCGGTAGAGACCTGGCTGGCTAGGAGTACGCCTTTGGCGCCATTATCGAATCGAAGCAACACATTGCCGTCATCTTCCAGGGGGCGGCCTTCGATGAAGGCTGTGAGGTCGGCGCAAAGTTCGGTGATGCGCAGACCAGTGATGTATTCCGCCAGGTTTTCGGCATGGGTACCAATATCGCCCATGGCTCCCGCTGCGCCCGCCTGCTCGGGGTCGAGTCGCCAGCTAGCTTGTTTGTGGCCTTCAGCTTCCAGGCGGGTAGATAGCCATCCCTGCGGGTATTCCACGACGACCTTTCGAACCTTACCAAGTTCGCCCGCTTTGACCATAGCCCGGGCCTGCTTGACCATGGGGTAACCGGTGTAGTTGTAAGTGAGTGCGAACAATAAGTCTTTGTCTCTGACCAATTGTTGTAATTCCAGGGCATCTTCCAAGCGGTGGGTCAGGGGTTTGTCACAAATGACGTGGAAGCCATTCTCCAGAGCCATTTTGGCTGGGGCGAAATGCAGGTGATTGGGGGTAACGATAGCTACAAAGTCCATGCGTTCACCGGGGGGGAGCTGTTTTTCCCGCTCGATAAGTTCGCGGTAATTGCCATAGACCCGCTCTGGGTCGAGCCGTAATTCCATGCCGGTCTGCCGGGACCGTTCTGGGGAACTGCTGAAAGCCCCCCCTACCAACTCGATCTGTCCGTCCATAGCAGCAGCTATGCGGTGTACCCCGCCAATAAAGGCACCGATGCCCCCGCCGATCATGCCCATTTTTATTTTGCGCATTTTTTCCGGGAAAAATAAGACTTAGCAGATAGACCTGGGGTAGGAGGGGGGAGAAATTTGGTTTTCCAGGCGCGGTACTACAACACTCAAATGAGGGCGTCAAATAAAAACAATATTAGCTTGCTAGGAAGCTTTGCATTTATTACCTTTGCACGCGCTGAATAATACATGTTTCGGGATGTAGCTCAGCCCGGTTAGAGTGCACGTCTGGGGGGCGTGAGGTCGCTGGTTCGAATCCAGTCATCCCGACCAGGAATGGAAAAGGGCAACTCCATTTAAAGTGGAGTCGTCCTTTTTTATTTAGTCTTTCCAAATAAGCCGGGTTTTCCCATTGATTTCCTTCCTGGACCAAACCTTGCGATTTCCCAGATAGATTATCAAGGAAACCTAATAAAATCATTGGACTACAACATGCATTTTTTGGGAGCTGACAAAAATTTATTTTTCGAGTAGACCCTCGCCTATATTCTCGTTTTACTACTCTCGTTCATTTTAGAAGTTTGCGGGAAGTCGTTATTTTGCTCAAATAATGAGGCTCTACCCAATGGCTTCCTTCCCGAGAGGTAGTCCTGAGAAATTAGCGTCTTAAAAATGAAGAACCAATGAAAATAACACTCCTTCTTCCCCTTCTGCTACTGGCCAGTTGTGGCTATGGCCAGGAATTGGGTATCCTCACTTCCGACCTGTACCTGTCCGGGATGCTGGACAGCAAACGAGTGGCCTGGAAAAGCGAAACGCCCAACGTTCACTTCAATCTCAGTACCGGAGAATTCATTGCTGATCTCCCGGTAGATGCTTTCCAATTGTATGAATCCAATCCCGACTTTGTGGAAGGGCAGGAGAAGGGCCAGGGCAAGCACCTTCAGTTTTCGGGCTCCTTTCCGGCAAGTATCATTTCCGAAAACAGGAACGAACCCATTTCGGTGAACGTAGAATTGCGGCTGCAATACGATGGCTGGGAAACAAGCGTTCCCTTTACCTTCAAAATGATCGCCCTGCCACAGAAAGGCCTTTCCATGACCGGGCACGGGTCGTTTATACACCGCAACCTGGCTGTGGCAGCCCTGGAGGGTTTTGAACCAGAGCTATCCCTTGTTTGGATCATCATCGGCACGGATCAGTAAATCCTGAAAACCAAAATCACGACCAATGTCAATGAAAACAAGCTTTTACCCGGGTTCCCTTTACATAAACAGGAGGGCTTGGGTAAGCGACTGCAGCGCCCGGTAAAGTGGTCGGTGGTCGTTGCTTTTGGCCTTATTCCATTTCAAATCTTCGCACAAGAACTTTCCATTATTTCTGATTCGAGTGAACAGCAGGACCTTTATCCTTGCGTTTTTCTCACTTGGGGTGATAAAGTGGCGGAAAGGGGGTTCCATTCAATTCGAACTGCAAAAATCTTTCGGTGATCCATGGAATTTTCTGGTGGGAGGGCAGTGGCCGTTCAATCCGGAGTGGCAATTGCGAACCGAAATGCAAGTATTTGGTAGCTGGATCTCTGGCCTGCTCAACCTCAACTACCGCTTCGGAATTAAGGGGAAAACCCTTTAGTTAGTTTGAATTGACTAATATTTTTTAATTAACGTCTTTGGGTATGAAGTATTCATTTATTTACACTAAATTTCTGCTCACCCTAATTCTATTTGTCGCATTGATGATCAACGCCCGCATTGCCAATGGTCAGGCTGCCTTGTTGGTTTTGATCTTTGGAGATAAGATCGCCTCTGAGAAATTTCACCTGAGCTTGGATGCCGGACTGAATGTCGCCAATCTTCTGCCATTCAAAAAAACGGAACTGACCCTGGATTCCAGGACGGATGTTACGGTAGAACAAGATCTCAGGGACCTTATGAATACCGTAGACTTCGGGGGTGTTTTGGAAATTGGATATGCGTTTGAAGAAGTACGAAAAAAGCGTGGGATAGACATACGCCTGAGGTATGTACTTGGTTTTAGCGAGGTCTTTAAAGAAGACTCCGGTTTTTCCGCTAATAATTCCGTTTTTCAGGCTATTCTGACCTTCCTTTTTGTACTACTTGAAGAAGAGTAACCTATGGAATCGAACTTGAAAAAAACAAGGAAAAGGTCTTCGTTCGAAAATTGGTCTGAGGTAATTTGAGCAAAGGGAAACTGGAGTTCTCTAAGGAGGAATTGCGCTATTTTAGAGACTACCCTGAGGAACTTCAGCGTCTGACCAGGGCTGAATCTGCAAAGGGTATCTACCTGCGTATTGCGCTGGTTGTGGGGGTAGTTCTGGTATTGATCTATTTTATGCTGAAAGTATACCACCAACCTCATTTTCCCGTCTTGTACGGAGCTGCTACCGACTTGCTTTTTGAAGGGGGAGTGGCTCTTTGGGGAGCTGCGGTTACCGTTTATATGCTGGAGATCCTTATGGACCGGCAGGAAGTGATCAATGCATTTTACCGCCAGGAGATCCAACGGCAGATCGAAACCCTAGAGGACAATGATGCGGAGGGTACTCAGGGCCAATTTTGCCGAATATCGAAAGTTTACAAGGAGTTTACAAGCCTCGTATATACAAAACGGTTTGTTTGCGTTTTTTAATAATGGATCACTAGTTCTTCGAACCCAGTAAAAGGAGAAGGTATTTTTTATGCCTTTTTCGGACTGCCTTGTGAATAGATGCCTATTGTAAAGTTGTTATCACAGAAGAAGTTGATAGTATTTCGAACCTTTGCTAGCCAGTACTAATTAAGCCATTTCATAAACCATAAACTCATATCAATATGTCAATTCGATTAGGAGATATCGCACCCGATTTTACTGTCCAAACTACCATGGGGGAGATCAGTTTCCACGATTGGTTGGGAGATAGCTGGGGAATGTTATTTTCCCACCCTGCTGATTTTACACCAGTCTGTACTACAGAGCTGGGGCGCACTGCGAGCTTAAAGGAACAATTTGACGCTCGGAATGTGAAAGCCATCGCTCTGAGCGTTGATCCGCTTGATTCCCACGAATCCTGGATCAAGGACATTGAGGAAACGCAAAATGTTAGTATGAATTTTCCCATCATTGCCGATGAAGATCGCAAGGTGGCGGAGCTCTATGACATGATCCACCCCAATGAGGATGCAAAGTTTACGGTTCGGACAGTATTCGTTATTGATCCGGATAAAAAAGTAAAATTGACCCTGACATATCCCCCCTCCACCGGGCGTAATTTTGCAGAGATCCTTCGGGTGATCGATTCCCTGCAATTAACCGCTTACCATAAGGTAGCTACGCCTGCCGACTGGGTCGACGGAGAGGATGTGGTGATCGTACCAGCTATTAGCAATGAAGAAATTCCCGAATTATTTCCGAAAGGGCATACGGAAGTGAAACCGTACCTGCGGATGACCCCGCAACCCAATAAATAAGGACGGCGCTTTAAGAAAACCTTTCCTTTTCAAACAGGGGTGCTCGAATTGATCGGGAGCCCCTGTTTTTGTTTGACACAATTTAATGGATTAATAATGGTTTAATATTAAAATAACATTCTGCTTGGCTTTGAAATTACAGAATTTTTTTGCAATATTATAGGCTCTGATTCGAATACCAAACAAAAAAACAATAAAATGAGTCATTACCCCTCTGTCGCTAAATACATGGCCAGCAAGTTGATCACCTTTCAACCGGAGACGGATATTAATGAGGCCATAGATGTCATTTTAAAGAAAGGAATTTCAGGAGGTCCTGTGCTGAATGAGAAGAAGGAATTGGTAGGTATGCTTTCCGAAGTGGACTGCCTTCAGATCCTGATCAAGGGGCCTTACAATAAGGAACCGGAGGATGCCGGCCAGGTGAAAGATTTCATGTCTACAAACGTCAGTACGATCGATGCTGAGAAAACGATCCTTGATGCAGCTTATGAATTTGCTCAGTCCGGAAAAAAGCGGCTGCCTGTCTTGGATAAAGGCAAGCTCGTAGGGCAAATCAGCCGGGTGGATGTGCTGCGCGCCATTCAGAAAATGCGCCCGAAGGTGCAGCACGTACCAGCCAGTTGGAAAAAAAGGTTTCCCCAGATCTCTAAAGGAAAGTCGTATCAGTATACGGAGAATTCATGAAAATAGGCTATGCTCCAATTCCCCACCCTCCTCAAAAGCATCCAGGTTGCCGATAGTAGTGAGGGTGATCTCCCGCATAGCTTCCCGGGTAAAAAAACTTTGGTGGGCGGTAACCAGCACATTTGGGAAGGACATCAGGGTGGTGATTTGCTCGTCATCCAGGATATTCTCTGATAAGTCTTCAAAAAACAGGTTTTCTTCCTGTTCATAAACGTCTATGGCCAGGTACCCAAGGTGGCGGCTGCGTAAAGCGTCGATGACGGCTGTGGTGTCTAGCAGACCACCGCGGCTGGAGTTGACCAGCATGGCGCCTCGCTTCATTTGGCTGAGGGTTTGGCGGTTGATCAGGTATTGTGTGCTGCGCATAAGCGGGCAATGCAGGGAAACGATATCCGAAGCCCCAAGTAGTGCTGGTAATTCGACGTACTCCACGCCTCTTGCCAGAAGGGCTTCATTGGGATAAGGGTCAGTGGCCACCACCTGGCAACCAAACCCCAGCATGATATTGGCAAAGCATTCCCCAATCTTTCCTGTGCCAATTACGCCTACGGTCTTTCCATACAGGTCGAACCCTATCAGGCGCTCCAGGGAAAAATTGCTTTCCCGTACGCGGTTGTAGGCCTTATGAGTCTTTCGATTGAGGGTCAGGATCATGGCCACTGCGAATTCCGCTACCCCATAGGGGAAGTAAGCGGGTACCCGAACCACTTTAATATCGTGTTCCGCAGCCGCTTCCAGGTCTACGTTGTTGAAACCTGTACAGCGCAGTGCGACCAGCCGGATCCCGCGTTCTGCCATATCTGCAAGGACTTCCCGCAGCAATTTGTCGTTTACAAAAACACAAACGGCATCGTAGGAGCCTTCCCCCAGCAGGTTGACCGTTTGCCGATTGAGCTGTGTTTCGAAATAGGTGAACTCATGCCGATCTGGCGCCTTAAGCGCATTAAAGAATTCAGTATCGTAGGACTTGGTGCTGAAAAAGGCGACGCGCATTTTTGTTGTGGGTTGTGGCTGAGCTTTGGATTTGTTCTATTCCATATTAAACAACAAGAAAAGATGGATTTGAGTTGGCGGGAAAAATAGAGGCCTTAAAATTTGGAATTTAGATAAAAAATTAGCAGTAAGTGCCTTGCATCTATAGGTGCCAGCACCTATAGATGCAAGGCACCTACTGTTGGTGAAAATAGAGCGATCTTACCCATTTGTAATGAACTCCAGGAAATTTTCCCGGGTAATATACTGGATGATCGCTTCAGGGTAGGCTTTTCGAAAACTGGAGGATATCCGTTTTATTTTCTTGACCGACCATTTAAACTCGAACGCCTTGAATTGACCGTCCGCTTCTTCCAGGTAATCGATTTCCTGTTGTTGGGTAGTTCGCCAACAGTATTGATTAGCAAATTTGCGATGATACTCCAGGCATTTTACCCGCTCGGCAATCAGGAAATTTTCCCACAATTGCCCTTTATCTTCCCGCAAGCTTAAGGGGGAAAATTGTTGGATGACTGCATTTCGGATCCCAAGGTCATAGAAATAGATCTTTCGGCTGCGCTTCAGTTCATTTCGAAGGTTCCTTGAAAAGGAGGGCAGCCGGAATACAATGAAGGCTTCTTCCAGAAGCCAAAGGTATCTTTCTACCGTTTCCTTATCCAATGCTGTGGTTTGTGCAAGTTCTCGATAGGATACCTGTGATCCGATTTGGAAGGCTAGCGCCTGAACGAGTTTTCCCAAGGCTTTTGGTTTACGCAGGGTCTGTAGTACGAATACAATCCTATACAAATAATCGGTGGTTAACTCCAGGAGGGCTTCCTTTTCCTGGCCTGCCCGGTTGATTACATCCGGATAAGAGCCGTGAATCAACCGGGTTTCCAGGTTTCTTTCTACGTCTAAAAGACCTGCGTGGTTCAACAATTCTTCCATAGATACCGGGAATAAAGTAAAGGTCCATTTCCTGCCGGCCATGGATTCCTTGATCTTCTCTGATAATTCAAATGAACTGGAACCCGTAGCAATAAGCTGGATGTTGGGACAGGCGTCGTGAATGATCTTTAGGGTAAGCCCGGAGTTTTCGAGGCGTTGGGCCTCGTCAATGACTACGGTACTGCCCGGAAGAAAAAGTTTTTGAGCTCTTTCTCCACTGATTGCATCAAGTATCGCGCGGTCCTGAGGGCTATCTTCGTTAATCCAGCTTATAGGTCCGGTTACTTCTTGCATTAATTGGCGAAGTAATGTGGTTTTTTCAACCTGTCGGGCTCCAAGCAATAAAAAGGCCTTACCGTTAAACCAGCGGTCTTTAATTAAGGTCGAAAGGCTACGATTTATCATTTTTGTCGATTATAATCGATAAAAATGATTGCATAAGCAGTAAGGCACTTACTAAGAAGCCCTGAGCCAGCGTATTTTTCCCTTAAAAAGCCGTCTTATTTGCCCTGTTTTTCAGGATAATACCCCCTCACTTCCC
>CAYZMS010000024.1:0-61170 GCA_964479625.1 uncultured Saprospiraceae bacterium
CTTCCCGTACCCGTCCGTTGCCGGTATGATATACGTCCATTCCTTTCACTTCCTGGCTACCTGAACCCCATTCTTCTGCGCCTGGCAGATACATCTGTTGGCCCTTATTGGTATTTTCCTGGGTTCTTAATGACTTTTACGTTTTGTCGAGCTGCTGCTCTCCTTAACAAACTATGCACCAAGAGAGCCATTGGGTAATGGCTCTCTTCCGACAATGGTGTCATAGAACAGGAAAGCGGTACCGAAATGCTTCGGTACCGCTCTACAGACTTCGATTAGCCATCTCCGCTTGCCTCTTTTCTCTTTGGGCTCAAAGTTCGGGATGACTCATGTTTATTATTTTATTGGCCTTGCGGCTGGGGTGTTTAATTGAAATAAGAAGAATTGTTGGTTCCTCCGCTTTGGGCGTTCTCCAGGCGCTCCTTAAAAATATTAGAGGTTTCCAAGTCATCTTTTTTCGCATAGATCTCTTTCAAAGCGATTAAAGTATTGACATCATTAGGGTCCAGCGCTTCGGCTTTCTGGAAATACGGTAATGCCTTCTCGAATTCCGTAAAAACCTGTTCCTTCATTTCCTCGTATTTCTTTAAGCCCTCCTTGGAGTAATCGTCGGCCAGTACATTCATTTGCTGGGTAAGGGCAGCAGCTTTATTGTAATATAAAGCGCCAATACTATAAACGGCGTCAACATTATCTGAATCGATTTTAATGGCTTGCTCCCAATAACTTTTGGCCTTGTTGAAGTATCCCTCAGCTTTTTCCTCATTGCCAGCTTCTATTTCCTTTTGATACAATTGATCATACACATTGCCAGTCACATTGTACAGGGAAGTATTTTCGGGCTCTGCTTTAATACCTTCTTCAAGCTTTCCGATCAGAACATCCAATTCCCCTTTTTTCAGGAAATGGTTGATCTCGGCGAATAGCAAAGACACCTCCTCTGGAAATTTTTTACGACCAGCTTCCAGGTATTCATACGCGGCATCGGGGCCTTCTTCGTTTGCTGTGATGCTATACATGGCTTCATAAACCAGGGCCCGGTCTGTACCTGCTTCATATAGAGGTTGCAGGTAAGTTTTGGCAGAGGCCATGTCTTGCGCATTCATAGCAGCCAAACCTGCTATATAGCGTTGTTCATTCAAGGATTCCTCCACATCCAAAGCGCTATCCTCTCCTTTTTCTTTCAGAAAATCATGGATCTTCAGATTGGCTTCAAAATTTTGAAAGGCGGCCGAGTAGTCTCCGCTTTCGTACTTCATGATCCCTGCATTGCTCAAATTAGCCTGTAAATTTTGTAAGCCTTTTAGAGCATCCCGCTCCTGAGAACCTTTATCAGCTGACTCGTAAGCATTCATATAAGCTTCGTAAGCAATAAAGGCATTATTGTCGTTCATGGTAGTTTCCAATTCGCCTAATGGCGTGCCAAGCTGAGTCAGGGCGACTAACTGCGTGGCAATATTGTTGTAAATATCACCTTTTAATAACCAGTAATCGGAGACGTCTCTGGCGTCAGCTGCCTGAACGGTGCTTTCGCTAATCGCATCGATGGAAATTTTTGCTTCCATCAGTTCATCCTTTTTACTTTGATCCAGGTTAAAGGCATTTAGGTTTTTTTTGGCCTTTTTAGTTTCTTTTTTAAGATCCTGGGCTTGTAACCCGCTGACAACCAGCATAAGGGCTAAAACCCCAAAAATTACTTTTCTCATAACTAAATTTTGTTGTGCTCTATTCTTGGTTTTTGATTTTAAAGCCAGATTTTCTCTTTTTTGACGTAAATGTGCAAAAAAGCCACAAATTTTCTTCTTAAGCTAAGCTAAAGTTTTTTAACCTTCTGTTAAAAATAAGTGACAAGCGATGGACGGTTTTTGATCGCAGACCGAAGATCAGCTTAAATTTCTTATCTCCTATCAGCCAATCATTACTCTTCTTCATCGCCGCCATTATCCTTAACCAGCGCCACATCGGCGATTTCATCAGTATCGTCTAACCGAATAACGCGTACCCCCTGGGTAGCGCGGCCCATAATCCGGATATCCTGGACGTGCATCCGGATAACAATGCCCGAACGGTTGGTGATCATAATATCATCCTCTTCCCGAACGGCCTTGATGGTGATCAACTCTCCGGTCTTATCGCTGATATTCATGGTTTTCACCCCTTTTCCACCGCGGTTAGTGATCCGGTAATCCTCTACTTCCGATCGCTTTCCATTCCCCCTTTCGGAGATCACTAAAATGGTTGAAGGGTCTTCCTGTTCCACACAGACCATTCCGACCACCGCATCTTTTTCGCCGGCCAGGCGCATACCCCGAACCCCGGCTGCAGTTCGCCCCATAGCGCGCACGGTATTCTCATGGAAGCGGATAGCATAGCCCGATCGGCTGGCCAGAAAAACATCGTTCTTTCCATCGGTCAGGCGGGCCTCCAGGAGTACATCTCCTTCGTTAATGGTAATAGCGTTGATCCCATTCGAACGCGGTCGGGAAAAAGCTTCCACCACCGTTTTTTTGATCATCCCCTTGTGGGTAGCAAAAACAATGAAGTTGGATTCAACAAATTCCTTATCCGTCAGGTCCTTTATTTTTATGTAGGCTTTCACCTTGTCATCCTTCGGCATTTCCAAAAGGTTTTGAATGGCCCTGCCGCTGGATGTCTTGGTCGCTTCAGGGATTTCGTATACCCTTAGCCAGTAGCACCTGCCCTGTTCTGTGAACAACAAGAGATAGTTATGCGTACTGGCTACGAACATATGCTCAATAAAGTCAGCATCCCGGGTCTTACTCCCTCTGGAGCCCCGGCCTCCGCGGCCCTGAGTTCGGTATTCGACCACTGGAGTTCTTTTAATGTACCCAAGGTGAGAAATGGTGATCACGACATCTTCATCCTTGATAAGATCTTCAATGCTGATCTCTCCTTCGGCTGCAACCAGGGCTGTACGCCTTATATCGCTGTAACGCTCTTTGATATCCAGGAGTTCATCTTTGGTGATCTGCTTTCTTCGTTCTCCATTTTCCAGGATGTCCTTTAAGTCAGCGATAAGGGCCTTGATCTCTTCGTATTCCGCTTTGACCTTATCCCGTTCTAGTCCGGTCAGTTTTTGAAGGCGCATATCCAGAATAGCTCTTGCCTGGGCTTCCGAAAGGACATTACCCTCTTCAACATAGAATTCATCCGTTTGGGATTCTTCGATCAGGGTTTTGAATTTCGCCCAGAAGGCGTCGAGGTCATCAATAAAAGCCCCTTTCATCAGGCCTTCCCGGGCCTCTTCCGGGGTGCTACTGGCGCGGATCAGATCGATCACCGCATCCAAATAGTCCAATGCTATCAACAAGCCTACCAGAATATGAGCGCGGCTTAGTGCTTTCCGAAGGTCGTACCGGGTTCTTCGAATAATCACCTCCTCCCGGAAAGCGATAAAATGCCGGATAATATCCTTCAGGTTTAACAACATAGGGCGGCCGTTAACCAGGGCTACATTATTGACCCCATAAGAGGTCTGCAGAGCAGTATATTTGTAAAGCCGGCTCAGGACTACCTTGGCCATAGCGTCCCTTTTCACCTCAATGACCACCCGAATGCCGTTGCGGTCTGATTCATCGCGTACATCGCTGATCCCCAGGACCTTTTTCTCATTGACCAGTTCTGCAATTTTAGCGACCAGGTTAGCCTTACTTACCTGGTAAGGAATTTCGGAAACGATGATGATTTCCTTTCCGGAGGCAGCCGTTTCGATTTCGGCCCGCCCTCGCACTACCACGCGGCCCCTACCCGTTTCAAAGGCTTCCCGTACGCCGGTCAGACCATAAATTATCCCCCCGGTCGGCAGGTCAGGGGCCTTGATGTGTTGCATGAGCTCATCAACAGTAATTTCCGGATTATCTACCATGGCGACAATGCCGTCTACTACTTCCTGCAAATTATGGGGCAACATATTCGTTGCCATACCTACCGCGATCCCGGAAGCGCCGTTGACCAGCAAATTCGGCAGTCGGGCTGGCAGTACAGTGGGCTCTTCCAGGGTGTCGTCAAAGTTGAATTCAAAATCGACGGTCTCCTTTTCAATATCTGCCAACATTTCATCGGCTATCCTTTCAAGGCGGGCTTCGGTATAACGCATGGCTGCAGGGCCATCTCCGTCAATATGCCCAAAGTTCCCCTGTCCGTTTACCAATGGATACCGCAGGGACCAATCCTGGGCCATACGGACCATGGTATCGTAAACAGAGGAGTCGCCGTGAGGGTGGTATTTACCCAAAACCTCTCCCACAATACGAGCTGATTTCTTGAACGATTTGTTGTAAGTCAAACCCAGCTCGTGCATCCCAAATAAAACCCGCCGGTGTACCGGTTTCAGGCCGTCCCGCACATCCGGCAACGCTCGGGAGACAATAACCGACATCGAGTAATCGATATAGGCCGATTTCATCTCCTCTTCTATATTAATAGGAATAATCTTTTGGTCTGATGCCATGCTAATTCGAAATTTTTTACAGAAGAGTAAAGGTACAAAATAGGAGGGGGATTATCTGGTTTGACGGTAATTTTGTACCCTTTCGAATAATGCCTTCTTTCTTAAACCTAGCCCCTTAAACCGGTGTTAACTTAGCTCGATTTAAAGTCTTTCCTTTGGGCACTTTATCATGCAGTGACCAATGGTTGTAAAATGTAAAACAAGATGTCTGATACGGTCAAGCCATATTCTGAGGACGGAAACAAGAAAGCTCAGGTAAGCCGGATGTTCAATTCGATTGCCCCTTATTACGATTTTCTCAACCACCTGCTTTCCCTGGGTATTGATCGAAGCTGGCGAAAAAAGGCCATCCGCGAACTGGGTACCGATCAGCCCCGTTTCATTCTCGATGTAGCCACCGGAACGGCAGACCTGGCTCTGGAAACCGCCCGGCAACTGCAGGCCGACCGCATTATCGGAGTCGATATTTCCAATCAAATGCTGGATATCGGCCGGACTAAAATCGCCAAACGCGGTCTTAGTGAACTAATTGAACTTCAGGAAGGAGATTCCGAATGGCTCCCCTATCCCGACAATACCTTTGACGCAATAACCGTCGCCTTTGGCGTTCGAAATTTTGAAAACCTGGAAAAAGGCCTGGCTGAAATGCTGCGGGTGCTCAAGCCCGGGGGCAAAGCCGTCATCCTGGAATTCTCCCGACCTACTATTTTCCCCTTTAAACAATTATTTAACGGCTACTTTAAATACCTTTTGCCGCAAATCGGACGTTTAACGTCCAAAGATCCAAAAGCCTATCAGTACCTATTCGAATCGGTACAGGCTTTTCCGGACGGAGAAGACTTTGTAAACATCCTGGCACAAACCGGGTACAATAGCAATCAATGGAGGCCACTTTCACTGGGAATTTGCACCATTTACACTGGAAAAAAACTTGCCTGAGCCTTGCGTTTGTTTTCACGGCGGCCCTTTTACCAGCTCAGATCGGGAACGATAACTACAACTTCAGGGATTTTCAAAGGAAGCCCTATTATTTTGGGATCACACTTGGATTAAATTCCTCCACCTTTAAGCCCTACCAATCCTCGGATTTCCTGTTCAGCGATAGCATAGCTGTGATAGAATCGGTGAGTGGACCAGGCTTCAACCTCGGTATTGTTACCAATCTAAAGGTCGGTGATTACTTTGATTTTCGCTTACTGCCCACCCTTTCCTTTGCGGAACGCAATATCAACTATGAAAGGACTTCCCGCACCCAAAGCTTTACCCAGCGAAAGGTGGAATCCGTTTTTATTGAACTCCCTTTCCATGTTCGGTATAAGTCAGCACCTTTTCACGATAAGCGCCTCTTTGTTTTGGCCGGGGTTAAATACGCCTTCGACGTAGCCAGCGATTCCCGGACCCAGCAGGCAGAATCCCTGGTGAAAATTTCCCCGAATGACTTTTCGGTGGAGTACGGCGCCGGGATCCAGTTCTTTTTCCCTTATTTTATTTTTTCGCCGGAGATCAAGATCTCACATGGCATTGGGAACACCCTTATTTTCAACGACAACCTGGAGGAATCCCGGGTGTTGGAGCAGGTCTTATCGCGTACCTTTACCATCTCCCTGCATTTCGAAGGATAGGATGGAAAGTGCCGGTCTCCAATTTTCAGGGCTTTCGCATTTCAGCTAGGTGATATAGGAGGTTTTAGAGCATCGCCTTGCTTCCACAACGCCATCCAACAAGCCTGATTAAGGGCTCAGGTGAGCTTATAGTTTCGAATTAATAAACGAAATCGCATTCCACTGGAACTGTCTACCTCCCAGGTCGCTTGCAGTCGCTGCATCAGCAGTTGAACCAGGCGAAGGCCAAAAGAATCCAACTGCTCTTTTTCGAAGTCGACCTTACTCCCCTTTCCATCATCCGCTACCTCCAGTTCAAGGGCTTCTACTCCTTTTTTCAGGCTAACCCATATCTGCCCTTCCTGAAGGGAAGAGAAGGCGTGTTTCAGCGCATTAGTTACCAGTTCATTGACGATCAATCCCATGGGAGCCACGGTGTCAATATCCAGCTTAAGGGGAGCGATATCCTGTCGCAATTGCACCTTATCGCGGCGGATATTTTGAGCGGAGAAGATAGCTTCGAATAATTCTTCGAAATAGGGTTTGACGTGTACACTGCTGGGCTCTTCATCCTGATAGAGGTTTTGGTGGATAAGGGACATAGCCTGTACCCGGCTTTGGCTTTCTTCCAGTGCAGATCGTGCCGCGCCTCCTTCTACTCTTCTGGATTGCAGGCGTAACAGGCTTGAAATGAATTGCAAATTATTTTTTACCCGGTGATGGATCTCCCGGAGTAGCAGTTCCTTTTCCTTCAGAGCCTGTTCGATCAGTTTATTTTTTTCCCGCAAGATACGATTGGTTGCATTTCGTTGTTGGAGGAAATAGAAGATCCCCCCAATTATGAATAAGGCCAGGGCTAAAAGAATGAGATACCATACCTTTTCCCGGTTTTGCCTGGCCAATTGAAGTTCTGCCAGTTCCAATTGGTATTCTTTTTGCGCAACTTCAAACTTCTTTTGCAGCTCTTCCTCCAGCTCCACCCTCGACTGGAGGGCCAGGCTATCCTGGGTCACTTTTACAGATTGAAGGCTTTCATAGGCTTCCCGGAAGCGCCCGGAGGAAGCGTAAGCCTGGCTGAGATACTGGGCAAAGGTAGCCTTGGCGGGTTCCTTATCCGTTCCTTCTAGGAACTCCAGTCCTTCCTGGAACATCGCAATAGCCTGCTCCTCCTTGCCCATATTCAGATTGATCCTTCCCAGGTAGAGAAAGTGCTCGCCTTCATGCTCCGCATTAGGGTTACCCGAAAAATATTTTTTTGCAAATTCAAAGGGGGGCAGCGCTTCCTCCAGGCGCCCCATTTCGAACAGTATTCTTCCCAGCGTGTTGGACAGTGCTCCCACCTTATCCATTCTTCCGATAGCCTCATAAATTTTCAAGGATTCCTTTTGGTTTTCAAGCGCCAGTTCAAAGTCTTTCCGGTCCAGATACACCCCTGCAATATTGTGCAGGGTAGCTGCCATACCAACGCTATCGTTGATTTCCACCAGGATTTCCTGAGATTCCCGATAAATTTTCAGGGCTTCATCGTATTTTTTTTGTTGCTTATAAATGCTGGCAATATTATTCAGCAAGAACCCAAGCGGAGATTTGTCCATTCTTATTAATGGCGATTGGTAGACATTCAGGTAGCACTCCAGGGCTTTTTCCATATCCCCTTGGTGATAATAAGCCAGGCCCATATTCATTTCAGCATCAAGGGCCAGAATGGTATCTCCTGCTTGCAGGAACCCCTTTTTTGCCTCTTCAAATAAGGCAACCGCCTCCAGGCTACGCCTGGCAATACCCTTGCAAATGCCCTGGAACATTAGGGTTTGGTTGAGCAAAATGGGATCATTGAGCCTGCGCGCAATCTCCAGGCCCTTATTCGAGATGAACAGGGCAGAATCGGGATTGGAGAACATGACCGCCGTTGCTGAACGCAGGTATTCCTCCACTTTCAGACTATCCGCCGTGAAGTCCAATTTTCCACCCTGGGCTGGACCCTGCCCCAAAAGGGAAGTCGTTCCTCCGATGTATAGTACGAGTACCAAAAATTGAATCTGATTTCGCATAGTTTAGGCAGTCGGATCAATGAGATTTATGGGTCTGAAAATAACAAACGAAAAGCAAAAACGGCCCCGCCAAAAAGCAGGGTGCCCGCAAGAAACATAACCATCAAGCCCGTACCGGATACCCCTTGAAAGCGTACGGAAACATTTAGGCTTTCTTCCCCTGCTTCAAGTCGAACGATCCCCGCCCGCTCAGGGGTCCACGAAAGAACGTCGGAAGGAGGGTCCACTGAAAAGGTATCCCTTTCGGTCAAAGCACTGTTCGGTCGATCTATGACAACAAAATGATCCACCGGCTCGCTTAAGCGGAGTTGGACCTCGCGGCCCCGCTCTACTGTTTCTTCCGAAAGAATGATTTGAGCCCTGGCCCCTTCCGAAAGCAGTATCCCCAGTAAAACGAGGCAAAGGGTGGCCAATGGAGCCCTGCTCGGAACCAGCCCAAATATCCCGAAAACAGTACAGATGGAATCCAGCTTTTTCATTTTCCTTTGCTATTTGTAAGGATAAAGGCGAACCCCAGGCTACCTATCAACCAGACCAGTGGCACCAGGCCCGGCAACCAGGTGTAAGCTCCAATATCCCATTGTGAACCATACAGGGGCCGCTCCCCCGCCAAACTCGAAAGGATCACCACCAGTAATAAAGCAGGCAAAAAATAGCGCACCAGATAGGTAAACCATCGCCCAAGTTTTAACTTAGCATGTTCATTGAGCATTTGCCGCATATTTTCCGCACCCAGTACCCAGCCCACCAGGATCACTTCTGACAGACCAACGATTAGCAGAGTGTAGCTGAAGACCCAATGATCCGTTAGGTCCAGAAGGGTCAGCCCCAGCGTGCCGTTACCGCTCAGGCCGGCATCAATGACCTGAGGCAGGGCAAAAATAAACGAACCGACCATACAGGGCAGGGCGATCAACAACAAGGCCTTGCTTCGCTTTATCCTGAACTTGTCGATCAGGGCTGCAGCCGGACTTTCTATCAGCGAAATGGAGGAGGTAATACCGGCCAGTACGATCAGCAAATAAAACAGGAACCCAAATAAACGGACAATGTAGGGACTGGAGGATAATTCATTAATACCCTGGGGAATGACAAAAAATGACAAAGATAGCGTCGATCCGGCCGGATTGAGGGCAAAGACAAACAAAAGCGAAAATATAGCCACACCCGCCAGAAACTCAAAACTACAGTTGAGAAAGGAGACCAGCATAGAGTTATTGACCTGGTCCGCATCCTTTGGGAGGTAGGAAGCATAGGCCGTCATAGTGCCCATGCCGACAGACAATGAAAAGAACATTTGACTGAAGGCACCTCTCCAGACAGCAGGGTCAGCGATCCCTTCAAAATCAGGAGTGAACAGGTACATGACGCCATCGAAGCCCCCCGGAAGGGTCAGCCCCCTGATAGCCAGCAGGATCATGAACCCCCACATGACAGGGACAAAAATACGCACGGCTCGTTCTATGGAACTGGTGCCCGTCCGTAAAATGGTAAAGTTCACTCCCCAGATTATGGCAATGAATAAGACCGGGACCCAGGTACTGATCAGCTTAAAAAAATAAACCGTCGCACTTGGAGCTTCCGTTGGAGTGCTAAAGGGTTCGAATGGAGCAGAAATACCCGCTTCGAATAGAGAGCCCAAGGCCCCGACCATCATCCCAAAAGCCCAACCCAATATGGTAATGTAGTACATGGTAATGAACAGGGCACCCGCAGCAGCAAACCACCCAAAGAACTCTCCAGTCTTCCCAGCGTATTTCCGCAAAGCCAGGGGAAAGGACAAGCGGGAATTCGACCCCAGACCAAATTCCAGCATCATAACAGGCATGCCCAATACAAAAAGGGCAATGAAGTAGGGCAGGTAAAAAGCGCCCCCTCCGTATTGATAAGCATTCGAACTAAAAAATACAATATTTCCCAGACCTATAGCCGAGCCGCTGGCAGCCAGGATGAACCCCAGCTTACTATGCCAATTTTCCCGTTTAGTACTCATGTATTCCTAATAGGTTTTTTAAAGGCAGGCTCGCCTCCTCAAAAATGAAAAATACACTTTGTTGTGCGGCTGTACAAAAAAAGTTCATCCTGGCCATAGGCATCCAGAACCTTTCGAACAAATCCCCCTTTTAGTCCTTCGGGAAAGCCATAAGAATAAAACCTTGATTATCAAATTATTACCTTTAACATCCTTAATGGTTTCCGAAACACCTGTGGACCCCAGAAGTAGCACTTTTGGCAGCTTGGATAACCACCCTAAAAATCACCTTCAGAGACTGACAAAAACCATCGTCTTTTCAGCGAATATTCGCGAATTTTAAGGTAGATGAAATTAACCAACTATCTCAAAATCGCATTCCCCATGAAAGGTATCATTGTATTTAAAAGCCAATATGGCAGTACCGAACAATACGCCCGCTGGTTGTCTGCAAAAACGGGGCTGCCTATGCTGCCCATTCAACGGGCCAGCGCTGACCGCCTGAAACAATACGACTTTATTGTTATTGGTTCCAATATCAAATTGGGTAAAATTCAGGCCTCCGGATGGATCAACCGCAACTGGTGGTTGCTTCGTGAAAAAGAAGTCCTGCTGTTTACCGTATCCTGCTATGAACTGGGCAGCTCTGAGCTGCACGAGACCCTGGATCGAAGCTTGAATGCCTTGCAGCAAGATCACCTTGCTTTCTTCCCCCTGCCCGGCCGTCTGTCTCCCGACCGCTTAAACTGGTTGGATAAATTTATGCTGCAACTAGGAAGCAGTATCGAAAAGGACCCCGAAATGCGGGAGAAAATGCGAGAAGGCTTTGATAACGTCCAAATGGAAAATCTGGACGAACTGCTGGAGGCCGTTAACTGCCTTAAAGAGCCAGCAGAAGTGCTCTAAATTAAAAAGCCTGAAAAACAGTGTTTTTCAGGCTTTTTAATTCCAGTTAGAAATGGATGCTTTATCCACCCCGAACACCGAGGTATTTGGGGTGGATTTTTTTGCAAAGACAGGATACTTCCCGTCCCTGTCAAATTTCGAGTTAATTGAAGATATATCGCAACCCTAACTGCATCTGCCAGCGAGAGCTACGCAAACCGGAATCATCAACATTATCCGTCCAGGGATCCAGCCCGTCGATAAGGTCTGTATTGATGGTATACTCCGGAGAGGTAGTGGTGCCGGGAGGGAATCCAAGCCTGTTTTCCAGGTTGATCAGGTTGTAGTTATTAAAGCTGCCGGCGAAACGGATCAATCCCCACTCCGGATTCAACATATTCGTGAAGTTGAATACATCCACAGAGAACTGCAGAGTATTCACCTTGCCATTACCTAAAGTGATGTTGAAATCCTGCAGGAAACGCAGGTCCATAGTGAATTCGAAAGGCAGCACACCGGTATTGCGTTCTACATAATCGCCACGGTAATCATTCAAACCGTCTACATCTGAAATATAGTCATCCAGGATCGCCCATTGCTCTTCAGGAGTGTAGGTCCGGCCATTGTGTTCCAGGTCAACCAAAGGGATCTGATCCTGGGAAGAAGGTACGAAGATCAGTTCGTTGTTGTCGAAACCACCATCATCTACAAAGTTGAAGTTTCGAGCTCCAACTACATAGTTGAAGTATCCGCCGGTTTGCCCGTTGAAGTTTACAGACAGACTGGAACGGCCGCCAAAGTTACCTGCGATCGGGTAATCAATGCCGTAAGAAACCTGACCGAAAACGCGGTGGCCGGCTGCAAAGTTGGAACGCATGGCGTCTCCTTCCTGGTTCCGTCCTTCTACATTGTAGAAGCCGCGCCATTGGGAGCTGTTCTGAGAAGAAGTACCATCAAAGACAGAGTAAGCATCTCCGTAGGAGTAAGCTACCGTTGCATCGAGACCGAAGTTGGTGCGCTTGGTCAAAGAAGCGGCAAAGTTCCAGCTGTACCCTTTGTCCGTATTGCTGGCCAGGTAGATACCAGAATAAGTAGGATCAACTACATCGTCACCAAATCCGGCTGAAATACCCTTGAACAATGGGCGGTCATCCGGTCCTGCATTGGTCAAGTTGCGATCAGAAGGCTTCAGCTGGAAGTTCTGGTAGCGGGGATAGTTCTGGAACTTACTGTAGATCCCTTCGATAGTAGCGATCAGGCCGTTGCCCAGGTCCTGATCCAAAGCAAGGTTAGCTTTGAAAACCTGTGGCAGTTTAAAGTCTTCGGCAAACAGGTCGATCTGACCGGAAGGGGTGGGATCGTTCACATCCACCTCGAAAATGGGGTTTCCATTATCGTCGAATGCTACCGGTTGCATATTTGGGTTCTCGTTGAATGGAACGTCATCCTGCTGCACTTCACCAATATTCAGACCGTAATTATTGTAGGCACCACCTGGCCATACCAGAGGGATACGGCTGGTGAACAGCCCCAAACCACCACGCAATTGCGTTTTCTGTTTGCCGGTCACGTCCCAGTTGAAGCTCAAACGGGGAGAGAACAACAACTGAGGAGAAATGAAGCTACCGGTTTCGGCACCTTGCAGGTCATAGCCCTGTGCTTCGATCAGCGGAATGGTCTCGTTGTTGAACTGCTCGTTCACCGGCTGGTCGGTAGGCCAAAACGGGATGTCGATCCGCAAACCACCGGTCAGAGTGAAGTTTGAGGTTACTGAAAATTCATCCTGCAGGTAGAAACCTAGCAGCATTTGCTCGAAAGCAGCAATGGCTCCCGATTCATCACCGGTCACATTATCCACCTGAGAAAAGCTGCGCTCGTATTGGGTCGCAGGCATACCGGCCAGGTACTGATCCAGACCGGTCATGGTTTCCGTATCGTTGTAGATATACCGACCAAAGTTGTTGCGGATGAATAAGTTACCGGCATTGAAGTATTCGAAGTTCACCCCGATCAGAGCGTTGTGACGCCCTTTGTAGATGCTCAGGTCATTCGAGATGGTGAATACATCCTGATCCAGCAGGTTAGCAGTAGAAAAGCGTTCAGCACCGAAAGTAATGTCTCCATTGTCGCCATCCTGTAATTCAACAGTTGGGAACTCTTGTCCGAAGGGGTCCCTGTCGTCCCGCACAATAGTCAAACCAACCTTCAGGTTATTGGTAACGGTGTTGCTAAAGATCGAATTCCATTCCAGGGCAGTAGAGTTGGTAGTAGAAGTAAAGAACTCCGAGCCATTGATAAACTCCAGGTCAAAGGGGCTGGATCTGCGCGCCTCCAGGTTTTCTGCCTTTACATAGGAGTGGCGCAGGCTCAGTCTGTTGTTCTCGTTCAGGTTGTAATCCAACTTACCCAACAGCTTGGTGCTTTCCAGGGTAGCCGTGTTGTTATCGAAGGTCCCCAAATTATAACCGTAAGACTCCTGCACAAAATCCTGCAGGTCCTGAATGTCCTGAGCAGAAGCGTCACCCCGGTAGTTCTGGAAGTCAAAAGGCTGGGGTATTTCATCATCCTGTAATTCTGCATTGACGAAGAAGAACAGTTTATCCTTTACAATAGGACCACCCAGGCGCAGGCCGTAGGTCCGCGCATCGAAGGGTGCCAGTTTTTCGCGATCATCGATATCTACACCGGGCGTTTCTCCCGCCAGGTCTTCGTTACGCCAGAAGTAATAAGCAGACCCTTCAAATTCGTTGGTACCAGAGCGCGTAACTGCGTTGATGGCACCACCTGCAAAACCCGATTGGCGAATATCGAAAGGAGCCACGGCAATGGAAAACTCTTCGATGGCATCGATGGAGATCGGTTGCACACCGGTTTGGCCACCGTTTGTACCAGGACCGGCCAGTCCGAATACGTCGTTGTTTACCGCGCCATCGATGTAGATGGTGTTGTAACGGTTGTTTTGTCCGGCCAGAGAAATGGTAAAGCCGTCGCTACCCTCGCCAATGCTGGCCAGTGGGTTAAAACGCGCATAGTCGGCAATAGCCCGGGAGATGGTCGGTACGTTATTGATGAGTTCCTCATCTACTACGGTTTTTTGGCCATCGCGGCCTCCATCAATAATGGCATTCGAATTGGCCACTACCTCTATTCCGCTCAGTTCGTAAGCGGTTTCCTGTAGTTCGGCATTGTAGCGGAAGATTTGCCCCAGTCGCAGGAAAACATCCTCGCGCTGAAGGTCTTCGTACCCGGTGTAAGAAACGGTAATTTGGTAAGGTCCGCCAACGCGCATGTTAGCGATTCGGTAATACCCTTCCAGGTTAGTGGAATTTCCATACTGTGTTCCGGAGGGGGTGTGTACGGCTACGATGTTGGCCCCGATCAGAGGGGTACCGTCAGCATCGGTGATCTGTCCGCTCATGGAGGCTGAAGTAACCCCTTGAGCAACCAGCATAGCCGGCATGAATACGGTTAGAAGCAGGCATAGAACTACTCCTTTGATTGTTTTGGCAATCATGAAACTAGTGAGTTTTAAGTTTTATAATTGTGCCAAAACTAATTGCCCAAGGTTAACCCGCTTTTAAAAAAGGATTAGCTTTTGATATACTTTTTGTTAACACGAAAAATGCGTCATTTTTAAAAATGCGGCATTTCCCAAATCAAAAACGGTAATTCCTCATAAAGCAAGGTAAAGACGCTAAACAACATTTCCCTCTGTTTGTATTACCATATGATCTACGGCTAACAAAAATTTAATGGACTTTTCTAAACTTTTTCAGCTGGGCTTGTAGAATAAATTCTGCATGAATTGACCGCCGTTTAGGGACTTGTGCCCCTGGTCCGCAAACTTTAGTTCGCGCAGCCGTTTAGCCGTCCATCACCAGTTGGCGAACTACAGGCTATCGCCCTCCGCCCGCCGCCTGGGCCCGCCGCTGGAACATCTTGGCACGGGCGTTCTCCACGACCTGGATCTCATAGGTTTCGTTGTTTTTTTTGTCCTTAACGATGAGGTCATTTTTCTTAAGCTTGTCGGCTTCTTCCATGAAGCGGGTGTCATTGGAAGAGATCTCCAGTATGCCCTGTTTGTAGCCAAAATAGTAGAAAATATTGTTGGCCAGTTCCAGGTAAAAATACAGGCGGTCATCTCCGTTGGTGGGCATTTTGACCTCCAGCCAGCATTTCACCCGCTGATTGAGGGGCTCCCCTTCCATGCTTACCAGTCCAATTTGTGGATTGGTATTGACCAGGGATTGGTAATCCTGATCCCAAACCACCTCTAGGTCGGAAAATAAAAAGGTGTAAGGGTTAAATTTCTTGGGTAGTTCGAAGAAGCCCCCTCCAAGACTGAGTAGTGCATTATCAAACTCCGGGGAGGCCGGGAATAACATGCTGAATTGCTTGCTGTACCGGTCCAACTCGGACAAATACGGTATCGGAGTGGAACCAAAACCTGCGCGCTTGACCTCTTCGGTCACCATCCGCAGCAGTTTTTCAGGCAGGATCATACTGACCCCGGCGATAAGGTTGCCTTCTACTCCGGGGGGTGGCGTATCCATCAGGGTCGAATCGACCAGGCCGGTTTCCCGGAATTCAGTGCGCAAGACCCCGGCAGCATCGATCTTGATCACATCCATTCCCTCGCCAAGGTTTAAACGGCCTTCTGCTTCCACGCCTCCGGTCTTGTTATCGAAAACCAGTTGGTTGCCCCGGTAATCGTTGTTCAACACTTTCGAGGAATCGCCGAAAATGAATTGATCTTTTCCCGGGTTATAACGGAATAAGCCCTCCACCGGCAGCACGGCCCGGTCTCCTCCCGTAAACCTGGGCATCATGACCCGGGGATACATGGCCGCCGACTCCCGGCTGAGAAAAAGGCCGGTATACAGGGGATAGCCTTCGAAAGATTTGGGAACGGTGTACCGGATGGCCAAGTTCTCCTTATCCCCCCCGCTCGAAATGGAAAACCAGTTGCGCTCCGGAAGCCGATCGGCCTCCAGGCGGGCAAAACCGTCAAACTGCAGGTTGACCGACTCGGAGAATAAGCTGATCGTCCCGTAGAACAGGGTCTTGTGATCAATAAAAAAGCTGTCGGCTTCCGTGATCTCCCCCTTTGCCCGGGTGGCAGTGGCCTTTTCACTCATTTTGCCCCGCCCTACCCGCTGGCCTAAGATGTTTTGAAACTCGATCTCCTGTTCCTTGCCGGCTACATTGTATTCGTAGAAGCCGGTAGCCGTATAATCCTTTCGACCCCTAATGTCGACGGTGGCCCGCTTGATGCGGTGGTTCTGGTTCAGGGTATCTGCAACAATGACAGCATTCGAAAGGGTCTTCATCAGTCCGCCGGGTGCTATATCGACCAAACCGCTATCCGGATAAATGAAGGCATCGGCTGCCTTTACATATGGAACTTCCGCAATCTTCAACTCGTAGGTATTCAGGTTGTAAAAGGCTGTTCGACCTTCAAACTGCAGGGAATCCTGACCAGGGGCGGTGGAGGTGAACTGGCCCAGTTGGTTCTCGTCTGCCTTAAAATTGATGTGGGCCTTGCTCATATCCCAGTCAAACTCATTCATGGTGGTCTGGTAGCGGTTGTAGGGCAACTGGGTGCGCAGGATCGCTTCATTGGCCCGGAAGGAGCCGATCTGCTCCTCAAAATCCACCATCCCGCTGATGTTATCGGTTTGAATGGCAATATCATCTTCGCCTATGGCTTTGATCTTGAGGTTCAGGGTATCCGATTGAGCAGCAAAGGCTCCAAAGGAAAAGAGCTCCGACTCCATGCTGGCCTGTTCCCAATCCAGTAACCCGTCTCCCTTCAATCCGTCGGGGGTGAGGACGAGGGTACCGGCCAGGGTGTGGGCCCCTGCCTTGAACATAGCAAAGGGCTTTTCTTCCGGCTGAATGTACAAACTATCCAGATAGGGCCGCCAGAGGATGTTGACAGAATCGCCGTGGACCTGCGGAACTTCTACGCCGCCTTCTTCCGATTCATCCAGGTCGAACACTTCGGCAAAACCCGTGGCCTCTTCCGGATGGAATTTGAAGGATTCTGAATTGATCTTGGCTCCTAGGTATTGCAGTGCTCCCTTGCCCAGTAAGCCGGCATTGCTCAGGTCGATCTGGCCGCTGTATACCCCCTTTCCTCCGTAACTTTGATATCCCGCATCGGGCGTATTGTGCACAAACCCCAGGGAATAATCATCCTTTCGAACGCGGAGCGGCTCTCTAAAAGTCTCCAATATGCCCGCAGAGTATAGTTTGCCGTCGAAAACGACCTCCTCCTCAACGTAGTTGTCCAGTTCGTTCATGGTGAAAGGCTCCAGCTCGAAATAAAAAGAATCTCGGACGTAAACGGTATCCTTCACCTTGTCGGAATCATAAAAAACATAGGCGGGAGAGGTTGTTCGAATACTGGGAAACATGGGAATGTTCTCCCTCCCTCCCTTATTGCTGGGGGCATCGATGAGCAAGTTGGCGGAAAATTGCTCTATGGTCGAATTCAGGGAAAAGGCTTCCACTTGTTCTCCAAGCTCTTTTGCCGTTTCGGGTCGTGTTTGGGGAATGAAGAGTTGCATGGATTGGACGGAATCCAGGGTCAGATCGAAATTATCGTAATTAAACTGGTAGTCCTTTCCCGTCAATTTGGTATACCCGGCCACAATCTCCCCACTCAACTCCATATTCCGGTTTTCGCGCATGACCACCGCATTGGTATCCGGAAAAACGGCCATCATTTTGGAGGGGCTCAACTCTACGACCTGTACGCCCTTTATTCGCATGGCATTATTCCGAAGGTTGAGAATAGCGTTCGGCTCATTCAGTTTCGAACGGAATTGAATATTGTCGAAATCTGCACTCTCCAGGTGTGCATTGACGTAATGGAAGGTCTTATCCTTTACCTCAATGAGCTCTTCTTCGGGGTCGAAATTGATGAAGCCCTGTTCAGCCAGGTCGTAGATCAACCGGAAGATATTTTCCACCTCGTACCTGGTGTTGAGGGCTTTGGCGATGGCTGCTGCAGAGACAAAGCGGGAGCGCTCTTTACCTACCTGCCTTTGCAGTACGTCCAGTGGGTTGACGGTGGCGATGTTCTGAAGTTGGTCGTATTCTTCCTCCTTGAAATACTTCAAACTGGTGAACTCCACGGGGGCCTTATTCGAAAGATCAATAGCCGATTCTCCGATCAATACGGTATCGGCATTGGTGAAGGCAGTAATGTAATCGGCATTGATGTTGATCTGATGCACGGAGCTAAAAAAAGGCACCCGGTCGATCCCGCTTTCGCCCCGCCGGAGTTGGAATTCGCTGGCAGGCATATTGATCCGTACCTCTACTGAGGGATGATAGATAGAATCCGATTCGAAATAAAAGGAAGCCGCAACCTTGGAGCCGGTGATCGACTCTTCGGGTTTGATCACATATTCATTGCCCAATCCCCGAAAAACACATACCTCTTCCCGGTTGGTCAGCTTGAGTTCTGCAGGTGCTTCCTTGGGCCCATAGCCAATGATCTTTCGCCCTTCCAGCCGGATACCTCCCTTAAAACTGACGTTGTCGATCACCTTTGGAATATGGAGATCCGTGCGGTAAGAAGAGAAGCGGGGATAGGAACCGGAGTGCTCGACAGAGGAGCGACTGATCCGATCCTGGAAATCGCCCTCAATCTGGCCTTCGAAATAGGCGGGATAGGTGAGCAATGCGCCGGAAGCTTTATAATTGGGCTTACTGGCGTCTATGGTATAGTCTTTCAATTCTACAAAAATGGTGGAATCCAGTCCGGGGCGCTCCCATTTCACGGTACCGCCTTTTCCTTCCCATTGTTCGTCGTAGAGTAAATAGCGTCCTCTGGTCAGGTGGATCTGAATGGAATCCCCTCCGAACAGTCCAGTCAGCCGCTGTGGCTCGGCGGTCAACACCACCTCCCTATTCTCCAGGGCCAGTTGGTAAGGGCTTTCCCTCAAGAACCAGGAACTTCCTTTTTCGACAAAGCGCAATGCGTTTTGGGAAAAGAGTTTTTCCGAAAATTCGAAAAAGACGGTTACCCTTCCATTGGTAAAGCCTTCTTCATCCTCCAGGACCTGGCTGAGCAGGGTATGCCATTCGAGCAAAAAAACCTCCTCCTTGCCACTTAATTTTCCTGCACGCAGGGCATTGAGGAAGGCGGTGTAATGGGGGTTGGCAAACATCCCGCGCTTACGCATGCGGTTCGAATTGGCAATAATGCGTTCCTGTTCCAGCTCGGAAAAAAGCCCGGTTTGATAGTCCTCCAGAAATAGTTTTACCGTTGCTTCCGCTTTTTCATTTCCGGAGGCATTCATAAAGGCTTCCAAGTGTTCCGGAAATACGTTCGGGTCCACGGAAAAGGAGTCCTGATATTGGGCAAATCCGGATTGAGCGCTAAGGACAAGACCAGATAAAAGGAAGAAAAAGGTATATCGTTTGATCATGGATGTAATTTCATGGCCAGCCACTCTTCCCGGTAGCGCGCCTCGTCGACGGTAAAACCAGCCTCGGTAAGCGCTCGAACAACAGTGGGTTCATCCTCCTTTAACAAGCCGGAAATGAGCAGTGTGCCTCGTTTTTGCAATTTACCATACAACGTTTCCAGCGAAGCCAAAATTACATTGCGGTTGATATTCGCAAGGATAATATCGTATTCGGTATCGAGGACGACATCCAGTCCTCCCAGCAAGACCTGCACATTAGAGGCGTGGTTCAACTGGATATTCTCCATGGTATTCTGATAGGCGGGTGCTTCAATATCCACTGCATCTACCATGGTGGCGCCCAGGCGGGCTGCCAGGATGGCCAGCACGCCAGTACCACAACCAAAATCCAGCACTTTTTTGCCGGGGAAGGAAAGATCCCGCATCCATTGCAACATCAACCAGGTGGTGGCGTGGTGTCCGGTGCCGAAGGCCATGCGTGGATTGATGAGTAGTTCGTGCCGCACCTCTTCGATGGGCGGATGGAAATCTGCCCGTACTCCACAAAAATCATCGATAAGGATGGGGGCGAAATTGGACTCCCAAAGTGCATTCCAGTTCTGGGGAGCAATGCGGGCAAGCTCATAAGATAAAGGGTAGCGTTCCTGCAGCTGCTTCAACAGGGCTTCCCACTCGGTATTCCACTGGGGCTCGGGCAGGTAAGCTGAAAACCCCTCTGGCGTTTCCAGAAAGGACTCCATGCCCCGGGCGTTTAACTCCGCCATGAGGATCTCGGTCCATTCCACTGCTGTTTTCACCCTGAGCTCCACATAAACCTGCCGGGGACCGGACATAGCTGGCTATACATTTAGGTTTTCGAATAAATAAGCCTCTGTGCAGCTTTGAGGGTATTCATCATAAGGGAAACGACGGTAAGTTGGCCGACCCCTCCCGGAACGGGGGTGATATAGCTGCTTTTGGGGGCCACCCCATCATAATCCACATCCCCCACCAATCGGTACCCTTTTTTCTGAGAGGGATCATCCACCCGGTTGATCCCAACATCGATAATCACTGCTCCCTCTTTAACCATTTGAGCCGTCAGAAAGTTAGGCTGGCCGATGGCCGCGATCACGATATCGGCCCGCAGGGTGTGGGCGTTAATGTCTTTAGTCCGGCTATGACAAAGCGTAACGGTAGCATTACCCGGATTGGACTTGCGGGAAAGCAGAATGCTCATGGGCGTACCGACGATATTACTGCGCCCGATAACCACCACTTCCTTGGCCTGGGTATCAATATTGTAGCGGCGCAGCATTTCGAGAATACCGGCAGGGGTTGCCGGAAGGTAACAGGGCAGGCCCTGGGCCATACGTCCAACATTTACGGGATGGAAGCCATCCACGTCCTTTTCCGGAGTTATGGCCAGGGTAACGCGGTTTTCGTTAATGTGTTTGGGCAGGGGCAATTGCACGATGAAGCCATCAACCTCGGGATCTTTATTCAGACTTTCCACAATTTCCAGCAATTCCGCTTCAGAAGTTTCTGCGCCCTTACGAATCAGAGTGGAGGCAAATCCCACCTTTTCGCAGGTGTTCACCTTGTTGCGCACATAGGCCTGACTGGCGGGGTCCTCGCCTACCAGAACTGCCGCCAGGTGAGGGCGTTTTTCTCCTTTTTCTACCAGTTCAGCGACTGCTTCGGTTAACTCCTTTCGAATTTCCCTTGCTAATTGACGACCGTCTAATATTTCCATTTCCTTTTCGCTTCTTATTGTTTGAAGGAATCGTATCTTTGAATAGTACAAATCTACGCATCTCCCTTCACAAATCGGGGACTTTGGAGCCGAATTGACTATGGTATCCGCTAATCCCCCACTCTTACGCCTGTAGCCCTCAATACCTATGTATTGAAAAAAGGACAATATTTCAAAACGAAGAAAGGTTTAAGTAGCGGTTTGAAGGTTCGCCAATCCAAACCCTGGTAACTTGATGATTCTCCTATGAGGCTAGAAAGAACTTGGATATTTTCGCTGGTCCTGTCGACCGGTCTTTTTGCATTACAGGGGCACCTATTCGCTCAAACCGTCGTGTTGGGGGATACCATGGTAAACGCTTGTGCCGGGCAGTTTACGGACAGCGGGGGCTTCGGGGCGTCCTATGCTGCCGGTGAAAATACGGTTATGACCCTTTGTCCGGACGGGACCGACACCCACCTGCAACTTTCCTTTTCCCGCTACGAGCTGACCCCCGGCGACCGGCTTTGCCTGTATGACGGGCCTGATACGACCGCCACTTTGATTACCTGCTTGGAGGGCGGTCAAAGCGGTACGCCTGTAACTATCCAGGCTACCGCAGCAAATCCTTCAGGCTGCCTGACCATACATTTTGAATCTTCCGGTGCTGCGGCCGGCTGGGAAGCCAATCTCGATTGCATTGGGAGGTGCCAAACCATTATTGCTCAGTTGGACAGTATTTTCCCGTCAGCTTTTAACGGGGACCCTTCCTTTAGCGCACTTTGTCCGGGGGACCAATTGCAGGTTTACGGCGGTGCAGCATTCCCTCAAAACAACCTCTTCTACCCACAATCTGAGGCTTCTGCCGGTTTTAGGTGGGACTTTGGAGATGGGTTTTCCGCCCTTGGCCCCACTGTTGTTCACACTTATCAGAAGCCCGGCGCCTATCAGTTGCAGCTCACTGTTGAAGACCAGACCGGATGCGAAAGCGTCAATTTTCTCAGTCGTACCATCCTGGTCTCGGCCCCACCGGCCTATCAGGCCTCGGGCTTGCTGCCCGATACGCTCTGTAGCGGCGATACGCTGGAGTTAAGGGCCAACATTAACAGTTTCTACCCTTCGGCCCAGATCTCCGCCATCCCGCAAACCTTCGGTTTCGAGCTGGGTCGATCCCAGATCGACGGCATTCCCCTGCCCGACGGAGATGGCAGGACTTATCAGACGCAAATAACCTTTCGGGATTTTCGACCGGGGCAAGAATTGACTAACCCTGAGGAGCTCGATTCCATTTGTATCAACATCGAACATAGCTGGATGCGTGACCTGGAGATCCGGGTGATCTGCCCCAACGGCCAGTCCTCTATTTTGCACCAGCACCCCGGCGAACGGGGCAAGCAGGTATTTCTGGGCGAACCCATTGACAATGACGATGCCGATCTTCAAATAGGCAGGGGTACCGATTATTGCTGGTCAAACAACGCCGATAACGACAACTGGATCAACTATGCAAATGCCAATCTACCCGATACCTTACCTTCCGGCCAATACCGACCATTCGAATCGCTGGATCAACTATTAGGCTGTCCTTTGAATGGGGTATGGACTTTAGAAGTGCAGGACCTTTGGCAGGGTGACAATGGCTTCGTATTCTATTGGAACATCCATTTTTCGGATGCCCTTTTTCCGGATCAACCGCTTTTCACCCCCTTTATCGAAGGTTCGAACTGGTCGACCAGCGCAACAACCATTACCCAAAGCCCGCTGCAGTTGTTAGCTATCAGCGAAACTGCTGGTGATGATCTTTTTCGGTTCTCCACAACGGATGACCTTGGCTGTACCTTTGACAGCAGTTTTAACCTTCCCGTTCGGCCTTTCACTCACCCCCTTTGTGGAACACTGGGATGCCTACCCGAAACTGATCCCCTGCCACCGGATACAACGGTTTGCCAGGGAGACAGCCTACTGCTGGTGGTACAAACGGATACCCTTCCTGGCGATACGAGCCTGGTTTTCGAAACCAATCCGGAATACGAATTGGGCGCTTCCAACCATCCGCATGATATACCTTATGCTGCGGCACTCCCACTTAGTAATTTAGCCCTGGATACCCTTAGTGACCCCATTGCCCAGATCCAATCCGTTTGTCTGAACCTCAGTACCGATTGGGATGAGGATATTCGCTTATTCCTTCAAAGCCCGGATGGAAAAATACTAGAGTTATCCACCGATAACGGAGGCAGCGGCGACAACTACCAAAACACCTGTTTCTCTCCTACTGCTGTGACCGCAATCACGGCTGCTGCCCCCCCCTTCACCGGCAACTTCCAACCCGAAGGCGATTGGAATGACCTCCGGGGCAGCCCGGTAAATGGGGACTGGGTACTGTTGGTCTCTGATGGTTCCGGACTGGACATTCTGGGCACTCTGCACAATTGGTCGATCAGCTTTCTGCTGAGCAATCAAATAAGCTACCGCTGGAGTTCGAACCTTGGACTCAGTTGTACAGATTGTGATTCCACGCTGGTCCAAACCGATTCCAGCGGCTGGGTACAACTGGAGATCAGGGATGCCTTTGATTGCTCTTATATCGATTCGATGCAGGTCAACGTTTTAGACTCCCTTCCTGCACCAGAGATCAATTGCGGCTTGAGCGGTCCGGGTCGGTTAACCTTTAACTGGACCCAGGAACAGGATAGCCTGCTTTACCGGCTGAATGTGATCATCAACGGGCGGGACTCCCTTTTACCGCAGTTGCAGGCCGAAAATTTTTACACTGTTACCGGCCTGCAGGCCGGCGACACAGTCGGCCTGGAAGTTCGGGTGATCCCTACCCGGCCGGGCTTCCCCTGTGCCATCGGGACCGGCTTTGGGGAATGCATCTACGAACCTTGTTTTATCAATGCAGAACTAAGCCTGGTGGAAAACGTAAGCTGCGCAGGGGCGGAAGATGGCCGCGCCAATATTACCGTCACCGATGGACAAGGCCCCTACCGGTTCTATTTTAACGGAGCGCTTAGCCCGGATTCTTCCGGCCGCTACGACAACCTGCCCCCAGGCCTGTTCTTTGTAATCGCCGAAGACGCCAACTTCTGCCGGGATACCGTCCTGGTCAATATAGGAGAGCCGGATACCCTCCGGACTAACCTCAGCCTCGAAAAGGATATTACCTGCAACGGAGATCAAAACGGGGTTTTATTCGCTACGCCCAGCGGCGGCAATGGCAACTACCTCTACGATTGGGGCGATCCCATTTTTCAAAACCAAAGTCGACTCGAAGAATTGCCCGCAGGAACCTACCTCCTGACCGTAACCGATTCGCGGAATTGTACCGCCATGGACAGCATTGAGCTCACTGACCCGCCCCTCCTAAGCCTAAATTTGAATACCGAGGACATCCAATGTGCCGGAGAGGATAATGGCGCCATTTCTGCAGAGGTGGCCGGGGGGCAGTTGCCCTATCAATATGAGTGGTCTACTGACGACACCTTTCCCAACCTGTTCAACCTGAGTGCAGGAGAATACTGCCTTAGTTTAACCGATGCAAGGGGTTGTCTGCGAACGGCCTGTACCATCATCAATGAACCCGCCCTGCTGCAGATCGATTCCTTCCTAAGCCAGGATGTTTCCTGTAACGGAGGTAGCAATGGACAGGCTGTTGTATTTGCATCTGGCGGCACGGGCAATTATCAATACAGTTGGAATGATTCTCTTGGTCAGATCGGCCAAATGGCCGGGCAATTGCCGGCTGGGCCGGTCGTGGTCACTGTTCAGGATGCTAATGCCTGTTTGGCCTCTGCTTCCGTGATCATCGCCGAACCCGAACCCCTAGCGGCCAATGCGGTTGCTCAGGATGCCTCCTGCCTCGGCAATGCTGACGGCCAACTGCTCGCCTTTCCTGAAGGAGGCACTCCTGACTACCAGCTCTCCTGGAGCAACGGACAAGAAGGGAATGTTGCTAGCGGCTTAGCAGCGGGGGATTACGGCTTGACCATCACGGATGCTAATGATTGCCGGCTGATCCGGTCACTTAGTGTAAGCGAACCCGAAGCCCAGTTATTCCTCGAGGTAGAGCAAAGCCTTCGGGGCTGTTTCGGCGAACAAGGAAATGCAGCACGGGTAAATGCACAAGGCGGCAGCGGTGCACCATTTATTTACAATTGGAGTGATGGCCAATCCACCCCAACGGCTATAGATCTGGATTCCCTGGTTTATTCCGTTTCTGTAACAGATGCCGACGGTTGCACGGAGTCCATTTCGATCAAATTGCAGGACCTTCCCGATATGGATCCCAATATGATCATCAATACCCCCTCCTGTTTCGGGTTCACCAATGGCGCGATCGGCATCAACCTTATCGAAGGCCGCCCTCAGGCCGACCTAAATTTTTACCGCTTCGAATGGAACACCGGCGCCCGCTCCCCCATCATCAACAACCTGGTCGGTGACAGCACCTATTCCGTTACCATCACCGATCCGCAGGGGTGCATAGCTACAGAGTCGCGCTTTGTAAAAGAGCCTCAGTTGATCACTTTTGAGGTAGCCGCCCAGGATGTAAGTTGTTTCGGTCTATCGGATGGTAGCCTAAGGGTACAGAACATCCAGGCAGACTCCCGCAACTTCACTTATCAGTGGGATGCTGCCGCCGGAAGCGCAACCACTGCCGCCGTAGAGAACCTGCCTGCAGGAAAATACCAGGTAACCGTTACGGATGAATCAAACTGTTTTAACGTCGGACTGGGCGTAGTGGAACAGCCCAACGACCTCCAGCTTCAGTTTGAGGTCAATACCATAGAATGTTTCGGTGATCCAAGCGGAGTAGCCAACGTACTACCTTCCGGGGGAGTACCGGATTACAGCTACCTATGGTCAACCGGCGCCCAAACCCGCAGCATAAGTGGTTTGACGGCCGGAAACTACCAAGTAACCGTTACCGATGGAAGGGGGTGTTCTAAAACCGGTAACATCAATATTAACCAACCGGACCCCTTCGATGTAATGATCGAAACCCAGGATGTCAGTTGCTTCGGGGACCGGGATGGAACCATCAGCATTCGGGTGAACGGAGGCCAGGCTCCCTACCGCTACAGCCTGAACAATGAAGTATTCACCGGTTCCCCTGTGCGGATCGGACTAACTGCCGGAAACTACAATGTGTATATCCGGGATAATAACGATTGCTTGCTGGCCAGCAGCGTAATCATTGAAGAGCCTTTGCCCTTCACAGTAGACGCCGGTGATCCGAATTATACCCTACCCCTTGG
This sequence comes from uncultured Saprospiraceae bacterium, assembly GCA_964479625.1. Classification (GTDB taxonomy): domain Bacteria; phylum Bacteroidota; class Bacteroidia; order Chitinophagales; family Saprospiraceae; genus CAYZMS01. Next base: position 26,400 of record CAYZMS010000024.1, read on the forward strand.
GGATAGTATCTTGCTGCGGGCAAGTGCTACTCATGCGCAAGGCATGGTTGACTTTGTGTGGGAGCCTCCCTTTTCCGATTGGTTGAGTTGTTTGAACTGCCCGGAAACCCTAGTACGGCCTCTGGATCAGATATCGATCCGCCTTCGTGGAATTGATTCCATCGGCTGTGAGGCAACGGACATTGTCACGCTCTTTGTCAGTAAATCGCGCATTGTCCTGGTCCCTACGGGCTTCAGTCCGAACGGGGATGGGGAAAATGACCTTTTGCTGGTGCATGGCCAACCCAATGTTCGAATAAATACCTTCCGGGTATTCGACCGCTGGGGGGAGTTGGTATTCGAAAAGGAAGATTTCGACATTAACGATCCTTCTACTGGGTGGGATGGGACCCATAATGGACAACCCGCCCCGCTGGGCGTTTACCTTTGGTTCCTGGAAGCGGAATTCCCGGACGGACAAACCGCTATTTACCGGGGACAAACAACCCTTATCCAGGCCAATCAATAGTACTGAGCCCTGGGCCTCTTTGTCCTCCCTGCTGAAAAATATCCTGCATTTTTCAGCAAGGAGGGCTGGAAGATGGGCTGTTGACTCACATATTACAAAGCAAATGCACCAAAACCCTAACGCGCAAAAACGCCAACAATACTATGCAAAAGCTATACATCCTGGTCATTTGTCTCACCTTAGGTTGGGTAACTGAGCTCTTTGGGCAGGACCCGCGGCTGGCTCAGTTCTATGCGGCGCCCCTGCAAACCAACCCGGCCATGGCGGGCTTGTTTAACGGACGATACCGCATTGCCGGAAATTACCGCGACCTGTACGGTAGCGTTTCCACGGATGGGCCCTACCGGACAGCGGCGGTCAGCTTCGATTGGCGCAGCCGAGTAGCGAAGAAGGATTACTTTTCCTGGGGCCTTCAATTTATGTATGACCAGGCGGGATCAGCCAGGTTCGAGCAGACCCTGGGGGGCCTCACATTAGCTTATCACAAGCGTCTGGGAGGAGATCGCCGGGGCGGGAGAAGCCAGTTTCTGGCAGCGGGGGCCCAGGTCGGCTTTGGAGATTACGGACTGGATGGTGGTGACCTCTGGTTTTCCAATCAATTCGACCCCGGGACCATCGGGATCAACCCGGATCTACCTTCCGGAGAAACAGGAAGCCTGCGGGAAAACAATTTCTTTTTGGATGCTGGGGCGGGATTGCTGTATTACAATGTATTGGATGAAGACCGCAGCTTTTACCTGGGTGGCAGTCTGGCCCACATCAATCAACCCAACGTCAGTTTCCTGGAGAATGAACCCGTTCCCCTGGACATGCGCTGGTCGGTAATCGCAGGTGGGGAAGTTCCCTTTATTGATGGATTTAGTTTACTCCCCGCGGCCTTAGTACAATCGCAGGGTGCAGCCTTCAGCACAATGGCTGGAGCGAATTTTCGATATGTTGCCCGCGACTGGCGGGAGCTGGCGCTGCGTTTTGGGCTGTGGGCCCATGCAACCAACCAATTGGAAAGTATGGGACTGGAGGCAATTACCACCGTCGCCATTTTCGAGCTCAAAAACTGGCAGTTCGGAATTTCCTATGATTTTACCTTATCGAAATTACAGGTCTCTAATTTTTCGCGTGGGGGTCTGGAGCTATCCTTTATTTATTTTCATCCGGCGAAGTGGCGGACCATCGTGGAATGTCCGAAATACTAAGTAATCCAATGCTGCTGAAGCACCGCCTATTAATAAAAGCTTTTAGAGACTAGCTTCGCCTTCTTATTTCCCAGGCTGCATTCTTGCTCCCGGCCGGTTTTTGTTCAAGGCTCCACAAATCTGGGTCCAAAAATTCAACTCCACCGATAGCTGAGCTATGCCTCCTCCCTAAATCTATCTGATTTATTTTGCATCCTTTCCCGGCCGGTTTAATCAGAATTTGACAATTTTCAATTACCTTCTTTCGAAAATTCCTTATGACTGCCTTTAACCGTCGCCAATGGCTACGCACTGCCGCCCTTAGTGCAGGGGCTGCCCTGCTGGGTGGCCCATCCGATTTTTCCAAATCGGAAGTTCCCGCTTATACGGCCCGCCCTGCCGGGGAGATCGTAAAGTTAAGCTCCAATGAGAACCCCTACGGGCCCTCCCCCAAGGTCCGTGCAGCTATGCAAAAAGCCTTTGATCATGCCTGCCGTTACCCCTACTCCTACCAGGTGGAACTAGCGGAGGAATTGGCCAGGCGGGAAGGTGTCACAAAAGATCATATTTTGATTACGGGAGGCTCTACAGAAGCACTAAAGATCACCGGCCTTTCCTACGGATTGAACAACGGGGAGATCCTTGCAGCACGCCCTACCTTTTTGGCCATGTTGGATTATGCAGATCAATTTGGCGCCCAGGTCAACTGGGTCCCGGTAACGGATGAAATGACTTATGATCTCGAAGCTCTCGAGAAGCGTATTACCAACCAAACCAAACTGGTATTCCTTTGCAACCCCAACAACCCCACCGGTACTATTGTGCCTGCCGATCAATTGCGCGACTTTTGCGAAAGTGCCTCCCACCGAACGGTAGTATTCTCTGATGAAGCCTATTATGACTTCATTACTGAACCCGACTACTCCTCTATGGTCGAAATGGTAAAACGGGATTTGAATGTCATTGTTTCCCGTACCTTCTCCAAGATCTATGGCCTAGCCGGCATCCGGATAGGGTACCTGATCGCACGGCCGGATATCATCCAGCGGCTGTTGGCCGCCCGGGTCGCCTTTACCAATATAATAGCCCTTTCAGCTGCCCGGGCCGCTTTACAAGACCAGGATTTCTACAACCATTGCCTGGATATGAATCTGAAAGGTAAAGAACAGATTTATGCCACCTTGGAAGAACTGGGTTTGAAGTACATCCCCTCGCACACGAATTTTGTGTTCTTCCACAGTGGCAGGGATATCCGAAGTCTGCATAGCCAAATGCTGGAAGAAGGCGTTCAGATCGGTCGTCCCTTTCCACCCTTTACCGATTGGTGCCGGATCAGTACCGGAACATTGGAAGAGGTGCAGGCCTTTTGCAGCAGCTTCCAGAAAGTGATGAGATCATAGAGTATGAGGAAATCAACTTTTTTGATAGTATTCCAAAATGTAGTGAGATGAAAAAGATCCTTGTTAACAGCCTCCTCGTCGGACTGGGTGCCGGCCTGGTTAATTCCGCCCTTGCCTATTTCCTGGGTGACGGGCCTTTGGAAACGCCCTACGCCCCGCAGACTACTGATCCGCAACCAGCAGGGCAATTCGCAGTAGCTGCCGGGATATTTACGGTTATCTTAACCCTGATCGGTGGATTAATCCTTGGTCTGCTGACCCGAAAAAATCCCGACAAAGGCTTGAGAACATGGAGAATCATCGGCGTAGTTTTCCTGATCTTATATGGAGCCTTCCCTTTCTTTGCCCCCGTAGCTTCCGATAAAGCAGGTATCCTGACCAATTTACTGCATCTGGTGGCTGGTTTTGCAGCCCTGTATTTTATCCCTAAACAATCGGGCTTGGAGGAGTGAAGCAGGGCAGAGCGGGGGCTTAAACCAAATCCCCCTCGCTTGCCTTTTTCAAGGCTTCCCCTACCGCCCGGCCCAATGCAAGGAAGTTGGGCAGGTCGGGTAATTCAATTACTTTCTTGGGGTAGTACAGCAACAGATGCTGATCCTGGCCTTCGATGCGCAATTTTTTTTCCACCGCAATACGGCGCAAGAGAGTAGGCCGGTTTAGGAATGGACGTAAAGCAGTTGGGAAATCACTCTCCAAACGGTAAAATTGATGAAAAGTCGGAAAAGCGTCCAAAATCCCACGGCCTTTTCTTAAATGTTGCCAGGAGCGGGAAAGTCCTGACCGGTATTTAATTTGAAATGGAGGGAAGCCAAATCCTTCGGAATGAAGATAATACAGGGTCATCGCGTCCGGAGCAGGACCTTCGAATTGCAAATAATCGAATAGACGCTCCCATTCCCCGGTATCGGTCTTTCCTTTTTGCAAGACGTTTTTGAAGCGTTTCCGTTTTTTCGTTCGAAAGATCTCGAGTTGCTTCAGCTCGAAGTCCCAATCCGCATATCGGAGGGTACCCCGGTAAACGAAGCCTTCCCTGGATGCAAATTGTTGCAGTTCAGTGCGGCGTTCATTCCCAAGCAGAGCGTCTTTTAGATCATCGAGAAAATCCATTTCACCTCTTACTTCTTTTTTCTGGCGGAGGCAGACCGTTGCCGGCCATTGCCTTTAGCCTGCCGTTCAGCGGCTACCTTTTGCTGTTCTTTGAGGGCTTGTTCGAGTCGGTGTTGGAAACCACCTTTTTTCTTAGGTTTAGCCCGGTAGGCATCCATTTCCCGCTTAATCTTATCCTGATTGATGATCACATTCTTGGTGATGAGGGTCTGCGCAATAGTGATCAGGTTACTGAACAGCAGGTAAGCGGTCAATCCGGAAGCATAGCTATTAAAAAAGCCAAGGAAAAAGACCGGCATCAAATACTGCATATATTTCATAGCCGGATTGGCCGACATGTCCATATGCCGCGTGTTATAATAAGTATAAACCAGGGTCGAAATTGCCCACAAAAGCGTAAACAAGCTCAAATGAGACCCGAAGAAAGGGATCTCGAATGGCAGGGTAAAGAACTCATCATAAGAAGAAAGATCGTTTGCCCAAAGAAAACTGGCCTGACGAAACTCGATAGAAGCGGGAAAAAAGCGGTACAAGGCAATCCAGATCGGCATTTGCAGCACCATGGGCAAGCACCCTCCAAGGGGGTTTACCCCAAACTCCCGGTACATTTTCATCGTTTCCACCTGTTGTGCCTGTTGATCGTCTTTGTGTTTGGCCTTTACCTTCTCCATTTCAGGCTTCAGAGCCGCCATTTTTGACTGGGAATAAAGCATACGATAAGTCAGGGGATATAGGGCCATTTTCACCAGAAAAGTCAGGGCCAGAATCACCAGGCCGGGACTACTAATAAAGCTGGACAGAAAACCAAATACCGGGCGGATCACCCAGCGGTTGATGGTCCCAAGTATGGATTGTCCAAAGGGAATGACATCCTGCAGGCTGAAGCCCATCGACTGCAATCGTTTGAACTCATTAGGACCAACGTAGTAATGCATTGCCAGGACCTCTTCCTCCGTTCCTTCGAGAGGTACCACCACCTGGGTGGTATATTTTTTCAGGTGATCCAGTTCATTTTCCAGCTTTTGGGAGGAGATAGTAGCCGGACCGAAAGGTTTTTCCGCTACAATACTGGTATTAAAGAATTGGTTGGTATGGGAGATCCACCGTACCGGTTCACCACCACTATCCTTTTCATTGGATTTGGCATTAGGGTTACAGCGTTTTACCCGTTTGCCCTCCGGCTTCATGTAAACGCTGGAGTACATGAGCTCGAAGCGTTCCGACTTTTCGAGTTTTTCGATGTGGTTGGTCCACTGGAGGGTGATCCCTTGATCCTGAGTAGCGAGGACCCCGTTGAGGTTGATGAAGCGGATCTGGTAATCCATTTTGTAAGAATCCGGAACCAGGCTGTATTCCTGCTCGAAGGCCCGGTCCAGCCCGGCATTTGCTCGGAACACCACCTTCTCCGGGCTGGCTTCTACTACTTCGAAAAACAGATCACTACTTTTCACTCCGCCGCCGGGTAAGCTGGCAATGGGGAAAAAGAAGTCGAAGCGGTCCCGTTGATCACTCAGCAGATGAATAGGCTTTTTCATCTCCTCCCCATTCTCGTCTTTTACCAGGCGATACTGGTCCTTGAGCAGTACATCCTCCACCTTGCCGCCCTTACTCGTAAAGCGAACCCGCAGCACATCGTTTTCAAGTACTACTTCCCGGGCTGTTCCAAGGGCAGCGGGGGCAAAAGGCCCAAATTGCCCGGCCATCTCCAACTGGCGCAGAGAATCCAACACCGAATCCTGAACTTCAGGAGTGACCGATTCTACTCTTTTTATCCTTTGATCTTCAGCCTTTAAGCTGGCCAGACTATCCTGGGTGTAGGTGACCTGTGCCAGGGAATCCTGGCGGGCCCTTTCGGCAGCAGCCTCCTCCGGGGAGGGTGCCATAAAATATTGCCAGGCAAAGAACAAGGCAAAAATTAAGATCAATCCGATTACGGTATTTTTATCCATTTCCATGGGAAGCGATATCTTTATTCAAAAGTGGGGCAAAGGTACGACTTTCACCTGTTTAACGATAATTCAATGGAGGAATCTTCTCCCTTTCCGGATAAAGCACTGGTAAATGCCTATCAGCGCACTACCTACCGGATAAACCAGCCCGTTTTCGACTTGCGAGTGGGGCGCTTTCATCCTTCCCTGGATAGCTGGTTAGGCAAGCAGTTTTTTCAAAACTGGATTTTTATCACTGCCTGGAACCCCAGGTCCAGGCCACAGAACTTTGATGAAAACAAAACCGCCAACCAACAGTTGCAATCGCTACTGTCCAATTTAGATCTTCCCTTTTTCAAAGGCCATGGCATTGCTGAAACGGGCGGTTGGCTACCAGAGGAAAGTTTTCTGGTACCGGGGATTAGCGCGGAACTTTCTTTGGAGTTCATGCATTTTTTCGACCAAAACGCAATCCTCAAGGGCGCCCTGGGCGAAAGAGCACAGCTTTGTTGGAACCCGATGGTCTTCGAAAAAACTTTCTTCCGCTAAGTATGTACCTTTATCGTTAGAATAATCCCAAGCCACCAAGCCAACACAACAATGGCCGAATTGCTCATCGAACTGCATTATTTGCCCAATATCGCTTTCTTCAGCTTATTAAACCAGTTTCAAAGGGTACAAATCGAAGCCTGCGAAAATTACCAAAAGGGCACCTTCCGGAATCGAACAAGGCTTGCCGGGGCGAATGGCCAACTACGCCTATCCGTACCCCTCCGCGCGGGGAAAAACGAACAACAACCTATACAAGAGGTACGCATCGCCTATGATGAACCCTGGCAACGCCAGCATTGGCATACCATTCAATCGGCTTACGGGAAAGCCCCCTATTTCGAATTTTATAGCCCGGCACTGGAGCCTTTGTTCCAAATACCCTATGAGTTCCTCTTCGACTGGAATAAAACCCTCCTTCAAACCATTTTAAAACTGCTGCCCTTAGACATAGAGGTCCGTTTAAGCACTACCTTCCAGCTGAAACAAAATACCGCAAAAACGGTAGATGCCCGAAACAAGATTAACCCCAGGCTATCGGCCCTGCCGTTCGACAGCCCGACTTACGCCCAGGTATTTCAGGAAAAGCACGGCTTTTTGCCTAATTTAAGTATATTAGACCTACTATTTTGTACCGGTCCTGAAAGCGTTTTGCTGCTGGATCAAAGCCGGTTAAAAATTTGACAAATATGGCTGGAAATACCAAGCTGATCAACCAGAATATTCAATCCCAACGAGCCCTGGCAGATGAAGCCATAAAGGACTTGCACGAGTTGGCGATCAGGATCAATAATGAGGAGATCGCCCAGCGCGTCAGCGATATGCGAAACAGGATACACGATCCCTATATGTTTGTGATCGTTGGGGAGGTAAAAGCAGGGAAAAGTTCTTTTATCAACGCACTGCTGGAGGCCGAAAAGGAAATCACCGCCGTTGCAGCCCACCCTATGACCGATACCATCCAGCAGATCATTTATGGGGAAGTCCATTCCGTAACCGAGATCAACCCTTTCCTGAAGCAAATTACCGAACCGGTAGAGATCCTGAAAGAGATCGCTATTGTGGATACTCCAGGGACTAACACAATCATAGAGAACCACCAAACCATCACAGAAGACTTTATCCCTGCCGCCGACCTGATCGTATTTGTTTTCGAAGCCAAAAACCCTTACCGGCAGTCGTCCTGGGAGTTTTTTGATTTCATTCGGGAGGAGTGGCGCAAAAAGATCATCTTCGTTTTGCAGCAAAAGGACCTGCTCCCTCCGGAGGATCTGCAGACCAATATCAATGGAGTAGCCGAGTACGCAGAAAAAAAAGGGATCAAAGAACCGGTGATCTTCGCCGTATCCGCAAAAATGGAACTGGAAGGTGACACCGCCAATAGCGGTTTTGCAAAAGTGAGAGAATATATAAAGGAGAATATTACGGGTGGGAAAGCGCCCATTCTCAAGCTACAGAATACCCTGGATACCGGTATCCGTATTTCTGAAACGGTAGAGGATGGGCTGAAGCTACGACATAAACAATTAAAAGCCGATCAGGACTTCCGCGCAGATATTACAGAAACCCTGGATCAACAAGAAAAAACCTCCAATAAGCAAGTGGATGTGTTGGTCGAGAATATCCTGGCAGGATATGACCGCATTACCCGGCAAAAGGAACAGGAACTGCGGGAAGGCCTCTCCTTCTTTACCCTGGTGCGCCGCTCCTTTGCATCAATTTTCAGTCGAAAGGCCTCTATAACCGAATGGCTGGAAAACCTGGCCAGGGAGTTAGAAGAGGAGCTCAATACCGAACTAAAACTAAAACTCAATAGTGGTATTGACGACCTTTCGGATAGTATTCAGCAAATGGCCAAATTAATCGACCTGAAAATCCGGAACTCCACGACCATTTTGGAAAATGATCACGAAGTCTTTAGCAATATTGCCGAAAAACGCAATAATGTGTTCAAGGAATTACACGAAACTTTCCAGGATTTCATCAAAAGTACTGAGAACTTCACCGACCGCACCCTGTTCCCGGATAAAAGTCCAATAGGGTCCGGCATTGCCACTGGCAGTGGATTGGCCGTAGTAGGGATCATTATTACTGCAGTTACCAATGGTATTGTATTTGATATCACCGGTGGTGTTATCACTGCCATTGGATTAGTTTTCGCCAGTGTGGCTACTTCTGGGAAAAGACGTAAAGTGATCAGAAGTTTTACGGAGGAGATCATAAAGGGGCGCAAAAAAATAGAAGAGGATGTCACCGCGACCCTAAAGACCTACATCCACCGGCTCAAGGAAAAAATTGATGATAATTTCTTTCGGTTCGACCTTATGCTGGAACGGGAAGAAGAGGATCTGAAAAAGCTGGATGACGTCCACGCTCAGGTAGATAAGCGACTCAAGGATATCCGCGGGCAGATTTGAGTTTTTCGGCCCTTTGTGATCGGTCACTTGTATTTGTCAGTTGGTTTTGGGATTGGAGTTTGCGAACTAAAGTTCGCGAATCTGTTTTCTATCGTTCAGACCTGCCCAAAAAGCTCTTTCATCTAAAAAAAGCGACCTTTCTTAGAATTCCTTCGTCCTATTGGCGACGACAGTTTATTTTTAGGCTATTACAATTGGATATGAAGCAGAAAATAGTGGCAGCCTTACTGGCGTTGTTTTTCGGCATATTTGGAGTACACCGCTTTTATTTAGGGAAGCGTTTTCAAGGTGTGCTGCATTTATTGTTGTTTTTCATAACCTTTGCCATTACTGTAGAGGAGGACGCACCCTTTATCATGGCCCCGGCCATCCTGGGATTCATCGATGCTGTTTTGCTATTTGTCATGCCTGATCCCGAATTTGAACGTCGTTACAATAAGGAGTTTCTGGTCCAGCCAGCTTCGGAAGAAGCTGCTGTTTATCAATCCTCCGCTCCCCGTCGAAGGCAAGGACGCAGGAACCGACGTCGGTATTCCCACACACAAAAGGTATCGGATCAGTCCTACAAAAAGGTAGGTATTCAATATTTTCGAAACGGGGATTATCAAAGTGCGATACAGGCCTTCGAACAGTATCTGGAATTGACACCGGATGACCCCAGCACTCATTTCAACCTGGCTTGTTGTTATTCTCTTTTACAGGAATCTGCACCAGCCTATTTTCATTTGCAACAGGCTGTGGAGAAAGGGTTTGATCGTTTGGATAAGATCAGGAAGCATTTTGCCTTGAAATTCCTGCGACAGCAGCCGGATTTTAAAACCTTTGAATTGAATGGCTACTTCCGGCCAACCCCTCTGCCCGAACCCAAACCCAATTTTCTCGATCAACAACCTACAGGCTCCACCAATATACTGGACCAACTGCTTCAATTAGGAGATTTGCGGGAGAAGGGCTTGATCACTGAGGAAGAATTCCGCCGGGAGAAAAAGAAATTATTAGATTGAAAAAGCGACTACCTTTAAAGCCCAACCTTTCTTTGGGGAACCGAAAGACTAAAAAGGTTGGCCGGCTCAAAGCCCTTTTTCGCTTTGGGCCGGCCTCGCTCGCTCTCTTCCATTTAAAGCAAAGACTTAAGCATAAGCCAGAGCTGCAGAGTTAACGGTCTTCATAATTCTGGCTGTTACCAAATAGGGATCTGCATTGGAAGCCGGGCGGCGATCTTCCAGATAACCCACCCATTTTTGAGCCGTACCTATTGGAATGCGAATCGATGCTCCACGGTCAGAAACGCCATAGCTAAACTGATCGATGGACTGGGTTTCGTGCAAGCCGGTCAGGCGTTGGTCATTTTCAGAGCCATAAACCGCGATGTGGTCTTCGTGTACAGGACGGAAGGCTTCACAGATCGCCTCGAAGTAATCTTTTCCACCGACCTTGCGCATTTGCTCATTCGAGAAATTGGTGTGCATGCCACTACCATTCCAATCCCCGCGGATCGGTTTGGGATGTAATTCTACACTCACCCCATAATCTTCCCCAACGCGATTTAGTAGGTAACGGGAAATGATCAAATCGTCACTGGCTTTCTTCGGTCCTTTCCCGAAACATTGGTATTCCCACTGTCCCAACATCACCTCTGCATTGACCCCAGTAATGTTTAAGCCAGCCTCCAGGCATTGGTCCAAATGTTCCTCTACAATGCTCCGACCAGAAACATTTTTTGCCCCAACTGCACAGTAGTATGGGCCCTGCGGTCCGGGATAGCCAGATTGAGGAAATCCAATGGGCAGACCCTCCTGCATAAGGACATATTCCTGCTCGAAGCCAAACCAGAAGTCATCACTATCATCATCGATCAAAGCACGGGTATTAGACTCATGAACTGTTCCATCCGGGTTCAACACTTCCGCGATTACCAGGAAGGCATTTTTTCTACCCGGATCAGGGTAAACCGATACCGGCTTCAGCAAACAATCAGAGGAATGCCCCTCTGCTTGTAAAGTAGAAGAGCCGTCAAATGACCATTCAGGCAGCACATCCAGGTCACCGGAATAGGAAGCATCGAGATCCAGTACTTTGGTTTTGCTACGCAAATTGGCAACTGGCTTATATCCATCCAGCCAGATGTATTCGAATTTGAATTTCGCCATTGTAATTGAGATTTATTGCAATTAAATAATCAGGTTCCAATTGTTGTATTATCCAAATGTATTTGTCGGTAAGCGAGACAAGGCTTACATTTACATTTGGTAAATCTCCCAACCTGATTTACCACACCGCCTCTGGGAATGTGCCAGCATAACCAGAGGTTTTTTATTTTATTTGCAAGTCATATACCACCCGATCTGCAGAGGTTTCGTAGGCATGCATATCGTGCTCTGCCACATCCAGGCCTTTTTCTTCATCTTCGGGAGCTACCCGAATTCCGATCGTCTTTTTAAGCAGGGCCATAAGACCAAAAGCGAAGGAAAAGGAAAAAGCACCTACAGCCGCCACGCCATACAACTGTACGACAAACTGCTCTAGTCCAGCCTTAGCACCGAATATCCCTACGGCAAGCGTTCCCCAAACTCCACAAACCAGGTGAACAGAGGTTGCCCCCACCGGGTCATCAATCTTTATTCGATCAAAGAATACCACAGAAAAAGGAATGATCAGACCTGCAACCAGACCGATCAATATTGCTACACTCGGTCCCATGACATCTGCTCCCGCAGTAATACCGACCAGCCCCCCAAGGATACCATTCAGAACCATGGAAAGGTCGTGGGATCTGAACAACAAATAGGAAGCAAAAAAAGCACCTACAGCACCTGCGGCAGCCGCCAGTGAAGTCGTTACGAAAACCAGGGAGATAGTTACCGGCTCGGCTGAAAGAACAGACCCTCCGTTGAATCCAAACCAGCCGAACCATAAAAGGAAAACACCCAGTGCCGCTAAGGGCATACTATGCCCGGGAATGGGCTTGATCCCATGTACTGTATATTTGCCCGAACGCGGGCCCAGGATCAGTACAGCCGCTAAAGCGGCAAAACCTCCAACCGCATGAACAATGGTAGAGCCCGCAAAGTCATAAAACCCTTGAGTTTCCAACCATCCTCCTCCCCACTTCCAGAAGCCCGTCACCGGATAGCTCAAGGATACAAACAGCGTAGCAAAGATCAGAAAGGCCTCTAATTTTATGCGCTCCGCCACCGCCCCTGAAACGATGGTAGCTGCAGTAGCTGCAAACATGGCCTGAAAAATAAAATCGGTCCAATAAGTATAGCCTCCTGAAGCATAATCTATCGCTCCCGCTGCCCCCTCAGGCATGGATAAGCCAAAACCACTAAAACCAAAAATCCCTCCCTCGTTAGTACCCGGATACATTAAATTAAACCCGCAAAAAGAATAGGTTAAAAGCCCTATTGCGATGATCATCGCATTCTTGAAGAGAATGTTAACAGTATTTTTCTGCTGAACGAATCCGGCCTCCAATGCAGAGAAGCCCAGATGCATAATAAAAACCAGAACGGTGGAAAAAAGCATCCATATGTTATTCACCGTAAACAGTGCTTCATTCATTAGCAATACGAATCATTTTAAATACTAAAATACCAGCTCCCTTTGGAGGAAGACATCCATTACCCGAATGCTCCTGTAGCCCAATTGCAGGAACAAGAAGTACCAATCTGAAATTTGGTTAGGAAAAACCTTCTTTATTTGGTTAATAGCAGATAGTGCAGACGTCTATAATGCTTCTGAGTCCAGTTCGCCGGTTCGAATACGCATGACCTTTTCTATATCATATACTACAATCTTACCATCCCCAACTTCCCCGGTCCGGCCGGCCTGGGAAATAGTGTCAACAATAAGATCTACCTTATCCGGCGTAGTTAAAATGTCTAATTGTAGTCTTGCTATATAATCTGAATCGTAGGTATGCCCACGATAAACTAATTTCTCTCCACTCGCTAAACCAAAACCCTTAACTTCCTTGAGTGTAAAAAAACAGACACCCACATTAGCCAGAGCATCTCTGACCCTGTCAAAGGAGGATAACCGAATTATGGCTTCGATCTTTTTCATGCGCTCTGTTCTGGTTAACTCACTTCATTTACGTACTAACGCTGGCTCTCCAGTGCTGTCATAAAGACAAGATTAAGGCAATCAAGCGGATTTCACTAGTTGCCTTTTTTTTAAGTTGTGTTCCTTAAAGCCTAAAGATTCATCCTAAAAAACTGAATTTCAAATAACTATCAAAGCCCTCTTTGTGTCCTTCAGGTCCCGTCAAAGGCAAAAGAAAAAGACAATTAAAAACTTGTAACAATACACTTTCATTTCGTATCTTTATCTTACAATTCAAATCAATGCGCTTTATGGTCGGTATTTTTAAAACCAAACCGGTCCGTTTGCCAGCAAGTAAGCCTTTTGTCTGAATTAATAACTTTTCAACAACTTAAGCAAGTTGTCATTAATTTCTAAAAAATAGACGTTAATTGTACCTTATTTTTAATACATTCATGCCTTTGCAGCAATATTTCAATCGTTTTTCAAGTTTCATTTGCTGATCTATCCATTCGACTTTAGCCCCAGGCATTCTACTCGCTACGCTTCCCGGCCGGGAACTCTACAGTTATGTTCTTCAAATTTCGAAAGAATTCACTCCTGTTGGTTGCCGGGTTGCTGTTTAGCCTAAGCCTCCAGGGGCAGGAAGTACAAGACCTTCTTAATGTGGAAAGGCTACTGGAACAATTCGAAGGGGTGGATTTACCGGAAAGCGAATCGCGGAATGCCTTCCTGGAAGATTGGGCCCAATCTTTCCCATTAAACCTCAACACCCTGGAGGAATCCGACCTGAGGCAACTTGTAGTTCTGAATGATGCTCAGATTCGATCCTTCCTAAACCACCGTCAAAAAAGTGGCCCATTTATCGCCAAACACGAATTACAGGCCATTGCGAATTGGGATACCGCTCTGGTCAGGCTGTTGTGGCCCTATTTTACGATCGAAACCGATCTGGACGATTACCAGGTAGGGTGGAGTAAATTATTCTTTAAGGGGGCCTCCCAACTCAATGTTCACTGGAGCAGACAATTAGAACCATTGGATAACCCCTCTTTTGCCGGTAATCAGGATCGATTATACCTCAGGTACCGCTATCGATATGCCAACCGGCTGAGTTGGGGCATAGCATTGGAGAAGGATCCTGGCGAGCTTTTCATACAACAGAAAATTCCCTTTCTATTTGACCATTATTCCTACCATTTCTTTTTGAAGGATTATCGCAAACGATGGAAGGCACTTGCCCTTGGAGATTTTAATGTAAGTCTTGGGCAGGGGCTGATCCTACATGCCGGATATGGTTATGGTAAAAGCGGACAGGTCATGAACGTGATCCGACATGGGGAAGTCCTTCGCCCACAAACCACGGCCAATGAGGGGAATTTCTTTCGGGGAGGAGGGGCTACCGTTCGACTAGGCGAGAACTGGGAGGCCACTACCTTTATCTCTTACCGAAAACGGGATGCCTCCCTGAGAATAGAAGGAGAAGAAGCGGTATTTTCCACTTTTGACCTGGACGGCTTACACCGTACCTCCGCTGAACGGGCTGCCCAAAAGGCCGTGGGTCACTTCAGTGCAGGAGGTAACCTTCAATGGAAAAAGAAGCAACTTAGCCTTTCGGCAAATGTGTTACTGGACGCATTCAGCCACAGGCTTTCTCCCACAGAGCGATTTTACAATCGTTACTACTTCCGGGGGAGGAGTTTATTCAATGGCAGCCTGGATTATCGGTGGCGGGTAGGTAATTTCCTGTTCTTTGGAGAAACTGCCATCGGCCCTAACGGGGGGCCTGCCACCTTAAACGGTTTGACCGCCGGGCTGGCCCCTCAGGCAGATCTTGCCCTTGTATTTCGGCATTATCCCTCCCAGTACCAGGCCCTACGTGCCCAGGCATTTGGTGAATCATCAGGAAATCGAAATGAAACCGGGCTTTATCTGGCCAGCCTTTTTAGGCTTTCCCCGGCCTGGACGGCTCAATTCTTTGTAGACCTGTACCAGCACCCCGAACCAAAATTTGGTATAAACAGTCCATCACAAGGTTGGGAGATTCGGAGTCGCTTACAGTATGAAAAGCGGCATAGGCATACCATTTACCTTGAATTCAGAAGGGAATCCAAACAAATCGAATCGACCCTTACCGAGCAACCACTCCCCCCTCTGGTTTTCCAAACCCTTACCCAACTGCGCTGGCATCTCGCCTTAAAAACAGGCAAGGCCTTTGAGTTTCGAACCCGGTTGGACGTGGGCTCCCTCCAGGAGGGAAACCTACAACCCCAATATGGGATGAGTATTTTTCAGGATGTCCTTTACCGACCAGTTGGCAAGGCCTTTTCCTTCACCACCCGCTTTGCCCTTTTCGATACCAGGGGGTATGACCTGCGGTTTTACCATTATGAAAACAACCTGCTGGGTGCCTTCAGTCTTCCGGCCTATTACCATTCAGGGAGCCGCTTTTATTTCAACCTTCGCTATCGCCCCTATCCCGGACTAACCATTGAGGGACGGTTGGCTCAAACCATTTACACTCCCACTGGAAATGATACTCCTGCCGGTAATACCAAAAGTCAATTGGCTTTACAATTGCAATACCTTTTCTAATAAAAGGCCAGCCGATCAGTTTTGCAGATCGTAAACGGAAATACCTACCAGCCCACTGACCAACAGATCGGCCTGCAGGCCTTCCTGGATGATTTGAATACCGTTCAGGCGCAGTTCATTCATCTTGCCCGAAACCTGGATACCCGGAGCCAATTTGTAACTATCCAGTTGTTTTTGAAGCATTTCCTTGGATTCCTTTAGGTTAGCATCCAGATAAAAATTCATGGTTTTTTGAATACGGCTTTCAATGGTAGAATTCAACAACCAGGCAGCGGATTTCATCAGGAAGGACTTCGTATTGGCCGTAAATTTCATTTGATCGATCTGGATCTCATCTTTTTTTTCATTATAGACCGGAACACCTTCCAAATAAACACTGCCATTGTAACTTCCGGTAAGGTCCAGGCCGATCACCAGTTTATCGCCCTGACCATAGATCTCAATATTTTGAACCGTGGCAGAATATTTCCCGCTGGTGTAGGTTTGGCCTACGCTTTGTTCCCGGGCAAGGCGTTCGGCCTCTTCGTAAGATATTCGTGCACTCAGGTTGATCACAAAGCCTTCAAATTCTTTCGAACGCCAGCGTAGCTCCGGCAAGGGAGGAGCCATCAAGGCGGTGGGCTTAGGCCCCACAACTACCCTGGGATCTGCTTCGACCATGATGGTCGTTTCAATTCGGTTATTGCTGGTATTCAGGGGGGTCAACCCAATATAGGTAGGTTGCACCTGTACCCAGGTGCGGTAGTCGGAAGAAACCAACAGTGGTTCATACATCTGCTCCCAGGTATCCCGGATTATTTCGTCCAGGTTCAGCTCCTCTGCTACAAAGTGGTCTATTTGCCGGGCAAGGTAAGGTTGGCTGTTCCTCAATAATAAATCCCCTATGAAACCCACATTCACATTTACCCCAGCAACATTGATCCGTGGTTTGTTGGTCCAGTGGTACTGCTCCACTTCTGTTCGGGTAGTGATCCGCCAATCATAGCCTATATCGAAATCCGTTTTAAAATCCAGGCTGATCGCCCCCTTCGCACCAATATTAGTAATGCCCGCCCGATAGACCACATCCAGATCCAGGGGTACGGTGTAAAAAACTGTTTGGTCCTTGATGCGCAATTTTATGTCGTCATTCTTCACCGCTTTGATCTTCATATTGTCCCCGCTAAAGGAATTATCTTCATACAGGGTTTCGTCGAGTTCAGCATTAAGGGCTTGTTGGATTTCGTCCAGCCCAAGCTGAATGGGAATGGCGATCAGACTGGCCTTTTGTTCTACTAGCTCATTATATTTTTCCATGGGCTTACCCAGTTTTTCAGTGCTTTTACACCCTACCAGAAAAAGGAAGACGAAAAACAAAACATATAGCGTTTGGTGATTCATAAGGAAATGGATTTGGCTTCACAGATTTAGATCAGGTCCACTTAAAAGAGGCCCCACCAAAATTAACGATTTTTGAATACGATTAGTCCCAAAAAATTGAAAGCTCTTTAAAAAGTGAAGTTCGAAGCAACCCCGGATAATTTTTGCTGTCCTTTCAGAAAACTTGTAGAGGTAAATTCCTGGAATTTGAGGTCGAAGGCCTAAAGATTGCCGCTGAAGTGTCTTTTTCACCTCAAGCCCAGGCCTGGTTACCGCTTAAATAACATTCGGAAAAAGATGAACCAACTAAAAACCTTTTTTCTACTCATTGGCCTGTTTTCGCTAAGCACTACTCCCCTACTACAGGCCCAGAGAGCCTACCTTGGTGTTTATTCCGAGAACGTTTCCCCGCAAAAAGCAAACCTCTTAAATTTCGAAAACCGCTATGGCAGCTATGTTACCAAGATCATTCCAGGAACTGCCGCTGAAGAGGCGGGCCTTCAACCACTGGATTATATCTACGCCATTAATGGGGTGGAAGCCGATTGGACCACCAGCCTGAGCGATATGCTATCCAGGTTTGACGCAGGTGATCAGGCCACCCTTTCCATTATTCGAAAAGGCAGCAAGAAACAACTCAAAGTAACCTTTAAAAGCCACCAGGATCGGGCCCAGTTCGTTTCAAATGATGGGGAAGATCCCTTTTTCGGTGTTAGCAGTCATAACAGCAATTCAGAAACAGAGATCGGTGTCCGGATCAACGTAGTAGGTGGTTCCACTGCTGATGAAATCGGCCTTAGAGACGGGGATATCCTGCTGAGTATTAATGGGCATACCATGATTGACTGGACGGATATATCCGGTGCGATCAATAGCCTTGAACCCAGAGCAATTATCAGTGTGACCGTAGACCGGAATGGAGTTTTACTCGATAAGTCCGGCCCGATTCGATCAAAGGCGGTCACAGAAGCGAAACGAAAAGATTACGAGCAAAAGGAGCGGGCATTTCTGGGCATTTACTCCAGTGATGTTTCCAGGAACAAAGCAATTGAACTAGGGTTTGACACCCCCTACGGAAGCTATGTTACCAGTGTTTTTCAGAACTCTGCAGCCGAAAGGGCTGGGTTACAGGCCTTTGATTATATATTCGGTATCGATGAATACCGGGTAGGAAGTGACCAGAGCCTGACCAACATTATCAGAAAATACCGTTCTGGAGAGCAAGCTACCCTACACTTCATTCGAAACGGAAAGGTTCAAACGGCCTCCATTACCTTTGGAAGTCGTGATGAAGCACGTTCCTCTTCAAAGGGCGATTGTGAGGACCCCTTTTTAGGGATTCAACATGCAGATCGCTCTTCTTCAAAGGGAGTTCGGATCAACCCCATTCGGAATTCCACTGCCATGGAAATGGGATTGAAGGACAATGATGTCGTCATTGCCATTAATGATTTCCCCATTATTGATTGGGAAGATGTCTCAACGGCAATAGACAATTCAACTGTCGGAAGCAATATAAAGGTAACCTATTTGAGGGATGGGATAGAACAAACTGCACAAGGAGCGCTTAAATCCAATTGTGAAACCCGCTCAGGTTCACATAATTATAATTACAACTATAATTATGACCATAGGGGGAAGGAAGACATTCCCCAACCGGCCTTAGCGTTTCGGGATGGACCAGAAGTTTCTCTACAATCAGCAAAGGTGCAAATGCAGGAAATGGAAACAGAGGAGTACCTGCGTATAGAGGAAGATTTTGGCCTGGAAATACCCAGAGATAATAATTTACCGGCAGAATCTCTTCGTTTGTTTCCCAATCCCAATACCGGAATGTTCACCCTGCAATTTGAGCTGACCAGTCAAGGAGAAACCCTTATCCAAATATTTAACAGTGCCGGAAGAAGGATCTACGAATACGAACTAGAGAATTTTTCTGGCGACTTCTCGGATGAAGTGGACATCAGCCAGAATGGTGCAGGCACCTATTTTTTGCTTATCACTCAGGGCGATCAAAGCATTAGCAGAAAGGTGGTCATTACCGAGTAGATCCCAATAAGATTACAAGGCGAGGTTTTTCTCTTTTACGACCGCATTATCTTCGGATAGTGCGGTTTTTCCAGTTTCACCGCAGGGAATAATCGCTACTGCAAGGGATAGTTCTAAAGGCAGAAGGACGAAGGTAATGACGACGACGACCAATGGCAGGCTGAAAAAGACAAAGGGGAAGGCAAAATCTTATCTTATTATTACGAATTTAGTAATTTAATGTTCTGGCATTTATTGCCATATCCTCACAATTATAAACCGTATTGTTCACTAAATCTAAGGATTACTATGACCAAATTAGAATCTTCCTTTACCCGACGTCTCCTCGGGCTTTTTACCCTATGCCTTTTAATGGGCCTTTCTGCCCTGGCACAGGAAACCATAGAGGAGCGGCTTTACGATGCCATTGATTATCGGGAAGTCGGCCCTTTCCGGGGTGGCAGATCAGCAGCAGTCACCGGAGTGCCCGGTGAGCCCAATCTTTATTATTTTGGAGCTACCGGTGGTGGTGTTTGGAAAACCGAAGATGGCGGACAAACCTGGGCAAATATTTCAGATGGTTATTTCGGCGGGTCGATAGGTGCTGTTGAAGTGGCACAAAGCAATCCGAATGTCATTTATGTCGGAGGAGGCGAAGTTACCGTGCGTGGTAATGTATCCTACGGATATGGCATGTGGAAATCGCTGGATGCCGGCAAGACCTGGGAACAGATCGGTTTGGAGAATTCCCGACATATTCCCCGCATACGCGTCCATCCAGATAACCCTGACCTGGTTTACGCCGCGGTAATGGGGGACCTGTTCAAACCCACCCAGGAGCGAGGGGTTTACCGTTCGAAAGATGGTGGCCAAACCTGGGAACGCATTCTTTTTGCAAATGAAAATGCCGGTGCTGTTGAGTTGGTGATGGAGCCCGGCAACCCCCGCGTGCTTTATGCTTCCACCTGGCGCATCCGCCGTACCCCCTACAGTCTGGAATCCGGCGGAGAGGGTTCAGATATCTGGAAAAGTACCGATGGAGGCGATACCTGGGAAAAAATATCCGGCAATAAAGGCCTGCCTAAAGGCCCTTTGGGTATAATCGGCCTTAGTGTTTCTACGGTTAATACCGATCGGGTGTTCGCTATCATCGAAGCCAATGCGGGCGGTGTCTACCGATCTGACGATGCCGGAAAGACCTGGTCCAAGATCAATGAAAGCAGAGCGCTTCGCCAACGTGCCTGGTACTATAGCAAGATCTACGCTGATACGGAAAACGAAGATGTAGTGTATGTTATGAATGTGCGTTACCACAAATCTACCGATGGAGGCCGAACCTTCAAAGCTTATAATGCTCCTCACGGTGACCATCACGACCTGTGGATTGCCCCGAAAGACAACCAGCGGATGGTCATTGCAGATGACGGTGGCGCTCAGGTTTCCTTCGACGGAGGTGAGAACTGGACGACCTATCACAACCAACCCACTGCACAGTTCTATCGGGTGACCACCGACAACCATTTCCCCTACCGGATCTACGCAGCTCAACAGGATAATAGTACGATCCGAATTGCGCATCGAACCAATGGCTACTCCATAGATGAATCCGACTGGGAACCTACCGCAGGGGGTGAAAGCGCGCATATTGCGGTCGACCCGGAAAATAATGATATTGTCTACGGGGGCAGCTACGGTGGTTTTTTAACCCGGGTTAATCATGAGACCAAGCAGATGCAGGCCATCAATGTATGGCCGGATAATCCCATGGGGTATGGAGCTGAAGGTATGAAATACCGTTTCCAGTGGAATTTCCCCATCTTCTTTTCTCCTCATAACCCGGATAAGTTGTATACCCTTTCCAACCATGTCCACATGAGTATGGACGGCGGGCGTTCCTGGGAGATCCTAAGTCCTGATCTTACCCGAAATGATCCGGAAAAGCTGAAATCCTCTGGTGGGCCAATTACCCAGGATAACACCGGCGTGGAGTATTATTGCACCTTATTTGCCGGTTTTGAAGACCCTGATGAAGAAGGGGTTATGTGGGTGGGCTCGGATGATGGTCTGATCCATGTTTCCCGCGATGGCGGTGCAAACTGGGAAAATGTCACTCCTCCCGCCATGCCGGAATGGACCATGATCAACAGTATGGACCCCGATCCATTCCATGATGGGGGATGCTATGTTGCAGGTACGCGCTACAAGCTGGGGGATTATGCCCCTTATTTGTACCATACCACGGATTACGGGAAAACCTGGCGTAGAATTGACAACAATATTCCCCGCGACCAATTCACCCGGGTGGTACGGGCGGATCCTGACCGCGAGGGGCTACTTTACGCCGGTACAGAAAAAGGAATGTTCATCAGCTTTGATAACGGCAGAAACTGGCAATCCTTTCAGTTGAATTTGCCCATTGTTCCCATTACCGACCTGACCATCAAGAACGATAACCTGATCGTTGCTACCCAGGGACGTTCCCTATGGATGATCGATGACCTGACTGTATTACACCAGGTTAATGCGGGTATTGCAGATGAAGATTTCCACCTTTTCCAGCCCATGCCGAGTTATCGGATTTCTGGTACAGGTCGTCCTGGTTCTTTGACCTCAGGTACCAACCACCCCGGTGGCGTGATGGTCCATTTCTTCCTGGATGAAGCGCCTACGGATAGCACAGAAGTCGAGCTTAGCTTCCACGAGAACAATGGCGATCTTATCCGTGCGTTTTCGACCACAGCCAAAGAGCGGGATGAAAAACTCAGCGACCTGGAAGCCGGTGGTAATCGTTTTGTTTGGAATATGCAGTATCCAGGCGCTACTACCTTCGATGGCATGATCCTTTGGGGAGCCCGCACTACCGGCCCAACCGCAGTGCCCGGCGAATACATCGTTAAGCTCACCGTAGACGGCGAGGAACAAATGCAGAACTTCTTTATAGTAGAAGATCCCAGAGCGGAAGCTACCATGGCTGATTACAAGGCCCAGTTCACTTTTGTAAAAGAAGTAACTGAAAAGGTTTCAGAAGGCCACGAATCCATTATTGAGATTCGTCAGGTGCGTGATCAACTCAATCACTACAAAGGCTTGTGGAAAGATGACGAGTCCAAAAAGCCGCTAATCGAAAAAGCCAATGCCATTGACAAGCAGATGAGTGAGGTAGAGCAGGCCTTGTATCAAACCAAGAACCGCTCCGGACAGGATCCGCTCAACTACCCGATACGACTGACAAATAAGCTGGCAGCAGTAGGTTCGCAAGCCACTCAGGGCAATTTTGCTCCCACCAAACAGGCCATGGAGGTGAAGGAGGAAATGTCTCAAAAGATCGATGAGCAACTCAGCAAATGGGAATCCATTAAAGCGGAGGAATTACCTGCCTTCAATGAAATGGTGAGACAACAGGCGGTGGATGCTATTATCCTGCCCAATAAAATCGATACGGACTCTTAACGATAATAGTCCAAAAAAAGTAGGGATCTTCGTTCCACCTGTAGTAGAGACGCGATTAAATCGCGTCTCTACTTTTTTAAGAACCCATTCCGTTTACTTTCACCAAGATGCCACAAAAGTTTTAAGAATGGTGATTGGAATTTTACAATAAGAATGTTTCAATTTGAATTAGGAGATCTTCGTCACCTCGAAAGACTGATCAAGGTGGGGGACCAACTTTTTGATTATCCCATTAAGCCCGATAGAGCTGTGCAATTCTTTAAAGATCCTCGCCATCATTTATACCTGGCCTTCCATAAGGAAGGAATTGTGGGCTTTGCATCCGGCTTTCATTACCTCCATCCAGACAAGGATCCCATGCTGTTTGTCAATGAGGTAGGCGTCCTGGAGGAATACCAAAACCTGGGTATTGAGCGGGAATTGGTTTGAAACCTGATCGAATACGGCTGGAAGCTTGGTTGTTCAGAAGCCTGGGTAGCAACAGAAGAGGAAAACTTACCCGCTCGAAAAGCTTTTTCGGCAGTTGGAGGAATAGAACAAGCGAAGTTGGTCCGATTGATATCCTACTCTAAGTAGAGGATCGTACCGTTCCATTAAAACCCAAACGAAGCATGCCAACTTACCTTCAAATCAAAGTTCCCAATTTGGTAGCCAGCCAGGCTTACTATTCCAAGTTAAATTTTAAGCTCTTAAGAACAAAGCCCACTCCCATTTTGCAGGATGGTAATCTGTTACTGGAACTGAATCCCGATCGCGTTGCAAGGGTATGTGTTCAATTATTTGTAGAACGACCAGAGGAAGTTCTTAGCCAACTTCCTGTAAACAGTCTTGTCGCAAAAGGAAAAGACCATTACCTGCTTGGGGATCCAAATGGTATTTAGATCAAATTGGCCCCGGCAGATCAGGTACCCCTCCTATCCTATTCAAACAAGCACCATTCAGCCTTAGGCATTTTCTCTGATTTAAGTGTTGAAAGCAGGTAAAGCCTCATTCTCTTCCTCAGTTTGGGCAGCAGAACAGCAGTGTGTTGGTTCCCTCTTATAAACCGGCATTGATCAGGAAAGTAGCTGCAAAGGCTACAATTGCATAGAGTTCTGGAAAAACAGCCAGTACAATAGTTCGACCGAAAACATCGTACCCAGAGCCAATGCTGGAGATGCCGTTCGCACAGATTTGTCCCTGACGCATTGCCGAGATCAAAGCCACCAGCCCCAGAGCCACACCTGCAGCCAGTATAGCCATACCCTGCAGAACGGTAATATTTTCGCTGAGGATCCCTGAAGAATTAATGATGAAAAAACCGGCGAAACCGTACAATCCCTGGGTCCCGGGCATGGCACTTAACAGCATGTAGCTACCAAATGCCTTTTCGTTTTTTTGAAGCGCTCCCACGGTAGCATTACCTCCCATAGATACGCCTATGGCGCTACCAACTCCTGAAAGTCCAATCATCAATGCAATGCCTATATAGGCTAAAATGATTCCTGTGGTCATATCTTTTTTATTTGCAGTAAAACTTAGTGGTTAATCGTTTTTTGTTCGCTCTCGGATATGTGCTGACGCAATGGATCATATTTTTTCCCGCCGCCGGTAAATCCGGCGTTTTTATAGAATTCGACAAAGGTCAACCGCAAGGGATGCACAAAAGCACCTAATGAGGCTATCAGTAAATTGGCACTATGCCCTACCAGAAGAAATATTACAAAAAGCACTGGTCCCACATAGGGAATGCTGTTATTGACCTGTAAACCGATGCTATTGACCACATACCCCAGAATAGCACTGGAGATACCGAGTGCAAACAAACGGATGTAGCTCAACAAATCCCCAAAAAAACCAGTAATCCCATATAACTCCCATAAGCCCTTACCCACACGGGAAGCCAAGCCTGCTTTTGGGTCGCTAAACAAAAGGATCATTCCAAGGCCGGCAAACGCCAGGTAGCTGCTGTAAGGTTGGACCCTTTTTAGCAGGCCAATATCCAACAAGCCCAGAAGGATCAGAATCCAGCCTACCGGAACCATGGCGTAGGCCCAACCAAAACGACGAGCCTGATTAAGTGCTTTCAGAAAAAGCCCAAATAGGATTTGGACCAAACCAAGCAACAGGGCAAGTTCAAATAGCTGATTACTATCCAGCATATATTTACGCGCCGCCTCCAGGCCTGGCAAAGGGTTGTCGATCAGGTTGATTCCAAAAAAAGTACCTGAAAGTGCTCCGAAGAGGACAGTTGCCAGCCCTAACCATCGTACCAGTCTTAGGATGGGCTTCAACTGATCCGGCGCCCGGAATTGATAGAAAAAAGCGCCGATCACCATGATCAGGCCATAGCCGGCATCCCCTAGGCAAAAACCGAAAAATAACATAAAAAAAGGCGCGAATAAGGGGGTAAGATCTAGCTCAGCGTAGTCAGGTAGACCGAAAAGAGCACCGATGGGTTCGAATAATCGGGCGTAAGGTCCATTGCGCAGTAAAATAGGTGGTGCATCTTCGGGTAAGGCTTTTTCCCGTAGGTATAAGCGCTTGGTCTCTTCCAGCCACTTCTCCAGCTTTTCTCTGGTTTTCGCAGGCACAAAGCCCGATAAGATCATGAGTTGCTCGTTTGCCTCTCGGCGAGTATGGTGCATCACCTGGGCAACCTGAAATTTATCATGAAGGGAATGCAGGGCAGCGGAAAGGGCAGGTAAGCCGGAAGCAGCCAATTGATCGAGTTGCTTTTCCAGGGCAGTTTTTTCTTGCTCGAGCTTATCGGCAAGCCTTGCCAATTCCAGCGTACCGGTGGATGGCGGGGCCAGGGTTTCAAGCCTGGGAGGCAGGTCTGTTTTATGCCCCTTTGGCATTAGTGCAATAAAATAAGTCGTCCCCTGATCCTGGTTGATCAGTGCCAGGGGGTATTTCTTGACCCATTCCCCGCGCCAGGTCTTGTTCGAACAAGAGAAAAAACCAATGGAAAGGCCTGCATTCTTAAGGATATCCAGGCTTGCTCCGGAAAAGATACCCCAGGGGCGCCAATAGGCTTGTTCAGCCCGAAGCTGTTGCAACTCCTGACCCAGATCATCCAGGCGCTCTGTAAGATCCTCAAACTGTCGAGCTACTGAAAACCCTGTTTTTGGGTTCTTCGGCAAAGGGTCTTGGGTAACCGCTTTCCGTTTTTCCAGTCGATCATAAATATCCTGCAGCATTTTTTGCTCTTCGAGATGAAGACGTACCTCTTGTGGCACACCCTCCGATTGCTCCTGCAGGTGCAATACCCCCAAGTTGCGCAATTCCCGCAGGAAAAAAAGATAGTCGTTCCTTTCGACCAAGAACTGATATTTGTACATGGTCTCAATCATGGTCGTTGGCTTTGCTCTTGGCGTTTTTTGACGATCTTCTGTGCAGCCTTAGTAAGGTTTTCCTGATCTTCTAAAAATCGCTTTATTTTGAGGATGGCCTCTTCGTATCCCGGTATTTGTACTTTTTCGTAGAGGTTTACTTTTTGGGTAGTCTTTTTCCGGGCATGCTCCAATAATTCAGTGCGGCGTTCAAGTAAGCTGCATTTTAAAACCAGGGTTGTCCACTCCTCAAGGAGTTGGAGTCCGTCGGAGAACCAGGCCGGACGGTTGAATAACAAAAATGGGTGCCTTCGAAAACTAAGTGATTCCAATACAGGGGTACGGATACCGGCAATTTTTTGCTCTTCCAGTTTAACCTGTTGAACTTCTAAAAGATCAAAATCGAAACTATCCCACAATCTGGCCATCTCATTATGTTTTTCCATAGAATTACGGAGGCGAAGTTCCATTGCCTCCACTTCCTTGCGGGCTTTTTTGACTTCCACGCGCAGGGCAGCCTCTTTATTTTTCAATATGGGTAGCGCATTTTGCCGTACCTTCAGTTGCTTTTCCAGGTTTTGAAGAGCAGTTTTGTTGTATTGAAATTGCAGGGCCATAGGCTATACTTTAGAGGGATTACCCGGCCAGAAGTTCTTGGTCAACTCTTCTTTTATCCCTACTTCTGCCTTCGAGAAATAGCGCTCAAAAAGTTGCCAGGTGATATTCAGCATAGTGTCACTATCCATGTTGACATCAATGGCCAATAGCTGGTCGGCATAATCCCTGGCAAAGGCGAGAGCCCGTTCATCATAATCTGTAAGTTCAAAGCCATTCTCCAGCTTGGTGCGGGCATTGGAAGCATCGGCATAGAGCCGGACCGCCGCATTCATGACCTGAGGGTGGTCCCTGCGGGTCTTTTTACCGATAACCAATTGCTTAAGACGGGAAAGGCTTCGGAAAGGGTCAACGATCACCTTCCCGATATCCGTATCCCGCCGCAGGAATAACTGGCCCTCGGTAATGTAACCGGTATTATCGGGAATAGCATGGGTGAGATCCCCCCCGGAAAGGGTAGTGACCGCAATGATGGTAATGGCTCCTCCATCAGAAAATTGTACGGCTTTCTCATAGATCTTGGCAAGGTCACTATATAAAGAGCCCGGCATGCTGTCTTTTGAGGGGATTTGATCCATCCGATTGGAAACAATGCTCAGGGCGTCAGCATATAAGGTCATATCCGTAAGGAGGACCAGAACATTTTCATGTTTGTCTACTGCAAAATACTCTGCTGCCGTTAAGGCCATATCAGGGATCAGCAAACGTTCTACCGACGGGTTTTCGGTAGTATTGATAAAGCTAACAATCCGATGCAGGGCATCGGCATTTTCAAAAACATTACGGAAGTACAGGTAATCGTCGTTGGTCAACCCCATTCCTCCCAGGATGATCCGGTCTGCCTTGGCGCGAAGTGCTACGGTGGCCATCACCTGATTGTAAGGCTGATCGGGATCAGCAAAGAAGGGGATCTTCTGACCGGTGACCAGGGTGTTATTTAAATCGATCCCGGCTATACCGGTTGCGATAAGCTCAGAAGGTTGTTTTCGACGTACCGGGTTCACGGATGGGCCCCCTATTGCCCGCTCTTCCCCTTCTATGGGTGGGCTACCGTCAATGGGTTCGCCATAAGCATTAAAAAACCGTCCGGCCAGGGTCTCGTTTACCATCAATGTAGGTGGTTTTCCCAGGAATACGACCTCTGCATCAGTTGAGACCCCTTCCGTACCTGCAAAAACCTGAAGGGTGATTTCATCCTCATATATTTTTACTACCTGAGCAAGGCGGCCATCTACCAGGGCAAGTTCCTCGTATCCCACATTCTGGGCATGCACCATACAGGTCGCTTTAGTAATCTGAGAAACCTTCGTATAGATCCGCTGAAAAGCTTTCTTTATCATTTTGCCTGCTGTTTATGATCTTGTAGTACTGCGTCCGATCGCCGCTCTTTTAGGATTCCTTCCAGGTCTGCTAAATATTGTTCAAAGGCTTCGGATTGGAATGCTGCGTAATTCATTTGTTTCAGAACATTGATCACCCTCTTAAAGAAAGGGTTAACCGCCTCGTATGAATCAAATTCCAAAGGAATATTGATGACCTCCAGGATCTTATCGACCATATATTGCTGACGCCTGATGGGTGTTCGGGCATCTATTTCATCGAAGGCATTTTGCTGCAAGATTATTTCATCGATCACTTCTGAGCGCCAGAAAACCAGGTGCGTATCGACGGATACGCCATCATCTCCCAAAATATTGATCTGCTCAGCAGCTTCTTTCCCCTGAATGAGCCGATTGCGCAGAGCATCCACTTTTTGCGTCCATTCGGGGTGGATGGTCTCGTTCAGTGTTTTTATCAATTCCGGATATTCCAGGTATTTCGAATAACTTTCAATCGGGTCGATTGCCGGGTACCTTTTACTGTCGGCACGCTGCTGAGAAAGGGCATAAAAGCACCTGGCTACTTTTTTGGTGGATTGAGTCACCGGCTCCTTCAAATTTCCTCCTGCTGGCGAAACGGTACCAATAAAAGTAATGGAACCGGTCTTACCGTTATTGAGGTAAACCACTCCAGCCCTGGAATAAAAATTGGAAATGATGGCCGACAGATCCATGGGAAAGGCGTCGGGCCCGGGTAATTCCTCCATGCGGTTCGACATTTCCCGCAAGGCCTGTGCCCAGCGGGAAGTGGAATCTGCCAACAAGAGTACTTTCAATCCCATGGCCCTGTAGTATTCGGCAATGGTCATAGCTGTATACACGGAAGCCTCCCGGGCTGCTACCGGCATATTGGAGGTATTGGCAATAATGGTGGTGCGTTCCATCAGCTTACGGCCAGTCCAGGGATCTTCCAGCTCGGGAAATTCTGCAAATAGGTCGACTACCTCGTTGGCGCGTTCCCCGCAGGCTGCCATGATCACAATATCGGCTTCTGCCTGTTTGGAAATAGCCTGCTGTAAAACGGTTTTACCACTCCCAAATGGTCCTGGGATGAAACCGGAGCCCCCTTCTACCATAGGGTTCATGGTATCAATGATACGAATGCCCGTTTCCAAAAGCCGAAAGGGTCGGGGCTTATTTTGGTATGCCCGCACCGCTTGCTTTACAGGAAACCGCTGAACCATGCTTAGCTCGATAACCTTATCGTTTTCATCAAGTAGGGTTGCGATGGTATCTTCGACGCGGTAGTCTCCTGCTACGGCGATGGAATTCACCCGGGATACCCCCTGCCAGGTAAATGGTACCATGATCTTATGGGCAATGCCATTTTCATCTACTTCCCCCAGCCAGTCCCCTGCTCGAACCCGGTCACCAGCTTGTGCCAAAGGTCGAAAATGCCACTTTCGGTCTCCATCCAGGGCTGAGGTGTATTCGCCCCTTTGCAAAAAAATACCGGTCATGGTATTGAGGTCATGCATAAGCCCGTCATAATTCCGGGAAAGGATGCCGGGACCGAGGGTGGCTTCTAAAAGTCGGCCGGCAAAACTGACTTCTGCTCCCGGCTTTAATCCGCGGGTACTTTCAAAAACCTGGGTGAATGCAATATTACCTTCCACTTTGATGACCTCTGCCATCAGGCGGGTGTCTTCATGGTGGATAAAGCAAATCTCGTTCTGTCCTATTGGCCCGTCTACGGCTACCGTCACCAGGTTGGCGACAACCCCTTTTACCTTCCCACTTGCTTTTTGCTCTTGTTTGGTCATAGCAAAGAAAATTTTTCGGCAACCCCCTGAATATAATCATCCAGGCGTTGCCTGCCTCGCTCAGCATCCTGGCTGATACGATATTCCAGAATTTGTAACTGCAAAAAATATCCCAGGAGCACCTCCACCGAAAAGTATTCCAGTTGTAATGCTGAGTCAATAAAGTGCCAGGTGATCCGATCCCTATTCTGCTCCCGTTCCAGAATTTGATCTTCTGCTGCTTCCTGCACCCACCAGTTCCATTGGGGCAAAACCTGGCCCAGTCCGAAATCACGGGCAGCAAATTTTCGAATGGCTTCCGTTACCTCATTTTTTCCAATTAACTGGTACTGATCGGGAAGATCGTACTTCCTTCGATTCCAGGCTGAAAGCAGGTTGCGCAGATCGCGGTCGAAGGCAGTCCACGCCTTGACAAACCAACCTCCTTTTTCCTGAGCATAAGCATAATAAGCCTCCGTCAGGTGATATTCCAAAGCAAGCTCGTCCAGCGTACCTTTTTGTAACAGGGAACGCTCATATACCTCATGCAGGTAAGCAGGCAGACCAGCACCTTTTTCAAGGCTTTCCAGAAAACTATTGCCATCATACACTGCAGAAGGATTCCAAACCTCCACGGAGTCATTTACTAAAAGTGTTTTTAAATGCTGGTTATCTGCTGGTAATTGCAGCAGGTGTAACTGCTCTTTTTCTGATGGGTGAAGCACCTGATTCAACTGATTTATCCAATCCAGAACAGAAAAAGGCAGCTGTTGCTGGGGTAAGCCAAGCTTGGGAAGACTTGCGATCAAATAATGAAAAGAGCGTTTAAACATAAGAGCGGCCTGACATGATTTAATGGATCGGACTACCGTTTTCGAATAATAGTTGTTTAACCTTTGGCCTTAGGAACTCCCCCAGGAAAGCATTAAAATCCTCATCAGTGAAGGACAATACGTAGCCACCATTGGCAGGCCCCAATCGAAACCCATTTGTTAGACCAGGGGTAGGTTTTACTTCCAAACCCTTAGTCAAGACCTGGTGGGTTTGTTCCTGAAAATATTCGGTCAACTCCTTTTGTTCTTCAGTCGATAACTCAAGGGCAAGGTCTTCGGCAGGAGACCACTGCTCGGTTAGCTTCAGGATCAATTTTTTAAGAAAGTCTTCTTCAGAAAAGGCTGTTTTTAAGGGACGTTCCACTGTTTCAGTCGTTATAAGGCCTGTAATTTCCTGTTTTAAGGCATCTACAGCTTGCTGTATCGAAAGCTTTAATTCTGCTTCTACGTTTCTCCGGTGCTGAGCTGCTTCCGTACGTGCCTCATTTAAAATGTCTTCAGCTTTCTTTTCAGCCATGGCGATGCGCTTCTCCGCCTGGATCTGCGCTTCCTGGATCAAACGCTGGGATTCCTTTCGGGCTTCTTCGACCCCTTCCTCCCGGATCCGTTCGAGCAGTACCTGTAATTTATCCTCCATTTTAATCGTTTTTAAAGAAGACCGCCTTATTGTATTCGAAATTCATTCTTGCAATATAAGCAATGGAAATCTCCTGGGGGCATTCCACCTCACAAGCCCCTGTGTTAGTACAATGACCAAAGCCTTCGGTTTCTGTTTGACTAACCATACGCAATACCCTTTGGGCTGCTTCAGCACGCCCCTGAGGCAACATCGCCAAATGGCTGACCTTTGCCCCTGTAAACAAGGCGGCGGAAGCATTCTTACAGGTAGCCACACAAGCACCGCAACCAATACACGCAGCCGCGTCAAAAGCATTTTCTGCCACATGCCGGGGGATGGGTATGGCATTGGCCTCGGGTGCATCCCCAGTGCGAGTACTTATATACCCTCCAGCTTGAATGATACGGTCAAATACCGATCGATCTATTTTTAGATCCTTTACAATTGGAAATGCCTTTGCCCGGAATGGTTCGATATAGATCAGGTCCCCATCCCGAAAGGATCGCATATGTAATTGACAGGTAGTGGTAGCGGATAATGGCCCATGAGCTCGTCCATTAATAAAAAGACCGCATTGCCCGCAAATCCCCTCCCGGCAATCGTGGTCGAATTCAATGGCCGGCTCCCCCTTTCGAACAAGCTTTTCATTGAGGACATCCAGCATTTCCAAAAAGGACATTTCCGGATTGACCTCATCCAGCTCATAATCGAACAATTTGCCTTTTGCATTGGCGTTCTTCTGCCGCCATATTTTAAGATAGATTTTCATTTGTAGGATCTTACCGTAGGTTGAATAGTTTCGAAAGTCAGGGCTTCGCGGTGTAAGCTGGCTGCTGTTTCGGGACCTTTGTATTCCCAAACGGAAACAAACTGGAAAGCATCGTCCCGGCGTAAGGCCTCTCCTTCAGCAGTCTGGTACTCTTCCCGAAAATGGGCTCCACAGGATTCTTCGCGCGTCAGGGCGTCGAAGCACATGACTTCGGCCAGCTCCAGGTAATCCGCTACCCGGCCGGCCTTTTCCAGTTCAGAATTTACGTGATCAATGGTTCCGGGGACACTCAGATTTTCCCAGAAATCCCTTCTCATTCTACGAATCTCGTCAATCGCCTGTCCCAATCCCTCTTTTGAACGATGAACCCCACATTTATCGTAAAGCAATTCACCAAGATCTTTATGATACTCGGTAGCGGTGCGCTTCCCTCCTATCCCGGAGAGTTGTTCGATCTGATCAGTCACCTCCTTTTCAGCTTGATCAAAGGCCGTAGTTTTAGTTGTCAGTTGGGGATGGTTCAATTCATCTGCCAGGTAGTTGCCGATGGTATAAGGCAGGATGAAATAGCCATCGACACAAGCCTGCAGTAAAGAATTGGCTCCAAGGCGGTTGGCCCCATGATCACTGAAATTACATTCACCAATCGCGTATAAGCCAGGAATAGTCGTCATGAGCTCATAATCCACCCATAATCCACCCATGGAAAAATGGGCTGCAGGAGAAATCAACATTGGACGCTCATAGGCATTGAAACCCGTAATTTTTTCGTACATACGAAAAAGGTTGCCGTATCGGTCCCGTATAGACTGGATGCCGTATTCCTTTATGGCATCAGCAAAATCGAGGTAAACTGCATTTCGTTGGGAGCCTACTCCGAAGCCGGCATCGATGTGCTCCTTTGCAGCTCTGGAGGCGATATCCCGTGGAGCCAAATTGCCAAAAGCAGGGTAACGCCGTTCCAGGTAGTAATCACGTTCCTGTTCCGGAATTTCAATTGGAGAACGGGGATCACCAGCTTTCTTCGGAACCCATATGCGACCGTCATTACGCAGCGACTCTGACATAAGGGTTAACTTGGATTGATGAGCCCCCGACTGCGGGAGGCAAGTAGGGTGGATCTGGGTCCAACTTGCTGCCGCCAAACCGGCACCCTTCTTATGGGCACGCCAAATGGCAGAGCCATTGCACCCCATAGCAAGGGTAGACAAGTAGTAGATTTTACCATACCCTCCGGTGGCCAGTACTACAGCATGGGCGGCATAACGTTCGATCGCTCCAGTATCCAGGTTTCGGGCGATGATCCCTCGTGCCTTTCCCTCCTCCAGCACCAGTTCCAGCATTTCGTGGCGGGTGTGGAGTTTCACCTTTCCTGCATCCACCTGCCGGCTAAGGGCAGAATAAGCCCCCAGTAAAAGTTGTTGGCCGGTCTGGCCGCGGGCATAGAATGTACGCATTACTTGTACTCCTCCAAAGGAGCGATTGGCGAGGTAGCCGCCGTATTCCCGTGCGAAAGGCACTCCCTGAGCAACAGCCTGATCGATAAGGTTAGCCGAGCATTCCGCTAATCGATATACATTGGCTTCCCTTGCTCGAAAATCTCCTCCTTTCAAGGTGTCATAAAACATTCGAAAGGCACTATCTCCGTCGTTCTGGTAGTTCTTGGATGCATTGACCCCTCCCTGAGCCGCCACTGAATGAGCTCTTCGAGGGCTATCCTGGAAGCAAAAAGCGGATACATTATATCCCATTTCTGCCAGGGAAGCAGTTGCAGAACTTCCAGCCAAGCCAGTGCCTACTACAATAACACTAAGCTTTTTTTTATTATTTGGGCTGACCAATCTGCAGGTCGCCTTATATCGGGTCCATTTTTCAGTAAGCGGACCTTCAGGTATCTTTGCATTTAGGATCATGAGAAAAAGGGCGTTTGCTTAAAGTACATATAAATCGGTATGAAAATAAAACCTGCCGTTACAATCACCGAAAAGGCCTGTCCGGCAATCTTCATCCAACGGCCATATTTTTTATGGTATAACCCCAGTGTCTGGAAAGCACTGTAAAAGCCATGCCAAAGGTGATAGCCCAGGGCTAACATGCAGATAACATAAAACAAAACGTACCACCATTGCTTATAGGCATTAGCTACTATAATGTACAGGTCCTTTCTGCCAACGGAATCCAATGGAACGAACCCGAACTTATATACATACCAAAAATTCTTCATATGGACGACAAGGAATACCAGCAGTAATACCCCCAAAAAGGTCATCTGTCGTCGATACCAGGGCGAGACTTGCTTCCGGCGATCATAAGCATAGGCCTGACCTGTTGCTACACGGCGCTTTACTTCAAGAAGAAAAGCGTAAAGGGCATGTAACAGAATACTGGCGTAAAGCAGATAGGAAATAAGCTTGATGATGATGTTATGGGATAACAGCTCAGAATAGAGGTTGTACTGTAATTGAGCGCGTTCGGCAGGTAATAATAATTGTAAATTTCCCGCCAGGTGAATGACCAAAAAGAAACATAAGAACAGGCCGGTCAGGGCCATAAGGTTTTTTCGCCCGAGGTTATTCAGGGGAATTGGATTGCGACTCATCAATGTCTGAGGATTTATACCATCTGTAGATGGTTCATTAGGCATTCAATCTGGATCTAATTTAAGTCTAGATAATGGAACAGATGGTGATTTTTCTCAACAGGAAGGTTGAGATTTTCAAATTTAGGGTTAAAAAGCTCTTTGCAGGGTATTTTTTGGATTGGATTACATATTTAAATAAAGCCCATTCCCGGCGCCTTCTCCGCTTTTACCGGCTGGGTGTTAATAGCACCGGAAAGGCGGAAAATGGATTCCCAATAATGAAGTTGTTTAAAAATGATTTGTTTAGGTTCTGAGGAGTATGAGAGCAAATGCCAGATAATGTAAGCTCAGCCAAGTTT
>CAYZMS010000025.1:0-60479 GCA_964479625.1 uncultured Saprospiraceae bacterium
CAAAAGGCACTGCGACAGGGGCCGCTTCGTTTTCTTCCTTGCGGCTTATGACCACATCGTTAGCAGTCACGAATTAAATCGTGAGTAAAAGGAATTTTTGAAGAACAAAACCTTTTATGGAAATGAGATTGTAGCCAATACTCGCAGAATGTGTTTGATGAATATGTTTCTGCACAACATTGGCGGAAATAGATGGAGAAACCTTCATTTCATCAGCGGACGCTCTGGTAGCCGATGAAGGAAAGCGCTTCGATTATGTATTGGCAAATCCACCATTTGGTAAAAAGTCCCCTATGACCTTTACCAACGAAGAAGGTGAGCAGGAAAAAGAAGACTTGATTTACAATCGCCAGGACTTTTGGCCAACCACCTCCAATAAGCAGCTCAACTTCATGCAGCACATTCGCACGCTACTCAAAGAAAACGGTGAAGCGGCAGTTGTTTTACCTGATAAGGTATTGTTTGAAGGTGGTGCTGGAGAGACAGTTCGGAAACAATTGCTCCAATCTACCCAATTACACACCATTCTCCGCCTGCCAACTGGCATATTTTACAAACCTGGTGTAAAAGCGAATGTCTTGTTTTTTGATAACCGTCCTGGTGCGAAAGAAGCATGGACCAAAGAAGTGTGGATTTATGAGTACCGAACCAATGTGCACCACCCCTTGAAGAAAAAGCCCATGCAGTTGGAAGACCTGCAAGATTTCATCGACTACTACAATCCGAGCAATAGAAACGATCGAACAGAAATATGGTCGGCAGAAAACCCAGAAGGTCGTTGGTGAAAATTCACCTATGAGGAAATCATTGCACCTGACAAAACCAATCTTGACATCTTTTGGCTGAAAGACAAAAGCTTGGCAGACCTTGACAACCTTCCTGATCCAGATATTTTGGCCAATGAGATCATCGAAAACATGGAAGCCGGGTTAGAGAGTTTCGAGGAAGTGATGGAAACGGTTAATGGAAAGGTTGAAACAGAGTGCATCTTGTTGAAAAACATATCAGGAAAACAGAAAAGCTACTTCGAGCTATTGATAAAGCAAAAATTGCTAAATGAGGGATACTTCCTGGAGCAGTATGTCTTGCCTCCAACATTTAAGGTTGATGGATTCCAGTTAGAGGCTAATCCTAAGAATGCGGATATAAAAGATTTGGTAAGGAAAGAAATATTATCTGAAATAGTCATGACTATTTCAAATGAGTGTTTGTAGGTAGGCACGCTTTCCCCCTTCCCTCAACCAATTTAAAAAAATTACCCCACCACGCTCCGCACCCCATGCACCAGGACGGGCTTTTTTTTGCCCTTCAGCAGTTGTTCGCCCAGGGCTTGGCTGCTCCATCCTGGATCGGGCAATAGGTACTGCAGCAGCTGGTCGGAGATCAATAGCTGCTGCCTGAGTTCATTGCATTTGGCTTGCAGGCGGGCCGCCGTATTGAGCACATCTCCGTGGTAAGCGATCCGGCTTTTTATCAAGCCCACTTCCGCAACGGTTACCTTGCCCAAGTGCACCCCAGCTTTGAAGACGGGCTGGATTCCATATTTTTTCTCATAATGGTTGGCTTTCGCTTTCAGTAGGTCCCTATACCCAAAATAAGCGTGGATGCAATTATTGTTTTCGACCCCCGTTTTCAGGGGCCAGCTCAAGACAGCCTCATCGCCAACATACTGGTAGATGTCTCCCCGGTATTGGTTGACCACCGAGCTGAGGTCTGCAAAGCAATCCTGGATCAACCGGCTGAACTGGATGTGCCCGAGTTGTTCGGCGATGGCGGTGGCAGACCTCAGGTCCAGGAACATAAAAATGCGCCGCTCCTCCCGGGGCGTTCGATACTTGCCAATAAACAGTTCCCAAAGGACGCCCGGCCCGAATTTCCGGCTCACCATGCGCACAAAAGAGATGCAGGTGGCGATCAGCAGGGAATACACAAATAAGACCCAATAGATCTCGCTGCGTACTAAGGAAACGATCTCCTCAGGTGGCAGGAAGACCCCGGTAAAGGCGGTGGCCAGGATAATTCCAAGGGCCATTATTGCTTTAACGGCAAAAAAGAATACCAGCAGCTTCACCAGCAGAATAGCCCCATAGGAATGGCGGAGAAAGTAAGGGCGCTCGGCGATCAATTCTACAGTAGCATACAGCAGGCCCGCCATAGCTCCTATAGCCAGGCTAACAAGCAGGAACAGACCCGGGCTATCTCGTCGCAGACTATGCTCCGCCCCGGAGGATTCCAGGCCCACATTTCGAAGAAGCAAAAAAAGCATCATGGCAATGATCCAGATCAGGATCATTTGGAGATAAAAAACAGCAATGGAAACCCCGTTTTTTTGTACCATTCGGAGGTCAACTTTTGTCGGGCCAGCAAAGGCGCATGGCTACCCAATTTACATGGAATTAATAGTTAAGTGGTAATTTGTCACAGGATGATGCATGTACGAATGACCTCTAAGATAGTTTGTGGTATCCTTTTTTCCGGCCTGCTCGCCTGTAGCTCCGGGGATTTCGAAACGATTGTGGTGAGGGGCTCGGATACGGAGGTGAACCTGGCTCTGGACCTGGCGGAAACCTATATGGATCAAAATGAAAAGGTCTCCATTGCGGTCACCGGAGGTGGGTCCGGGGTGGGGATCGCTGCTTTAATAAATGGGAAAACGGACATTGCCAATTCTTCCCGCGCCTTCAAAGAGGAAGAAGCAGCCCTGGCCCTCAAACGCGGGGTGAAGGTAACCCCCATCATTTTTGCCGTGGATGCCCTGGTGTTTATCGTCCATCCGGCTATTGGGGTCGATAGTTTGACCATTGACCAAGTAGCGGATATTTTTTCCGGCCGCATCAGTAACTGGCAAAGCCTGGGCGGGGAGGAGGCGCCCATCTCTATTTACGGGCGACAAAGCAATTCCGGGACCTTTATCTATATTCAGGAAAATATTCTGAAGGGGGAATACACTACAGCCATGAAACAAATGAATGGTACCGCCCAAATCATAGAAAGCGTAAAGAATGACCCCCACGCCATCGGGTATACCGGCATCGGGTATATTATAAATAAAGCCGGCCAGTTGATGAAGGGCATTAAGGTGCTGCAAATCAAGGAAAATGAAAAGGCGCCTGCCGTCAACCCCCTGAATGAGGAAGCGATCAAAGGGGGGGACTATGTGGTCACCAGGCCCCTATTCCAGTATACAGATGGCGTTCCCGAAGGAGCGGTAAAACGGTTTATCCAGTTCGAACTCAGTGAAGCGGGGCAGGCCATTGTAGAACGCAATGGGTATTTCCCCATTACCCCCAAAGAACGCCAGTACAATCAACAAGCGGGCATAGGCTATGAATAAAAGGATCTTCTGGGACAAAAGCTTCCGGCTACTCTTCTATGCATCAGGTATTATTGCGGTACTGGTGTTGCTGGGGATCTTTTTAATGTTGCTGGTTAACGGCATACTCACCTTTGCAGAAGTTAAACCGGCAAATTTCTTTCTGAGCGCTACCTGGAATCCTTCCGGTTACCATTCTTCTGTCTACGGGATCCTTTCCATGGTGGTGAGTACCTTTCTGGTTACTATCGGGGCTATCATAATCGCCGTTCCCATCGGCATTGGTGCGGCAGCTTATCTTGCCGAATTTGCCCCGCCCAGGGCGGAATCGATTTTAAAACCGGCCATTGAAATGCTGGCGGCCATTCCGTCGGTAACGGTGGGCTTTATAGGGATCGTGGTGCTG
Organism: uncultured Saprospiraceae bacterium; assembly: GCA_964479625.1. GTDB lineage: Bacteria > Bacteroidota > Bacteroidia > Chitinophagales > Saprospiraceae > CAYZMS01. The sequence goes on from CAYZMS010000025.1 coordinate 3,720, forward strand.
GCACCCATTCTGGCGGAAGCCTTTGGGCTAAACAATGGCTTAAATGCGCTGAACGGGGCCATCCTTCTAGCCATAATGTCTTTACCGACCATTATTACGGTAGCGGAAGACGCCATCTACGCCGTGCCCAGCGCCTACAAGGAGGCCTCCTATGCATTAGGTGCCAACCGGCTGACCACCCTTTTAAAGGTCACCTTACCTGCTTGTTCGTCGGGAATTATTGCGGCCATCATGCTGGGCATCGGTCGCGCTATCGGAGAAACGATGACGGTCCTGATGGCCACCGGCAATTCGACGGCTATGCCGGAAGGGTTCTTCAGTCCGGTACGGACCATGACGGCAACCATTGCCATTGAACTTGGAGAGGTGCCCTTCGGTACGACCCACTACTACAGCCTGTTTGCAGTGGGTATGGTGCTGTTTATTATTACGCTGGCGGTCAATCTCCTGGCGGAACGCATTGCCAGTAGTTATCGCAAAAAAGGACAATGAGTAACCAAAAGTACATACAATGGCTGGGAATAAGCCTTTTAATGATCTGCACCCTCCTGGTGATCGGGTTCCTGGGCTTGATACTGTTCGACATCATTGTAAAAGGTGCCCCCACGCTCTCCTGGGAATTTTTGACCCAAAGCCCTAAAAAAGGGATGACGGAGGGAGGCATTTTACCTGCCGTCATCGGTACTGCTCTGGTTACGCTCCTTACGGCTGTTTTTGCGATCCCCCTGGGGGTGGCTGCCGCCATTTATTTAAACGAATATGCCCGGGACAACTGGATGACCCGGCTCATCAGGGCTTCGATAAGGAACCTGGCGGGAGTCCCTTCCATCATTTACGGTTTGTTCGGAGTGGCGGTCTTTGTGCAGGGCTTGCACATGGGTACCTCTATCCTTGCCTCCGGCCTTACCCTGGGTTTGTTGTCCCTGCCCTATATCATTACTACTACCGAAGAAGCTTTAAAGACGATCCCCAACAGTTACCGGGAGGGTGCCCTGGCCCTGGGGGCTACCCAATGGGAGAGTATTCGCAGTATTGTGTTGCCAAGTGCCATTCCCGGCATATTGACGGGGACCATTCTGGCCTTGTCCAGAGCGGCAGGAGAAACGGCGCCTATTCTGTTTACGGGGGCCTTCTTTTATCAGCGGTATTTGCCCTCCAGCATTTTCGATGAGTTTATGGCCTTGCCCTATCATTTGTACATTTTATCCACCCAGCACCACGCCATCGAGGAAGTGCGGCCGCTGGCCTACAGTACGGCCCTGGTGCTGCTTCTTTTGGTCCTTAGCCTTAACCTGATTGCTTTTATCATAAGGGCGCGCTATCGAAGCCGTTTTTAAAACCAACCAATAGACAAGATGGATACGAAGATCGAAGTACAACAACTGAATCTTTCTTTTGGGAAAAAACATATTTTAAAGGATGTCGACCTGGCCATTCCCCTTAACTCGATCGTCGCTCTTATCGGGCCTTCCGGCTGCGGAAAATCAACCCTGCTGAGAAGTATCAACCGAATGCACGACCTGACCCCTTCTGCCCGGATAAGCGGAACTATTTTGCTGGATGAAAGCAATATTTACGGGAAGGGAGTAGAGGTAGTCGAAATACGAAAAAAGATCGGGATGGTTTTTCAAAAGCCCAATCCCTTCCCGAAGTCTATTTTCGATAATATTGCCTATGGCCTCCGGGTGAGTGGGCTGAGGAATAAAAGAGAAATCCGTCGCATAGTCGAAGAAAGCCTGAAGGATAGCTACCTGTGGGAGGAAGTAAAGGATGACCTGGACAAACCCGCTTTTTCCTTGTCAGGAGGACAGCAGCAGCGATTGTGCATCGCCCGAACGATCGCCGTTTCTCCGGAAGTCATTTTGATGGACGAACCCTGCTCCGCCCTGGACCCCATCAGTACAGCCAAAATCGAAGAGCTCATCCTTAAATTAAAAGAGGACTACACCATTGTCATTGTAACCCATAACATGCAACAGGCCCAGCGGATCTCTGATTTTACCGCAGTTATGTATTTGGGGGATCTCGTCGAATACGGGCCTACCCGACAGATCTTCGAAAACCCCCAACAGGAACTAACCCAAAATTATGTAAAAGGGAAATTTGGGTAAGTGCTTTTGCTTGTTCTCTTCCCTCAAAATTGCCTACCTGCTGGGCTACGCGGAGCCCAGCGCTTACTTGCATGCCGTGAAACGATGGAAAAAACAAGCCTGGACGGTTCATTTCAAGTCCCTTTTTGTTCAGTTCAGTTAAATGCTGCCGGGTGGCTGCCCTAATTCCTTTACTTTTAAGGCGTGATTCGGAGGTAATCCGGTTTTAATTTTCAAACCACAATACAATCATGATGAGATCAGTAAAATTATTAAGCTTGTGCCTGGCCTTCTTCTTTGCAGGTACTGTCCTTAGCTATGCCCAGACTGAGGCCCCAAAGGTTACGGATGAACAAAAGGAAGAATTGGCTGCTTCTATGAAGGAGTTCCTCACTGCCTTAGACCTTTCTGAGGAGCAAAAGTCCGAATTCGAAGCCATTACCGTAAAGTATGCCGAACAAATGAAGGCGGTGAAGGAAAGCAGTGAAGGGAAATTTAAAAAAATGAAAAAAGCCAAGTCTATCCAGGAAAGCAAAAACAAAGAAATGAAAGCCTTGCTGTCGGAGGAGCAGTACAACCTCTATAAAGAGAAGCAGAAAGAAATGAAGGAGGCTATGAAAGAAATGAAAAATCAGCAATAATTTGGACGGGCAGGCCCTCTTTTTGGGGCTGCTTTAATGGAGGCTGTCTCAAAACGCCAACGGTGTTTGGGGACAGCCTCCTGCTGTTTTTAGACAACTCTTATTCTTTGAGCCCAACTTTTTGCCGAGGGTCTCCCCTGCCCTGGCAAACTCATCCACGGGGAACGGTTCAGCGGTTTACTGGGCGGGCTGATCATGAAAATGATCGGTGAGGATACCCTGGCGAAGTTCCAAAAAATGAACCAGGCGCTAAAGAAAGTGGTAAAAAGTTAATACTAAAAAACGATTGCCTAGCTTCAAACACCGACCACCGGATACCTAAAATAAGGGTTTGATTCTTTAGTTTTGGCTGTCGGTTTTGAAGAAAAAGCGCCGGAGGCATAGAAGGGAAGTAAAATCCACCCTTCCCTTTATTACGCAGGTTAGTGGTTTGCCCAGATCGGAATACGGCGGGGGTCAGGACAATGATTAAATCAATGAAAACAAATGCGCTTTAAGAAATGCAACCTTGCATTAGGCTTAATCCTTGCTTCAAGCTGCTGCTTCGGCCAGGAAAGGGTCAACATTCAACCCTGGTTCGACATCACCCTTTACAATGAATACAGTGATCAGATCGAATTCTATGGAGATGCTGGCCTTCGGCATTATCTGTACGGGGACTTCCCCTGGAATCGCTACTACATCCGCCCCGCCATCAAGTACACTCCCTTACCCTGGCTGGGGATTAGAGGAGGTATCGGCCTATTTTACACCGATAACACGGAGGAGTTTGCCAACACCCTGGAACTGCGGCCATTCCAGGGGGTAAGTATAGGCTGGCCCAAGTATAGCTGGGTGCGCTTTTCCCACTACTTCAGAGTGGAAGAACGCATTCAGTACAACACCCAGACCTGGGATCGGTCGTTTAATATGCGGTACCGGTATCAGTTTTCTACCCGGATCCAGCCCAATGTTCACAAAAGCGAGCACTACGTATACTTTCCATTATTCTGGGAGATCTTTGCTCAGGATAAAGAGACGGAAGAAGGAGTGGTCGAATTTTATGCCAACAAAAACCGGATCGGGACTGGTATCGGATACACCATCAACAAATATTGGTCTGCCCAGTTTGTTTTTATTTTTCAACGCTCGCGAACGCAGGATGGTAATTTCAAGACCGATGATTACATACTGCGTTTCCAGGTGAAGCATGAGTTGGTACCTGCACGAGATATGAAACGGGTAACCGGAGAGTAAGGGTTATCGGAATTCAACCGCGTAAACTGTAGCTATCAAGCTTTACTAAACCTGTCCAAAGACCATCGTCCGCCTCCTTCGATCAGTAAAAAAAGGCTGCCCAACCACATGGCAAAGTCAGTGCGCATTTCGTGCGCCATAGACCAAAACCCATAGGTTTTTAATTCACGAAGGACAAAAGGGCCAAAGGATTCCCCAAAAGCAATGGGAAGCTTGGTCACGACTATGGCCACCGACATATTAATGAGCATGGCCAAAGCGGCGGCCCAGGTCAGAAGCCCCACCAATAACAGGAGTCCACAGCCTACTTCAAAAACACCCACAAAATGGGCAAAAAAGTCCGCCTCGGGGAAGCCCATTTTCTCGAATCGGCCCACTCCCCGTGTTGCCGGATATAAAAACTTCTGGATACCCTCGGAAAGAAAAACGCCCCCCGTCATCAACCGGATGAGGATGGTCGTGGGGGATGCATCGGTACGGATCAGTTTTTCGAACATATTTATGAATGGTTTATAACCATCCTGCGGCTTAAAATCGACCAGTGGCTATAGTTTTAAATTCCCATAAGCGTCAAAGCTCCTGCCTACACTAAAAAGGATGGTCAGAACTACCGCAAGCGTAATGCAAACGAAGATAGCGATCATAATGGCGATCTGGTACCGAATGGCCGTATCCGGTGAAGAGCCGCCGATGATCTGTCCGGTCATCATACCGGGGAGGAAGACGACCCCCATGGTCGCCATACTGGCAATGGAGGGGTTGAGGGCGGCTTTCAGGCCTTCCCGGAAAAAAGGGGCCAGCGCCTCCAACTGTCCGGCCCCGGCGGCCAGGTAGTAGCGGTAGCGGTCGCGCTGCTCCCGGATCGTTTTATAAAAATCACCAATGCCGATAATGATCCCTTTCAGGGCATTACCGAGAAGCATTCCCCCTATAATAACCAGGTATTGAGCCGTAAAAATCTTATCCAGGTCCAGCAAAACACCATTGAAGAATAGCAGTATGGACCCGGCAGAAAGCAACAGGGCCAGAAAGACCGGAACCGCAAACCTGCGCAGGTTTAAACCGCTTGTTTTTAGGGCAGAGTAGGTGGCAAAACCGATGGCCACCACCACCCAGGCAATATTCACCCAGGTGTTGTCCCAACGAAAGACATAGATCAGGGCAACTCCCACCGCGTTTAACTGAATGGTCATTCGCAAGACGGCCACCAGCATGGCCTGGAGGATACCCAGGCGCAAGTACCAACTGATCCCCAGCGGGATCAACAGCAAAAGGTAACAAAGTACCATGGACCAAAAGGGGATATCGATGGTGGTATTCATTGGAGTTGTTCAAATAGTTAATCTCTAAGTTTAATTTCCCGAAACCCGAAGGCTTCCCAACCGGGATCGTGGGAAACGACGATCAGGCTTTTCCCTTCCAGGCGTACCAGGTAATCGATAACACTGTTGCGCAGGGCAGCATCGATGGCGGAGGTCACCTCGTCCAGCAGATACAGCTCACGGTCTAGGAGCAGGGCAAGGATGAGGGCCACCCGCTGTTTTTCGCCCCCCGACAGCTGCCGGATATCCTGTTCCAGTTTTGCCTGCTCCAGGCCAAAGGTTTCGAAATAGGCAAGAACCTGCTCCTCCCTATAGGTCAGGTGGCGATTGGCCCGAAACCCGAGCACATCCCGGAAAAGACCGGATACTTGCCCAAAACCCATGCTCAACTCCTGAGGTACAAAAGCCATGCGCCGACGCAGGGCCCACACATTTTTCGAACTCAAGACCGCTCCTCCAACCCATACCGCTCCCTCATCCGGCTGCTGAAAACCCAGGATAAGACGCAACAAGGTAGACTTCCCACTGCCCGAAGGCCCCCTGATGAGCACCTTTTCTCCTGTGGACACCTCCAAGTTGAGCTGCCGGAAAACCTGTTTACCACCCAATTGAAGGTCGATATCTTGCAGCTTGATCTGCATAACACTTTATTTTCACTGCTTCCAGGGAGGTGATCGGGTGGCTAGCCGAAGCCTTCATCAGGGAGGGCCCAGGCTACGGAACGATCACTTTAGCGGGGGCAGGGTGCCGATCTGCTTTTCCGCCATCGGTCTGGTTTTTTACCAAACTACCTTTTTTTACCAATTCCACATCCATCTCCCTGCCCGAATGCATACTATTAAAAGGAGCAGGGTACAAGTAGCGGGTATTCTTGACTTTTGTCCTTTCGAATACGCATTAAAACAAAAATAGCTTTTATAATCGCACTTAAATATCCTTTTTAAAAATGAAAAAGATCGTATTCCTGTTCGTGCTTGCTGTCCTGTTCAGCAGCCATGACATGTACCTTAAATTAGACACTTATTTCCTGGAGCCCAACTCGCCGGCCCGTATCCAGCTGTTCAACGGCACTTTCGAAAAAAGCGACAATACCATCGATCGCAACCGGATGTTAGATGTCAGCCTGGTCAGCAATGGAGAACGAAGACAAGTGGATACCGCTCAATGGACAGAGAACGAAGGGGTGACCATCCTGAACTTCACCACCGGCGATCCCGGCACCTACCTAGCTGGCGTTTCTACCCGTGCACGCTCCATCGAGCTGGCCGCAGCCGATTTCAACAACTACCTGGAACACGATGGCGTACTCGATATGCTGGAGTGGCGAAAAGAGCAGCAGACCCTCGATCAGGATGCTGTCGAAAAGTACTCCAAGCACGTCAAAACGATTTTTCAGGTCAGTGATAAACTAACGGATGATTGGCAAACTAAGCTTGGCTATCCCATCGAGTTTGTTCCCTTGCAAAACCCCTATGACCTGCACCCTGGACACGACATGGAGGTGCAACTGCTTTGGACAGGGAACCCCCTGCCCGATCAGCTCGTTTACGTATACGCTAAACCGAAGGCCCATCAACATACAGGGGAACATACACACAACCACGAGCAGGAGGAGGCCGAAGCACACCAGCACGAAGGAGAGCATGCACACAGCCACGAGCCCGGGAAGACCGAAACACACCAGCACGACGATAGACTTGCCCTTCGCACGGATGCCGAAGGAAAAGTGCGTTTTTCGATCACCCACCAGGGCATTTGGTACCTGCGTACCATCTATTTGACCCATTCTAAAGAACCCGGCCTGACCCACGAATCCAACTGGGCGACCTTAACCTTTGAAGTAGGCGACGGCCATCACCATCATGCCGAAGCCGGGCATCAGCACGAAGGGGAACACGGGCACTCGCATGAAGAACCCGCTGTTTTCGGCCTTCCGGCTTATGCCTACTGGATAGGAAGTTTTGTTTTGGTTTTGGGGCTATTCCTTTGGTTCAATCGAAAGAAAGCATGAAGTATTTTCTAAAACTGAGTTTAATCCTGTTCCTACCCCTTACGGTCCTTGCCCATGACGTCACCAGTGCAGATCAGGAAATCCTGATCAATGGCGGCCTGGGGGCTTATATTTGGGTAGGGGCCAAGCACATGCTCACCGGCTATGACCACTTGTTGTTCCTGACCGGGGTCATTTTTTACCTGAGTGGTTTTAAAGACATCGTGCGGTTCATTACCGCTTTTACCATTGGCCATAGTATTTCGCTGATCTTTGCCACCTATTGGGGCATCCGGGTAGACGAGCATTTGATCGATGCAGTGATCGCCCTGAGCGTTTTATATAAGGGATTTGAAAACCTGGGCGGTTTCGAAAAGGTCTTCCGTACTGCTTCGCCCAATCTTTTGTACATGGTATTTGCTTTCGGCCTGATCCATGGCCTGGGCCTGTCTACCAGGCTGCAGTCCTTTGACCTGGGGAGCGAACAATTCCTGGCCAAGATCCTCTGCTTTAACCTGGGAGTCGAGCTTGGGCAGGTGCTTGCGCTAATCCCCATTGTCTTGATCATCAATCGCTGGAAAAGGCAGAAGAGTTATCAGGCTTTCTATAAATCAACCAATTTTTACCTGGTGATTGCTGGTATATTCTTATTCATCTACCAGATGTTCGGCTTTTTTTCGCACTGAATAAGAACCGGCTTACCCTTACTGACTGATAGCGAAGTCAATGAGGGTAAGCCGGTTCTGAAAAGCCTGGAGGGAGCATCTCCAACCCTAGCGTTGGTTAAAAGCCCCAATTCAGGTTGAAGAACACATTTCGCCCTGGGGCGAAAATGGGCGCATTGGTACCGCGTACTGAGCGGTTGAGGTGCTCGTAATAAGGCTCATCCAAAAGGTTATTCACCCCTACATTCAGACTTATCGAAGAAGACAAGGCGTAGGCAATTTTAATGTTTACCAGCGCAAAGGCAGGCGTGACGGTTTCCCCGAATTCCCCAGAGATTCGGGATTGTTCCGCAACATAACGGAAGGTCAGTTCGGGATTCAACCGGTCCTTAAAGTAGCTGCCGGTAAGGCTGTACCGAAAGTCCAGAGGGGCAATTTCCGGCAGGGGTTCTTCTCGCTGCAAGTCCTGCCCATAGGTATAGGCCATGGCCAACTGGTGCTGCAAGCCCGCTGGCAACTGCTGCGTCCAGCTCAACTCAAAACCGGTCTTAAAAGCATTGTCGATATTGACGTACCGCCGAACCCCGGGGCTCATGGGCAACCTTGGAGACAGGGTGGTATCTATAACGGAAGATATGTACTCCTGCAGGTAGGAGGCAAATAAGTCTAGCTGGAGGCCCGTGCCCCTGTTTGGAGTCCACTGTAAGGTCAAATCGACCTGGTTGTTGACCTCAGGGTCCAGTTGCGGGTTCCCCAACATTTCGTAGGGGTCCTGCCCCACCGGGAAATAGTTGATGAAGCGCTCGGTCAAACTGCCGCTGCGCTGCGCCCGGGAGAGCCATACCCCCAGCTGAAAGGCACTTTCCGGTTTAGTCATTACACCAAGGCTAAGACTTGGGTTGAACTGATTGACCTCCGTATCCGGGTTGACCTGTGAAAACTCGTCACTGGGATCCTTTACAGTGGCGCGATTGAATTCGAAGCGTCCGGAAAATACATAATTCAGGGAAGTAGTTTTTAGCTGGTATTCGGCAAACAAGCCCGTTTTGCTGATCCGGCCGTCCTGCCAAGCATTGTCTTCCACGGAATTACCAGCATTCGGTCCCATTAAAAAGGTGCGCACCCGGGTCCCTTCAGCTCCTTCTATTCGAAAATCAGCCCCGACAAACCACTTTGCCCTTTCGCTTTGCCAGATGCCCTCCGTTCGACCCCCATAGTTAAAGGTCGTGGCCGAAGTGGAAGCATTGAGCATACGCGGCTCCAGGGGCTTCTTCAGGTTATCCATCAGGTGATCCACAAAGGAGCCGAAAAGGGTGGTATTCCAGCTTTGTAATTGCCTGTCATTGAACTGAATGTCATGGCGAACATTGAACAACCAGGTGTCGTCCTTGCGCAGGTCCATGGGCAGGGCCGGAAAATCGGCATCCCGGGCCCGGTTGTAGGTAGTCGAAAGGCGAAGTTGTTGCCGGGCAGACAAGCGGAGGCCCAACTGGGTGCCAAAACTCCCACGAGAGAAATCCGCTGGTACCGTTTCCCCTTCGCCAGTGGTATAGTCATCCCCTTGCGACCAGGAGCTGAACAGGCTGATATCGTGGGCATTCCCGCTGATCCCTACCTGCGTTTCTCCCCTTAGTAGGTTCCCGTTGCTTTCATAGCCTGCAGAAACCCGACCATAGGACATGGGCTCGCTGCTAAACCGCAGTTGGGCAGGAATAAAGTTGATGGTAGCCCCCAGCCCGGTTCCGTAACGAAGGGCGTGTGGCCCCTTGAGTACTTCAATGCGGTGCATCATGTTGGGGGCCATCTGGCTGGTGGGCGGGTCCATCCGGTTCGGGCAGGCGGCCGTAGCACTTTGAGCACCGTTCAAAACAATATTCAATTGATCGTATTTAAATCCCCGGAAAACCGGATCGAAACCGTAATTCCCACCTTTCCGGATACTGTTGAAGGCCGGTAGCCGGTTCAGGATATCGGCTCCGTCGTGCTCCAGTCGATCGGGATAGGTTATCCCCAATTCCTCTTTGGGCTGTCGCCCCTGAGGCCTTAGGGCAATTACGGTGACCGGAAAAAGTTCCTGGCTAAGGCTTTCCCGATAGTACAACCCCTGTTGGATAGCCCGCTGCAGGCTTTCCCCTTCAAGGGTCCAGCTGCCGTAATTGAGGTGGGAAAAGCTAAGAACAACCCCTTCTTCGAATTGAAATCGAACCAGGCCCTCCTCATTGGAAAGACCCTGTTGTTCGCCGTATTCGAAAGTGGCGCCCATGATGGGCAGGGCAGTATTCAGATCCATTAAACGGATCTTTGTTTCGGTAGACTGAGCTAGCAGTCCGCTGCTTAAAAAGCAAAGCATGATGATTGTAGAGCTATTAAAATACATGTTGATCTTTTTGAATAATCCGACGTTTGTAAACGCCCATTTAAGTGCAAATGGAAATGGGCTCAAAGCTCCTTAGTTGCCTGGAGCCTTCTTTATAAATGTTGTTTTTCTTCTCCGAAGAAAAAGAGGAACCATCCATCAGGATAGTCGGGTCCCTGTAAATAAAATCCGTACAATAACAAAGGGAAGATCAACAGGTATCCGGAGGCCGGAAAATGGCCATGGTATAGGCGGTGGGATGAAAAATAATAGGGCAGGCATTCAAAGCCGGTTGTTCGAAAGGGATATCGGGGTTCAGGGTAAAGGCAATACGTTCAAAAAAATAAGTCAATCCCAGCTTGAGCTGCTTGTTTTGAGACGCCTGCCAGGGCCCGGATGGTTCTGCTTTCTCCAGTTGCTCCGCTAAATAGCAGACCCCATTGCACATGACCATGGGCTTTTCCTTATTGACGCAGAACTCCTTCTCGATATAGGTCCGGTTAATCGAAAAATCGATCAATACCCTGGCTTTGTTCAAGGTGGGCAGCAGAATGGCAAGAATCATCAATATGGTAAAGCCCCTATTCAATGCTGATTCGTTATTTGAAACCTAAAAGTAAGCAATTTTCCCTTACCAAAATTTGCTTTATCCCTTTTGTTATCGCAATATTGCTATTTTTCGATAATAGAACAGTGAACGGGGCTAAGCAATGGGCAAAACCTCCTTCGCAGAAGGACAATCCAACAAAAAACAATGAACAAACCAGCCGAAACAACAACGCGAAAACGACTTTCCTTCCTCGACAGGTACCTCACCCTTTGGATCTTCCTGGCCATGGCCATAGGCGTGAGCCTGGGGTACTTTCTGCCAGGGACCGCCGATGTGGTCAACAGCTTCACCAGGGGAACGACCAATATTCCCATCGCCATCGGCTTGATCCTGATGATGTACCCTCCCCTTGCCAAGGTTAATTACCGCATGCTGCCGCAGGTTTTTCGAAATGTCAGAATACTGGGCCTCTCCCTACTGTTAAACTGGGTCATCGGTCCCATTTTAATGTTTATACTAGCCATCCTGTTTTTACGGGAGTACCCGGAATACATGACCGGCCTGATCCTGATCGGACTGGCGCGCTGTATTGCCATGGTGATCGTCTGGAATGACCTGGCAGAGGGAAGTCGCGAATACGGTGCCGGACTGGTGGCACTGAACAGCATTTTCCAGGTTTTCTTTTACAGCTTCTATGCCTGGCTTTTCATTACCGTATTACCGCCCCTATTTGGTTTTGAAGGGGCCATTGTTGATATATCCATAGGCACCGTGGCAGAAAGCGTTGCCATTTACCTGGGTATCCCCTTCCTGGCAGGCTTTTTTAGCCGGGTATTGCTGGTCAGGGCAAAAGGGGAAGCCTGGTACCGGGAAAAATTCATACCTTTCATTTCCCCCATTACGCTGATCGCTCTCTTGTTTACCATTGTGGTCATGTTCAGCCTAAAGGGGGAATTGATCGTCCAGATCCCAATGGATGTGGTTCGTATCGCCATTCCATTGCTCCTTTATTTCGGTCTTATTTTTGTGATCAGCTTTTTCATCAGCAAGGCTATGGGAGCCGATTACCCAAGGAGTGCAGCGATTTCCTTTACGGCTGCGGGAAATAATTTCGAACTGGCGATCGCGGTAGCCATTGCGGTCTTCGGCTTAAATTCCGGACAGGCCTTTGCCGGCGTCATCGGCCCATTGGTAGAGGTGCCTGCCCTGATCGCCCTGGTGAATGTTTCTTTCTGGTTTCGAAAACGGTATTATTCGAGCTAAGAATCCATTACTCCTTTCGAATGGCATCAATGGGGTCCAGACGGGCCGCCTTCATGGCCGGATAGGTCCCAAAAACAATGCCGATCAGCAGGGCAATAACGGTAATGATCACCAAGGTTTGGAAGGTAAACGCCACCTGTAAACGAGCATCGGTAAATGCCTTAACCACGGGAATGGCAACTAGTGCCCCAAAAATACCGAGGACCAACCCCAGGAAGCTGCCCAGCAAGGAGACCATAACCGATTCGGAAAGGAATAACAGGACAATTTCCCGGTGTTTTGCCCCTACCGCCCGGCGGAGCCCGATCTCCCTGCTACGTTCGTTGACGGAAAGTAATAAGACGTTCATAACCCCGATCCCCCCTACAAGTACGGCAATTCCCACGATTAAACCCATAACGACTCGAAAGAGCAAAAAACCTTTGGCCACCTGACCTACCCGAAAATCATTGGTGATCAACTTAAAATCAGCATTGCCGGTACCAAAGGTATCTTCCAGCCAGTTTTCGAGCTTAGATTTTATGGCAGGGACCTCTTCTACCCGCCTAGCATGAACATATGCCATTGGAGGATTGGTCTTCAGAGCCTCTGCAGGAAGCAGGGGAAAGGGGAAAAAGAGGGATGGCTGGTTAAGAGGACCTTCGACCTCAGCAGCGATGCCGACGATTTTAAGGGATAAGCTGTCGAGAAAAACCAATTCCCCAAGCAGGGTTTCGATCGATCCGGTCCCTGCCACCTCCACCGCCAATGAATGACTGATCACCGCAACCGATCTTGCCGGTTCCAGGTCGCCCTCCTCCAGATTTCTGCCCGCTGCAATGGGAAACTGTTTGGCGGGAATATCAGGTGCGACGGCATTGGTCCAGGCCCCATAAGTCTTTTCCCGCCCCTTAAAGCGAACCACACTCGAAGCCCTCACCGCCAGATAGGTCTCCCCCTGGTCAGACAGCTGCCTGCGGAGGGCTTTATATTTCGGATAATCGAAAAAAGCGAAGCTATCTTTGGCAATACGTACCCCGTTGAATTCCTGCTGGGTCTCTGTGCGGATGATAATATTCTGCAGATCCGTCGTTTTACTGATCTGCTCTTTGGCAAACTGCTCCATACCGTCGATCAGTGATAAAATGGCCACCAGTGCCGCCACTCCGATCACAATTCCAAGGATGGATAACAGCGTATGAAAAAAATTAGCAAAAATACTTTGCAGGGCCTGTCCCACCGAAAGCCTGATCTGGTTCCACATAATCGCAATTTAAAGCCTCTTGCCCCGTTTTTGCTGTATTCCATTGATGAAATTACCTAATGGTCTAATATTACCCTGCCATCCCCCTTCGAAAATTCTTTTTCTTGGCTGGAAAATGCACTTCCAGGGCAGAACTGTCTCCAAACGCCTTCCGCGTTTGGAGACAACCCACACCCTCCCGGCTAAGAAGCAATTATGATGTACTGGTAAGGCAATAAGGAGTTATTGACCTCCATATTCGAAAAGCCGGAACCCTTTAGTTCTTCCATGACCTGTTCTTCCTGTATTTTCATTTCTACAGGCGGCCCCACAGGGGTTTCTTCTTTTCGAAAGTCGATCACGACCAGGCGGCCACCAGGCTTCAGGCCCCGTTTTACTTCAGCAAAGTAATCCTGGCGGTTCTCAATATGGTGGTAGGTGTTTACGATCAGAACCAGGTCAGCCTCTCCTTCCTGCAGATTGGGAGCGTCGAAGGGCACTTTACGAGTCTCCACTTCCGCTTCGGTCATGCCCTGTTCCGAACGACCCTCGGCAATGTAATCCAGAAAGCGTTGGTCTACATCTGCACAGATGACCCTGGCGCCTGCCTTTGCTAAACGAAAACTAAAATAGCCGGTACCACTACCGATGTCCATTACTGTTTTGCCCTGCAGGTCACCCAGCAGTGCAATGACGCTGTCCGGTTTTTGCCATTCTGCCCGTTCCGGGGATTCAAAGTTGGCGACCAGCTCTTCGAAGGGGCGCTTGTTCATGTGCTCATTCGCATGGCCGTGGTGATGCCCGCTATGTCCGTTCGATGGTTCTTCGGTTACAGCATGATCATTGCCAGACTGGCACCCCATGGCTAACAGGAGACAAAAATAATACGCTACTTTTTTCATGATTGGTGTTAGAATGGTTGTTATGTATTCATTTTTTACTTATCCAATACGTTAAGGCACCCAGCACGATAACTCCCAGGCCAATGGCGCTTTCCAGGGGTTGTTCGAGCATTAAAAAGATCAATATCCAAATGCTTATAGCGATAAACAGCAGGGGCAGCCAGGGGTGAAAAGGGTTTCGAAAGGGCAGAGCTACCGTCCGACGGGGTAGTTTAAAAGTCCCCGCTACGGTCAGGGCGCTAAAAAACTGTAGAATGAACCCACAATACAGCAACACCTGTTCGAAGGTTCCGCTAAGAATCATTACCAGGCTGATGGTCGATTGAAACCATATGGCGCGTACGGGCACTTCCTGGGCATTGGTATGCTTCAAAAACCGCCATAGGGAATAGTCCTCGGCCATTACCTGGCTTACCCTCGGTCCCACCCAGATCATTGCACTGATACTCGAAAGCAAGAACAATGCGATGGCAGTGCTGACCATATCTCCCCCTGTGGGCCCAAAGAGGTTGTTCGCAACCACCTGCCCTACCTCCAGCGCCCCGGTCAACTCCTGCAGGGAAGCATTCTTCAAAAAAACGAATTGTAGCAAAACATACAAAATCGTGACCACCAGGGTGCCGTTGATCAACCCCTTTGGCAGGTTCTTTTCCGGCTCCCGGATTTCTTCTACGATATAGGCCGCGGCATTCCAACCGGTATAAGAATAAGTGACATAGACCAGGGAAACCGCAAAAGTAGGCAGCAAAAGTTCGGATTGCCAGGTAGCAGACCAATCGAAGGCCTGCGACTCCTGCCGTATCCATAAGCCCGCCAGGACAAACCCCAGGATCAGTAGGAGTTTCAAGAGGGTGATCAGATTCTGGAAAAGGCTGCTTTGCCGAATACTGAAGGAATGGACCAGGCTGACACACAGGACTACTGCTACGGCGGTGGCCTGAGGTGGAAACTTGGTCATATCGTAGACGTAGGCCCCCATAGCCATAGCGGCCAGCGCTACGGGCGCTGCAAAGCCCACCGTAAGGGAGACCCAGCCTGACAAATAGCCCGCCAGGGGGTGAAAGAGTTCGGAAAGAAAGAAAAATTCTCCCCCGGAGCGCTTATAATACGCCCCCAACTCCGCATAGCTAAAGGCGCCTGCAAGGGCGATAAGCCCTCCAATACTCCACAACAGTAAAATACTCCAGGTATTTCGGGTAGTCTCCAACTGAAAGCCTAGGGAGGTAAAAACCCCGGTACCGATCATATTTGCGACCACCAAAGCTCCCGCGCTAGCCCATCCGATCTTTGCCCTTTGCATTCCGTCTTTTTTTAACCCTGGCAAATGTAAGGCAAGGAAGGAAGTACCTGGTAGAAAAATTTATAGTTATTTCTTCTGCACCAGGACTTCCGGTAGTGGTTCCACTCGCCCAAACGCACTTAAAATCCTCAGGATCTCGCCTGCTTTGATCTCCAGGCTCAGGTTGCCTTGCAGCTAGCCTCTTATTTCAGCATTCGATCAAAAAAATCCGCTGTAGCGCGGTAGGCGGACAACCAGTTGCGGTGCAACAAAAACCCATGCACCTCATCCGGAAAAACGAGCTGCTCGAAATACAGCCCCCGCTTGCGCAACCCTTCAGCCAGGTCAACACTTTCGCTGAAGGGGACGTTGCGATCATCGTCGCCGTGGATGATCAAAACGGGTGAGCGCCAGGTATCCAGGTCATTCATGGGAGAAGCGGCATAAGCCATTCGGGCAAATTCAGGATGCTCTACCTCCCGGTAATCCGGGCGAAAGTTGGCGATCACCTTATTCCAGTCGTGCACCCCGTGAATGTCCACTCCGGCGGCAAAAAGATCAGAAGCACGGGCCAATCCCAAGGCGGTCAAATAACCACCATAGGAACCACCCCATAGGCCGATGCGGTCATCCGCAACATCAGGGCGTTGCTGCAGGTATAAACCGGCTCCCAGTACATCGTTGAATTCGCTGGCGCCGGTGGCCCCATAATTCAAGGCTTCCCGAAAGTTCAGGCCATAGCCAATGCCCGACCGGTAGTTGACGGCGAGCACGATATACCCCTGCTGCGCCAGGTAGTGGTTTAGGGAAAAGGCATTGTGGTAATATCCACGATGGTGAAAACCCAGTAACATTTGACGACGCGAACCCCCATGGAAAAACAAGACGGCAGGGTATTCCCGGCTTGGGTCATAATCGGCAGGCAAAAATAATTGCCCGCGTATGCGCATACCGTCAGCAGCCGGAAAAACGACCTGTTCAGGAGCTTTCAAATGGTCTGCCGGCCAGCTTTCCGAAAGGGTTCCCGGTGCCAGGGGACGCAGGGTTCCATTGTCCAGATAAACAGGATGGGCCGGCAGCACCCCTGTGGAATGCAGCATGGCCGTAGTACCCCCACCGTTCATCGTCGGGCTCCATTCCACCCCTTTCCCGGGGCTAAGCAGCTTTGCAGGAGCCTCTCCCGGAATTACCGACCACACATGCTGGCGATCAATGTCATCCTGATTCGAAGAATAAAGGAGAGTCCGACCGTCAGGGGAAAGGGATACGAACTGCACCTCAAAAGTACCCGGTGTCAGGCAAACCGAGTCTCCCTCCTCCTCCGGAAGCGCATATAAATGCGTCCAGCCATCCCCTTCCCAGGGGAAGACCAGATGGCCGGTAGCAGTCCAGAATAATTGTTGCTCCGCAGAAATGGTCCGAAACGCACTCCCGGGGCCCTCAGGGGCCGTCCAACGAAGTTTTGCCTGTTCCTTTTCGAGATCATAAATGACGATCGACCAGGGCAGGCCTTCTCTTTGTGGTTGAAAGGGCAATCCTCCCGTTTCATGTGGCTGTCGTAAAAAGGCCAGCTTCCTGCCGTCAGGTGACCAGACAGGCTCTCCATCCTGATCCAGACTGGGTGCCAGCCAACGGACCTGCTTTTCTCCAGGTACGAAAACCCCCACGAAACTGTGATCCGCCCGACGACTGACAAAAGCCAGTTTTTCACCATCCGGTGACCAGCGCATGGACCCCAAACTACCCCGTGCTTTTACCCAGGTGGCCGACGCATGGGTACTCAGGTCAAAATAGTTTAAGTGTCCCTTCGAACGATAAACAAAGCCCGCTCCTCCCGGGCGAAGGACCGGATCACTACCCTTGACCAACAAACGCGCACTGTCTCCTTCCAGGTCAAAGTAGTAAATAGCCCGCTCTACGCCTTCTACAAAGCTTTGGGGATTGGGTAGTTCTCCACTTCGGTTGGGAGCACCACCCCGTTCAAAGATCAGCGCCTCCTTGCCCGGTACAAACTGCAAAGCACCAATCTCCTGTCCATCATCCTGCTCACAGGTCGTCAATTTACTGGCCTCCTGACCGCTTTGTGCCAGCCAGACATTCCTTTTTCCTTCTTCATTAAACACCCAGGCAAAACGATCCCCTTTCGGATCGGCGGTAAGGTTGGAAGGGAAAGCTGCGGAAAGCAGGGTCTCCAAGCCCACTTGTTGGGCTTGCCCCGCCTGGCCGATCACCAGCAGGAGCACGATCAGTTGTTTTTTCATAGATCCATTATTTGCTTTTCAATCAAAGATTTCCCTGGAAATTAAAGAATATCTGCCGGTTTCAACTAAAACAAACAAAGGAACAATGTAAAACAAACTTGACACTCAAGAGAAAAGCGCCTACCTTTGTGTCAGTTAAACTTTACTTTTAGTAAAAAAAACCAGACTTTAATTTATGCATCAATCTCCCACTTCTACTCCCCGAAAAAAAGACCTCTACAACCTAGCCGCCTGGACGGGGGCCTGGTTGTTGACGATGGCGCTGGTGGTATTCGGTTCTAAATTTCTTTGGGATTACACTCCCCACCCTTCTGCCCTAACCATTTTACTGAATGCAGCGGTTGGCGTCGGCATGATCCTGTCCAATAAGCGATTTTTGAATGGCCTGGATGAAATGCAGCGCAAAATGAGCCTGGATGCCATGGCCATTGCCCTAGGGGTCGGCGTGGTTGGCGGCTTGAGTTTTTCCTTGCTGGACATCACCGACCTCATTGGTTTCGATGCTGAAATTTCGATCATGGTTGCGCTGATCGGTATCACCTATCTCATCGGAATTTTGATCATCAATGAACGTTACCAATGAAAAACCGGATTAAAGTATTACGCGCAGAACGCGACCTGACCCAGGCCCAGTTGGCCCAAGCGGTGGACGTTTCCCGCCAAACGATCAACGCGATCGAAAAGGGGAAATTCGCCCCGAGCTTACCGCTTGCATTCAAGATAGCACGGCTTTTCGGATTATCGGTCGAAGAAGTTTTCCAGTATGAATAGCCGTAACTAACCGTTAACTAGGCATTGGCCACAGCACCGACGATCGGTAAGGGGAGCGACAGTTGCCTGGAGTTATAGCGGCTTCCCGGAGGTACTTCCCTTCCATCGGGGCCTGGCCTCCCGGGAAGGGAAGTACCTTCCCTCGTCCACCAGTGGTCCTGGCTAAATGCTCATGGGCACCTCCATCAGCAACAATTTGGCATCGCTGAGGGCTTTGATCCGGATGGCTTCGGTACCCCAAAGGCCATAGCCGTCCCGGGTTTCCAACTCCTGCCCTTCGATCTCCATTTTTCCTTCGAGCAGGAAGACGTAGACCCCGTTTTGTCCTTTTTTAAGGGCGTAGGTGGTTTCAAAACCGGCATCCAGTTGGCCCATATGGAACCAGGCATCCTGATGAATCCACACGCCCGGGTCCGCTGGGTTTGGAGAGAGTACCTGAGCGAGTTGATTGTACATCCTCGTTTTATCCAGGGTAATCTGATCGTAACGGGGCTCTACGTCGCGCCGGTTGGGGAACAGCCAGATCTGCAGGAACTTGACTTCCCGGTCCTGGTTTTTGTTGTACTCACTGTGGAATACCCCGGTCCCGGCACTCATCACCTGTATGTCTCCCTGTTTGATCACGGCAGTGGTTCCCATACTATCCTTATGCTCCAGGTCGCCCTCCAATGGTATGGAGATAATCTCCATATTATCGTGAGGATGGGTGCCAAAGCCCCTGCCTGGGCTGACGACATCGTCATTCAGCACTCGCAGGGCGCCGAAATGCATGCGATCAGGATTATAGTAATTGGCAAAACTAAAAGTGTGATGGGAGTCCAGCCAGCCGTGGTTAGCGTGCCCCCGGGTGTTGGCTTTATGCAATACCGTTGTCATGGTCTTTATTGATTTAGTTGGTAAATGATTGAATCCGACCTGCTCCATTAAACGATCGTAGGTCGATGGTCGGTTTTCCGTTTTCCCGATAGAATGGCCGGCAGCTATGCCCGCAGCACCGAGTAATGATCTTCTAATGAAATCCTTGCGATCCATACGTTAAGTTTTGGGTTTTGACAGAAATACTTCCAAAAAACAATCCCTTAAATACAATACAAAGATCACGGCTCAAAGCTTCTTCTGCCATGCAAAAAAGTTGGGAAGAAATATAAAAACTACGGATACGGATCAGGCCGACCTTTCGAGATCGATTTCTTCCCGCCGTATCGGAAGCAGTAACTCCTGTTTCAAAAAAAAGGGTGGAGATCAGGACCTGTTTCCGGATACCTCTCCGTGCAGGTAATCCTCAGGCTGCTTTCCCGAATGCCGCTTGAATGACCGCCCTATCAGCTATCCGGGGAAGCCTACCCACTTATGCTTTTCTAAAATCCGAAGCCGGTACTCCTACCTGCCTTTTAAAAAAGGCACTGAAGTGCAGCGGTTCTTCAAAGCCAATTTGAAAGGCGATCTCCTTGATGCTGAGATCCGTATGCAAAAGCAATCGTTTAGCCTCCAGCAAAAGGCGATCCTGGATGACCTCCTTGGCGGTTTTACCAGTAAGCTGTTTGACGGTCTCGCTGAGATGCTTGGGAGTACGCTTTACCTCTGCAGCATATTGACCGACCTTACGCCAATCTTGAAAGTGCTGCTCCACCAGGTCTTTGAAATCCCGCAGCAGGCAAACACCCGCCTGCCCTTCATTGAGTTGGTTTTTGTCGATCTGGGCGTGGTTGTTGCAATAGATCAGGAACAGTTGTAGCAAAGCACCCAGTGCCCGGTTTCGATACACGAAGGATTCCGGCGAACAGCTTTGCATTTCCTGCACCAAGCTTCGAAGCTTTTGAAAAGTAGCCTCCTCCATGCTTAAAGGGGGTGTTTGTCCAAAGGTCCGGAAGAGATTGAGGTTCGAAATAAAACTTTCTGGAATATTATTCTCCGCCAGAAAGTCCCGGGAGAAGGTAAAAACCCAGCCCCTGGGCCTTCGCCTTACCACCACCTGATGCACTTGCCCCGGGCTCACAAAATGCACCTCCTGATGCCGGAACGGAAAGTCCATAAAGTCTACTATATGGGTTCCCTCTGCTTGTTCAACAAGTAATACGGTGTAGTATTCATGTCGATGCGGTTCATCGGCTTTGCCTCCTGCCTGCTCATAGATCACCCCCATATCCTCCAGATAAAAACTTTGGTTGGGCGGGCGGTTCTCGATAGAATTAGTGTTCCCCTTTTCGATAGCTTGAAGATTTAGATCGACTACTTTTTCTGATGGTTGATCCCTCGCTACCATTGGTTGAAAAGGGACCAAACCCAAATGCTTAAATGACTAAGTTTGTAATTAATTTGCAAAAAGTAAATCCTTTAATCGGAAACCTATTGATCATGCAAAAAAATCATTTCGCCTTTATTCTTTTGCTGCTGTTGGCTCTTTTTGCCGGGAGCTGCCAACAAGACGATGACATTTCCATGGATGATACCCCCACCGGGGATACGATCAAACGTATTCCCGTTGTGGTGCACGTGATCCACAACGGAGAGCCTGTGGGAACCGGAGCAAACATCAGCTTTGAACAGATCCGGTCGCAGATCGAAGTCCTCAATGAGGATTTTCGAAGACAAGCGGGAACCAATGGCTTTAACGATCACCCCCAGGGTGTAGATACCGAGATTGAATTCTTCCTGGCGGAAACCGACCCCCAGGGTAATGTGCTGCCGGAACCGGGAGTGCACCGCTACAACGGTGGTCAGGATTCCTGGCCTAAAGGGGCCTTTCGAAACCCCATTGATCGCATGGTCAAACCCATGACCATTTGGCCACCCGAAGATTACTTCAACATCTGGACAGTCAATTTCGGTGGATTCCTCAGCCGGGACCTCCTGGGTTACGCTCAATTCCCTTCTGAATCTATGCTTCCCGGCTTAAACCCTGATGAAGGTAGCCCGGAGACGGATGGCATTGTTATCGGCTATAAATACTTTGGCAGCAGTGAAAAAGGGGATTTCCCGGATCTGATCGCTCCCTTTGACCTGGGCCGCACTACCACGCATGAAGTTGGCCACTGGCTGGGCCTGCGCCACATCTGGGGGGATGGGGATTGCCTGGTCGATGACTTCTGCGAGGATACGCCAAATGCAGGAGCCCCAAACTTTGGCTGCAGCCAAAATACCTCCTGCGCTTCTACCGATATGATCGAAAACTATATGGATTATACCGATGACCAATGCATGAATATCTTTACCCTGGAGCAGAAACAGCGCATACATAGCGTTCTTGAAAATTCCCCCCGTCGAAAGGAATTGGTGCAATAAGCCCCTGGATCCATGCGGTCCCAGCAGTGGAGTTCCTTGGGGTTAAAGGGACGAAGATCAAACTCAAGTGGGAGTACCTATGCTTTTCTCTGGCTTCGGTACACCCATTATTCATTCCACCTGGCCGACCGGCCCCCTCTCTTTGTTCAACTCACCTCCGAATTTGTTCAACTCCCCTTTTTAACAAAGGAAATGGAGCGGCTTACCCTTTAAATTTGAAGAGAACAATAAAAACCAAACACCATGCAACATTTCTTTTTTCTGCTTTATGCATTCCTTGGGGCTGCCACCTTTTCGGCTTCCACCGGCGACCAGATCCTGGGCCAATGGGCAAACGAGGATCAAACCGGCCTCATTGAATTTGTAAAGAACGGCTCCACCTACGAGTCTATAATACGCGAAGCTCCCGATGCGTCGGTCATTGGCCGAAAGCAGATCACCGGATTGAGCTACCAGGGAGATAACTCCTACACCGGAGGAGCTATATACATCTTCCAAAAGAATAAAACCACCAAATGTTCCATCCGGCTGATCAGTGAAACAGAACTGGAATTGACCGTAAAAGCCGGATTCATCACCCAAAAGCGCATACTAAAAAAACATAGGTAGTGTAAAGCCCGGTATGGGGAGGGGCGCCTTCGGGAGTCCCCCCCCCTTTTTTTAAAAGCTCCAATTCAAAATACCTCAAGCATGAAACATTGGATACTATCCGCCTTTATGGGCCTTGGGCTTGCCGCCCAGGGGCAGGTCCAGTTTACCTCCTTTAAAGAGGTAATGGATTATGCTGATGCACACG
This sequence comes from uncultured Saprospiraceae bacterium, assembly GCA_964479625.1. Classification (GTDB taxonomy): domain Bacteria; phylum Bacteroidota; class Bacteroidia; order Chitinophagales; family Saprospiraceae; genus CAYZMS01. Next base: position 26,346 of record CAYZMS010000025.1, read on the forward strand.
CCATCGCCATTCAGAGCGCATTGATTAGCGAGCAGATCGCCAAATCCGAAAAAAAGGAAGCCAGGTCCTATTTGCTACCGGAACTTAGCTCCTCGCTGGGATATAATGACAATATCACCTTACAACCCACCTTGATCCCGGCTCAGGCTTTCAACCCGGAAGCCCCCGAAGGAACTTATCAAGAGTTGACCTTCGGCACGAAATATGTCTATAATGCGGGCCTGCAGGTCCAGTGGGACGTCCTGAATTTTCAAAAGATCTTTGCTGCCCAAACAGCCGGGTTGTATGAACAAGAAAGCCAACTCCATACGGCTTTAAGTCGCTTCCAGACCTACAACCAGTTGGCATCCACTTATTATTCCATTCTGTTAACCGAAGAAGCCCTTAAGATCTACCGGGAAAACCTTCAAACCGCCACCTTCCTATTCGAAAGTGCCGAGGAAAAATACCGTCAGGGGATGATCAGCGAACCGGATCGAAACCAGGCGGAGATCAACAAATTACAACGGCAGCGGGTCCTCCAGCTTACCGAAAACAACCTAAACCAACTCTACGTACAACTGCAAAGCCAGTTAAATACCAAAGAACCCCTCCTGATCGAGGATGATCCCAGCCAGTTCCTGCTGGAAGACCTTAGTATTCGAAGCCAGCATCCTGAGCTCCTACTCGAAGAAGCAAAACTGGATACCTATGCATCCCTGCTGAAAAAGGAAAAAGCCCTGCGGTATCCATCCCTTAGTTTGTTCTATCAGCAATACCAGAATTGGGCTACGGATGATTTTTTTGGCTTTTCGAATTCCGAAACCCTACCTCAGCAGACCTTTGGGGTGAAAATATCCATGTCTGGCCTGCTGAGCCCCTCCACCTCCCAAAAGATCAAACAATCGGAATGGCAAGTGGAATTGCAGCAACAGCAAGTGGAATACATCCAACTCGAAAAACAAAAGGAAGACGAACTACTACAACTGCTATTCGACCAGGCTTTTGGACAATTGGCAGAAAATAAAGAGATCCTGGCACTTCAGAAGAGCAATGACAAGCATGCAGAAAACAAATACCAGGCGGGCCTCATCAGCCTGGAAAGACGGTTGGATCAATACGATGATTTACTTGCAGCGCAGGACAACTACCTGCAAAGCCTGGCAGATTATACCCTTTCGCAGTACAAGATCTACATCCGGCAAATAGAGTTCCAACCGGAAGACATTAACTAAAAACCCATTCCAAGCCATGAATAAAGTTCGAGTAAAACCAATCTGGTACGCCCTGAGCGCCCTGTTCCTCTTCACTGCCTGTAATGAAAAAGAGGCTATTCAACCTGTCCGAAAGAACATAGAAGAAGCCGTATTTGCCAGTGGATACCTGGAGCAAAAAAATAATTACACCGTTTCCACTAAGGTAGAGGGGATCATCCTCGACCTGCCGGTACAGGAAGGGGATACTGTCAAGAAAAATGACCTTATCGCCCGGATCGAGAACGAAGTACCCAGTAATAATCTCCAGGATGCCAAGGCGATCTTTGAAGACGCCCGCAGAAATGCAGCACCCGACTCTCCTCAGTTGCAACACATTCAGGCGCAGATCGACCAGGCGAAAGAACAGTTAAGCTTTGAAAAAGATAATTACCAACGATTCTGGGAATTATATGCTGTAAAATCCGTTTCCCAACTCGACCTGGAGCAGGCTGAGCTTCAATATAAAACGGCCCAAAGCAACCTTACTGCTCTTCAAAAAAGCTATCAGGAGCTGCTAAATGCTCTACTGTTGAACGTCGAACGCAGCCAGGTCCAGCTAGCTACCCAACAAGCCCTGCTTAATGATTATCAACTCCGGGCGGAGGAAGCAGGCATGGTCATAAGTGTTTTTAAAAAGCGGGGCGAATTGACCCGAAGAGGGGAAGCCCTGGCAACTATTGGCAGCGGAGCCTATCTCATCAAGCTATTCGTCGCCGAAGAAGATATCGCCAAGGTAGACATCGGACAATCCGTGCTTGTGCACCTGAATACCTACCCCAACCGCAGCTTCGAGGCCCAGGTCTCCAAGATCTATCCCGGCTTCGACGAGGCGGAACAGTCCTACGTCCTGGAAGCCCGCTTCCTTGAACTACCGGAAAAATTGTTTTCCGGAACCCAGCTTCAGGCTAACATCAAGACCGGGAATCGGAAGGATGTGCTCGTTATCCCCACTGCCTATGTTTCCAAGGGGAATAGGGTTATCCTGGAGAACGGGCAGGAAGTACAGATACTGACGGGCAGTAAAAATAACAAATGGACCGAGATCCTTGCCGGGATCAACGAATCCGATCGCCTTACCAAACCCACACAATAAAGTATGAATACCAATCAAAAAATAGCCAATACTTTTCTGACCTCCAGGGGCAGGCAGCTAATTGTGGCCGTCTTAAGTGTCACCTTTGGCATTTCCATGTATGTCTTCATGAATAGCTTTATGGAGGGGGTAAACAAGGAACAAACGGAGATCACGTTCACCTCCATGGCACACATTAAGGTTTATAACGAACTGCCCACCGAGGTATCGACCATACTGCCCCAGCCGGCAAATGACCACTCGGTTCTAATGGTCAGCAATGCCCGCAATATCCGCTATTCGGAAGGGATAAAAAATGCCGCTGATCTAAAAGAACAAATTGCAGGGCATGCGGCCATTACCGGGCTTACCACCCAACTTAACCAAAACGTATTTATTCGAAACGGGGTCTCCAAGGTCAGTGCCACCCTTTCCGGTGTAGAGACCCACAGCGAAGATCAACTATTCAACACCTCCAAATATCTTATCGAGGGAGATCTGTTCGAACTGGACCGGCGCTCCAATGGCATTATTCTGGGTATTGGCCTGGCTAAAAGCATTGGGGTCGGTATGGGGGACCATGTGACCGTTTCCAGTTCGGAAGGTATTTCCAAAGCCTTTTTGGTGGTAGGCTTAATGGAAACCGGATCCATGGGTGCGGATAAGACCAGAGCCCTGGTTTCCATCCAAACTGCCCGGCAGTTATTTTCGAAAAACAAAAGCTACGCCACCGAGATACTCGTCAATGTAAAAAACTACAACCGGGCAGAGCTGGTTGCAGCCACCATTAATGAGGTTGCCGAATACAAGGTAGAGCCCTGGCAGGAAGGCAACAGCCAGCTGGATGCCGCCAATATCCTCCGGGATATTATCGCCATTGCCGTTTCCCTGACCATCCTGATCGTTGCCGGATTTGGCATCTACAACATTATGAATATGACGGTAAATGAAAAGCTAAAGGAGATCGCTATCCTCAAAGCTATGGGGTTTAATGGTGGTGATGTCATCGAGATTTTCCTTACCCAATCGGTGATCATCGGCTTCCTTGGCGGACTGACGGGACTGATCCTGGGCAATATTATTGTTCGGCTGGTGGACCAGGTCCCCTTTGAAATAGGGACCTTGAGTACGTTACCGGTCGTTTACCGGACATCCGACTACCTTTTGGCCTTCTGCTTCGGGCTGATCATCACCTTCATTGCCGGTTACCTTCCTGCACGAAAGGCATCGAAGATCGATCCGGTCGATATTTTACGTGGTTAAAATCCAAGCATTATGAAAGCATTATCTGTTCAGCAGGTGAATAAATATTTCCACCAACCGTTAGAATTCCATGTTCTAAAAGACATTTCCTTCGACATATCCAAGGGAGAGTTTGTGGCCATTATGGGAAAATCAGGTTCGGGAAAATCCACACTACTCTACCTGCTTTCGACCATGGATACCGAGTACCAGGGAAGTATTACCATAAATGGATCAAGGGTGACGGGGCTTCGACAAAATCAGCTGGCACGCTTTCGAAACGAACACATTGGCTTCGTTTTTCAATTCCATTTTCTTTTGCCGGAATTTACCGTGTTGGAAAATATCATGCTGCCCGCTTTAAAGCTCAACAAAAAGAATAAGGATGAGATCGAACACCATGCCATAGAGCTTATTCAACTGCTGGATATCAAAGGGCAGGAACTCAAGAAAGCCTCCCGGATCTCCGGTGGTCAACAACAACGAGTAGCTATTGCACGGGCGCTGATCAATGATCCCGCCATCGTTATGGGGGACGAGCCCACCGGCAACCTGGATTCCAGAAACACTCAAATTGTCTTCGAAATTTTTCGGGAATTGGCGCAAGAACGGGGGCAGACTATTATCGCTGTTACCCACGATGATGAATTTGCAGCCAACTGTGACAGGATCATCGAATTATCTGATGGAGCTCTTCTTTAAATCAACACCTTTTCATGAAAAAACAAGCATGCCGGGCAATGACACGATTGGCCTTATTGGGCATTTTACCCTTTCTGGCATTTGGACCAACAGTAAATGCCCAGGAGCAGGAATGGGAACTTGACAAGTTAAAAAAGCGGGAAGCCGAAAAAAGCAGAGCCCTGGATTCCTTACTGGTCCATCTGGAGGACCGCTGGGAGTTGAAACTAGCCTATGGCAGATGGTTCTTTAGTCAATCGGCAAGGTCCCGGCAAGAAGAGTTGTTCTTTTTACCCAACCAATTGGCGCTTGTGCAGTTGATGGGTAATTGGCATTTTAGTGAACAGGCCTTTGCCCATTTTGGGTTCGGAATACAGATCAAAAGAGACATTCCTCCCACGCCGAACCTGTTTTCGGTATTATCGGGAGACGATATAGACCTGGAGGGATCCGGAACCATATTATTACCTTTAGAGCTGGGAATAAATTATTACCTGACCCAAACCAGGTTTCGACCCGTAGTGGGTTTCAATTTGGGAACGATCTGGGCCAATGGACAATATACCCTGGCTGAAGGGAACCTGTCGAATGGCGTAGAAAGAACGGACTTCAATATTAGGGGAAATGCGCTTTTTTCAGGTATCCGTACCGGTTTCGACTATCGATCGGGTAAACGCACTAATTTAGGCTTGACCTTAAGCTATTCCCTGTCGGAAAAATTCAACGATCCGGTAGGGGGATTTTTTCGTTATCAGGGTACTTCGGCCAGCATTAGTTATTCTTTAATTTTTGGAGTTGGAAAGCCATAATGAATACCTCTTTATATAACCGATACCAACTAAGTATCAACCATGTTCTCCCTGTCGTACTGGCGATTGTGCTACCAGGCTTGAGCATCTATTCCAACCCGGGCATGGTATTTGCAAATACCTACGGATACCTTCTTACCTGGGGGATCACCTCTACAGTGCTATACTATATGTGGCACCTATTATGGTTGGTGTGGGATTTCCATTCCGGCCAAAAGAAGTGGTGGTTTTTCATTGGCTTGCTGATCCTGGTACTTACCTTAATTACTATCAGCTACCTGGAGCCTTTGAGAGAAAATGAAGCCTATTTCTGGTTCAACCTGTTAAGAATGCTACTGGCGGGCATTTTAATGCTTGCCATACAATCAGCCATACAGGCGCAGCAAAACATTTCCAGCTTACTATTAGAAAAAGAACAAATCCAGTCCGAACAGTACCGGGCTCAGTTAAAAGCCTTACAGGCACAGGTTGACCCTCACTTCCTGTTCAATTCCCTGAATACCCTCCGGTCTATGGTGCGCCAGCAACACAAGCGGTCAGAAGAATTTGTGATGAGCCTTTCCGACTTCTACCGGAAAACCCTCCATTATAATGAGCACCCTACCCTTCCCCTGTCCGAAGAACTGCGGGTTATGCAATCCTACCTCTTTGTCATGAAAAGCCGGAATGAAGAAGCCGTGGAGGTAGCCCTTTCGATCGAAGAGCAACTAAGCGGGCTCCATCTGCCCACTCTGGCATTACAGGTGGTGATCGAAAATTGTTTCAAACACAATAGTATGACCTCCAAAAAACCCCTGCAAATAAAGATTTTTAACACCAGGGATGATCGGATCGTCATCCATAACAATCGGCAACCCAGGATCGTAGACCAGGATTCGTCAGGCCTTGGGCTCAACCTGTTACGCAAAAGATATGAACTCTTAGGGGTGTCGGACGGGCTCCTGGTTTCGGAAACAGAGCAGAATTTTGAAGTGAAATTAAAGCTCCTCAAGCCCCAAAATAGATTGCAAAGCGTATGAATATACTGATCGTAGAAGATGAAGCCTACACCGCCGCCCTGCTGCAGGAGATCATCGAGCAGGATGAGGATTTTATGGTTACCGAAAAACTCGAATCGATAGCGGAGACTATTGAATATTTAAGTAAATACCAGAACCGACTGGATCTTTTATTCTTCGATATTCAATTAGCGGACGGGCACAGTTTTGAGATCTTTAAGCATATGGATGTCACCAAGCCGGTGGTATTCTGTACCGCATTTGACGAGTATGGCCTTCAGGCGATCAAAAATAATGGTATCGATTATGTTTTAAAACCTTTCCAGGAAGCAGAAATTCATCAGGCCCTAAAAAAATACAAACGGTTTATTGCCAGTTTACGCACTAAGCAATCTGCTCCCCTCCAATTGGCCACCGACTCTTCAAAGCGTTATCAACAGCAATTCATCACTCCACACAAGGAAAGATCCATTATCAAGAAAGCCGAGGAGGTTGCCTTATTTGCAGTAGAAACAGAAACTGTTTATTTGTATTCGCTCAGCGGAAAGCGCTACTCCTTATTTAAAAGCATGGATTATCTCGAATCCGCTTGTGATCCCGGGCAATTCTTCCGGATCAACCGGCAAATGCTGGTCAACCGGTCTGCTGTTCTTTCTTTCGAGCCTTATTTTAACCGAAAGATCGTCCTCCAGCTACAAGTAAAGCCAAAGGAAAAACCCGTCGTCAGCCGGTTAAAAGTAAGCGCCTTTAAGGATTGGCTGGAAAAGGGTGGGTGACAGACAGGAGGTAGGGAAGGTTATTGGTATTGTGAAGTAATCAACCCTGCTTTGCCCCATGCTATCAAACCTATCACCTAAAGGCCATTTGACTTACCCAAAAATTAGACCCTGATTTTCTGCTTATCCTAGTTGAAGAAGAGGCTCCCCGGTTTAACCGCTGGATACTCTATTGTTTCAAAATCTTATGTACTTCAACTCCATCAGCTGTAGTCCAGCTCAATAGATACATGCCGGGCGGGAAAGGTAGAAGGTCCAGGGTAGCAAGCTGCCCAGGAGGCAATAAAAGGGTTTGCAAGACACGTCCCTGAATATTCAACAGATTGATTTCCAAAGAATCGTGGAGATCATCCGACTCAGACGAGCATGCAATAAAAAGCTTTTCCCTGACCGGGTTGGGCCAAATTCGAATTCGTTTTAAGGTAGTGATTTCGCTTTCCGGAAAAGGCGTTTCCAATTTATGGAAAGGTTCTGCCAACTGGCTGCAAGAAGTAATTTGAGCAGTGACCTGGCTACCTTTTGGCGCGTAAAAACCGGGCAACCAACGTATGACTTTCCCAGCTTTAAAGTCTACCTGCGTACCGGTAGCAAGTATTCCGGAGGCAATGAGAGAATCAGCTGCCTGGTAGGAGGTCCCAGAAGAAGAAGTATTTAACACAACTTCCAGGTTTTGCGGACAGTTCTCTTTGGCAAGGTGAACAGTATGTCCCAGGTCGTTCAAACCAGTTGTTGCCTCCCAGATCCCGTCATTTGCCAGCCGAATGGAAAAGCGTGGGTCACTTTGCAAGTTTGGATGAACATCCGGGAAACGCAACAATAAATGATACACCCCAATGGGTAAGGTATCCGGCATCGAAATTTGAAGTGCATAATTACAAAGGCTACCCCCTTCACAATATCGAAGGTCCATTCCAGAAACTGGCAGGAAATAACTCATTCCACTAACAGATTCGCGCAAAACCAACTCCACCGGCCGGTATTTAACCAGAGCCGCCCAGCCCAGGTTTTCAAAAGTTAATTGAACGGAAAAGGAGGCCCCAATCAGCATAGTATCCGGTAGATTAGCCTCTTGCAACGCCAGGCGATATCCTAATTGTTTTCGAACGATCTCAAAACAACCCTCATCCTTCCATCGCTGCAATACTTCAGGTCGATAATAGTCATTGAGGTAGGTCCAGTGAAATCGGCCTAATTCCCTAAGGGCGTTGTTACAATTCGTATATACTTCATTATCCCTGCAACTCTCCCCTCCCATTAATAGATAGCGGCTTTCTGTTCGCCAATAGGGCTTTTCGACCAAGGTATCTAAAAAGGTGTAGTCGTTAAAGTCAGCCAAAAAACAATCATTATGCCAGGCTAACCGGCTTTTCGGGCTTCCAGAAAAAGCTTCACTTTTTGTAAGGGAGTCATCCGGTATTGTCAGGCCCAAATAAGCAGATTTTAACAATGGATAACGCAGGGATACAGTTTGATCTAAGGGTAACCATTTCAAAAGGCTATCTGTGACCGCGTTTCGTCGAGCCTGTTGTTGGGGTGTGATCGCTCCCTGAGCCAAAGAACCAAACAAATCGCTATAGTAGTTCTCACCCCATGTACCAAAAAAGCCCTGGTGAACAGTTAAAATGACGTCGGAATTATTAGCCAGTATGGGCCCAAGTTGGTGAATATGCTGGTACAGCAATTCCAAAGGTGGTGTATCATTATACGGCGAGACTGGCTGGTCATTCTCATCATAGGGTAATACATCCGTATAGGCAAAGCGGACGATAGCTTTGACACCTGCCAAGCGCAAGGTTTCGAAATCCTGTTCAATAGCCTGTAATAAGGCGTTACTCAGGCTATCTGCAAAAAAGCCATCCAGGTAAAAAATGCGGTAGATCAAACTTTGCCCCTTCTGGTCACGCAATTCCTGTAGCTCATGGGCCGATAAATAAGAATAACTTCCGGAAGTTCGGGTCTCAAAATACTGATACATACCCCGTTCTGGATTAATGAAATCTTCCGAGCTGTAAGGATAGGTGTATTGACTTTGGGACCACACCGACCTAGATGTATGGGTCACTAAAAAAACCAGAAATAACAGGCTTAAACGCATGCCCTAAAAATACAAATTGTAATTGGTAGAGTCAATTGTACATAGGGGACAGTGAATCCACCCCCGGATAAAGTTAAGAGGTAGGGTTTCCCCATTCCCGACCACCTGAATTTGCTTTGGAAAGCTGACTTGTCAGCAAAATCTTCTCCTTTCAGCTGCCATCATACCCAATAAAATTAAGAATCCTGCTTATCTTGCCGCCTGTATACCCTAAAATGCTATTTACCGGCCGGTTTTTCAAACCGGCACTTACACCTAAAAAGATACTGTATGTCGCAAAGCAATCGTTCTTCTATGCTGATCATGGTCAGCAGTATTGCCGCCTTAGGTGGTCTATTATTCGGCTACGATACTGGGGTCATCAACGGTACCCAGTTCTATTTCAGCAAATATTTTGAGCTATCTGCTGCCATGAAGGGTTGGGTGGTGGGAAGTGCCCTCATTGGGTGCTTCACCGGTGCCTTGATCTCCGGATTGCTAAGCAATGCGATCGGTCGGAAAAACTCCCTGATCTTGTCGGCCCTACTGTTCACGATCTCTGCCTGGGGCTCCGGCCTGCCTTCCTTTTTGCCGGAATCTGTGTCGCTGCTGGTTGCTTTTCGACTGATCGGAGGACTGGGCATCGGGCTGGCCTCCATGAATGCCCCAACCTATATTGCAGAACTGGCACCCCCAAACATCCGCGGGCGAATGGTTACCTTCTATCAAATGGCCATCGTAATAGGCTTTTTTGTGGTCTTCCTGGTGACCTATTTCATCGGGGGTGGACAAGATGAAGCCTACAACACTTCTACCGGCTGGCGCTGGATGTTCTGGTCGGAACTGGTTCCCTGCTTGCTCTTTTTCGCCCTGTTATTCCTCGTACCGAAAAGTCCCCGCTGGCTAATGCTCAAAGGACGAGAAGAGGAAGCAAGGAAGGTCCTTGCTTCGGTACACGATCAAGCCACTATTGATCAGGAAATAGTCGAGATCAAAGCATCCTTAAAAGAGGAAAAGGGTATTCCCCTAAAGGATATTTTTCGAAAAAGTGTACTACCCATCATTCTGATCGGTACTATTATCTCCGGTTTACAACAGTTTACCGGTATTAATGCCGTTTTGTATTACGGTGCGGATATTTTCGAAAAAGCCCTGGGCTTTGGACAGGAAGACGTTTTGGCTCAACAGATCCTGCTTGCAGGAGTAAACGTAGCCTTTACCTTCCTGGCTATGTTCACTGTCGATAAATGGGGAAGAAAGCCATTGGTGATCGTCGGATCAGTCGGTATGATCGTCGGTTTCCTTATGCTGGGGCTAACGCTGATGTATAGCCAAGTCGGGATCGTTTCCCTGATTGGTATTTTGTTGTTCATCGGCTCCTTCGCCATGTCCATGGGGCCCATCGTGTGGGTGATCCTGGCGGAAATGTTCCCCAATTCCATTCGAAGCATAGCCATGTCTATTGCCGTAGCCGTACAATGGGCCTGTAATTACCTCGTAGCCCAAACCTTTCCGATCGTGGTCGATAGCCCAGCCAATATGGGCCAAACCTGGAATGGATCCTTGCCTTACTTTATCTTCACTGCCTTTATTGTGGTGATCATCATTTTCACTCTCCTCTTCATCCCCGAAACCAAGGGGCGCTCCCTGGAGCAGATCGAGAAGATCTGGGAAGAGAAGTATGGGAAGATTTGATGTATTAATAAGTTGGACTCAAAGCGCCTTTTTCGCTTTGAGTCCAACATATTCTTTTTTCTCCTTTTCGTTCCTCCCTCACCAATCACTTGCATTAGTAATTTACTCTTTTAAGCTCAGCTCTACCCCTTTCGAGGCCTGTTGCAGGCCCTATCCACAGAAATTCAAAAACGGCCATCTGTTACCAGGGTGACAGTTAAACCGGCTTAGACAATGAATCTTTACACCTAATGTTTCCTTCCATTTAAATAACAAAACTGAGACAGTGCATCATGAAACAGTTGGTAGAAAGTGCTACGAGTATCCTTAATGACCTTCAGGAGGTTTTGCTCCAGCTCCCCCCTTCATCCTACTCCGAACCCATTCCTGCTCTTTCCGGGGGCACGATCGGTCAGCATACACGACATATTATCGAATTTTTCCAGTGCCTGCTGGATCAGACAGATTCAGGGGCCATCAATTATTGTACCCGAAAAAGGGATAAATTCATAGAATCGAAACCGACCCTGGCCATTTCTTCCATCCGGAGCTTGTCAGGTAGATTAAACCAATTAAACGCACAACCCGAACTTCAACTATTATCCGGCGAATTCAATACGGAACCCATTGCTACCAACCTGGCCCGGGAATTGCTGTATAATATCGAACACGCCATTCACCACATGGCCGTGATAAAGATCGGGCTCCAATTAGCTTCCGATCCCGTACGCTTGCCCGATACCTTTGGCGTTGCACCCTCCACTTTAAGGTTTCGTCAAAAATCCATTGCGCTTAAAACCATCCTAAAAGCTTGTCCGTTCATACTTTAGTAAGTGCTCTTCCGAATCTAAACGATATTCGGTTGGAGTTGGTTATATTTGGGGAGGGAAAAGCCCTATCCTCACTTTTCGAAACCTGCAGCATGAAACAGGATGTCTGGTATCTGGAACAATTCGATTTCTACAAAGTCCTTTGGCCCCTAGAAACTGGAAGACCATGTTAAAAACCACCCCAATGCTGTTTTTAACAAGAACGAGTTCCTCTTCATGGAACAGGAACTCTGCCGGGATATTATCCTCATTGATGAAGGCAAGGTAAAATTGGGGCATTATGACGAAAATGGAAAGGAGAACGTGATCACCTTCCTGGGCAAGGGAGAGATCCTGGGCCATATGGCCCTAATGGGCGAAACCCGCCACCGCACCTTCGCCGAGGTAATGGAAGACGGTACCCAGATCTGTAAACTAAGCATTCAAAAAGCCCAGGAATTGACCCGTGATTATGTTCCTTTTGCTATGGAAATGAACCGGCGCATAGGGAATCACATACGGAAACTGGAACGCCGCATTGAGATCCTGCTCTGTAAAAGCGCCCGGACCAGGATCCTTGGTTTTTTGATAGACCTGGCTAATGATTACGGCCGCCCCAGAAACGGCGGTGTCTAAATTTCCCACAACCTCACTCAAGGGATATTGCCGCGCTCTTGGGTATTTCCCGCAAATCGGCCTCCCTCATTTTAAACGAACTGGAACAAATGAGGTACCCCTCTTTTGACCGCCGCCATTTTTTTATCGACAATACCTCTGCCCTCGACCAACTCCTGCTTGAAGAACGCAATCAACCGACAAGAAACTAACCAATCATGGCCAACCCCATACAAGACCCACAGGAGATCATAGCAAAAGCTGTAAAGGAAAACCGCACCAGCCTTGATCTTTCTTCTATGGGCATGAAAGTACTTGCCTGGGGAAATCAAACCCTTACCACAACTGGAACACCTGTACCTGACAAATAATGCCCTAGAAGCACTGCCCGACTGGTTGGGGGGGACTTACCCAAGCTCCGGGTACTGTACCTAAGCGACAACCCCTTTTCCGAGTTCCCGAAGACAGTCTGTCGGCTGACCAAACTGGAAAAACTGGTATTTACCCATTCCACCATACGGGAAATTCCCGATGAGATCGGGCAACTCGAAAACCTGCGATGACTCAGCCTTCGAAAAAATCAACTCCACCTACTTGACGATCAGGTCTTTCAACTTTCCGAACTAAGGCAGTTGTACCTGACCGGGAACCAACTTCAAACCATTCCAAATGGTATAGAACAATTGACCAAACTAAAGAAGCTGCATCTCCACGGTAACCAGATCGCTACCCTTCCCGAAGGATTCTGGCAATTATCCCAACTGGAAGACCTGGCCCTTTCTTCCATGCCTGCCTTCAACTACCTGCCAGAAGCCTGCAAAGGGCTCACCCAACTCCGGCACCTTTTCCTGAGTGGAAATGGGCTGCAACACTTACCTGAAGGCCTGACAACCCTGACTCAACTGGAATGGCTGTTCCTAAAGGATAATCAATTGAGCCAACTGCCGCCGGGTTTTGAAAAACTCCACAACCTTCAGCGACTGGACCTGCGGAACAATCCCATCGCCAACCTTCAGACTACCCTTGAAAAAATGGATAATCCCCCACCCTTTACTGATTATGGCCATTTTTACCCAGGTAACACTTCCCAAAGTTGGAAAGTCCGAACTTGGGCTTTAATTTAAGTGCCGGAACATTTTTCGTATCGGTAGTGTGAACCGAGCTGCTTCTACCCGGAAATCCGCCTGGTCAATTGCCAGGTGCGTCCCCTGAAAAGCCGTACTGTTGTCTCGTTTACACCCTGCCTTCATTAAATCGAAACTCAACTTTAATGATCGAATTTACCAGCCTGGTGGACCCCGTGAAGGTCGCCGATTGGGCAACCCTTAAGGACCGGCAACCGGCGCCGGCACTAGTGGAAAATACGGACCTTGTCGTCATCCGCTTTGACGAAACCGTGTCTGTACTGTATGGTCGTTGTTTACACCGTGGGGCCCTTTTGGCCGACGGTCATGTGGATGGACACGACAACCTCATTTGTGGGCTGCATCAATGGGATTACCGCATTGACACCGGAGTCAGCGAATATAATAACGAGGAACAACTGAACCAGTTCCCAGCCGCCCTGCACGAAGGGGACGTTTTTGTCAGTCGAACGGATGTTATTGCTTTTGAAGAGTTATACCCGCAACCCTTTAGAAGGGAGGAATACCTGGGAGCCTACCAGGACACCCACCCCGAAAGCACCGAACCATATACCCTTTACATCCAGGAATTAGCCCGTAATGGTTTGGAGCACTATGGTCACCACGGCCCCAGTGCTGCAATGGGTGTTGACCGCAATACCCTGCCTAAATGGGAAGACATTCAATTCCTGCCTGCACAATTGCATCGCCGTCCCTTACTGGATGAAGAATCCGTATCCACCAAAGTCGTGATAGGCCCTAAAGCGGATCGACCCTTGGAGCTAGCTATTCCTCTTTTTGTTTCAGATATGTCTTTCGGCGCACTTTCCCGGGAAGCCAAGATTGCCCTGGCCAAAGGGGCCGAAATGGCCGGTACGGGGATCTGTAGCGGCGAAGGGGGCATGCTACCCGATGAACAGGCCAATAATTCGCGCTATTTCTACGAATTGGCCTCCGCAGGCTTTGGCTTTAGTATGGATAAGGTAAAACTGGCCCAGGCATTCCACTTTAAGGGTGGACAGGGTGCCAAGACAGGTACCGGAGGCCATTTGCCGGGTAATAAAGTAAGTGCTGAAATTGCCGAAGTCAGGGGGTTACAGGAGGGAGAAGCGGCTATTTCACCTGCTACCTTTACAAAGCTGCATACGATTGAGGACTTTCGCGAACTCGCAGAGGACGTCCGAACTGCCACCGGTGGCATACCCATTGGGTTTAAGATCGCCGCAAGCCATATCGAACGGGATATTGAATTCGCCCTGAAGTGTGGAGCTGACTACATCATCCTGGACGGCCGCGGCGGAGGAACAGGAGCAGCGCCTACTATCCTCCGGGATAATATCAACGTACCCACCATTCCCGCCCTGGCCAGGGCCCGTCATTTCCTCTACAAGGAGGGTGTTCGAGATCTGAGCCTGATCATCACCGGCGGATTACGCGTTGCGGAGGACTTTGCCAAAGCCATGATGCTGGGAGCGGATGCCGTTGCGGTTTCCAATGCCGCTATCCAGGCTATTGGATGCCTCGGAATGCGAGCCTGCCACACCAACAATTGTCCCGTAGGCATTGCCACTCAAAAAGACCATTTGCGCGCGCGTATAGAGATCGACCGATCGGCCCAACAACTATATAATTTTTTTACTGCTACCAATGAGCTTATCAAGGTTGTAGCCCGGGCCTGCGGCCACGACGACGTGAATAAATTCCGTGCAGATGACCTCAGTACCTTCAATTATGAAATGCACCGGCTTACGGGTATCCCCTTCGCTGGAATCAACGCTTAAAAAAAACCACATGGATCGCTCTACACTCATTTGGCATAAAGTTTTGGATAATCCGCCCGGCTTGCCCGAAGGCAGGGTACAAACAGTCACTGCGGGCCACCATAGCTTTTGTTTGACCCATCATCAGGGTAAATTTGGCTGTCTGGACAATAAATGTCCCCATCAGGGCGGCCCTCTCGGGGAGGGCTCCATCGAAAATGGCCTACTGCGTTGCCCCTGGCATGGCTGGGATTTCGATCCCCTTACCGGAAAGCCTCCCGGCGGCTACGATGATGGGGTAGACACCTTTCCCGTAGAGATCCGGGAAGATGGCGTTTATATCGGTATCCCGCAGGAAGAAGAACATCAACCCACCATCACCGACCTAATGGTCGAGACCATGATCAATTGGGGGGTTGAAGTTGGGTTCGGCATGGTCGGCCACTCCAACCTTGGCCTGGCAGATGCCATGCGACGCGCTTCTGAAAAAGGCAACTTTCGGTTTTTTAGTATTAGACACGAGGGTGCCGCCTCTTTTGCAGCTTCGGCCTATGGGAAGTTGACAGGGAAACCAGCTGTTTGCTTCTCCATAGCCGGGCCAGGGGCTACGAATATGTTTACCGGGCTCTGGGATGCCAAGGTGGACCGGGCACCCATTTTGGCCCTGACCGGGCAGGTAGCGACTCAGGTGGTAGGTACCGGCAACTTCCAGGAAGTTGACCTGGTTCGCGCCTTCCAGACGGTAGCTGCATTTAATCACCGGGTACAGCGGGATAGCCAACATGCAGAGCTAATGACCCTGGCCATCAAACATGCCCTCCTGCAACGGGATGTGGCTCATCTCACCTTCCCGGATGAGATCCAAACCTTGCCGGTTCCAACAGATGAAAAAACCCAAAGCTCTGAAGGCCGTCTCCCTGCCCGGGAGATCATTCCTCCCAAAGCGGAATTTGAAAAGGCCGTCGAAATGCTCCGAAAAGCAAAAAGACCCCTTATTATCATGGGGCATGGAGCACGTTTCCACCGAAAGGCTGTGATCGAACTGGCAGAGCAATTGGGCTGCGCAGTAGTAACCACCTTCAAAGGCAAAGGGCTGATCCCGGATGATCATCCCCTGGCAGGCGGCGTACTGGGGCGTAGCGGTACGCCCATCGCCAGTTGGTTCATGAATGAATCAGACTTATTACTGGTCTTCGGTGCTTCCTTTTCCAACCATACCGGTATCACCCCAAATAAACCCACTATTCAAGTGGATTTCGACCCGCTGGCCTTGGCCAAATTCCACCAGATCGATTGCAAATTGTGGGGAGAGATCTCCGTAACGGTACAACTACTCCGGGAAGCCCTGCAAGGGCCCCTGGAAGCGATTGATCAGCAGGAGGAAGTAGCCGCACGCTGGGCGATCTGGCGGGAAGAAAAACAAAAGCGTTTGAAAGAAGATCATGGGGCCGGCTTAAGCAGCATCGCCGTTTTCGACGCCCTCAACCGCCTTGCTCCGGACAACGCAGTTATGTGCGTAGATGTCGGTAACAACGCCTACTCCTTCGGAAGATACTATGAAAGTAAGAGCGGGAACGATTTTCTGATGTCGGGGTATCTGGGTTCAATCGGTTTTGCCTTTCCGGCAGCTATGGGCGCCTGGGCTGCAGTCGGAGACAGCCGCCCGGTCATCGCAGTTGCAGGTGACGGCGGCTTCGGGCAGTATATGACAGAAATGAGCACGGCAGTCCTTTTCCATATGCCTATCAAGTTGATCCTGCTTAATAACGGTGAACTGGGAAAAATTTCAAAGGAGCAACGGGCAGGTGAATTCGACGTCTGGAAAACCAAATTGCACAATCCCAACTTTGCGGAATTTGCCTCCTCGTGTGGGGCCCTGGGCATACGCATCACCCCATCCAATCATTCGCTGGATGACGCCCTAAAGCAGGCCTTTGCCCACGACGGCCCAGCCCTCTTAGAAGTGATGACTGATGTTCAACTCATTTAAACCCAACGCTAGGCAATTTGCCGCACTATTGGTGTACACCCTTTATGCTTACGTCTTCCTTAGTTTGCTCTTTGCTACATGGTTCGTTTTTCAGGCCGGAGGCAAGATTGATCCAGCATTAAAGGGCGTAAATTGGAAGCTCCGGCTTTTATTATTACCAGGCTCGGTGGCCTTCTGGCTGGTACTGTTGAATAAAATCCTTAAATCAAAACATTCATGAGCCCCAGCTTGCGTAAACGGCATCGCCTGATCTGGTGGGTATTGGCCCTTTTACTCCCTTTACTTTTTATCGGGGCGATATTGGTTATCCCCAAGCCTGCTCACCAGGATACGCTCTACCAGGCACCAAATACAACCCAGACCCCTGAACCACCAAAACCATATAAGCCATGAGCGCACATTATGCCCCGGTGCTTTGGAATCGCCAAAAACGCCTTTACAACCGGATCATGCAGGCTTTAATGGGACTGTATCTGCTCCTGTTTGTGGCCCTGCACTTGCTAGTGCATCCCGATAGCCCCCCTGAAACCACTATCATTCGGGCAACCGGAACCCTTGCCTTTCTGATGTTGCATGTAATATTGTGCATTGGTCCTTTGGCACGGATCAACCCCAGGTTTTTACCACTTTTATACAATCGCCGTCATTTAGGGGTCAGTATGTTCTTGATCGCTTTAATCCACGGGGTGTTCAACATCGTTCAATTCCATGCCCTCGGCAATGTTGACCCACTGGTTTCCCTCTTTGTTTCGAATGCCCACTACACCTCTTTTGGGAATTTCCCCTTCCAGGTTCTGGACTTTTTTGCGTTGATCATTCTTTTTCTGATGGCGGCCACCAGCCATGATTTCTGGCTCAACAATCTTAGTCCACGGATTTGGAAATCTCTGCCTATGCTGGTCTACCTCGCCTATGCCTTGCTGGTCATGCACGTCATGCTGGGCATCATACAGCTCGAAAGTTCCCCCATTTGGATCGGACTTACCGGCCTGGGAATGCTAAGCGTGACGGGACTGCACCTGTAGTCGGCCCAATTGGTTCGAAAACAGGACCAACTACCGACTGAGGCCAACACCAATGGTTTTGTCAAGATTTGCGCGCTGGAAGAGATCGCTGAAGACCGGGCAAAAACGATCCTGGTTGGTGATCAAAACATTGCCATTTTCCGCTACGACAATAAGTTATCCGTAGTTAGCAACCTTTGCCGCCATCAAAACGGTCCGTTGGGCGAGGGCAAGATCGTAGACGGCTGTATTACCTGTCCCTGGCATGGTTACCAATACCTTCCCCAGAACGGACAGGCACCGCCGCCTTTTTCCGAAAAACTCGAAACCTTTGATGTCCAGATAATGGACGGTATGGTTTTCGTTCATCCCCGGCCTTATCCGGAGGGAATGGAACGGCCTCCCGCAATAATCCCTTAAAATTAATGACCATGTCGAACATCCCACCACCACAGGAAGATTTTTATATCGGCTGGAGCGAACAGGCGCCGCCATCCTACGAAAGAACTATCCGTCGGTTTGTGATTTTTCCGGCACTACTCACTGTTTTGGTCGCCGGTTTACTGGTTTTTTCGCAACGAGGTTTTACTGATAGCGTTTTCAAATTGGGCAAGCTATCCTCCCAGGAAGGCATTCTGGTCACCTCACCCGTACCCATGTTGAAGGTTCCTCAGGGAACTGATCCGGAGGGTCGTCCCGTTTTTGAAAGTATTGTACTGATCGGATATAGGAAATTTGGGGCAGAAGCGACCCTTAAGGCCCTCGAAGCCCAGCAGGGGGAACCCCTGGAAGGAAGGGCAGTGGAATTGCGCGGCACCCACATTTACCACCAGGGTAAACAGGCCCTTGAACTTACAGAAGGCGCTAAAGCTTTCGGTGGATTTTCGACGCTGGAGCCTTCCTATTCTATTCGAAAAAAGGTGTTGGGAAAGGTGATGCTACAGGGAGATATCCTGGATCCCAAATGCGCGCTGGGCGTCATGAAGCCCGGATATGGTAAGCCGCATCGATCCTGTGCCATTCGCTCCCTGGCCGGCGGTATCCCGGCTGTCCTGCGAATGACTGACCAGAACGGACAGGTCAACCACTGCCTAGTCCTTGGCCCGTATGGTAAGCTGATCAATGACCAATTGCTGGATTACGTGGCTGACCAGGTACGGATCTGCGGAAGTTTGGAACAGCAGGGCGATTGGTTAGTGTTCTACGCCGAACCCGACATTTACCGGCTTCAACCACATTGGATGCAGGGCAGTATTCCCATGTGTAAGGAATAGGCGTCCTTAAAAAGGGGGATCAGGCAGATACGCGTCTCCTCGGGCGCATTAAGAGGGAATCGATCACCAAAAGGATCAATGCACCAAAAAAATAGAAGACCCAATCATGCCTTTTATTTTATGAAGAGATGGAACATTTCGTACAATCTTTTCTTTTCTTTGTGATTCCCGTCAGGATAAAATTCTTATCTTACGAATGTTTCAAAAAACCTTTCCTGCCGATGAAATTTCTATCTCGTTTAATATTACCTTCTTTATTACTGACAACCATTCTGGTGCTGGGCTTTTCTAACCCTACCCCAAAACAGGAAATATCCCAGACGGCCTCCCTGCCTTCAGCGGAGGTCGCTTCCGATAATTTTGACAAAATTACAGCAGTATTAACCCATAAGCGCTGTCTCAACTGCCATCCAAGTGGAGACCGCCCGCGCCAGGGAGAAGACAGCCATATTCACTATTTTAACGTTCAAAGAGGCCTTGACAATCACGGTATGCCTGCCCTTAAGTGCTCCACCTGCCATCAGGAAGAGAACAACCTGAATTCGGGCGTTCCGGGGGCACCACATTGGGGCCTTGCTCCTAGCAGCATGGCTTGGGAAGGCCTCAGCGGGCCGGAGATCGTACGATCTATTCTTGACCCAAAAAAGAACGGTGGTCGAAGCCTGGAAGAGATCGTCCACCACCTGACCGAAGACGCTTTGGTCCTTTGGGCATGGGAACCCGGCCTAGATGCAGCAGGCAATCGCCGGGAAGCCCCTCCGGTATCGAAAGAGGAATGGATACAGGCAGTGAAGGAATGGGCAGATGCAGGAGCTACAATACCCGAATAATAATTCGAATACAACAAGAAAGCATATGCAAGTAGCATTCACGATCAATGGCCAGGCTCGTACTGTAGACGTAGAGGGCGACACGCCCCTGCTCTGGGTAATTCGGGATATGCTGGACCTTAAAGGAACTAAATTCGGTTGTGGGAAAGCAGCCTGTGGAGCGTGTACCATCCACATTGACGGAGAGGCTGTTCGCTCCTGCTCCTATGCCGTAAAACTGGCGGAGGGAAAAGCCGTTACAACGATCGAAGGCCTAGCAAAGGGTAAACAGCTTCATCCGGTGCAACAAGCCTGGATGGAAGAGATTGTCCCCCAGTGCGGTTATTGCCAGCCCGGCTTCATGATGGCCGCCGCAGCCCTGCTGGAGAAAGTTCCCCAACCTACCGACGAGGATATCGACAACAATATTGTAAACATTTGTCGCTGCGGCACTTACTATCGTATGCGAAAGGCCATTCACCGAGCCGCTGAATTATCACAAAACAGCCCATCCTAATGAGTGACGAACAAAGTAAGACCAAAAAAGGATTCTCCCGCCGTAAATTCATCGTCCGCTCTGCAGTAGGAGCAGGGGTTTTGCTGGGAGCTGGCATCCTGGTGCGTCCCTATTACCGCAGGAGCATAGCTCAATTAGCAAACACCCTGGAGGCGAGCTATATGGGGTCGGGCGTGAAACCGCCTCTATGGTTTGAAATTACCGCCGATAATCAGGTAATTCTACACTCCCCAAAGGTGGAAATGGGGCAGGGTGTTCTGACAGGCCTGGCTCAAATCGCTGCCGACGAGCTGGAAGTCGATTTCGAAAATATTCGGGTCGTCCACGCTGAGTCCAAATCGGGCAATGTAGACCTTTTTTCTACCGGTGGTAGTACCTCCATCAATAGCCTGTGGATTCCCCTGCGGGAACTGGCCGCTACCATGCGGGAAATGCTCAAAAACCAGGCCGCCCAACAGTGGCAGATCGACCCTGAAAGCTGTACTGCCAAAAACGGTGTGGTCGTGGGCGGTGGTCAATCCATGACCTATGGGGCCATTGTAGAAAAGGCTACCGAATGGAAGATCCCCAAAACTCCCGCCCTGAAAGATCCCAAAACTTATCAATTTGTAGGAAAACCTCTCCCCAGAGTCGACCTTTACGATAAGGTGGTGGGTGCTCCAATTTTTGGGATGGATGCCCAAATGGACGGCATGCTCTATGGGTCAGTGCTGCGACCACACCTGATAGGAGCCACTTTCGTAGATGCCGATACCAGCGCAGCGGAAAAAATGCCGGGAGTAATCCAGATTGTCCGTGAAAAAGACTTTGTAGGGGTTGTGGCAGCCTCCTACACCGAAGCCGAAAATGCAAAGAATGCCATTAAAGCAGAATGGAAGACCGATCGAAATTGGCAAACCGAAGATATTGAAGCCCTGATCGAGGTCGGCAAGGGAAACCCGGTGGTCATTCAAAAGAAGGGTGCTGCGAAAAGAATACTCGATAATGAGGAAGAGGTCATCACTGCCGAATTTCAAAGCCCTATCGGAGCCCATGCTCAAATGGAGCCCAACGGAACCCTGGCACATGTAACCGATGATGGTGCAACCATAATCATTTCTACCCAGGTTGTAGAGATTACCCGTAAGGAAGTAGCCAAGGCTTTGGGTTTCAAAAAAGAACAGGTCAATGTCGTGCCTACCTTTTTGGGAGGGGCCTTCGGTCGACGTTTGCATACACCCAATGCCGTACAGGCAGCCCTGCTATCCAAAGCTGTTGGCAAACCGGTCAAGTGCTTCTTTAACCGAAAAGAAGAATTTCAACAGGATACTTTCCGTCCGCCCACCCACCATCTACTGCGGGGCAAACTCAATGAAGAAGGCGGAATTAAAGCGATTGAGCACCATATCTCCAGCGGGGATGTATTGTATGGCTCCCCTCTTTTACCATCCTTTGCTCAAACCATAGTGGGCTCCGATATCGGAGCCTGGCGGGGTGGTATGTTCCAGTATCGTGCCATCCCCAACCACCGGGCGATCTCCTGGCGGGTTAAATTACCCTTTGCCACAAGCTGGTGGCGCAGTCTGGGCTTACTGGCTAATACCTTTGCTATTGAAAGTTTCCTGGACGAACTGGCCGTCAAGGCCGGCCAGAACCCTGTCGACTTTCGCCTGGCTCACATTCAGGATGATAAAGCGGGATTTCGTCTGCGGGAGGTGATCAAAAAAGCAGCAACTGCAGCCGGCTACAAGGACGAAGTGGTTGATGGCCGTGCCATGGGCTTTGCCGCTTCTACCGATGCAAACACTCCTTGTGCTCAAGTAGCGGAAGTTTCCATCGAGGAAGGTATGATCAAGGTACACAAAGTAACCTGCGCCTTAGATCCGGGCCTGGTGATCAATCCCGATCAGGTGCGGGCTCAATGCGAAGGCTCCATCATTATGGGCTTAAGCGCCGCCCTATATGAACACATGCTGGTAGTTGATGGCCAATTGCAACCCACTATTTATGGTCCCTATCGAATGGCGCTCATGCGGGATGCACCGAAAGAGATTGATATCCACTTGCTGGAAAATGACGAGGCCCCTGGTGGTGTGGGTGAGCCACCCCTCGGCCCCATCGGAGCAGCCGTTGCGAATGCATTGTTCCGACTGACCGGCAAACGCATTCGGTCTATGCCCATTGCATTGAACCTTTAAGGATATGCCACGACCTTCGCTTTCTGATGACTTGAAAGATGCCCTTCGGCAATTACCGGCAAAGGAAAAGGATAAGTTGCTCTTTCGGTTGGTCCCAAAAGATGACGTTCTTCGGGAACAATTGGAGTTTAAGTTGCTGGAGGAAAGCCTCACTACAGAAAGCAGAAGAAGTGAGATCCAAGCAGCTATAGAAACCGAGCTTCCCCGAATTTTTTGGGATCATTTCTCCCCGGGATACCTGCGAATGGAAATGCGGAGTTTAAGCGGCATGATCACCCGCCACCTAAGGGTTACTCGCGATAAGTACGGAGAGATCTGGCTGAATTTCCGGTTATTGAATCAGGCGCTGGATATTGGAAGGTCTGATCTGCTCGACTGGCATTCGAAGCGCACCGACAAATTGTATATCTACATTGTTCGGCGCACCCTTAAGATCCAAAAACTACTCGATAAGCTGCACGACGACGTACGCCTTGACTTTAAAGAGGAGATAGAAAAACTGGATGGGCACATCCAGTCCATTCCCGACCTAAAGGGAATCGCCGAAAAGTTCAAGCTGGATATGAATGCTTTTTGACCAGCATGGAATCGGACTTAGCCTACATTGCCAATTACATATAACTGATCCAAATTGGATGTGGGATTCCCTCCGGCTGTTTCCAGGGTGATGGCATAGGCACCCGCTGATTCGATATAGGGTACTTCGATCAGGTTACTTGCATTTGGGGTCAGTTCAAAAATCCTCCTATCTACCGGCTGACCGTCGATCAAAGCCCAGAGTTGATACGTTAGATCAGTAGCGGGAGAAGGCAGTGAACCCGGGGCTGAGATCCGGGAATTCTTCCTACCTGGAAAACGGTCAAATTGTTGGGAAGCCTGCTGCTTTTTCATTTTTAGCCCGAATGAACAATAGTACAAAAAATGAAAAGGATTAGACCCATTACTGCAGCTAAATCTACCAGATAGCAATTTTCATTTCAGGAAAGAGAAAGGTGCTTTTTACAGCTTATTTATCGATGGGAACGTGGTGTTTCAGGGCAAAGTTTGGTAGTGGTTAAATATGCGCTCTTTTCCAACTAAAAATGTACTGCGCAGGTGGAAAGTTGCTTTAAATTCCCTAATCTTACTTATACTAATTCCGTTTGAAAAAATAAAACAGTATGAAAAAGAACATGAGTTCAGCAGACCGTATTATTCGGCTGGCCCTGGCTATTGCAGTGATTGCACTTTACTTCACTGGTAACCTATCCGGGACTTTGGGGGTGGTATTATTGATTGCCGCCATTATTATCGGCCTGACCGCTTTTGTTAACTTTTGTCCAATTTATTCCGTACTGGGCATTCGCACCAATCGTTCTAAAAGTAGTTGAGCGGGAGCTTTCGAAAGTGTACCACCGAGCAGGTCATTTTTTCTCAACCTTAATCAATCTGGAACCTTTTCACCGAAGAAGGTTTCAGATTGAAAGCTATTGTTAGTGCGCTCTATTTGTTTTGACTTTCCTTCAGTTACCTCCCTTTAAACCTAATAGTATGATCCGACTCATTCAGGAAGACCTTCAGGAAGAACTCCGCCTTACCCGGAAAATGCTGGCTGCTATCCCGGAGGACAAACTTCAATGGCAACCCCATGAAAAATCCATGAATCTCCGGGCACTTGCCACCCATATTGCGCAAATTCCCAGTTGGTTGACGGTGATTGCCGAGACTGATCTGCTTGACTTTGCAAATATGGATTTCACCCCTCCAAATCCAAAATCGGTAGAGGATATTCAAAATATTCTGGACAAAAGTGGAGAAAGTGCCATGCAGGCACTTGAAGGATTGGATGAAACCAGCCTGGAAGACACCTGGACACTGGCCAATGCAGGCCAAATTATTTATGCCCTGCCCCGTCGGGCAGAGTTGACCAAACACCTTCGGCACCTAGCTCACCATCGGGGTCAGTTATCTGTCTACCTGAGGTTACTGGAGGCCCCTGTACCGGGCATGTACGGAGCTTCTGCAGACGAACGGTAACATCCTTTCTCTTTAACAGGCTGGCCCGATGACCATTTTGGATCTTTTAAAGTAAAAAGTATATTTTGTCTTTACGGGTGTTGCCATTAGAGGCGGCTTTTGGTCAAAATTCCAATGTATGATTTTTCAGCTAACAGGCCTGTATGCTTTGCTAATGCTGTCAGCTTGTTCACCTGACAAGCAGGAAGCCTCCCCCGTTTTCGAAGGCCGGGTCCTGTTTGAGGAAGGGGTGTTGAATATGGATAGCCTAGAGCAACAGGAGCCTACGCTTTGGGTTCGTTCCTTTGAAGAAAGAAAAGCTACCCTATTGCTAAGCGGCCCCAGCGGCAATTGGCGACTTCGTGGTGGTAAGGGACTCGAATACATTAATCCTAAATCCGGGACCCTTCCGGTTACTCTACGGGTTCGTCGAAATGGTTTTGCTAACCCTATTTTTTTGGAAATCGAATTTATTGGTCCCGAATTTATTGACCGAAAGGGCAACAAGCACTCCAAAGGGGCAGGACTGCATTATCGCTATCAATGGAATTGGCCACAAACGAAAAGTAATGATTAAGTCCAGATCCGTTTTACGCTATAAAGCCGGCCAACTCCACCCTGATACCGACGAATTGACGGTGGAGGAACCCCTGGAGATCCGTCTTCGCTACGGTAGTGAACCCAACCGGAAAGAAGACAGTGTAGCTATAAGCATGCGCACTCCGGGCCATGATCACGAACTGGCGTTGGGCTTTCTACTAACGGAGGGGATATTACAAAGTCCTGATCAGGTTCGAAAGTTCACCTTAATTGGTTTTGAACAAAACATCCTGCGTGTCGAACTACAACCGGAGGTGGCCTTTGATATCAACCACCTCAGCCGACATGTGTATACCTCCTCCAGTTGCGGGATTTGCGGAAAAGCCTCTATTGAACAGGTAGTTACTGCCTGTCCCTACACCCTGGAAGGCCATTCCCTCCAGCTGCAACCGGAGGTCCTGAGCAGTTTACCGGAAAAAATCCGGGTGGCACAACAAACCTTTGAGCGTACCGGCGGTATTCATGCGGCGGCCTTGTTCGACCAAAAGGGTAATTTACTTTTCGTCCGCGAAGATGTGGGGCGACACAACGCGCTGGACAAGCTCATCGGCCGAGCTGCTATAGAAAGGAGACTTCCCCTATCGGATACCATCTTATTAGTGAGTGGCAGGGCCAGTTTTGAACTGGTGCAAAAAGCCCTTATGGCGGGCATACCAGTTTTAGCAGCCATAGGTGCCCCCTCCAGTTTAGCTGTGGACCTGGCCGAGGAACGGGGCATGCAGCTTATCGGATTTTTGAAAAAAGACCGGTGGAATGTTTATGTGCCGGCTGGAGGGGGGGGGTGTAGGTGCCTTGGATCTATAGGTGCCTTATAGATGCAAGGCACCCAAAATGATTTTTATTGAAAACTCAAAATTTCACACCACTTTTCTTTTTTTTAATTTTTCTAATCAAGAATACTCCTCCTCCCGGCTGCTTTTAAAATTGCTCCCCCTTTCCTTGAAAACGCCCGGTATTCATGCTTTTCCTTTCAACAAAGGGACAAATCGAAACTGCCCCAACTCTTCCCGTTGAAAGCGTTTTTCACTAAGGCGTTTAAACCGCATCATTTCCTGGCTGCCGGTCCCGACTGGCATCAGCAGGATGCCATCAATGGCCAGTTGTTCGAATAAAGGAGCAGGAATGGCATCCCCGCCAGCGGTAACGATTATTCGGTCAAAGGGGGCATACTCTGGCAAGCCTTCAGAGCCATCCCGGTGAAAGCAACGGACGCTTCCCAATCCAAGGACTTCCAAAAGCGTGCGGGCGTGTTGAAAAAGCACGGCATGCCGTTCGACCGTAAAAACCCTGGCCCCCAGCAAAGCCAGCAGGGCGGCCTGGTAGCCCGACCCCGTGCCTACTTCCAGTACCTTTTGCCGGGCTTGTACCTCCAGTAATTCGGTCATCCTTGCAACGGTATACGGTTGGGAAATAGTCTGCTGATTGCCAATTGGAAAGGGTTGATCTTCATAGGCCTTTTCCTCGAATGCCTTATCCAGGAAATAGTGCCGGGGCAATCTTTCCATGGCCTCCAGAACCCGCTCATCTGTTATACCGCGCTTGCTCAGGCTCTGGATGAGCTTCCGTCGCAAACCCTTATGTCGGTAGGTGTCTTTCACTATAGTAAATTACAAATTTCGAGAAGGTTAAAAAACCATATTCCTCCCATTGGACTAGATTTCTGTATTATTTTTACCTTACATACAGTATACAAAATCAATACCCTTGGCAGCTACCGGACAAACCTGGTTCTTCCAGGCTGCCATTCAAAAAACCACACCCTTATGACCCAAATTAAGTTTGGAACAGATGGATGGCGGGCGATCATCGCCCAGGAATACACCGTAGACAATGTCAAGCGCATTGCCGAAGCTACGGCAAAATGGATGAAAAAAAATAAAGCCACCCAGGCGGTCATCGGCTACGATTGTCGCTTTGCCGGTTTGTTGTTTACGGAAACCACTACCCGCGTACTGGGTGCTCATGGCCTGAAGGTAAAAATGGCCAAAGAATTTGTTTCTACGCCCATGGTTTCTCTTGGCGTGGTAAAAACAGGTTCCGACCTGGGCATTGTCATTACCGCCAGCCACAACCCTCCTTCCTATAACGGCTATAAACTGAAGTCCAAGTTTGGCGGCCCTATGGTACCCGATCAGATCGCCGAAGTGGAAGCGGAAATCCCCGACCAGGTCCCGACTGCAGACCTGCCTACAATGGAGGAACTGGAATCCAAAGGCTTGCTCGAATACGTCGACCTCGAGCAAATGTACCTGGACCATGTAGCTAATAAGTTTGACCTGGAATTGATCCGCAATGCAAATATTTCGATCGCTTGCGATGCCATGTATGGTGCAGGACAAAATGCCATGAAAAAGCTGTTTCCCAAGGCCCATTTGCTACATTGCGAATTCAATCCTTCCTTCCTCGGTCAGGCCCCTGAACCCATTGAACGTAACCTGACCGAACTTTCCGAACTCATAAAGCATACCCCAGATATCCAACTGGGTGTGGCTAATGACGGCGACGCAGACCGCATTGGACTTTTTGACGAGGATGGCCAATTCGTAGATTCTCACCGGATCCTCCTGCTGTTGTTGTATTACCTGCACGAGTTTAAAAAGGAAACGGGAAAGGTCATCTTTACCTTCAGCGTAACAGATAAAATGCGCAAACTGGCCGAACATTACGGGCTGGACTACGAGATCACCAAGATCGGGTTCAAATACATCGCTGAGATCATGACTCAGGAGGATGTGGTTGTCGGTGGGGAGGAATCCGGCGGACTGGCTGTCAAAGGTCATATTCCCGAGCGCGATGGCATCTGGATCGCCCTTATGATCATGGAGTTCATGGCCAAAACAGGCAAGAGTATTAAGGAATTGATCGGAGAAGTATACGAACGGGTGGGCGCATTCAGCTTCGACCGGGACGACTTGCATATTACCAATGCACAAAAACTGGCCGTAGTCGAACGTTGTAAAAACGATCCCTACTCCGCCTTCGGCGATTATACCGTACAAAGCACAGAAGCGGTTGATGGCACCAAGTTCCTGCTGGGGGACGACCGCTGGGTGATGATCCGTCCTTCCGGTACCGAACCGGTGTTGCGCGTGTATTGCCAGGCGGGCAGTGCAGAAGAGGTGCGCACCATTCTGGATACGGTACAAGCAACGATTTTGTAAAAAGAAGACAGCTCAAAACGGCTTTGGCGTTTTGAGCTGTCTTCTACCAAGCTTTTCAGCGTATCATGGCAATATGAGGAATATCATCTTCCAGGTATTCTTCTCCAACTGTTTCGAAGCCAAAGGAGCGGTAGAAGCGGATCAGGTAGGACTGCGCCGATATCTTTAAAGGCTTTCCAGGAAAAAGCAGCTGGGCCTGCCGAAGGCTTTCCTGCATTAAGGCTTTTCCCAAGCCGGTACCACGGGCGGAGGGGGCACTTACCACACGGCCAATGGAAGCGTATTTTTCATAAGAAACCCCCAGAGGTAACAAGCGGGTATAGGCAAGGAGCTGCTGCTCCGAAGTATATCCGCAAAGATGGAACCCAAGCCTGTCCTTACCGTCGGCATCTAGGTAAGGGCAATGCTGTTCGACCACAAACACCTCCTGCCGAAGGGCCATGATGGCATACAGTTCATCCAGGCTTAATTCGTAAAAGGGCTTACAAGTAAAGGTCATGAAAGGGTTTTCCGTTGTAGTTGCAAATCCTTATGGTATTCCATTAACAGGTTAAAATAAGCCTGTACCGCTGGAACAACACCCGGAGCAGCCTCCGGCACGGTGATCCCCTTTAGGGCGTTGACCTTCAGCCGAACATTTGCCCGATACATCTTAAAGAACAGAAAGATCAATTCATCCTGTCGGTTTTGGATAACATTGACCCTGGGTAAATAGCGGTCCAGAAAAAGCTGTCCAAAATCAGGCCGCCCATGGGCGTCCATATCCATACAAAAAAAGGCAATATCGTTGAGGATATCAATTTGCCGGAACTCATCATTGAATTCAATACAATCGAAAATTATGGGCTCCTCCAGCAAAAAAATGTTCATCGAATGCAGGTCACCATGGGCATCCACCACCATCCCCTGGGCATCGCGTTCCAAAAAACGCCTGGCCTGCTCCTCTACAAAACCGGTTGCAGTCTCAATAACTTGCTCCAATTCTATTTTAGAAGCGCGCCCCAATTGTTCTTCCACAAAGGGCAATACCCCTTCAAGATCCGAGAACTTACGAATGTGTTGCTTTGGAGACGTCCTTCCTTTGATCACCTCCACGCTTTGGTGGAAAAGTACCAGTTGGTCTACGATCTGTTCGATCTGACGAGCGCTTACCGCTCCGGCGTCCAGTAAGCGGTTCATTTGACGATTTTCGTCCACCCGCCTCATTTTTAGGGTATAATCCTGGATTTCCCCATCCGCTCCGCCTATGTTCCAGAGTTCCCTGTTTTTGGTAATGGGTTCTACGCCCAGGTATAATTTTGCTGCAAGGCGCCGGTTGAGTTCCAGTTCCTGTTCGAGGATGGCTTTCCGTTTTTCAAGGGTCGAAAAATCCATGAAGGAATACAAAACCGGCTTTTTTACCTTATAGGCAAATTGTTCACCTAACAGCACCCAACTCCCATGGGTTTGCACCACTTCAACCGCTTGCCCGTACTGTTTGCTAAGGGTGTCCGCCAAAGCTTGAATTTCATCCGCATTCATAAGGCGATTTTTTCAATCGGAAGGATTGTAAAGGGACTGGGCTTGTAAATAAGCACGGGTTTGCCCTACCATGTCTTCTATTTCCAGCTGATCGGAATGAAAGACCAGTTTTTGTTCTTCCAGGGGTTCGTATTGTTCCTTGACTTTTTGATAAACCTCGAAATCTGCTTCACTATGGGGGCGCTGCTTCGAAACGCGCTCCCTGATCACCTCTTCTCCGGCTTTCAGTTCGATCCATAGGAGGGGAACTTCTGTGGCGGCAGCGATCTCCATAAAGGGTTGCCGGACTTCCTTTTTGTAAAAGGTACCATCAATGATGGTAAGCACTCCGGCCCGCAGGCTTTTTTCTGATCGATGCATCATCTCCTCATAGATGGAGGTACGGGTAACATCATCATACCGGCCTCGCAACCCGAGCTCGGTTCTCAACATGTCGGTGTTGAAATGCTGCGCCTGCAAAGCCGTTGCCAGAGCCAGGGCAAAGGTGGTTTTCCCCGTCCCGGGCAGCCCCGTAATAATGATCAGCATAGTATGTTCGACGGTTTTCGAAAGAAAGATGTTGCAATAATGCCTCCCGGTCAAAATTACCGTTAACGAACCACAAAGATAGGACAATCTTTGTGTACAGTGGCTAGTTTCTCGGTAACACTACCAAATACAAAACTCTCTAAGGCGGAATGCCCCTGTGCCCCTATTACGATCAGGTCATAGTCGTTCTCCACCGCAAATTCATGGACATGGACACCGGCATTGCTGTAGGTATTTTCAATGAATTTCGCCTGGATCTTTTTGGGATCGAATTGATGATCTTTGAAAAACTTGGTCTGGTTCTGTTCGGCCGATTCCAGCAGCACTTTTCGAAAACCGCTTTGGTCATAGGGAAGGGCGTAATAATCCAGCGGTGGTAAATCAATAACATAAAGCGTATCCAACTCCGCCTCCGGTAGCGATCCCGATAGGGTCTCTGCAAAGTGCAGGGCCCTGGCCGAGTGATCCGAGAAATCAACTGGCACTAAAATCTTTTGAATGGGCTTCAAGGGAGCATCAGGCACCAGAAGCAAATGACTATCCACCTTACGGGCAGCTTTTCGGGCGGTAATGCCGCTGCCTGCACTTTGTTTTTTATTACCAACGACCAGCAATTCCGCTTCTTTTACCTCCAGCCAGTGAATGACCTTTTGGTAGGGTTTACCCTCCCGCACGTCTACCTGTAATTTCAGGCCCTTTTGACCATCAAACTTTTCCTGGACCTTTTGAGCCAATTGGTTACGAGCCCGTTCATCAACCGGCATTTCGGGTGCGAACATTTTTTGAAACTGGGCATCCAGGTTCCGGGGAGCAGTAAAATCCGGCATAACGTGCAGAAAATAGAGCTGCTCCAGTTGCAAGGTAGGCTGTAGCATTAACATGGCATCCATTAACTGCTCATCCATAGTGGACAGGTCCAATGCGATCAGGGCACGTTTAGGGTATTTCATAGCTATCGAGTATTTTTCAATCATTCCTTTGGCGCATTGAGAAACCAAAATAAGCTTTGTTTTCCAGCTTGTTCTATTTGAACCGATGTGAACTTTTTGGGCTGGACTGCAGCTTAAACCAACTATCCCACTGTTATCTTTTGAAAAGCCCGCTCCTCTGCTTCGGGCACATCAACGAATAGCAATCGCAAAATACCATTCCGCAGGGTCGCAGTGATCTTTTCATGGCCCACCCCATCGGCCAGCCGGAAGCAGCGCTCGAAGGTTTCCAGATCAAACTCTTCCAAAATGTACTGGGAAGATTCCGTTTTCCCCTTATTATTTTTCTCCCCGCGGATCTTCAGCAGGTCATCCTGTACCAGGATCTCGATCTCCTCTTTCCGGTAGCCTGGAACGGCCAGTTCTAACTCCAATAAACGCCCACGGGTCCGGATATTGGCTGCAGGTTGTCCTTTTTGGTAATCACGCTGGATGTTAAAGGCGTTGCGGCCGCCGAAATGATCGCGATCGATCAAAGGCCCAAAAGCGGGTTTGATACGGCTAAACGCCCGGTTTCTGGTTGGTGAATGTGGCATGGTCGTTCGATTGTTGGTTGAAGAATCCAACGATAAGTCCTTCGCTGGTTTACCTTTCAATTTAGACGGAACCGACTAGATGCGCAGGGATGGGGGTCAATCAGAAAGGATGATTTTTGTCAATTCGATGGTTCGGTATTTTCGAAAGGACCCGGTCGACAAGGGCCCCTGCGCTAAACAGCCATACTAAACAAGCTCCCCTCGGGCTGCTTACGCCAATAACGGGCATCCAGAGCCATACAAATATTGCGCAGGAAGGGTAAGCCCGCGGGGGTAACCTTTAGGCGGCCTTCGAAAAGCTCCACCAGCTGATCACTTTCCAGTTCGGGCAATCGCCGGAGGCCTTCCTCCAGGGCAGAGGTCTGTAGCCCAAGACAGGACCAATGCGTTTCAAAACGGCACATGATATTTAAAATGTGTCGTCGAAGAATCTGATCTTCCCTGCTAAGTACATGCCCTTTGGTAATAGGGAATTCCCCTTGCTCCACCCGATCGGTATAGGCTTCGATCGATTTTTCGTTCTGCACATAGATATCCCAGCTGTCGCTGATGGAGGAAGCTCCAAGAGCCAGGTTGAGCCGGGTGTTGTAAGGAGTGTAGCCCATAAAGCTACGGTGCAGGCTTCCTGTTTCCAAAGCCTGGTAAAGCTCATCTTCCGGTAATGCGAAATGGTCCATCCCTATTTCGCGATACCCCAAGTCTTCGAGTAATTCGCGACCCAGTTCATAAAGTTGACGTTTCTCCTCCCCTTTGGGCAGATCAGCCTCTGAATAGGCCCGCTGACTGGGTTTGATCCAGGGAACGTGGGCATAGCTGTAAAAAGCAATGCGTTCGGGCCGCAGCACCTGCAGTTTTTCCATGGTCTGCCGGATGTGTTCCGGGCTTTGGCGGGGCAGGCCGAAGATCAGGTCGTAATTGATGGAGGTATAGCCCAGCTTGCGGGCTTCCCGGGTCACTTCAACCACTTGTTTGTAGGTTTGGTGGCGGTTGATCAGTTGGAGTATATCCTGATCGAAATCCTGAATGCCGATGCTTAACCTACGGAAGCCCAGATCGGCCAGCACTTCCAAATGCCCTTTGCTGGTCGAATTGGGGTGAGCTTCGAAACCGAATTCATAGGCTTCGGTAAGGTCCACGTCCTTCAGAATACCGGAAATCAGCCGGTGCAGGTTGGCCGGGCTAAAGAAGGTGGGCGTCCCCCCGCCCAAGTGCAACTCCCTCAGCCGGGGTCTTCCCACCAACAGGCCTACGTACAGTTGCCACTCCTTAAGTACGGTTTCGATATACGGCTCCTCCACGCTATGCTGCTTGGTAATGCGTTTGTTACACCCGCAATAGGTGCAAAGGTTCTCGCAATAAGGGAGGTGGATGTACAGACTGATGCCGTCGTCTTCGGAAAAAGCTTCCAATACGCTTTTTTGCCATTCCGCCTGGCTCGGCGCATCCTTTTGCCAGTAGGGCACCGTCGGATAACTAGTGTACCGGGGCGCCGGTACATTGTATTTCTTCAACAGTTCGGACTGCATGATCTTCAGGCTTTTTGCTTGGCTACAAAAATAAGTCCCCAACTCGGGCCAAAGGCATGAGGAAGGTCAGGGGAAAAGGGTGAGAAAGGTCAATGGGTGCTTGGTTGTTGGCCTGGCCTGCGGCTTTAGTCTGCCGTTCGACCCACCGTTGAGGAATACTCCCCTCTTGGTCGGGCCAAAAGCACTACCTCCCCCAGCCTATTCCTTTACTCTTCCCTCGACAAGAGACTAAGCTTGTCCGTCCTTTGGATTTTTTGGATATTGAAAAGCATTAGGAAGGACGGTGGCGTCCCTATCGGGCTATAGGTTTATAGGTAGTGGTGGTTATTATAACCTGAAAAGAACAAAATTCTTCAAACGAGTTATCATAACGTGAATTGGAGTATGAAATTTTGATCAAACATTGGACTTAGAAAATATAAAGTAGTCTATTTGAAAATATCGTCTAAGATGTTCAATCTATGGATTTGATTCTAAGAAAGAAAAGCTCTAATTCCAGAGTTTTGTCCTTTTTACTCCTGTTTTTGCTGTTGCTTGCTTTCTTGTTTTTAAAGTCTATGCTTGAAGAGGTTTCAACGCATATAGTGAAATTGTTTAAAAAGTCACCCCAAAAGAGGGGTGATATGAGAATGTTGCAA
>CAYZMS010000026.1:0-57115 GCA_964479625.1 uncultured Saprospiraceae bacterium
GCATTATCGTGATTGTGGAAGATTTCGTTTTCTTTTCCAACAAGCTCCGCGATGCCGCCCCGGAAAGCGGGGATGTTGCCGGCGTGGAGGGGGATATTGAGGGAGAGGGTGAGGATGCGCATATGATTAAAAATTAATATGGTTCAATACTAAGGATTTCTTCTACTTCATTTCTAGATTGAGCTTTCAAACGGACTTTCACTCTTACAATCGTTCCTGGCGTAAAGTCATTAAGCTTTTTATCCTTATAGCCCTTAATGGTGTTCTTTGGCTCTGTCAGAAAAGTAATCCGATTCGGTTTATTTTCGCTGTTAGGCTTTTTAATAGTGCCATGTAATTCGATTGTCTCTCCTTCTTTTGGATAAAGTGTAAAAGGTTTAGGTTGTTCTTTACCACGGATCGTGGTTTTTGTACTCGGTAAAATTTGGCCAAGAGATCGATTGGCAGCTCGTCGTTGCTCTGGTGCAGGTTTTGTACGCGGCTCGATTAATTGTCCATACCCTACATTGGTTTTTGCTCCTACCCCCATGTCGAGCAAAATAGCCTTGAATAAACCCCGGATATTTTCGACGCTTAATACTTCCTGTCCGCCTTTTTTATAAGGTTCAAAATGAAATTGAAACCGGAAGACTACCCCGGGTAATACTTTTAAAAATTGAATTGGGATCGGATTTTTTAGAGGTTCTTTGTGCGGTGTAATAAAGTCTGTTGCAAGGTATTGACTGGTGTAAACCTCATTTATCTTAACTCGTGCGGCGCTTATTGGCAGTGCATCATGGAAAATGGTTCTTCCTGACATAGGACCTACTTTCATGCCTGTTTCATAACTACCAAATAGCCAGGTCTCGAATGCCTCGATTGCAGGGGCATCCCAACTTTGATCTGGTGTAATTTCATTCAACTCTGCCTGGAGATATTCCGTAACCCAGCCAGCTTTTTCAAGTAGTGCTGCTTTCTTTTTGGAATCTTTTTCTTTTTTCGCGGCATGTTTGAATCCTAAGGGAAAAGCGAATCGCAATACCCCTTTTACCGATGAGCCAGGGATAACTGGAAGCCCCGTAGTATAATCCACAAAGAAGCCAAGCTTAATCTCCCCCAACAAACCCGAACCGTGTGTGATGCCACTTCCAAGTAAGACGCCAGGGTAAGTGGTTTCCAAATCAATGCAATGTTCCTCAGGCATCGTATATCCAAAAGGGAGCTCTTCTTCCCGTTCGGGTAAAGTGGAATTGGTTAGCTCCAGATTACGCTCGGCAAAATGATTGGAATTATCTTTATCATCTGATTTCTTAGACCAATCAACACCGTCGTAATATTTCTTATAAAACAGCAGGCTATTATTATAATTACTCATGATTTTTTCAGGTTGTAGGTACGAATAGCTAATTTGAAAGCGAGAGCAGCTTGCATCAGGTGTTCTTTGAGTTCATCCTGTTTAAAGTTAGGATTAGCGACTGTTCTCAGTAGCGTGCGCGTTTGAAGTAAACCATTTTCATCGGTCGGTATTTGTCGCTTACTCTCAGCTGAGAATCTACTATCCTGATGCAAGACAATAACAAATAGCGTTTGCAATAATACATCCCGCTGAATACCAGCAGCATTATCATTATCCGTATAAACGGCTAAAGTCGGTAACAACCCCATCTGTAGCAGGCTGGTGCCAAAACCGGAAATAGCACTTTGATAACCGGATGGAATGTTATCCCGTCCATACTTTCCCGCTAAGACAGTATCAACAGCATCCAGTGCAGCCGGAATAAGGTATTCTATTTTTCGTAACATTAGCTTAGCTTTTTAAATGAACATAATCCATAGCCGACCGTGGCATTTGCACCTAACTGAACAAAATTATTCTTGCTTATAAGAAAAGTATTGAGGTCGTCCAAACCATCTTCACGAGCGATCATAGCAAGAAAGCGGGCTTCGCGAGGTACCACTTCTTCGTACCAAAGGTTTTCGCTTATGCCATCATTGAGATAGTTACGAGCGATAATAGGCAACTCTTTTGCCAGCCTATCAAATGCTTGATTAGACAATAGCGCTAAACGATCTCCGAAGAGTTCGGTGAGTTTGCCCAGGTCAAAGCCATTGTGAGCAGCAGACCACTCTTCCTCTAATTGAATAGGTTTGCCTTGATCTGTGCCAAAATATTTTGCCTCATCGGATGCTAGAGCAGAAAGGCTTGTCAGCAATGAAAGGTATTCGCTTTCAGAATGGAACATTTCCAAACTCTTGATCGCTTCGTCGAGTAGAACCGGACAAGTCGCTACATAGTAGAAATCATGGCTGCTACGAGCAGGGAGCGCAAGCATGCGGGCATCATAGAAGTTGTATTTACCTTGTTGTATGGACTTTCTATCCTTAGGGTCACTTCCAAATACTTCGGTAATAGGGTTCTTCCCATTATTACTTACTTGTGTGGTGGTTGCCCCATTTTTTTGCTCGTACTCCATCGCCTCACGCAGTGCTCCTTTGATGCCACTGGCGTGAATAATGGGTAATCGGGTAGATTGATCCCGTTGAACCTGTTTGTCTATAACGCTGAAATCACCTTCTCCACTGCCTACATGCAGATTACTAATGGCGTGGATCAAATAAAAATCCATTGTTTTCATAAAATATGGTATTGATTGTATCCAATAATTTGAAAATCACCGTGTTGGAATAAAGCCTCAATCTGTGCTTTGTTGGCTGAATCAAAATACAGCACACTCCCTCTGTCCAGTAGGTGAAATAGTTTACTCTCTACCAGCGCCGTCGCTGTAGTATTGCCTTGCGGTTGATCATCAACTCTATGAACCTTCTGATAATGATCGGTCATACCCACCGCAGATTGAAGAAATCGAAATGGAATAGCCTGTGTCACGCTCAGATAGGTCAAGGAGCGGAGCTTTTTCATGTCCTGGATAAAGGCTGGGCTAAGGCACATTAGTCGAGAGACATTGTGCTTATGTTTATCAGAAATCAAGGTGTTTTTATAGCTTACAGTCGGCATTTTCCAGTCCGGTATTTTCTCCACGAACATATTAAATGTACTGCGTTCGCCGCCGAATTCTACGACTGCATCATGAAGGGTAAACTTGTTATCGGTAAAATTTTTTACCGGTTGGTCAGCCCATTCGTAGTCAACGTCATCTTTTGAAATTTGCTCATTCAGCTCGATGTAAAAGCAAAATTTGTCAACGTAAAAATCCAATTTCTCCTGCGAAGTTTCCTTTTCACTTACAAAACCCAAAAAAGTTTGATAATAATATCCTGAATCATTGTCCGGGTTTACTTCACCCCAGGGACGGGCAGCTTTGGTAATACCCACCCGTTTATTAGAGATGAATAAATCATCTAATTTGGCATTTCCATTCTGCGGGTGCTGAAATTGAGCATACACACCTTCCTTTTCCTCGTAATTTTGTAATATCCCTTTGGTATCTTCCAACTCAAAAGTCATTTTTTTCGGTGCTTCTCCTTTTTTTTGAGCGGGAATCAACACATCGTCTAATGGTGCAGGCACACAAATTTCTTTATCGTTTGCTTCCAGAAAAACAGGGCTGATTCGCTTAATAACCCCAAAATTATTTTGGGCATTCAGTCGAAATCCGGTTTTGCCAATGAGCACTTTAGCGCGTTGCTTGTCTTTCACTCGGGAAGCATTATCTGTAAGCAAGCCTGATTGGATCAGCAATTGGTTTCGGATTAGCCCCAGCGCTCCGGTTTGCTGCGGAAATTTGTTGGAGTGCAGCACGTAATTACTTCTTCGGGTTCTAGTCTCCCCTTCATTAAAGCTGGATTCACCCCCAAAGAAAAAATCATTCAGCGGTTGTAGCGATATTTTTAGAATCATGTTGTTGGGTTTGATTGGGTTCACTGATAAAGTCTATTAGGCGCATCATAGCATAAAAAAGAGATAGCCAATCGCTATTGTCGGGGTTTGCTTCATTGTAAGCCGCCAGCAGCAAAGTTTCTGTAGCTTCTCGTTGTTTCTTAAAGCCGGAGTCATCCCCCCATTCATTGAAGTAGGCAGTAAAAAAGTGGTTAAGCCGTCCCTCCAGGTCAAATATATACTCCGGATCTTGCACTTTTTTCTCCTCCTCCTGCTCGGCTATTCTGGTCAGCAAACATTCCAATGTTTTTACCTTATACATCAAGGAACTTACTAAGCCTTTTCTGCCTTCCGGATTTGATTGCTTAAATACGTTTGATGCAGTGATAGCTGACTGTAGAAAATCCTTTGAAAAAGTCGCGGCAAAATGGTTGCCGCTGTGCTTGGT
Organism: uncultured Saprospiraceae bacterium; assembly: GCA_964479625.1. Classification (GTDB taxonomy): domain Bacteria; phylum Bacteroidota; class Bacteroidia; order Chitinophagales; family Saprospiraceae; genus CAYZMS01. The sequence continues at coordinate 4,266 of CAYZMS010000026.1, forward strand.
AAATCGAAAGCTGACGGCATTTTTCTCTTGACCGGCTTTATTTTTATATTTTTTTGCCATTTTTAAGATGTCATGATAAGTATCGCCAATCGCCTCAAAAAGTGGGAATTTATAATAAACGATGTTCAATCCATAGGATAAGGAAGCATCCGGGTGAAGTTGCGCTTTTGGGAACATATTATCTAAGGTTTGAATAAGGTCAAAAATAGTTTGGCTACTATTCTGCACCGGTGCTAGAAATAATAAGTCATCACCACCGATGTAAATAGGCTTTCCGCCATAATCGTTAATTATCTTAGCTGCCTGCACACTATAATTGGCAAGGGTTTCAGAAAATGTTTTGTAATCCTTTGGCTTATCTAGTTTTTGAATAACCCTACTAATACTATCCCCATCCGCATGAACAATGCAAAAGTACTTATGACGGGGTAACAAATGTTTTCCAAGTTTATCATCTTCCGCAATCTTTTCATAAAAAGCTTCGTGCCTTTTGTCAATCTCTTTTTTATAATCTTCTGCGATGCTTAGTAATGCGCCCGGAACTTTAAATTGCAATTCCATCGCCGCTATTTCAGCAGTGTCGGGAATAAAACTTGTTTTTGGCATAATGGGATCATATTCACCCCGATTGTCGCCTTTCAAGCCTTCGCTGAGCGCAACTTTATAAATGCGATTTTCTTCAAACAGTTTCAGCAGTTCATTGCTATCCGGCTCTTCCGGGAAGCAGGTATCTTCCAGTTCAGCATTTTCCAGATAAGGGGTTAGCTGAAGGCTAAGCGCTCCTTTGGAAATATCAGTCAGTTCCTTCAACACATAGCGAATACGGAAAAAAGAACGCCAGAAATGTATTGCCTGGTCAATATGATACGCCTTGAGGGTGTCGTCCGCCTTTTCTGTTTTCAATAGCGTCTCCTCAATTAGTTTGCGCAATGCAAACTCAATACAATCATCTACTTCTTTGGGTGTCCAACCATCTGCTTGCATAAATAGCCGATCCGGATAGATACCTGCCCCATAGAGTGTATTTCCAAGCACTGTATCTGGAATGTGTGGAATCAAGATGTTTTCCTTTTTCGGATCCAACTCGTTTATCAGATGCTTCATCAATGATGAAAGCAAGTAACTGGCTGCCCAAAGTTCACGGGTTTTGCGAGCCTCCAAAAGTGTTTTCACTATAGGACCGATCGTGAGAGCGAGATAGTTGTGGGAAGTGAAGTTAGTCATTTTTACTTTTTCTTATTTCATTATAAATGCGAATAATTTCTTTATATATTTTTTCTCCATCCGAGCCTTTACGAATATGGTTCGGATGAAAGGAGTTTTCAATACGATTCGAATCAAAAGAAAATTTTAAGAAATCATCAAGATCAAAACCACTCCAAACCTTCATTTTAAGACCTCCTGACCCATTATTTTTTACTTTGAAGTTAGCTTTGGCAAATTGTTGTTTTGTGTCATTATCCTTTATCGAGCAAAAATAAACTCGATAACCCCCTTGCATTTCTACCGGTTTAAATAAAATTGGGGATTTCATTCTGACAATTGCCTCGTCTGATTTTACCTCCCTTCCATTTTCATCAATATGTACTTTAGAAATGGCAGCCTGCCCTTTAGCTCCTGGATAGCCCCGCCACGCCTGTTCGGTAGAAAGACCAAGCCAATCTCTTACAATATTTGAGCCAGATTGCTCCCAATGCAAAGGAGTTGGCTCAAAGTCTTCTATCTTTTCATTCTTTTTATATCTGTCGTCTCGATTTTTATCATCCTTTCGATACTGCTGCTTTTGAAGAAAATTATTGAAATACTCAGACTTAATACCTTTCTTTTCCCAGCTTACTTTTTTATCAGCAGCATATTGCCAAATTAACGGCTTCATATAAAATTCTTTTAAAAATCGTATACTACCGTCAGGCATACTAGACCCATTCAAGCCAGATCGAAGTGTCTTATAGAAAAGCTCTATCGTAGCAAAAACAACTTTTAAATCCTTATTAGGAATGGAAAAAGAATAAAAGGAATCTGGAAATGAAATATTCTCCGGCAAGAAGTTTCCAAAACCTTTTGTTTGTCGGGTTCCAAAATTATGATAAAGAAAAAAAGGCTCCAATTGGTCTTTGATAAATGAAAGTAGGTCTTTATTGAAAGAAAGAATAGTCAGTTTAATTAACCCTGAAGATTCTGTAAATCGTTTTGGATTCTCCTCTCTAATATTAGCAAAAAAAAGTGGGTGTTTTTCTTCCACCATCTCTTGCTTTCGATGATCATATCTTTCCGTTTCAATATCTCTGGAGAGAATTTTTCCGGGGTCTACTTCTATTTTTATCTTGTAATTTAAAGCCTGTTGCTTTTCGACCCCACCCCCAACTTTCCAAGTGTTATCAATATCTTTCCATGCTTTCCCTGTTTTTTGAATGAGAAACTTATCCAACTTCGGCTTCACCTCTGTTGCCCGCAAGGTTGCTCCTTCCTGGTCGTGCTGGAAGTGGATGATGGGGGTGTGTTGTTTTAAGGTTACCGTTGTTTTAAACATTGGCTTAAAATTTATGGTATTGAAATAAATACACTATTTGTTTCGCAGAAATACCCGAAGGCGAACCAGAACAATAATTGCAATAAGGACAATGATTAATAAAGCGGAAGCTAGCGCTGCAACCACGAGACTGCTAGAAAAACTAAAAGTATCTGGTAAATTGGAAAAGCCAAAGACTGCAGCCACTAGTGTCGGCGGTAGAAACATGGTCGCTATCCAGGTCAGCAACTCTGCTTCCCTGCTATTTTTTTCGCCTTCCAGCAACACTGAATATTGATGTAGTTCTGCAATCTCTTGCTGCAAAGCCGTTAGGTCGGTATCAATTTCCATGACGTCCCGCATTTTGTCATACAACTCAATGCCTTGTTCTTGGGGGGTAATTTCGCGGAAATAAATCTTGTTGGTGAAGTATAGATAGCCTTTATATATTTCCCTTATAATACGTTTTTGGTAAGAGGCATCTTTACTTGTTTTGATTGCCTCGGATATGGTAGCCGCTTCTGCTGCAAAACGCAGAATTGCTGCACGTTGCATCAATGCCAGTGCCATCATTTGGAAATATAAGTACTTATAATGATTGATTAAGATGTTTTCTGTGAACCAGTTCTTTTCTACCAACATTACAAAAGAATATCTGGAAATTCCAAATAGCTGACTCTGCGATTCTCCTTTTTCATTTCTCCGTTCTAGCCATCGGTCATACGTATGCTTTTCTAGAAGTTGCTCTTTCATCGGACGACTTTTGCATGTTACATCCAAAGAGGAATCGACGAAAAGGTAAGCGTACCAAAAATCATCATTGACATAAGAATATTTCCCTTTTTCCGAATCATACTGTTGTAGATGGTCCATTCCTGAAGAAGCAAAAGAATAACTTTGGACATACATCCGGTCATCCACTAATGGACTCAAAAGAATTTTATCTTGAGACATGTGCTGTTTACTCTTACGAGTACTTACGGCAAATTTTGAACCGAGCAAGTGACTAATAAATTTAGGTAGTTTGAAGGGCTCTCCATTCAAGCTTTTTAAATCCTCATAGTATGAAAAGTCATCCCCAATAGGTTCATTACTAAATCCAATCAACTTGATTGTATCTGCTAAAAAAGAGCTTTTAGGTCCATCTAATGATGTTGGCTCTTTCTTCTTAGGATCATCTTTTGCCCTTTCTTTTTCTTCATTAGAAACATAGCCCAAAAATTGAGGATAAATCCTACGTCCAAAATCATTAATTCGAAGTAAGTCTTCTGGGTCAGATGTTTGCCGATTTTCTAGAAAGAAGGCAAGAAATCCAATACCTATATCGTAAGTAGTCAGAAGAATATCTTTAATTTTTAAACGATATATCGAATTCGGTTTCTTTTCATTTTTTACAGTTATTTCATATATCGCTTGTTCGCCTTTGTCAGGTAAGGGGTATCGAAACCGGCGGGTGGTTTCTTGTTCATTCAGGGTTATGGCAAGTGCATCACGCACATAACCATGAAAATAGTTATATTCATTAAAAGTATGGTATTTGTCTGCCTCATCAATGTGAATTTGGAATGGAGATTCTAGCCATGGTGAGTCTTTAATAACTTGCAAAAATTTATCGAAAGAAGTTCGTTCAATGAATGAGGCTTTTGATAGTTTCTTGCCTGCTGGAAGATAATCCCACTTAAACGGGAACAAAAAAATATGATGACTATACAAGGGTTTCTCGGTGTTATTTGTCATTTCTTTCTTTAAAGCTGGAGTTTACAATATTTTGACAGTGGACATAACACCCAAATATAATTTTTTATTGTATAAAATCTAACTTTCTTACATTGGAAAAGAACGCTAAAATTATTCCATTAGATAGAATAGCTACACTGACATGAGCTTTTGGTAGACCGCACGCAATAAAAAAGTGTCGAATAAAGCATTGTGTTTGAAAGTATTCTGCTGGCTTGACCACTCCTGCACCAAAGACTCACGCGCAATATCGGGATCAATACCTTTTATTTTCAACAGAGTGGAAAAATCGTGTGGAATGTAAAAGATTGATTTTGGAAGGTGCAACGAACCACCGAAGAGTTCGCAAAAGAAAACCCAGTCGTAGGCCAGAACATCCGCCCAAATTTCAATCCGCTCGAAGCTTCCAAGCCATTTTTTCAATTTTGGGACAACTTCCTTTGTAGCGCCGCGAAAAGTAACCCCGTTATTCCCAGCAAATGATGGATAAATACCTCTTTCCAAAAACAAATTAGGAACAACATACTGCCGATGCCAGTCCGATAAGCCCTCATCATCATAATCAGTAAATTCCGCATAGAACCATTGCCCGTCCAGGCTCACGAGCGCCAGGGAGATCAGCTGCCCTGATTGATTTAAACCAGTAAATTCAGTATCGAGAAAAATTGTCATACTGTAACATACTAAACTTATCGCAATCCTCAATGGCTATTGTTGACGTTTATCAAAGCTTGTCCATATATTCTTCCTTTCATAAACTTGTATAAATTTTTTTGCTAAAATATTTTGAATATCAGAAATATTAACTACTTTCATTGTAAATAAACATTAGAAAAGTGGCAGATCAAACTAATCTAAACCGCATCAAAGCCGTTCTAAAGGAACAAGGACGTACGCAAACCTGGCTGGCAGATAAGCTAGGACTAGCGTTTACGACGGTAAATGGCTGGTGTAACAATCGCGGACAACCCTATTTGACAGATTTGGTAAGAACCGCCGAGTTGCTAGAAGTAGCCCCGGCGGACCTAATTGTGGATGGCTCAAAAAAAGAAAGAGGCCAGAGTGAAACTCTGACCTCTCTAAAATTAATTCAAATTCTTTGAAAACGACTGCCGAAATGACTGCTGGCGGCAACCAGGAAGTCATAATTTATTGAAAGACAGCCGCATATTCAAAAGCTTTGTAGACCCACTAGGACTCGAACCTAGAACGACAGAACCAAAATCTGCTGTGTTACCGATTACACCATGGGTCTATGCCAGCTTCTGGGAAAGAACCATTCTTCCTTTTGTTCCAAAAGCGTTGCAAATTTACGGGTAAGCAGGGAATATTGCAAGTGCTTTTTAGGAATTTTTTCAATGATCGATCTGTCCGGGAACTTCAGTTCGCCAAGCTGTGACTGAAAGGTACGCGAACTTCAGTTCGCGTACCGGGGGGGGCCTCAGGTACCAGTTCTCGCTCGCTTGTAGGCTTTGGCTCCAAGGAAGAGCAGCAGGCCGAAAACCAGGATGCCGAGGAAGGCGTACACAAAGTTCAGCGTGTTTCGATAGACGGCCAGGAGGACAATGGCGACCAGAAAGAGCGTAGGCACCTCGTTCCACAGGCGAAACTGGAAAGAGGAGTAGGGGAGGCCGCCCGATTCGAGTTGTTTGATGATGCGCTTGGTCCAGAGGTGGTAGATGGTCAGCCCGACCAGTAGGAGGAGCTTCAGGTGCATCCAGCCGTTGGCAGCCAGCCAGTCGAGGCCGTTCCAAAAGAGCATGGCCAGGCCAAAAGCCCAGGTGATCATCATGGCGGGATTGCAAATGATGCGGTAGACCCGCCACTCCATGAGGTTAAATTGCTTCTTGAGAATGCCGCGCTCCGGTTCGGGGCGCTCCTCCGCCTCTACGTCGTAGACGAACATGCGCACCAGATAAAACAGGCCCGCAAACCAGGCGACAAAGCCAATGATGTGTAAGGATTTAAAAAGGAAATACCACATAACTAAAAAAATTTGAGCCCGAGACGGCGTAGTCCCAGGCTCAAATTTACCTTTTTTACGGTAAGATAGCCTCCATACTGGGGGCTAAGCTCAATATTACTTCAACTGTACGGTAGTAGATCCTGCCAGGTAGCCCTTGTTGTAGACCTCTACCAGGTAGTTGCCTTCTACGAAGGATTGGCCCGGCTTCCAGTTGGCGCACAATTGCTCAGCAGCGTGGTGATAATCGATCTGCTTGCTCATGGTGTAGCGCACCTCCTGCCCTGCGGCGGTCATGAAGACGCCGGAGCCCAGGTCGTTGATGGCCAGGGTCTCGCCCAGTGGGTTCAGGATGCGGATCATGTACACTTCAGTGCCCGCTTCGGCTACAGTGTTGGGTACAATGTCAAAGCAAACCTGCAGTTGTTCAATGTTCTTGGCCTTGTTCTTTTTTGAAGGCTTTCCGTTCTTGTTGAAGGCATAGCCAGTCATGTCAATGTTCTCTGCCTCTACGACAGAAGCCTTAGTCGTTTTTTTGCTCAGGGCCTGATTGGTCTCCTCCAGTTCTGCTTTCTGGCTGATCAATTCCGCCTGAACGGTTTGTAATTCCTCGCGCTGGGAGCGCTCGGTTTGCAGATTAGTGGACAGGCTGTCTGCTCTTTGAGCCAGGTTCGAGTTTTCGGCCAGTAGCAACTCATTCTCCTGTTTCAACTGGTTGATCTCTGCCACGTACTGTTGTACCTTCTCATTCAACTTGCCGATCTCGGTGCGGGCACGATCGTAATCGTTCTTGCTGCGTAAGAGGCGTTCGATCTGCGTTTTTTGCTCTTTTAATTCCGCTTGCTGGGATTCGATCAGGGCGTTCAACTCTTCATTCGAACCGCGCATCTCCTCCAATTCGGACAGGGCCGCATAGTATTCCTTTTCTAGCTCTGCTTTCAATTGCTCGGCGTCATCGCGCTGGGCAGCAAATTCCTGCTTTTCCTGAATGTGTTTATTGCGGTTCACCATCAGAACGACATTCACGGCCAGCAGGGCAACAATGATGGTAGCTGCGATCACGATCAAACGCTTTTGTGAATCGGCACCGGTAGTTGTAGACATACTCACTCTAAATTTGATTAAAAATAGTTCCTTCGAACGGGCTCGCTGTTTAACTTTTCTTATTTTAAACGGTCGAAAGCAACTTTATCTGCGAAGCCTTTTGTTCGATCCTACAAATAACCGCATTGTAAAGCAGACTTAAAACACCCTGACTTACAAATAAGTATACTTTAACCGGAGTTAAACCTATGTTAAACCATATCGACCTGACCAGCACGCTTTTTTTAGATGTCGAAACGGTTCCCTGCGAGGAGTCATTTGAAGCCTTGAACCCTGATTTTCAGGCCCTTTGGGCGCGCAAGGCCCGGCAGGTCCTTCGCCTGTCCGAAGAAGAGGAGCTAAGCCCCGAAGCCACCGCCCAGGCCTTTGCCGAACGAGCGGGGATCTACGCGGAATTCGGGCGTATTATTTGCATTTCCGTGGGGATCGTCCACCTGGATAAGGAGACCGAAACGCTCCGGCTTCGACTCAAATCTTTTGCCGACCCGGAAGAAAAGGTGGTGCTGGAGGATTTTTGCGCATTGCTCCGGCAACATTACCGCAACCCCATGAAGTACAACCTTTGTGGGCACAACATTAAGGAATTCGACATTCCTTACATTTGTCGTCGAATGGTGGTGCACCAGATCCCTTTCCCGGAGATGCTGCAGATCGCCGGGAAGAAGCCCTGGGAAACCAAACACCTGCTCGATACCATGGAGATGTGGAAATTCGGGGATCGAAAGAGTTTTACCTCGCTCAAAATGCTGGCGGCGTTGCTGGGCTTTCCCTCTCCCAAGGACGATATCGACGGCAGCGATGTAGCCCGCGTCTTCTACGAGGAAAATGACCTGGAGCGCATTGCCCATTATTGCGAAAAGGACGTGTTGGCAACGGTGCAGTTGTTGCTGCGGTATCTGCAGGCCCCCATCTTGAAAGAGGAGCAGGTAGCCCATGTGAGTTGAGGAAGCCCCAGGGTAATATCGCTGCTTGGCAATGCCTTTTCCTCTCTTTTACTTCCCGGAAAAATGCTTTAGCATGATCACCTCCTGCCGGCTGAGGGGGCGCACCCACCCACGGGGCAGGTCTTTTTTGGTAAGTCCGCCGAGATAGACGCGGTCCAGGCGTTCGACGGTATAGCCCAGGTGTTGGAACAGGCGGCGCACAATTCGGTTTCGGCCGATGTGCAGTTCTACGCCCACTTCGTTCTTTGGCCGCCCCTGCAGGTAGCTCACCCCATCTACGGGGGCAGGCCCGTCTTCCAGGGTGAGGGTGCTGCGGATGGCCTCCAGTTCTTCCCTGGCAATGGGTCGATCGAGGGTGGCGTGGTAGATCTTTTTCATTTCGAAAGAGGGGTGCATCATCTGCTGGGCAAGTTCGCCATCGTTGGTAAGCACCAGCAGCCCGGTGGTGTTGCGGTCCAGTCTTCCAACGGGGAATACCCGCTCGCTGACGTGGGGGCGAATGACGTCCATTACGGTGCGCCGGCCCTTTTCATCGCTGGTGGTGGTGATAGTATTCTTGGGCTTGTTGAGCAGGTAGTATACTTTTTTTTCCTGGGGTTGAATGGGCTTGCCCTGAAAGGTGACCTGGTCGTCCTCCTGGACCAGATAGAAGGGCTCCAGCACCACTTCCCCATTGACCCTGATGTGGCCCTGCTTTACCAACTCCGCCGCTTCCCGCCGGCTGGCTACTCCCGAATGAGCTACGTATTTATTGAGGCGCATATGGTGTGCTTAGAAGTACTTGCGATCTGGAGGTTTTAATTACTTAGAACGGACCTTAGCACCGGATCCAAAGAGAATTTATTTTTCCGTATCCGGCATGGAGAAGTTTCTGTTGCTTGATGTACTATTCAGCATTTAAAAAGGAATATCCTCATCCTCATCCTCATCCTCATTCATTTTCGAGGAGCGGGTAATAATATTGCTTTGGAGGGCCTGGAAGGTATCCTCCGGCAGGGCATCGAAATCCAGTTCATCGAGGTTGGAGAAACGGGCGAATTGGTCGACAAAGCGGAGTTTGACCGTGTCCAGCGCACCGTTTCGGTGTTTGGCGATGATGATCTCGGCTATGCCCTTTAGGGATTGCCCCTCTTCGTCTTCCAGGATCTGGTAATATTCCGGGCGATAAATGAAGGAGACGATGTCGGCGTCCTGCTCAATGGAGCCCGACTCCCTGAGGTCCGAGAGCTGCGGGCGCTTGGTGCCGCCCCTGACTTCTACGGCCCGGCTGAGCTGGGACAGGGCGATCACCGGCACATTCAGTTCTTTGGCCAGGCCCTTGAGGGCACGGGAGATGGCACTGACCTCCTGCTCGCGATTGCCTTTTTGGTTGTCGGAGCCGCCGGTCATTAGTTGCAGGTAATCGATGATGACCATCTGGATGTCGTGCTGCATTTTCAGGCGCCGGCACTTGGCCCGTAGTTCGAAAACATTAATGCCGGGTGTGTCATCGATGAAAATGGGCGCTTCACTTACCTTTTCGATAGCAGTATGCAATTGCTGCCACTCGTATTCCTCCAGCTGTCCGTTGCGCAACTTACTGCCGGAGATCTCGGCTTCCATAGAGACCAGGCGGGTAGCCAACTGGACGGCAGCCATCTCCAGGGAGAATACTGCCACCGGTTTTTGGAAGTCCATGGCCGCATTGCGGGCCAGGGACAGTACGAAGGAGGTTTTACCCATACCGGGGCGGGCAGCCAGGATGATGAGGTCTGAAGGTTGCCAACCGGAGGTGAGCTTGTCCAGGGCGGTAAAGCCTGTGGGGACTCCGGTAAGTCCATCCTCCCGGTTTTTCAATTCTTCCAGTTGCTTGAGGAGTTGACTGGAGAGCGATCCCATGCTTTCGTAGGACCGGTTCATGTTTTGCTCGGCTATTCCGAATAGCCCCTGCTCGGCTTCGTCCAGCAGTTCGAACACATCGGTGGTATCCTCGTAGGCATTTCGGATGATCGAAGTCGATACCCGGATCAATTCGCGTTGGATAAACTTTTGGGCGATGATGCGGGCGTGGTATTCCACATTGGCGGCGGAGGCTACTTTATTGGTGAGCGTGGCCAGGTAGGCAGGGCCACCGGCGGCTTCCAGGTCTCCGGCCTTGCGCAGGGATTCGTTGACGGTGAGAATGTCTACCGGCTGCGATTTTTCAAAAAGGCGGAGCATGGCTTTGTAGATCAGCTGATGGGCGTCGAGGTAGAAACTCTCCGGTTGCAGGATATCGAGAACATTTGAAAGCGCATCCCGGTCGAGCATCAGGGCACCTAAAACGGCTTCCTCCAGTGCAACCGATTGGGGTTGCACCTTGCCAAACACGTAATTGCTTAAGTCTTCATTCCGACCTTTCACCCGTGTTTTAAATCCGCTCCTGCTTGATTTATCCGTTTCCGCCATGCTACTCAATTTTCCTAAGGGGTAAAACAAGAGGCAATTTAGGCAATTGTCGATTCTTCTGAAAGGGGGTTCCGTTTTCCACAATTGTGGATAAGTGTTTAAAACCTGTGGAAAACGCCTTTAATTATTAACAAATTGTAAATTCAGTGTAAGCAGGTTGTATGAAAGTGGAAATAGAAAAGGCACAAACACTGGATTTTATTCATGCGGGGGCATCACCAAAAAGTTTAAAAAAGTAGAATTAGAGCGACTTATCCCATTCTGTGGAAAATTCACATATGGAAAAAATAAATTTTTTATGTAAAAGAAAAAGCGGGCTGCCAGGCAGCCCGCCGATATAACACTTTGGTTCACACCAAAGGTTACAGGGATAGATTCGCGTAGATTATTTGATGCCGTTGAGTCGTTCCCGCACTGCTTCCAGTCGCTGCATTTGTACGCTCAGTGCTTCCTGTTGCTCTTCCTGTGCGATGATATTCGACTCTATATTTTCCTCTGCCCGCTCGATGCGTTCCCGGGCCTGGGCAATATCCCGTTCGTAACGGGCTTTGGCGGCTTGCAGCTTTCGATACTGCCTTTCCATTTTTCGAAATTGCCGTTCCTCCTGTTCTAATTCCTCCCTGATCTTCTCCCGTTCGACCTCCCGGCTGAAATCCTGGAGTAGGAACCTGGCTTCCCGGGCCTGTTGGGGCTTGTTGGCCGAACGCAGGAATTCATCCTGCATACGCACCCACAAGCTGAGCTCTACATGCCGGCCAATGCGGTCAACGCTGGCGTGCAGGTCTATGGGCTCCTGGGAAATACCAGAAACCATTGTACCTTCGGCTACCAGTTCTTTAGCTTTTCGATCATATTTGACCCTGCCATCAAAGCGGGACTGTAGGAAATTTTTCCAGGTTTTTTTGACCAGTTTATGGTCGGTATCCTGGAACAAGACCGTAAAGGCAGTATTTATGCCCGCTTGCATAGCGCGCTGTGTTTCCACTACCTGTTGTGCAAAAATTGGGTGGGTAGCCAACAGCAGGGCAACCGCCGTGCTAAATGCTACTCGTTTCATTTTTATTTGATGTTTTAGTGAACATTCGATTTTTTGACGGGTGATCATTCTAAAAGTCACGGGCTATTGGTTGTCGGTCGAAAAAAAAGGCCGCCAAATAGAATTATTTGAAATTTATTTAGTTAGTATTTCATTTTGGGAAATAAAAAGGCAGAGTGCTGCAGGCATTCTGGTAGAGTATCCAACAACCCAGGCTTAACAGTTCATTATTTATGGAATCAATCCTCAAACTGGAGGGAGTCAGTAAAAGTTATAGTAAGCAGGTAGCGGTAGACGCTGTCAGCTTTGAAGTGCCGAAAGGGCGCATCTTTGGCCTGCTCGGTCCCAATGGGGCGGGCAAGACCTCCCTCATCCGGATCATTACTACCATTACCCGCGCGGATGCCGGGCAAGTGTACCTGGATGGGGAGCCCATCAGCGGGCGGCACCCACGATATATTGGGTATTTGCCGGAAGAACGGGGCCTTTACCGGCGTATGAAGGTAGGCGAACACCTGTTGTATCTGGCCGGCTTGAAGGGGATGTCAAGTACCCAGGCCCGGGAGCGTATCCACCACTGGATGGAGAAATTCGACATTACCGACTGGTGGGATAAAAAGGTGCAGGAGCTTTCGAAAGGCATGCAGCAAAAGGTCCAGTTTATTTCTACCGTCATGCACGATCCCAAACTGTTGATACTAGATGAACCCTTCTCCGGGCTGGACCCCATCAACACCAACCTGATCAAAGACGAGATCAACCAGCTGCATCAAAAGGGAACCAGCATCATTTTTTCGACCCACCGGATGGAGCAGGTCGAGGAGATCTGTGAGGACATCGTACTCATCAACAAGGGCAAGAACATCCTGGAAGGCTCGGTTCGGGAGGTGAAGCATCAGTTTAAACGCAACCTGTACCGCCTGGATTACGAAGGCGAATTGCCCGCTATGGTGCGGGCGGCTTTTCCACCGGTAGAGGAAAAAAGGCAGTACGTACTCTTTCAACTGCAGGAGGGGCAAAGCGCCAATGTGCTTCTGCAAAAACTGATACAGGCAGGGGTAGAAGTGCATGCCTTCAATGAGATCTTGCCTTCCCTTAATGAAATCTTTATTCGACAAGTAGAAGACAACAACAATACCTATGCATAAGCTCGGACTCATCATTCGACGGGAGTATCTGTCCCGGGTAACCCGCCGGTCTTTTATTCTGGCTACCCTGCTGACCCCTTTGGCCTTTGCCCTGTTCTTTGTGGTCGTCGGGGTTATCTTTAGCTATGAAAGCGATGATAACAAGACTATAGCCGTCCTTGACCAGGGAGATGTGCTAAAGGGCGCTCTAAAGGATTCCAGGAATATTTACTATCAGTTTGAAGATCAATCCCTGGATTCGCTACGGGCGCAATTCAAGGATCTGGAATATGACGGTATTCTGGTCATTCCGCCGGTCAAGAATATGCTCAGCGATCAACATACGGTATACTTCTATGCCGAAAGTGCGCCCACACTGGATATTGAAGTGGCGATACGGGAACAGGTGGCCGATGCGATCCGGGATTACAAGATTGAGGCCCTGGAATTGGAACGCAAACAACTGGATGCGCTTAACGTCAGTGTGGACCTGGAACCCGAGCCCATCGAAGAAGGGGGAGAGGATGCCACCCGGCTGACGGGGGCTATTGCCGCCGGTTTAGGGCTAATGATGGGCTTCATTATGTACATCACGGTTTTCGTTTACGGCATCATGGTGATGCGTTCGGTCATGGAAGAAAAGACCAATCGCATCGTCGAAGTAATGATCTCTTCCGTACGGCCTTTCGAATTGATGATGGGGAAGATCATCGGGGTAGGGGCCGTCGGCCTGACCCAGGTAGCCGTTTGGGCTATCCTGATCCCTTTCCTGACTTTTCTGGCCCAACTGATCTTCGGTTTTGATATGAGCGCTGGCATGACCGTGGATGCCTCTACTGCTGAAATTTCTACTGATGATATGGAAGGTATGATCGCCCTTGCCATGCAGGAGATCAATGGCCTCAACTGGTGGGTCATTTTCCCGCTTTTCGTCGTTTACTTTTTGGGGGGCTTTTTCATTTACTCCTCTATGTTCGCAGCTGTGGGGTCAGCCATAGGCGATGATACCGGAGAAAGTCAAAGTCTGACCCTTCCGATCACCATCCCGGTGATCCTGGCCTTGTATATCATGATGGCGGTTATTCAATCCCCGAACTCCAGTCTGGCTGTTTGGTCTTCGATCTTTCCGCTGTTTTCCCCTATCGTAATGCCGGCGCGGCTGGCCTTTAGTCCGCCTGTCTGGGAAGTGGTCGCCTCGATCGCTGTAATGATCGCCACAGCCTTTTTCCTGGTCTGGCTATCGGGAAGGATCTATCGGGTGGGTATCCTGTCTTACGGCAAGAAGGCCTCCTTCAAGGAATTGGTGAAATGGACCTTTTCGAAAGATTAGAGGATTAGAAAAGGGGAGCTCAAAGCTGCTGCTTCGCTTTGCGCCCCCCTTCTACCTTTTCCAATAGAATTTACTGAAAAACAAGCCTTGTTAGCCCTTTCGAAAGGGGCAGCAGGCTTAGCGTTGCACTACAAAACGGGCAGATGCACCGTCTTCGGTTCTCACCACATACCAACCGTTCGGCAATTGGTTTACGTTGATGTAGGGGGCTTCCTGAGCGCTCCACAGCAAACGGCCGCTTTGGTCGAACAGGCTGTAGGAAACCGGGCGGTTGAAGTAGGCAATATCCTGAACTGCCGGGTTGGGAAATACCTTTAAAGGAGCCAGATCGGAAAATACCTCCCGGGTGTTGGTGGCAATGTCCGCTCCAATGCTAAATACGCTGATGGTAGCGCTGACCTCGTTAGCTACCACGATCAGCCCGGTATCAGTAGGGCTGAGTTCCGGACTTACATAGGTCAGGCCTTCTGGTCCCAGATCACCGCCTTCGTCCTCTCCCAGGGTCCGGGAGTTTACGTAGTCTACATAAACCGGGGCTGTTGGGTCACTCAGGTCGTAGGTGACAATACCACCTATGCGTTCCAGTCCGATGAATACATAGGGGACACCCATAATGGTAGCTGTAAGGATACTCTCGGGTTCGGGGCCTTTATTATCGGAGCGGTTCTTAAAGGTATTGTTGGAATTGCTGGCATTGAAAAGCACTCCGAAAGTCGGGTCTTCGGCAGTCAGGCGTTCCAGGTCTTCCCCACTGTCCCAGACCAGGCCGCTTCCGTCAGCAGCCCAAACGGAGAAGGAACGACTACCATTGATGTAGACCTGGTCGAAGTCCCCGTCATTGTCTACGTCCCCGTTGGCATTTGTAGCACCGATCCGGCCCAATACTATATTTTCCTGTAGTATCTCGGCTGTCGGGAAAATAGCGGGATCCAGGTTGAGGTCGCCAAAGTCTTCTTCCTCGGAATACCCATCGTAATCTCTGCTGTCCCCTTCATTGGCAGTTAGCAGGTAACCCTGTCCGTTGATGTTGATGTAGTCGATCGCATCCGGTTGATACATGCCCAGTAATGGCCAGTTGGCAATGATAACGCTATCGGTACGGTCGGAGCCGTCAATTCCATTGCCCGGCAGGCTGTGGTCCTTAAATCCAAGGGGGAGAATAGCTGAAATTTGAGGATTGACCAGGTCAACTACCGCCAGGGCATTATTTTCCTGCAGCGTAACATAGGCCGTGGTCCCATCATCGCTTACGGCAATATATTCGGGTTCCAGGTCTTGAGAAACGCTGGCATTTGGGCCGTAGATCCGAACACCCTCCGCGCGAAGGTCGTCAATTAAACTGTCGAAGGCATTGAAATCCAAGGTAGTAACTTCTGCCTGGGTCAATGCCGCTGCTCCACCGCTGATGTCAATGATTGAAATGGAACCTTCCGGATCTACTGTGTATGCATCATTGGGTTCGCCTTCATTAGCCGTCAGGATCATTTGACCATCTGGGGTGAAAACCAGGTTGTCGGGCAGCACCCCAACGGCAACGCTGTTGATCAGGTTGCCATCCAGGTCGAGCAATACGACGCTACCGGCAGCCTGGTCGGCAGCCTCTACAGCCACTGCCACCACACTGTCCCGAACAGCTACACTGTTGATACCGGCACCGTAGACCGACATGTCAATGCTGCTGATCTTTGAAAGGGCAGCCGGGTTGGAAAAGTCGAGAATGACCAGTTCGTTATCGGAAGAATTGACCACATACAGGCGTTGGGTGCTTCCTTCGTGTTCTACGATCTCCGCCGAACCCCCGTCAGCAACCAGGTAGCTTGCCAGAAACTCCAGTTCGATGGACTTGCTGGGGATCATGGCTGTGCGATCATCGTCCTGGATGTACAGAACGTGTAGGGGTTCATCATCAATGGTAACGTCCATGCTGCCCTCCAATTGAAACGCTACCCAGGTGGCGTTATTGAGGTCGTTGTTGTCTACCAACTGAACCATGACCATAGCGGCAGTATCATCAGGAGCAATGGTCAGGGTGTCGGTCAATAGTTCAAAATCGGCGCTGATGAGGGCATTACCTGCAACAGGGGTAACAATGAGCTGACCGCCGCCGACATTATTGCTAATGACCAGGGGAATGGCCGTGGCACCATCGTTCTCGAAAACAATGCTGTGATCAGTCGTGAACCCAGCGGTAAAACCAGATTGAGCCTGTAGCCCGGTGTAGAGGGCAAAAATCAGGACATTGAGTAACAGTTTTTTCATAAGGTGATTATGGTTAATGAATGAATGACGCAAAAAGCAAAAGAGATGGTATACAGGGTATTATCCCTTGACTCTTTTTAACAAAATGAAAGAGGTTGACAGTCAGCTCTATAAGGCCGCTTAAAAAAACAGAATAGTGAGATGAAAAGGTGTCTTGTGAGAATAAACACAAATATAAAATAGCAATATGAACTAAGTGTTAAACTTGCCTGTGGTCTGGTCAGACAGGAGTGGTTTGGCCTTCGTCCAGATCTAAAGAAAGGGCTCCGGCAGGTCGGGGGCTTGCAATAAGCGGTGGTGATCCGCTGAGATCAGGTGCAGCGAGCTGGTTGGCCACTGGCTGATGATTCGTTTTAATTTTTGAAGTTGGAGGAGTTCTTCTTGCTGGCCGATAATGATTTCCGTTTTCATGGGTAGGGGAAACTGAAGAAGTCCCTTATCCAGGTGGAAGTATTGCAGGGATTGCCAGGTTCGGAAAAGTCGTTCCCGCCTGGCGGGATTGCGTAGGTGAAGGGTAACAAAGGAAAAGGCAAAGCGGTCGATCAGGCCTAGTTTGTGTAACCATCGGGCCAGGTCGGTCAGGCGTTCTGGGCGCCTAGCCCATTGGGCTACCTGGTTTTGCCAGCTTTGGGGCATGCGATCGGAAAGCCAGTTCCAGCGGCCGGCCACCCCGTCGGGGGCCAGTAACCAAAGCCGGGTGGGCTGGACGAATTGCCGGAGGGAAAGGTATAGGCTTAAGCGTCCACCCAGGCTATACCCCAGCAGCTCCATGGTGGATTGCCGCTCTCCATCTAAAATGGTACCGATCAAAGCGGTAAGATCAGAGGGTTGAAATTCGTTTAATTTCCATTGGGTTTGACCATGGAAGGGAAGGTCAGGAGCGATCACCGTGTAATGGGCTCCAATTTGGTGGGCCAAGGGCTCGAATGCGGCACCATCCTGGTGATAACCATGCAGGGCAAGGAGCAGTTTTGGGCCCGATCCAAACCGTCTGCAGAAAATAGAACCGAAGGGTAAGTTAAGGGTGAAATGTTCCATATTGTGGTGTACTGTCCATTAAAAGACAGTGTGAGGTCAACATCTACACTATTTTAGTGGTACAATAAAAAGATCAATATGCAACGTCTTAAAGCCGCCTTCCTTTCTCTCTTATCCCTTCTAATCGTTCAGGCCTGTAAAGTTAAGAAAGTCCAATCAGATGCCAATCCCGTTGAACATCAGCTTTGGGATACCCTTCTTTCCAGCCACGTCAGTGAAGATGGTTTGGTGGATTACGAAGGTTTTATCCGCGACAGCAGCCGCCTGAACGAATACCTGGACATGCTCAGCGATCATCATCCCAATGATGCCAACTGGAGCAGGGAAGAGCGGCTTGCCTATTGGATTAATGCCTATAACGCCTTTACGGTGAAATTGATCATAAAAAATTATCCTACCGCCAGCATCAAGGATATACAGCCTGGGATAACATTTATAAATACCGTTTGGGATATTAAATTTATTGAGATCGAAGGGGAACAATACGACCTAAATAATATTGAGCACGGTATCATTCGACCCCGCTTTGATGAACCACGCATCCACTTTGCGGTAAACTGTGCTGCGGTGTCCTGCCCCATACTGCAAAATCGCGCTTATACCGCCAAACAACTCGATCAACAACTGGATTACGCCGCCCGTACCTTTATTAATGATCCTACCCGAAATAAGTTGAGTGAGGATCAACTGCAATTATCCAAGATCTTCAACTGGTACGGAGGAGATTTTGGCGGGCGCTCAGCACTGATCCCCTTTATTCGACAATACACCCAGCAGGAGATCCGGGACGATGCGGACATTTCCTTTTTGGACTACAATTGGGCGTTGAACAGCCAGGTACCGGCCATGCAGTAGGGAACGACAACAAACCCGAAACAGAACTGAAGGGTGTTCGAGGAGAGGTAATCCTATCCCAAAATGCCGATACCGCAACCCCCTGCCGCCTAATAACTCTTCTTGATCCGGTCGAGTTCTCTTTTAGTATCCCGTTCTTTGATGCTTTCCCGTTTGTCGTGTATCCTTTTACCGCGCCCGAGGGCGATCTCCACCTTGGCAAAGCCGCGTTCGTTCAGGTAAAGCCGATAGGGCACCAGGGTGAATCCTTTTTCCTTGAGTTGTTTTTCGAGTTTGCGTAATTCGGAGCGCTTGAGGAGCAGCTTTCGTTCGCGGCGGGTCTCGTGATTGGTCTTGTTGCCGTATTCATACTCGCCTATGAACATACTTTTGAGGTACAGTTCTCCCCGGGTAAAATAGCAATAGGCATCTGACAGGTTGACATTTCCCAAGCGGATCGACTTTATCTCCGTACCGGTAAGGATGATACCGGCCTCATAGGTGTTTATAAATTCGAATTCGAATTTCGCCCGACGGTTTACAATATTCACCGGGCTTACATATTCCTTACTCATGATCTTTTTACTGTTTTTTTGATCCCCGGCTTGGAACGGCGCCGCGGATCACATCATCCCCTGCACGCCGGTTATCCGAGGTGGCGGGGCGGTCCTTTAGACGTTTTTCCAGGAAATCGGTCATCTTTTGATAGAGGTGCAAACGGGTATTGCCACCATAGATCCCGTGGTTTCGATTGGGATAGAAATAGGTGTCAAATGGCTTGTTTGCATCTACCAGGGCGTTGACCATTTCTGCGGTATGCTGGAAATGTACATTGTCATCGCCCATACCGTGTACCAGCAGGTAAGCTCCTTTCAGGCGGTCGGCAAAATTGACGGGCGAGTTTTGTTCATATCCGTCTTCATTTTCTACCAGGGTGCGCATATAGCGTTCCGTATAGATGGAGTCATACCACTTCCAGTTGGTCACTGGGGCAACGGCTATTGCAGCTTTAAACACTTCATTGCCCTTAAAGATTCCCAGAGAGGACATATATCCTCCATAGCTCCATCCGAAAATACCGATGCGCCCGGGATCGGTAAAGGGTAATTCGCCCAGGTATTTGGCGGCGGATATCTGGTCTTCGGTTTCCATTTTGCCAAGCTCCAGGTAGGTTTGTTTCTGGAAGTCGCGTCCCCGGGCGCCGGTTCCGCGGTTATCTACACTGGCAACGACATATCCCTGCTGAGCCAGCATTTGGAACCAGGCAAAATTGCTTACCGACCAGCGGTTGTTGACGGTTTGGCTACCGGGCCCACCATAAACATACATCAGAACGGGGTAGCGACGGCGCTCGTCAAAATTAGTCGGCTTAATGATCCAGCCATTCAGCCGGTCTCCACGCTCCGTCTTAAAGTCGAAAAACTCAACCGGCTGGACGGCATACTTTTTTAGCTCTTTGACCAGCGGGGCGTTATCCTCGATCGTCCGGATTTCCCGGCCCCTTCGGTCGTAAACCGTGTAAACCGGTGGGGTGTTGGCATCGGAATGGGTGAGGGTATAGTACAGGAAATTACTGCTGAACTGGGCAGTATTATCGCCGGCTTCCTCTGCCACGGCCTGAAGCTTTTTCCCGGAGAGGTCGACCTTATAGACTTCCCGCTCCAGCGGGCTGTTTTTAGCGGCCTGAAAGTAGAGCTTTCCATTGCGTTCATCCAGTCCGTAGAAATTGGTTACTTCCCATTTACCCTTTGTTAATTGTTGGTCCAGGCTCCCGTCTTTATTGAACAAATAAAGGTGGTTGTAACCATCCCGGTCGCTTGCGATAATGAATTGGCGGCCGTTTTCCAGGAAGGTGAGGTAATCATAGGTACTTTCCAGTTCGATATAATAGTTGCTCCTTTCTTCGAACAACTTGCGGCTGCTGCCATCATTGGCGTTGACCAAAAAGAGGGTCATTTGATTTTGGTGGCGGTTGAGTTCAGTGACGACCAGTTCATCTGCTTCGGTCGTCCACTGCAGGCGGGGCAGGTAGTAATCTTCCAGTTTACTTTTAGCCACCTCCATTCGTTGGCCTTGGTTTAGCTGGAAAATATGGGCGGTAACCCTTGCATTATTTTCCCCAACCTTGGGGTATTTAAAGGTGACATATTCCGGATAAAGTCCCTGCTTGTAGTTGGTCATGGTAAATTCAGGTACTTCGCGCTCATCGAACCGCAACCAGGCCAGGCGTTCCCCATCTGGGGACCATTCAAAGGCTTTGGACATGGAAAACTCTTCTTCATAGACCCAATCGGCCGCTCCGTTAATGATAGCGTTTTGTTCCCCATCAGTGGTAACCCGGGTAAGGGTATTGGTCTTCAGGTCCTTGAAATACAGGTCATTCAAATAGACAAAGGCCACCTTATTGCCCTGTGGATTGAAGGTGGCGTATTGCACCTTTCCATCCGGGAAAAGGGGCTCCAGGCTTTGGGAGGCGCGGTCATATACGAAGTACTGGGCCTTGAAGGATCGCCGGTAGATGGACTCCCGTTCACTTTGAATCAGTAATTTACTTTCATCTTCGCTGAAAGAATAGCTGCTGATCTGTCCATTAAAGTCATTATTGTTGGAAAGGCCATTTCCATCAAAAAGGGCCCCCGTTTGGGTGCCGGTGGTCAGGTCATACTGAACAATGCGGTTGTTTTCCAGGCGGGAATAGTGGCGTCCGTCATTCATGAAATTAAAACCGGGAACGCGTTGGGCAGAGAACAGGCCTTGCTTCCATATCCCTTCAAGGCTTATGGTTTCCTGTGTCGCAACGGTCAAAGGAGCAAAGGTAGCTAACAATAGGGCGAATATCAAGAAATTAGGTCTCATACAATGGCCGTGTTTATTGCATTAGTGCTTTTAACTTATTTTGCATTTCGTGGTATTGGCTGCGTTTTCGAATGATCGAAGGTTCGGCAGCCCGAACTTCGCAATCCATGATGTTACAACGCTCGCAGGTAGTGTGTACATCTGCCTTCGGAATGGCGGGATCATCAAAAAAACGGATGCGATCCCGCAGCGCCTGGTTGATCAGCAGGCCAATGGTCACGCTGACGTTTTTATGCGGCGCCGGGTATCCGGGGCGGGCAATAGTTAAGCAGAGGTACTCATCTTCTGTGCCGATGTACTGCGATCGCTGGGCCTTAACAATAAAAGGCGGGGGAGGCCCCTGCTGTTGTTGTTGCCGCAGTTCTTTCAGGGCGCTTATCGAAACCCAGCGGCGACAATAGTGCTCGGAGATCCCATTGCCATGAGGGTGGTGTTGTTGATGCAGGTGCAGCTCCTTATCCATGTGGAAGATTTCCGTTCGGGTATCCTGAGAGAACCGAATGAAAAAGAGTTTCTTCAGGTTGAAAAATTGTGGGAGCACATTGGTTAAGCGGTGGGACAGCATTTCGGGAGTTGCATCATAGCGGCTCATTAGTTCGAGTAAAGCCTTGCCATCCCATTTGGGCAAAGCGAAAAAAGATTCCAGGTCAGAGCAGATACTCTCCAATGGCATGTGTAGGGCAACCGAAAAATAGATGGCTTTGGAGTGGTTCAATACTTCTTCAAAACTCCGACCTCTTTGAATAGAAGAAGTGTAAGCCCTTTCCTCTAGTGCAAGGTAGTTGAAAGCGAGCTCCTTGCCCAGTTGAAAGGATCGCTGCATAGAGGTCAGGTTGCTGTTGAGCAATAGGATTTGTTTTTTAGGCAGATAGACCGAGCGAAGTTTTTTCAATTCGGGATGTTGATCCAGGCCGCTGTGGTCAATTTTATAATTATAGACCTTTTGAAGTAGGTACTCCAGTACACCTGGGTCCAGGGGCAATTGATCAGGCAGGCGGTACTCCTCTCGGAACCTGTTCACGGCCTGTTCCAGTTCGGGGAAATAGTTATGGTGTAATTCCAGAAACGACCGAAGCGCGCTGAAGAAAAAATGCTCTTCGCGGACGGCATAATTTCGGGAAAGCTCCAGGAGGGTGGAAATGAAAGCACCCACCCGTGCCGGGGCCCCGGCTATGATCTCTACCACCTTGGTCAATTCGATCCCGAAAATATCGAGCGGAAGTTCATTCAAAAAGCGGGAGCGGAGCAGTTCGGCCAGAGGGGCCATTTGCTCTTCAAAATCAGTGGTAGTCAGGCTTTCAAAATCGGTGCCCAGGGCCTGGGCAAGGGTTCGTATCTTGTCTTCCCTGGGGTATTTTTTCCCTTTTTCAATCTCGTTCAGGTAGGAGACGGACATTTTAGTTTTTGCCGCCAGTTCTGCAAAGGAAAGCTTTTGAGCCTGCCGTAATTGCTTAACCCGCAGCCCAAGCAGTATCTTATGCGTTTGGGATTTACCATTCATCACTGTGCTTGCCTGGACGGAAGTCGTTCGATCTTTATTCAAAATGTCGAAAGTTTAGTACTCCAAAACTTGAAAGCACCTAATTTAAAGAAATTAAGCGAATTTTCGCAAGTTGGCAAGAGGGGAAGCAATTAGGGGGGGCTTTGAGCTTTTTTTAGCATAAAACAGGTTTGATCTCCAATGGGGTAATCTCCTTTGAAAGCATGTACGCACTCGAAATAAAATGGGGGAGGACCTTTTTCCTTGTACTTTCCGGATGAACTGATCTGAACTTACCGACAGCCGTCCATTACAATTAAACTATAGCCTTCGATCTTGGGGATTGGTATCCCGTCGATCAGGCCATATTCTAATTATCTCTTTTCTTTTTGTAGTCTCCGTTTTTCCAGCTATCGAAGAATTTCTTCCAGGCTATGGGGTTAAAGATATTCATGGGCGGTTGCTGGCCATAATAGTAGTATTCACTGGCTTGTTGGCGGAGGTAGAAATCGGCATTTTCATTCCCATCCACAGATACGGTATAGCGGGCTTTTTCGAGCACTTCTGTAGCCATATTCTCTGCGGCGTACTTTTGAAGTTCGGGTGTAACATCCATGGCCAGGAATTCCAGTTTGAAGTGTTCCCTACTGGGCCATGGGAAGACGACCGTTTCCGGAAGATTGATGGTATCCTGGGTCATCAGTTGCACGATCGAATAATGGGAATCCTCTAATGTTTTTGGCACCTCGTAGCGTACTGTTTTGTACCCGAGTGCCGAAAACTCCACTACGCCACCCTTTTCTACAACGATAGAGAAGAAACCTTTGAAATCGGTATAGGTACCCCTGCTGTCCCCTTTGACCAAAATATTCACATAAGGGATGGGGATTAGGTTCTCGTCACTGCCATCCAGTACCAAACCGGAGAGTTGGACCAACTCCGGTTTTTCGGTTTGCTGAGCCTGGAGGGTGATTGAACAGCCGATCAGGATTAAAGAAAGCAGCAATAGTTGTCTGGTATATGGCTTCATGCGATGAATTTCAAGTCGAGGGAGTTTCAATAAAAGCTCCCCCGTAAGATACGAATCTATACAATAGACCGCTACGCCCCCCTAAAGGTTTGATGAAGTACTTATTTTTCCAGTGCTATCTCCAAAACCTGATGCATATCCGCAACGTAATGGAACTCCAGGCCTTTGATGTAATCGGGATTGATCTCCTCTACGTGTTTTTTATTTTCTTCACAGAGTATGATTTCCTTCATACCGGCTCTTCG
This sequence comes from uncultured Saprospiraceae bacterium, assembly GCA_964479625.1. GTDB lineage: Bacteria > Bacteroidota > Bacteroidia > Chitinophagales > Saprospiraceae > CAYZMS01. Next base: position 28,185 of record CAYZMS010000026.1, read on the forward strand.
TGCGGCCAGTATCTTTGATTTGATCCCTCCTACAGGCAGGACCTTTCCCCGCAGGGTAATCTCCCCGGTCATGGCCATAAAAGGTTTTACGCGTCGACCCGTTAATAAGGATGCCAGGGCAGTGAGCATGGTGATCCCGGCCGAAGGGCCATCTTTGGGAATTGCACCCTCTGGAATATGGAGATGTAAGTCGTTGTTCTTTAAAAGCTCATGCTCTATGCCCAGTTCCTGATTGCGCGCTTTGAGATAACTCAAAGCGGTGGTAGCAGACTCCTTCATAACATCGCCCAGATTACCCGTGAGGATGAGTTTTCCATTACCTGTGGAAAGGCTGGATTCGATGAAGAGGATCTCTCCCCCCACCTGTGTCCAGGCAAGGCCGACGGCGACGCCGGGGGCATGTACCTCTTGGTATTGAGCAGAGTTGAAGCGGGTGGGCCCCAGGTAGTCGGGGAGTTCGGAGGCCTTTATTGCCGGATCGTACTTTTCTTCCATAGCGACCTTTTTGGCCACGACCCGCATAAGGGCGCCGATGCGCCGCTTAAGAGAGCGTACGCCCGATTCGCGGGTATAATCCTGTATGAGTTGGTTAAGGGTTCTGGCCTTTAGTTTGATATCGCCTTTTTTTAAGCCGTGCTCCTGCATGAGCTCCGGGATAAGGTGGCGTTTGGCGATCTCCACCTTTTCCTCGGTTGAATAGCCGGTTAGTTCGATGACTTCCATGCGGTCGAGCAGGGCGGGCTGCAAGGTGTTGAGGGAATTAGCTGTAGCAATGAACAGGACCTTGGACAGGTCGTACTCCAGTTCCAGGTAGTTGTCGTAGAAAGTGCTGTTTTGTTCGGGGTCGAGTACTTCCAGCAGGGCGGAAGAGGGGTCTCCCCTGAAATCTCGACCCATTTTGTCGATCTCATCCAGGATAAAAACCGGATTAGAAGTACCTGCTTTCTTCAGGGACTGGAGGATACGACCGGGCATGGCCCCGATATACGTCTTGCGGTGCCCTCTGATCTCCGATTCATCATGCAGGCCACCCAGGGACATGCGAACGAATGCTCTTTCCAAAGCCGTGGCGATCGAACGACCAAGAGAGGTCTTACCTACTCCCGGAGGGCCAACCAGGCAGATGATAGGAGCTTTCATATCTCCTTTTAACTTCAGGACTGCCAGGTGCTCCAGGATGCGGTCTTTTACCTTTTCCAGGCCAAAATGATCGGCATCCAGTATCTGTTTTACCTTTTTCAAGTTGAACTTATCCTGAGATAAGGTATCCCAGGGCAGGTCAAGCATCAATTCTAGGTAATTCATCTGGATGGAATATTCTGCCACCTGTGGGTTCATCCTGCGGATACGGTTGAGCTCCTTTTCGAAATGTTTTTGGGCATTTTCCGGCCACTCTTTTGAGCGAGCCCGTTTTTCCAGCCTTTGGATCTCTTCATCCTGTGGGTTTTGCCCCAGTTCTTCCTGAATGGTTTTCAGCTGCTGGTTCAGGAAATAATCCCGTTGTTGTTTTTCCAGATCTCCGCGCACCCGGTTCTCGATCTGGTCTTTTAGTTCCAGTAGCTGCAATTCGTTATTCATTTCGCGCAGGATGTAATCCGCTTTTTTGGAGAGGCTGTCCATCTCCAGTATTTTTTGTTTTTTCTCTATGCTGATATTGAGATTGGAGGCAATAAAGTTTAACAGAAAGGCATGGTTATTGATCCCCTGCAGCATGACCAGGGCCTCGGAAGGTATCTGGGGGGAAAGTTCGATGATCTTCTTGGCAAGGTCAAGAACGGTAGCGATCAGGGCCTCGAACTCCAGTTGGTTTTTGGGTGCTTTGTATTCCAGCGTGCTGATGCGCCCTTTCAGGTAGGGCTCTGTTTGCATCAGGGATTCTACCTGGAAGCGTTTCTGCCCCCGGATTACCGCAGTAATGGTGCCGTCGGGCATTCGAAGCAGCTTAAGGATGCGGGCAATTGCTCCAACCTCATACAGGTCATCCTGCTGCGGATGTTCATCTTCAGGCTCCCGTTGGGTGACCACGCCTATCAAACGGCCGTTGCGATAAGCTTGATTGATAGCGGCAATGGATTTATCGCGACCCACTGTGATCGGGATCACTATTCCGGGGAATAGTACCGTATTTTTGAGTGCCAGCAGGGGAATGTGTTCGGGATAATCCGGCTCTTCAGTGGGTTCTTCCTCTTCCTCCACGGAGAAAATGGGGAGGAATTCTCCTTCGTCTTCGTGGCCCTGGTTGGCAAAAAGTTCTTCAAACATAGGTTCAATGAATTGCAATTGTCTTTTCCACCGCTCTTTCTACATATTCGGTCAATTTGGCGGAAAAAACAACCTCTTTAGGCTTTTGAGTCTAATGCCAAATTCTATGCCGACCGGGGCCGGCACAACACAAAAAAAATGGATACGGGTGTTAAGGGTTTGGTTTGCAGTAGCTTAATTGCTGACTTGATCTTCCCGCCCATTTAAAGTGATGACTGCAAAGACGACAAATCGTCAGTGATTTTCCAAAGTGATTGGGCAAATTGACGTGTGGAGCGCAAAACTAATTAAATATTCAATCCGGTTGTAATCGGTTCAGCGGTTTTTAATTTTTGGATAGGGTTTTCTTCTTCCCCTGCTTCATCTTTTTCTACGCGAAGGTTCTCGATGATGAATTCCTGTCGTTTTGGGGTATTCTTGCCCATATAGTACAGCAGGATTTGGTCGAGGTCGGTATCCTCTCCAATAATAACCGGCTCCAGGCGGATATCCTCTCCGATGAAATCCTTAAACTCATCCGGAGAGATCTCTCCAAGTCCCTTGAATCGGGTAATCTCGGGTTTACCCCGAAGTTGTTCGATAGCGGCCTTTTTTTCTGCCTCGGAATAGCAATAGAATTTTTGTTGTTTATCCCGAACACGAAAAAGGGGCGTTTCGAGAATAAACAGGTGGCCCTGCCGTACCAGTTCGGGAAAGAACTGCAGGAAAAAGGTCAGTAGTAGCAGTCGGATGTGCATGCCATCCACATCGGCATCGGTGGCGATCACCACGCGATTGTAGCGGAGGTCTTCCAGGCCGTCCTCGATATCGAGGGCGTGTTGAAGCAGGTTGAACTCTTCATTTTCGTAAACTACCTTTTTGGTTAGTCCATGGCAGTTGAGGGGTTTTCCTCTAAGGCTGAAAACGGCCTGTGTCTGAACATCCCGGGCTTTGGTAATGGACCCGCTAGCGGAGTCTCCCTCCGTAATGAAGAGGGTGGTTTGTTTGCGAAGTTCCTCATCTGTTTTGCGGGGGCTGTCGTTGAGATGGAGTCGGCAATCCCGAAGTTTTTTGTTGTGTAGATTGGCCTTTTTTGCTCGTTGATTAGCGAGTTTTTTTATTCCGGCGATCTCCTTTCGTTCTCTTTCGGATTGGAGGATGCGCTTTTCCATTTCCCGGGCGATCTCGGGATTGGCATGTAGAAAATTATCCAGTTTTTGCTTGATGTGGTTGCCGATGAACGTTCGAATGGTTGGCCCTTGTGGCCCTACTTCAGTAGAACCCAATTTGGTTTTGGTCTGGGACTCAAAGACCGGTTCTTCAATTCGAACACTGACGGCTGCAACGATAGAGCTAAGAATATCCTTTCGGTCAAAACTTTTTTTGTTGAAGTGTTCCTGGACGGTCTTGACGACTGCTTCCCGAAAGGCATTGAGGTGGGTACCACCCTGAGTGGTGTGTTGACCATTTACAAAGGAATAATACTGCTCGCCGTAGTGATTACCATGGCTGAGGGCCACTTCAAGGTCTCCTTCCTCATCGCGCAGGTGAATGATGGGGTAGCGGAGGTTGTCGTTCTTGGTTCTTCGTTCCAGCAGGTCGAGCAGGCCTTTTTTCGATACCAGGGTTTGCCCGTTGAAATTAATCTTCAGACCGGCATTCAGGTAGGCGTAGTTCCAAAATTGATTTTCGAGATAATCCGACCGGAATTTATAATTTTTGAATACGGAGCTGTCAGGCCGAAACAGGACGGTAGTCCCGTTCGGCTCGTCTGTTGGGGCGACTCGGTGATCTTTTTGCATTTCTCCCCGTTCGAACTCGGCAACTTTCTTTTTCCCATCCCTCACCGATTCTACCCGGAAGTAATCGGACAGTGCATTTACCGCCTTGGTTCCCACTCCATTGAGGCCCACTGATTTCTTAAAGGCTTTGGAGTCATATTTACCACCGGTATTGATCTTAGAGACGCAATCAATGACCTTTCCCAGGGGAATCCCCCGGCCATAGTCGCGGATAATGACCTGGCCGTTTTCCACCTTGACTTCGATCTGTTTGCCATGGCCCATTACGTACTCATCGATAGCATTATCAATGACTTCCTTTACGAGAATGTAAATGCCGTCGTCTACGGAAGAGCCGTCGCCCAGCTTTCCGATGTACATGCCGGGGCGCATGCGAATATGTTCACGCCAATCGAGCGATCGAATGTTCTCTTCGTTATAAGTTATCTTAGCCATGGAAAGAAATGTACTTGGAATTTAGTACGGACCGTAGCGGTCCGGAATTTTTTAAATAAACCCTAAAGATAAGGATCAAAAGTCGCTTTTTTGTGTTACAAAAATACGAATAATAACCAATTGGGCAAACATTTTGTTTTAAATTATTGGAATGCCACAGGATAATCCTCTGTACCGGCATCCCGCCATGCGGGAACTAGAGTCAGCCGTTCGGCGTGAGGGGCAGCTCCAGTTTTTGGCATGCCTGGGCATACTACTATTCGGAATGGCGCTTACGGCGGTATTTTTTCGAACCAGCGTTTTAATGACCATTCTGGGGCTGGGGATATTTGTCATTGGGATCAAAGTGGTGTTCGAAGCCGGGGAAAACATGCGGTTGGATCAAAACCGTTTGCTGGTCGTTCTACGGGATCAACCCGAAAAGATAGTCTGGGTATTTACCATGGTCACCGAGCGAATGCCCTTTGGATTTCGGTTTATGCGCAGCGGTCTGCTCTACTTCAAATTATCAAATGGTGATCAGTTTTCCGTAAGTTTACCAACCAGAAAGTTAAAATTGGTCAGTAAGTTTCTGAATCGCTTGTTGCCGCACGCTACCTTCGGTTACTCCAAAGAGCGGGATCGGCAATACCAGCAGAGCCCGGAAATGCTGAGGAGGAAGTAGGCCGGCCTGTTCGAAAGGACGTTCTGGATCTCAGCAGTACAGGGGATCTGGTATCCAATATAAAAGCTTTTCCAAAACAGAAGCACCCTAACACGCCAAAACGCTTTTCATGAATCGTCGTATCTTTTCAAAACGCCTTGGGATTGGACTGGCCGCCCTGGGAGCCGGTTGTGGTATGTCTGCCAGAGAAGAACCTGTTGATAAAGAAGTTACTGCTTTAGTAAAACCGGAACGACTTCGCCAGGGGGACACTGTTGGATTGATCACCCCGGCAAGTTATATTCCTGACCGGGATCTCGCCAAGGCGATGAACAACCTGAAGCAGTTGGGCTTTAAGGTCAAGCAGGGGCGATACCTGCGTGCCAAGCGGGGGTATAATGCCGGGACAGATGAGCAGCGATTGGATGATTTACACCGAATGTTTGCCGACTCGGAGGTGAAGGCCGTTTGGTGTGCCAGGGGCGGGTATGGCTGTACTCGTTTGTTATACGATATGGATTACGAGCTTATTCGCCAAAACCCCAAGATCATTATTGGTTATAGTGATATCACCGCACTTTTGCAGGCTATTCACCGAAAGACCGGTCTGGTTACCTTTCATGGGCCTGTTGGTTTTTCTACCCTAACTCCTTACACCATCGAACGCTTTCAACGGGTATTGATGAAACCGGAATCCGGCTATACCTTGTACCCCTCTCAGGAAGGTCGCAAGGCGAGCGACCCCATATACCAGTTGAAAACTGTTAAAGGAGGAACGGCCAGAGGGCCGCTGGCGGGCGGTAACCTGAGTTTGCTGGCTGCCCTGGCCGGTACTGAGTTCGAACTAGATGCCCGGGGGAAGGTCGTTTTTTTTGAAGACGTAGAGGAGAAACCCTACAGTGTGGATCGAATGTATACACAACTTTTGCAAACTGCTTACCTAAAAGAAGCCGCTGGTTTTGCCCTTGGCATTTTCAACGATTGCATTCCGGAGCCGCAGGATGAATCCCTTACCTTACTTGAAACCATCAACGATCGGCTCGGCGTTCTTGGCAAACCAACGGTTTATGGCCTTTCCTTCGGTCACGTGCGGGAAAATGCAACCCTCCCCGTCGGGCTGCCGGTAGAGTTGGATGCTGATCGAAAGACGATTGTTTTCTTGGAAAGTGCGGTGGTGTAGGTGCCTGTGCCTTGCATCTATAGGTGCCAGGCACCTATAGATGCAAGGCACCTAGTATAACAAAATATTGACAATTCAAAATTTTCTCCCTATATTTGAAAAAAAACTCCGTTATGCCTTATCAACCAAATACTTTTTATCACATTTATAACCAGGGTAATAACCGCCAACCTATTTTTTTCACGGAAGCAAATTACCTTTATTTCTTAAGGAAAGCGAAGAATTACCTAACACCCTACGTAGATATCGTAGCTTATTGCCTCATGCCTAACCATTTTCATTTTTTGGTTTATACCAAGGAACAAGCATGTCACTTAAGTTCAAGTAAAAAGCCTAAAGCAGAAAAATGGAATGAAAAAGAAACTCAGGATGCCTATTTCCAACAAGCTTTATCCGCGAAAATTGGACTCTTGGTGAGCTCTTACACCAAAGCTATTAACAGGCAGGAAGGACGTAGCGGAAGCCTGTTCCGGTGCAAGACTAAAGCTAAATGCTTTGGTGATAGCGATCCAATTATCCAGGGAACACAAGGAATCCTGCCAGATAGCCCCTTTGCCTACGCCTGGAATTGTTTTCACTATATCCACAGAAATCCCGTAGAGGCAGGTCTTGTGAAAATACCGGAAGATTGGCCCTTCTCCTCCGCTCGATATTACCTGTTTGAAGAGGAAGATCTGCTTTGTCGATCTGCCATTGGAAAGCAATTCCTCCTGGGAAATGCTGCTTAACTCCTTAAATATCACGCACCCTCTTGGAAAGGGGTATGGTCATTTACCGAATTTTACCACCACACCTCCTTCATATCTTCCCCGATCACATTCCCCCACTTGGATGGCTGAGATTCCCGAACTTGTTCCAATAAGGCAAGTTGGCGAGGGGAAAGCAGATCATCCGGAGACTGATGAGCACCAATGCGGGCGTTGACCTTTACCGCTTGTATATCGATCATTGGGATACAGCGGTAATCTGTTCTGGATAGGTAGTATTTATTATCCTTATCGGCTCGGTAACTCCCAAGGCCCTTAACCGCTTTAACACCCAGAATTTTTTCGGCCGTGACCTGTTCTCCGGACTTATTGGTGAAGGCCTGATCGGCGCATTGAGTGCGCTTCCCCGCCCGGAGCAATTTCTCATATGGCAAGACCTCCGGGTTATACTCGACCAAAACGACCTCCCGGCCATGCATAAAACCGGGCTCCGTAGCGATAACCCCATCCATTTTACCCAGTTCTTTTTCACCGGTCCAAAAACAATACATCGACAGGGCGGTAGTTTCCACACCCAATACCCTTGCCTGAAGTTCTTCCTGCAAAAGGTAGAGGTAATTGGGCACCACCAGGTTTTGCTGGTCGAGGGTTTGTACTATAGCTTGCACTACAGCCAGCGCGCTATAATTGCCTCCTATGCGGGGATAAATATCCTTTTTTTCCTTGTTTACTATTCGAACCACCGGATTATTCCAGCTGGGTTCTTTATAATATTCAAGGACTTCGCGGTCTTTGCCTCCCTTATTGTTGTAGACGGCCATGGGAATGAAATAGGTCTCAATGACTTCAACGATCAGAGGGTGGCTAAGGACTTCTTGTCCATAATTGCGACAGGTGGCACAGCCGGGTACTTCCTGGAATAGCAGAAAAATGGGTTTATCCTGTTCTCTGGACTCCTTGATCGCCAGATCGAAATCACGCAACCATTCGACATGCCCCAATTCTTCCGGCTGGGGATCAGGTGTAAATGTTCCTAAAAATACTGCAGCAAATAGTAGGATGGTGAAAGACATGGCCTGTTTTTGGGGTAGAACGCAGGGTGTACTCCTTCAGTTGTGCAGTATTGGGGTTGGTAGTAATGCCATGTCCGTTCTTTGACAATTAAGCCGAGTATCTTACCTTCATTGCAAACTATACTATCGATGCAAAGAATTATCCTATTCCTCCTTTTGACGTTCCCTTTTTTTTCCGCTGCTCAATCGGATAGTATTTCCGCCAAGGTAAAAGACATGGACCCCTATGAGGGGTATTTTGATTTTTACTGGGATGAGGCCAAGGGTAAGATCTGGCTCGTTGTGGATAAATTTGATCAGGAATTTCTGTATGTCAATGCTTTATCCGCTGGCCTGGGCTCGAATGATATTGGGCTGGATCGCAATCAACTGGGCGATAGCCGGGTGGTGAAATTTATTCGAACCGGGCCCAAGGTACTCCTTGTCCAACCCAATTACGATTACCGGGCCGTTAGTGAAAACCCCGATGAACGCCAGTCGGTAGCTGAAGCCTTCGCCCAATCGGTCCTTTGGGGGTTCAAGGCAGAAGCCCAGGCAGAAGGAAAAGCATTGATCGATCTGACCCCCTTCCTGTTACGCGATGCCCACGGGGTAAACCAGCGGCTTAAGAACAGCAAGCAAGGGACATATAAAATTGATGTCGATCGGTCAGTCATTCATTTGGATCGAACCCGGAACTTTCCAGAAAACAGTGAATTCGACGCACTGGTCACCTTTAAGGGAGAAGCCCAGGGGGCGTATTTGCGTTCGGTAACGCCAACTTCCGAATCTTTTAGTCTGCGCATGCATCATTCCTTCATAGCATTGCCGGGACCAGGCTTTGAGATGCGCCCCTTTGATCCGCGCTCAGGCTATAACGCCCTTAGCTTTCAGGATTATGCCACACCGATCGACCAACCCTTAACCAAACGATTTATTCTTCGCCATCGATTGCAGAAAAAGGATCCAGGTGCCGCAATGAGCGAAGCCGTCGAACCTATTGTATATTATCTCGATCGCGGGGCTCCGGAGCCCATTCGGTCCGCTCTTTTGGAAGGCGCAAGCTGGTGGAACCAGGCATTCGAAGCAGCGGGATACCAAAACGCCTTTCAGGTAAAACTGCTGCCCGAAGGGGCCGACCCCATGGACGTACGATACAATGTGATCAACTGGGTACACCGTTCTACCCGCGGCTGGTCTTACGGAAGTTCCGTGACCGATCCCCGCACCGGGGAGATCATCAAGGGACATGTTCTGCTGGGTTCGCTGCGGGTGCGCCAGGATTTTCTGATCGCACAGGGGCTGGTGGAGGCCTATGCAGAAGGAGAGGACGCTGACCCGCGCCTCCTGGAGATGGCACTTGCCCGTTTGCGGCAATTGTCGGCCCATGAGGTAGGACACACCCTTGGACTGGTCCATAATTTCGCAGCCAGTTACAACAACCGCTCCTCCGTTATGGATTATCCACATCCTTACATAGAATTGGATGAAAACGGGGAGATAGATTTTTCGAAGGCCTATGATACAGGAATCGGTGAATGGGACAAGCGCACTATTTTATACGGCTATCAGGACTTTCCCGAGGGCACAGACCAAAAGGACGCCTTGCGTAAAATACTGGAGGAAAACAACACTATGGGATTGCGCTTCATGGCAGATAGGGATTCCCGGCCACCTTCCGGCGCCCATCCGCTGGGGCATCTTTGGGATAATGGTAAGTCTGCTGTAGAAGAACTGGATCGACTTAGCGAACTGCGTCAAACGGCTCTTCAGCGCTTCAGCGAAAAAAACATCCCTGTCGGAATACCAATGGCTGAACTGGAGCGGGTACTGGTGCCCCTCTATCTAATGACGCGGTATCAGGTAGAGGCTGTTTCAAAGGTAATCGGAGGGGTAGATTACCGCTATGCGGTACGAGGCGATGGCAAAACTCCCGCTCAGGCCATTCCTGTTGAGGAACAGCAGGCAGCCCTCGAAGCCCTGCTCAGCACATTGGAAGCTGATTTTCTCGCTCTGCCGGAGGATCTGTTAAGGTTATTGTCGCCGCAGCCTATGGGCTTCAGCCGAGGGCGGGAGTATTTCAAAACGCATACCGGCCCAACCTTTGATCCCATCGGTGCTGCCGAGAGCTCCGTTCATCACAGTCTGCAGTTTCTACTAAACCCCGAACGACTGGCGCGAATAATAGAACAACACGCCCTGGATCAAAGCCAATTGTCTGTGTTTGAATTACTGGATGAATTGTTTCAGCAGGTAGATGCAACCGACAGCGGCTCCGGCATGGAACACGAGCTGGAGCGTATGGTCGAAAAGCAGGCATTGCAACACTTGCTCCTGCTAGCGGCCGATAAAAAGGCGAGCCAGCAGGTGGTTGCCGCCGCCATTTGGAAATTAAATGGATTGGAAAAGGAGTATGCAACTGCAAGATCCAGCCAGCCGGAGGCAGCGGCCCACATACAATACCTTCTGGAGCAACTACGGCAATGGCGGGAAGACCCCGACGCATTTGAGGCACCTGCCCTGCCATCCATGCCCGATGGCTCCCCCATCGGCTGTAGCGGCCCCTGGTAACTGCTTAATTACCAAATGAAGCAATATGTTAAAGACATCAAAATTTAAAGACGTTCGCTTGTTAATTTCCGAAGACCACGGAGTCGTTCGGACCGGCCTGAAATACCTGTTGGATGCTCATTTCCAGATCGGGTAAATTGAAGAGGTCAAATCTTGCAGTCAGCTTATTGAAGAACTTCAAAAAAGTACTTTTACCTACCTGATCCTGGTCCTCCAACTGGGAGATGGCAATGCGGTCGAACTGTTTGGAAGGATCCGGGAACTCCAGGCAGATATGCGCATACTGGTCCACACCATGAGCCCTGAATGGGTTTTTGGAAAGCGATTGCTAAAAATGGGAGCCAGCGGGTATTTGAATAAAAAAGCAGACGAAGAAGAATTTTTTTTATAATTTTAATTGAAAAATAAGGTCATTCTATTGAATTGTTAACATTAAAAATTTCTAATTTTCGTCCGAAGATTAGCTTACCCTAGAAAAAAGTTGAATCGAACCCTGTATAAGTACCTTTTTGGGAAAACAGCTGTTTCCTCCTCTGTAACCATTTAAATTTCGCAGATAGTATACTTTTCGTCTTTCATTTACCTGCACTTCATTTTTTTAATTAACCAAAGTGAAAATCATGGTCTTCTTAAACAAACAACACCTAAAATTCTTATTGGCCATTTCCGCCCTTGCGCTGTTGGTGACGGCTTGTGATAATGCCGGCTCCAGTGCTGGTACGAGCAGCACTGGAGATGCTGAATTTAAAGGCAAGATCGCCCTGGATATTCGGGATTCCGAAGCTGACTGGTCGGCCTTCATTCCTAAGTCTGCCCCGGAGGATGCACCGAATATTCTCTTTATTCTGTATGATGATACCGGTCTGGCTGCCTGGTCCCCCTACGGAGGCCGCATCAATATGCCAACCCTGGATCGTTTGGCTGCAAATGGGTTGACCTATACCCAATGGCATACCACGGCGCTTTGCTCGCCCACTCGTTCTACCATACTAACCGGCAGGAACCACCACCTAAATGGCATGGCTGCCATCACGGAAACTTCAGATGGCTACCCTGGTGCCAACGGAAGAGTGCCTGATGATTGCGCTCCCTTTGCACAGATCCTTCGTGATAATGGCTGGAGTACTTTCTGGATCGGAAAGAACCACAACGTACCCGAGCAGGATGTTGCCCCAGGTGGAAGTCGTTCTGAGTGGCCACTTTCTATTGGCTTTGATCGCTTTTATGGCTTCCTGGGCGGGGAAACCAACAACTGGTTCCCCGATTTGGTGGAAGATAACCATTTCACAGAAGCGCCTTATGGGCCTGAAGAGGGGTACCACCTTTCGAAAGACCTTGCAGATAAGGCCATCGAGATATTGCGTAACCAAAACGCTACCAACCCTTACAAGCCCTGGTATATGTGGTTCTGCCCAGGGGCGAACCACGCCCCACACCACTCTCCATTGGAATATACGAACAAGTATAAAGGTAAATTCGACGATGGCTATGATGCTTATCGCGACTGGGTAGTGGCCCGGATGAAAGAAAAAGGTATTATTCCAGAAGATACAGAAATGGCGGACTTCAATCCCCTGCCGGAGGATGTAGCCAACCCTGCCGACTATGTACGCCCCTGGGAAGAACTCAATGAGGATGAAAAGCGCTTATTCTCCCGCATGGCGGAAGTTTATGCCGGTTTCTCCGAATATACGGATGTGCAGATCGGTCGCATTGTAGATTACCTCGAGCAAACGAACCAGTTAGATAACACGATCATCATCTATGCCGCTGATAATGGTGCTTCCGGTGAAGGTAGCCCCAACGGCTCCGTGAATGAGAATAAATTCTTCAACGGTTATCCGGATGAATTGGAGGAAAACCTGAAGTACCTGGAGGTATTGGGTGGTCCCGAAACATACAATCACTTCCCTACTGGTTGGGCAGCTGCTTTCTCCGCACCTTTCAAAATGTTTAAGCGCTACTCCCAGTTTGCAGGTGGCACCAATGACCCCCTGATCATCCACTGGCCCGCGGGCATCAAAGCAAAAGGAGAGATCCGCCATCAGTACCACCACTCTGTAGATATCGTTCCCACGCTGCTGGAGGTATGTGGCGTTGAAATGCCAGAAGTCTATAACGGAGTAAAACAAACCCCTTTATCCGGTGTTTCCATGGCCTATTCTTTCGACGCTGAACCGGATGCTACAACCCAAAAAGATGTTCAATATTACTGCATGTTGGGTACCCGTGGCATCTGGCAAGACGGCTGGAAAGCGGTTGCATTGCATTCCCCCCTTACCGGTAAGGGGAATTTTGACCAGGACGAATGGGAGTTGTACCACGTAGCTGAAGACCGTTCGGAGTCCAAAAACCTGGCGGAAGAAAACCCGGAAAAGCTGGAGGAGTTGATCGACCTTTGGTTTGAAGAAGCTGAGAAAAACAAGGTTTTGCCACTGGATGATCGCAGTGCAGCAGAGCTGTTAACGGTGGAGCGTCCTTCTCAGGAACCCGCCCATGATGGCTATATTTACTACCCCAACACGGCTCCGGTACCAGAGGGGGTAGCGGCGAGTGTACGTGGTCGCAGTTACAAGATCCTGGCCAATGTGGAGATTGAAGACCCCAATGCTTCCGGTGTGATCTTTGCACATGGGTCTCGCTTTGGCGGTCACGCCCTGTTCATCAAGAACCGCAAGTTGTATTATGTATATAACTTTTTGGGCATTGAACCCGAGCAGGTGTTCGTTTCCAGCCGTACTCTTACCCCCGGCAGCTATACGCTGGGTATGGAATTCATCCGGGAAAGTGCCGGTGAATACGGAGAATCGCTGGGGCAAACCAAGTTGTACATCAACGAAGACGTGGTGGATGAAGGGCCCATGCAGACACAACCCGCCAAGTTCACCTTATCCGGGGACGGCCTGTGCGTGGGCTACGATAGCGGCGATAACGTCAGCAAGTTATATGAATCTCCCGGCGAATTCGAAGGGGGAACTATCCAGGGTGTCGGTGTAACCTTATCAGGTGAGCCTTATATCAACCTGGAAGCGGAAGCCAGACGCTTGATGAAGGTGCAATAAGGGTTTTTAAGAGTTTCAAAATGCCCAAAGGCGTTTTGAAACTCTTAAAATTGTTGTTGGCTGGCTCAAAGGCCATTACCACAAAAAAAAGACTTTAAAAAGGAAAGACCTTTTTAAAGTCTTTTTTCATATCCACTACCAACCAATCTTTTTGCTCTGCCTCTTCCAGTGCTTCTTCCAGGTGGCCGCTAAGGGTTTTCAGGTCGTATGCATATTCGCGTTCATCATCGGTATGGTGCAATAGGACACACATGCTGTTATGGTCGCTGCTGGAAGTATATTGCATCATGGCCAGGTCGCCGTCGCTGTTGCCGCCGCAGAAAACCGGTTTTTTACCGATGAAGCGATGGATGGCCACTGGTTTCATAGCCTTGTCGTCGAAGAAGAGTTCTTCTCCGGTTTTGATGATCTTTGGCTGGCCATTTTCCAGTTGGAACTCCAAGCCGTTGTAAGAGCCAATCACCTGGTTAGGTGGTATTCCATAGGCTTCATCAGACCAAACGCGCATGAAATCAGCACCACCTCCACTGACAATAAAAGTCTTGAAGTCATGCGCGCGCAGGTAAGTCAGGAGTTCGAGCATGGGCTGGTATAGTCCTTCCTTGTACAGATGACCGAAGCGGGCGTCCATGGCGGTGTCGATCCAGTTTCGAACCGCCTGATCAAATGCCTCGGTACTAAGCCCGGTATGGGTTACGGCCATGACCTTTTTCAGTCCGGCGGCATGGTTGGCTCCTAAAGCCTCCATATCGCCCTTCAGGGCTGCGAAGAGCAAGGGGTCTTCTTCCCATTCGGGCTGCTGTTGAGCCCTGGCTTTAAGGAAATCCAGGGCAAAGATCAATTGGGTAGGGACCGGTTGCTCCGGCCACAGGGTACCGTCATTATCGAAAACGGCAATGCGGTCTTCTACCGGAATGAAGTCAGCGCCGTCCGGGGCGGTTACAGTGCTGACCCAGCTCTCCAGGCGTTCCCTCGGGCCATCCTCCCAGGAGACCAGTTCAGGTATAGTTTTGGATGGACCTTCAGTTGCTTGTGAAGGGTCTTGCTTGCAACTGGAGAGGATGAGTAGCCCTACTCCCAGCAAAAGAGAAAATGCTTTCATATTTAGTCTTTTAAATGGTTTTCGACAATAATGAAAAAAAATCTATTAATTTTAGGGAAAAGAACCCGAAAAGTATGTCAGGAGACAGCAAAGAATAAAAAGCTGTTTCCCGATACGGTGCATTTAATTTTAGTAAACCATTAAACCATTGCATATGAAGTTTTCTACCTTAGTTAGTATCTGCTTTCTGGTATTCGGAGGTCTGAGCAGCGTAAATGCACAGCTGGCTCTGGTGGGGTATGGTGGTTATACCTTTGCTGATAAATTTCAGGCGGATATCGTTACCGGTCGATTAGAGGATGCCGGCCATTGGGGAGCTGCCATCGAATACTTTACCAGCCCTTTTACCGCAGTAGAACTTTACTATCGTCGAATCGACCAGGATATTACTTACCGCTTCCTGGGGTTTGAGAACGGTAGAATTCCAGCTTATGTTAATTACATAATGGTTGGGGGATCCCGGTATCTGCCTGCAAATGATAAAATTTGGCCTTATGGGGGCGGTAGTTTGGGGATAGCCATAGTGGGCACCGAGCTTGCAGAGGATACTCGTTTTGCCTGGGGTTTTAAACTGGGGACCCTTTTGCTGCCTCAAAGCAAAGTGGGGATTAAATTACAGGCAGATATTCACTCTATCGTTCAGGGAGTAGGGGGCGGTTTATATATTGGCACCGGTGGTTCCGGGGTAAATGTCAATACCTACTCTTCCATCTACCAGTTTGGCTTTACGGGCGGTTTATTGATCCGTTTGGGAGATATGCCAAGCTCTTCTCAGGCCCCAGGACGGCGCTTCTAATGGTTTCGAATTTTTTAATTATAAACGTTTCACCTTATTTTAAACCACGACTGATGAAAAAGTTATTGCTTTCTTTAACCCTTGTCTTTGTTGCCACTTTCGCCTTCGCTCAGGATG
Source organism: uncultured Saprospiraceae bacterium (assembly GCA_964479625.1). GTDB lineage: Bacteria > Bacteroidota > Bacteroidia > Chitinophagales > Saprospiraceae > CAYZMS01. The sequence goes on from CAYZMS010000026.1 coordinate 43,893, forward strand.
AATACAAGAAAATGGTAAAAGAGGAACTCACCAAGATGAATTTTGAAGATGCCTCTGCCATCCTGGGCTTCGACCTGGACCCTTCCTCTGAGGTCGGGCAATTGTTCAATACCTTCAGCGATGCCTTCATGGAGAATGGTGCCTCAAAACTGAAGTTAGTCAAGAAGTATGCCGAAAATTTCCGCAAGATCGATGGAGATATGGCAAAACAGTTGATTAAGGAGATGCAGAATGTTGAAAAAGACCGCCTCAAATTGATGGACAAGATGTTCAAAAAAATGAGTAAGGTCTTGCCAGCCGAAGACGCTTTGTCCTTGATACAATACCAAAACAAAAAGAATTCCATCATCGATGCTGCTTTGACGCGTCTGGTACCTTTTGCAAACGAATAGAATGCTGGAATGGACACCCTGCTGCTCTTATGTATGGGAGGTCAATTAAAAAAACGTCTCAAAGTGTTCGATATGCCTTTGAGGCGTTTTCTTTTTTTGTAGAATTTGGACGGCACGATTCATTTTGGTATTTTGATTATAAACAAGACATTTGTATAGTATCGCGTTTTTTCTACATTGAGGAGGGTTTTAAGTATAAATCGAAAATAATGAAGAAGAGTGTCCTGCTTGCAGATGACCACGCCATAGTTCGTACGGGTCTGGCTTACCTTTTGCAGTATAGCTTTAATATCCGTTCTATTACGGAGGTGGAAACCTTGCCCCAATTGCTGGAAGTGCTAAACAGCCGTTCGTTTAGCCATTTGATCCTGGACCTGCAGATGGAGGAGGATAATGCACTGATGCACTTGGCTTCCATTCGCAAACTTCAACCAAAGCTGGCTATTTTGGTTTATACCATGAGCTCAGAGGAAGTATTTGGAAAGCACCTGTTGGATTTAGGGGTTAAAGGGGTGGTTAACAAGCTGGAGCCGGTACAGGAGGTGCAAAAAGCCCTGGAGCAATTTTTGGATGGCCGTACGGTATTCGGTGAACAAACCAGACTGGCTACTCTGGAAGATAGTAAGCAGAATTGGAACCTTTCCCCCTTCGAAATACTTTCTTCCAGGGAAATGGCTGTTACGCTACACCTGTTAAACGGCAAGGCGGTAAAAGATATTTGCGATAGCATGGACCTAAAGAAGAGTACCGTGGTAACCTATAAAAGCCGTTTGTTCACAAAACTGAAGGTGAATAGCCTGGTAGAACTAGTACGCCTGGCAGATTTGTATGGAATTAAAACGAAAGCGAACACTTCCGCTTAGTCTTCCCTTTTCCCGGGGATTTTTCTTTCTTTTCGCATTGATTTGGAGTTATCCTGTCATGAGTCAGGTGGCTCATACGGTCACCCGCTACACCGCTCAGGATGGATTGCCGCAAAACTCCATTCGGGATATGGCTTTCGACCCCGACGGATTCCTTTGGATAGCTACAGAGGGTGGGCTAACCCGCTTCGATGGTCGTAATTTTCGTGTATATGGTAAAATGGATCACCCTTATCTGGACCAGGGGCGATTTAGCCAATTGGAACAATTTGAGCATGGGGAGTTGTACGTATTGGGACCTAATAGTAGTGTGTTTTCCATTACAAACCAGCAGGTGGAAAATATCCAGCCTCCCAGGGGCAGAAGTTGGGGGATTCCTTTTCATCAGGGACGGGTTCCATACCTGGATTACTGGTGGGCGGATTCCCTTTACCGGGCCGAACGGGACCTTTTAAATGGTCGTTGGTTTCAAAGCTTCACGATCATTCCTTTACCGGAGGAGCGATGCTGGCTACTGGGGGAGCGGATCATTCTGCACGATTATGGGGCAGACACTTCCTTTATCATAGAGCCTGATTCCTTGCAAGTAGTTGCCTACGGAAGTATTGATAATTGCCCGATACTCCTGACGGCTAGTGGTGATTGTTACAAGTTGCAAACCTCCCCACCATATTTTCAACGGCAGCGATTGACCGGGCCTCAGGGGGATGGGATCAAGCCATTTGGAAAAGACTCTCATACCAGTTTGTCTTTTCCGGATCCCTTTTTTTACGTCATACAAGGGGAGTCGCTTTTTAAAGTTGTTTCCGGCCAACAGCTGAACGAACTAAGGGTACAGCCGGTCTTATCGAACCTGCCACTCAGTAGTTCAATAACAACTGTGGTAGAACGACCTAAACAAGGACTGGTATTGGTCGGAACGAATGCCCATGGCTTATTCCTCTTTCGAAAAAATGTAGTAGAAACATTTGGGCAAACCCAAGAAGACGAAAAATGGGTAATCTATTACGCGCAGGCACTACTCAACGACACTACCTTGGTCACGAGTTATGGAAACCAGTTTTCTATTCTTGATTTCAGCCGATCGGGGCTTTTTCCCTTTTCTTTCCATTCCTATAAGATCCGGAATGCATCCAATGGGGAGTTGTACTTTATTAGACATAACAACTTGTTTAAATATAAAAGTCAGACCCAATCCTCGGTCTGGCTCAATAAAAATGACCCGAAGGCTATTCAGTGGATGTACTCGGCAGGTGGGAAGGATTTTATTTTTGGAAGGGGAAAAATGGGAGAACTGGTCAATGATCGTATCCATTATTATGCTATTGACCTGGATAAAAAGGGGACCCCCCAATGCGTTGAGATTGGACCAGAAGGGAAAATTTGGGTAGGTACCCAATTAGGGCTTTTTGTAATAGATACCTTGAAAAAAGAGGTGGAAGAAATAAAGGCCTTAAGAAAGCGGGAGGTGCGCACCCTGGCAAATATTCAGGGAGCAGTATTCATCGGAACCTACGGCCATGGATGGTATATCTGGAATGAAGGCCGGCTGGTCAAAATGCCAATAGAGGATCATCAGGGGTTGAACCACGTCCATTCTTTTTTTACCGATGAGCATGGTTTCGTCTATCTTACCACCAACCGGGGCTTATTTAAAGTAGGCCTGGAAGCCATTTGGCAATACCTGGATCAAAGATCCAGTTCCCTTTATTATTTCAGTTTTTTGGAAGAAAGCGGTATTGATAACCCGGAGTTCAATGGCGGAGCCTTCCCCAATTACCTTCAGCTCCGGGATGGCCGGGTTTCCCTTCCGACCATGAATGGAATGCTAGTGTTCGATCCGGTAAAAAACCGATCTTCCTTCCCAAAGTCCCCCATTATCATCGAAAAGATCCGGACAGAGGAGGTTCAATGGGATTACCCTTCCAGTGAACGACCTATTGAGATTCCGGCTGGACAGGCGGAGATCCAAATCGAATTTGCAACTGCCTGGTGGGATCATGCTTATAATTTGCAAATGGATTACCGACTTATTGGTCTACATCAACAAGACCTTCCCCTGGGCAAGGACGAGCACAGGATCGTACTAGGGCAGCTTAAGCCGGGTAGGTATATGCTGCGTATTCGAAAGCGGGTGGGCTTTGGCCCGGATGATTTTATCCAAAAGGAGTTGCCGCTAAGGGTCTTAAAACCCTGGCATCTGCAAAACTGGGCCTGGACCCTCTACGGCTTCGGCCTGGTCGCTTTAGTATGGGGTACTGCAAGGGGGTATGCCGACAGGATACGCAGGCGAAATAAACTACTTCAGCAAGAAGTAGCTGCCAGGACCCAGGAATTACGACAGGCTAACGTCCAATTATCCGATAACCTTGATAAATTAGGGGAGTCGGAGCGGGAGCTTCGACAATCTGTACAGGCAAAAAATCGCCTGATCTCCATTATTTCCCATGATATTCTAACGCCCTTGCGATTTATTAAAATGGTCAGTGAACTGGCGGTATCCAAAGACCAGATTAAGCCGGAAGAAGAACGTAACGCCCTGAAGCAGATCAATAAGGCGTCCGAAAACCTGCACCGCTATACCGAGGAGATCCTGCAATGGGTAAAATATCAGCAGGGAGATATTCAGGTCGAGCTAAAAGATTCGTCCATCAGGCCCCTTGTTCAAGACCTGATCGAAGCGTTTTCCGAGGTAGCCACCAGCTATGGCAATACGCTGATAAATGATGTTCCACCAGGCTTCTCTTTAAAAACAGACCCCAAATTACTCCGGATCGTATTGCATAACCTCCTTTCCAACGCAGTGAAATATACCGGGAACGGAACGATCCGGCTAGTTGCCTTTTATCAAAACCATAAAGCGGTTTTGACAGTGGAGGACTCCGGACGTGGAATGACTTACCAGGAGATCAAGGTGGTCAGAAAAAAAGATAGCATCCCCGATAAAAATAAAGAGAACAGCCATTCCATCGGGTTGGTAATTGTTGGAGAAATGATGGATCTGCTAGGCGGAAAGTGGGACATTATGCCCCTGGAAAAGGGGCTTAAGGTACAACTTGAATTTATTGTAGGCGGAAGCTTACCAGAAGTCTGAAACGAAGTTTTTAATTTTGAGTTAGTTAGGTATTATACGTCTTTCCCCGGAAAAAACTAAACCAAATGAAAACGTTTTTTCAAAACGCTCGCCTTTAAAGCGGGCGTTTTTTTTATTTCCTTCCCTGTCCGCCGGTTGCCTGGCGAGCAATTGGGCAGTTTGGCTTTTTTAATCCAAAACACCTTTCAATGAAAAATCGAACAAACTGCCAGAGAGAGGGAATTACTCCTGGCTTTCCTTTGCTTGTGGGAGCTTGCTGCCTGCTTTGGGCCATATTGCGGGGAATTGCCCGGCCTACACTGGAGGTGGATGAGGCCAAAGAACTGTATTATAGTCAGTGGTGGTCTTTGGGCTATGGCATCCAACCGCCACTTTACACCTGGTTGCAAAAAGGGCTCATCGAGCTGTTTGGGTACCATTTGTGGCCTGTAGGACTTTTAAAGGCTTTTTGTTATTTCTGGATCTTTTACTTTTGCTGGCGGATTGCAAAAAGGAGCTTCAGTAAACAGAAAGCCGACATCGCTGCCTTCAGCCTGCTTTTGTGCTTCCCGCTTATGATCTATGGGTTCAGGGCAACTCATACGCTTTTGCTTACGGCAGTGGGAGTAGCTACTGTTCTTTTTTGGTTGCAGGTACTCGAAACCGGGAGGTGGCAGGATTACTGTTACTTGGGTTGTTGCATGGCTTTGGGCTTGCTTTCGAAATATAACTATGGGCTAATCCTGGCTAGTTTGGGGGTAGTGAGCTTACTAAGTGCAGAAGGTCGAAAGCGCTTATTTCGCCCGGAACTGGGGATAACGGTCTTTCTTTTGCTCCGCATGCGGGGTGGATCCTGCAGCATCGGGAAGAACTCATTCAGGGAGTGAGCAAGGAAATGAGTCCGGAGCGACTCCCCTGGCTGGAGGCCGGCAGTAGAGGATTTTATAGCTTGCTAGAAGTCACCTTTTTCCAGGTATTTTCGTTTATCGGGCTGCTTTTGCTTTTTTTTTGGTCTAAACGCAAGCAGTTGTTTTCCTATAATTTTTGGAGTACCCCCCGTTTGACGAAGGATCTTCGGCTAATCCTTCAATTCATGTTCGTTTGCTGGATCATGATGCTGGCCTTGGTGTTGCTTGGTAATGTATCGGTATTTCATATGCGCTGGGTTATTCCTGTACTTATCCTTTTCCCTTTGCCAGTTTGGGCTTACCTGTTTGAACTGGAGCCTTCCCGACGAAAATTATTTCGACTTTTTGCCGATTTGGCCCTGGTATTGACCTTTCTTCACGGCATGCGCTGGCATATAGAGGAATGGATAGGACAAACCGGAAGCCGGACTCATTGCTCCTTCGAGCACATTCCAATAGGCTTAGATGAGGAGGAAGGAGCGTCCTCTGTTTATCTGGCACAGGATTTCTTCCTGGCGGGAAACATGCTGCTCGCCCAACCCCATGCAAGGGTGCATTGTGCCAAAGGGTATCAGGTTGTTCCTGTCCCTGACAACTTCCTTTACCTCTCTCCCCTAAATCGCCTGGATGATCGCTACGCTCCAAAGGGTCTTTCGCAAGCTGTTTACCGGGATGATTGTGTAGAATTACGCAAGGGGAAAGCTCCGATTCCTCCAATTCAATGACCTGACCCTTTCCCGTTTTTGACTAGATTCCATTGGTAGCGCTGCTCCTGTGAACCCTTTTTATCGCAGCGGGTACCTCAAAAAAGCAAAAGGATTTACACTAGCTGATACGTATATAAGTTGTTTAAATGTTAACTTTACATTAATTTTTCGACATTTGCTATGGAAAAACCAGCAAAAGAGGTCCTAAATCCAAATAATTTCAAAATCATGAAGTGTTTGTTCAACAGGAGCTTAATGTTAGGTGAAAGGAATTTTATGGTACGGCAATCTCTTAGATAGTGTAAATTCTACTTTTCATTAGGTCCAAGAGAATTACATTTTTGTCCTTAAAGTTTTATCTTTGACCTGATCTAAGTGGAAGTCCACCCAAAACTCCATGAAGATCACCCAATCAGTGTAGCGGGTTGAGCCCATGTACTGAGCCATTTGAAACAAACCAAAAAACCAATATGGAGACGATCTACCTATTACTCGTCATCTTCCTCCTTGGATTGGCCGTGTTTGACTTAATTGTTGGTGTATCCAACGATGCCGTCAACTTCCTGACCAGCGCGGTAGGATCCAGAGTAGCCACCTTTCAACGTATTATGATTGTGGCCAGTGTGGGCATTCTCATTGGCGCCTCCTCTTCCGGCGGCATGATGGAAGTGGCCAAATCGGGTGTTTTTCTTCCCGATAAATTTACCTTCCAGCAGGTAATTTTTATTTACCTCTGTGTGATGCTGGCGGATATTCTACTGTTGGACTTGTTCAACTCTCTCAAGCTTCCGACCTCAACTACCATTTCTATTGTATTCGAATTGCTGGGAGCCTCCATTGCGGTTACTTTATTTAAAATGTATAATGAGGGCATTGCCTTGAGCGAATTTCCGGAATACATCAATACCTCCAAGGCCCTGCAGATGATCGTAGCCATATTCGTATCGGTGGCTATCGCCTTTATCATCGGTTGGCTGATCCAGTTTTTCTTGCGGGCTATTACGACTTTCAATTATAAAAAATACGCTTCTGTGGGCGGTGCCATCTTCGGTGGGATCTCTGTAGCGGTGGTGCTAAACTTTATCGTCAACGTAGCTTTGAAGTCCTCTCCCTTGCGGGCCAATCCCGGGGTAGCCTGGATGATGGATAATTTCGCCATCGTGGCCTTATTAGTTGCTACAGCCGTAGCAGTCTTATTTTTTGTGCTAAGCAGAGGGGGTTCCTTTGATCCCTTTCGGTTTATTACGCTGCTGGGTACCTTTGCACTGGCCATGGCCTTTGCCAGCAATGACCTGGTAAACTTCATCGGTGTACCTGTGGCCAGCTTCGAAGCCTATCAAATCTGGCGGGAATCTGGGCAAGGGCCCGACGAACTGTATATGTCGGCATTTCTGGGCGAAGGAGCACCAGCAAGTTCCTGGATGCTGATCTTGGCAGGGATCATCATGGTATTTACCTTGTGGTTATCCAAGAAAGCTCGAAATGTCATTCAAACGACGGTAAACCTCAGCCGTCAAAAAGAGGGTATCGAGCGCTTCTCCGGCAATGCAGCTTCTCGTAGTGTAGTCATGGGGGTAGGTGGCCTGGCGGGTGCAGTGGTTAGTATTATGCCAAAAGGCCTGGTGAATTGGTTTGAACGTCGTTATGCGATCAAGCCCCCATTAGTCATGGACGGTGAAGAGCCGCCGGCCTTTGATTTCGTCCGGGCTTCTTCTAACCTCATTGTGGCCGCTTTCCTTATTTCTATGGGGACTGCTCTGAAATTACCTCTTTCTACTACCTATGTTTCCTTCATGGTCCTTATGGGAACCTCGCTGGCTGACCGGGCCTGGAACCGCGACAGTGCCGTTTATCGCGTATCGGGAGTGTTCACCGTGGTTAGTGGCTGGTTTATGACGGCTATTGCGGCGCTTACGCTTTCCTCGGTCTTTGCAATCACTGTGATGAACCTTGGGTTCATTGGGGTAGGCATTGTCTTTGCCTTTGTCATGATTGCCATGACCATGGTAAACCGCTTTACGGACAACAGCCTGCAATTAAAGTACAATATTGAGCTACCGGAGGAGTGGTTCGAAAATTCACCCAAGGAGCTTATTCCTTTCCTAGGGCAGCAATCCAGAAAGACTGGAGACGCCTACACGGATTTCCTGGACCGGCTTGTTACGGCCATTGAAAAAGAAGATCGTAAGGAAGCCCGTCAACTCAGAAAAGTTATTAAGAAACAACAGGATGTCGCTCGTAACTATACTGCAAAACTGAACGAATACATCAGTGAATTACCCGAAGAACGCAGCAAAACGGGGCGGATACTGCTAGAGCTTTTCTATCTGGAAACCCAGTTGCTGGACCAGGCAAAAAGAATGATCGATCTGGGAAGCACACACGTGTTGAACCTCCACAAACCCCTAGAGCCCGAACAGGTCGAAAAACTGGATCGCATGGTGGAGGATACCCGGCGCTTTACGGAAGTACTGCCTTCTACCACCGGCCGCAAAAAGCCGGAGGCTGAGCTGAAACACCTTAGAAAAGACTTGATAGAAGCCATTGACTTGCAGGTAAAGGGCTTAACCCAAGACAAATACAACTATAAAAACAGCCTGTTGTATTTCAACCTGTTAATGTCAAACATGGAATGTACGGAAGTCCTTATGCGCATGGATGAGCTCTCCGAAACTGCGGAGCCAAGGTCGGGGATCGTTCAGGGAGTGCTGGATGCTTAAATATTAATGCATTAGAACTTTTAAACAATCGTTCAATAGTAATTGTGAAATTCTAATTTACCGTCGGATGGAATATTTCCGGCGGTAAATTAAAAACCAAACCATAATTCATTCCTTCCAAAAAACGAACTAATGAAGACAATGAAGTTCTTTGCACTCTGCAGCCTTGCACTAGGCCTTTCCTTCTCCCTTTGGGGACAAGGCGAGCACGGTGTATCAGGCGGACATTACGAAGATGAGTATTACCATGCCAAGCGGCAGAATAAGCCACACTTGGATAGTGCCTATCTTAGGCATTTCAAACAAGAAGAGATCCAGGACCCAGCAGTGGTTAACCGTTTCTCCCGCCAATTTATTCAAGTAGTAGGTGGAAGTGCTACCGGTTTGGTCGGGCGCGTCGCAGGGTCTACCGTACAAGGCGGAATGGTCTCTTTTCGCGGTCTGAGTCCTCGCTATACCACTGTTACCGTAAATGGGCTTTCTGCGCCAATTACCGAACAGAACATCAAAGCCTTTTCATTGGGTTTGTTGCCTTCTGATGCCCTACAAGCAATGGATGTTTACAAAGGTGGTGATTACGCCAACTACGGAGAGTGGGGTGGTGGTACCATCAACATTTTCAGCAACGCAGACATTAACAAGAACTATTTCGATGTAAGTTTCGGATTGACCTACCAGGAAAACCGTACGTTCCAGGACTTTATTAAGCCGGAATACTGGGGGGAGGAATTCGGTAACTTCTTTGGGTACGGAAAAGATAAAATTGACTTAACCCAAAATATCGTTGGAACAGAAGAATTTCAGAGCCTTTCCAGGAACGAGGCTGCTGCCGAAGCCCGGAATATTGAGAACACCAATGCCATTGAGTCTATTAATGCAGAACCTGGTTTTGATATTGGTATTGGCTTTGGACGTATCTTTTCCGATAATGGGACTAAGAAGTTCTCTACCAGCAACTCGATACACTTTTCCCGCATGCGCGGGGGTATTGACTACAACCGGGGACGTTATAACGATAAAAAACTGGATGATGCAACTGGTGAAGTTATTTCTTCTGAGCTCACTTCTTTTCTGACAGACGGTATTTTTACCGAAACTTCCACAGTGGATGCCACTTCTCAATGGTTCCTGCGTTTCAATGAGGACAACGATATCAACCTTTCCTTGCTGTATAGTCATGAGGGTTCTATGATCTCCCTGATTCGCTATTTTGTAGGTGTACGGGACCAAAAGGATGTATTCGGAGGTAGTCTTGGCTTGGTTGACAAGGAAGTATTTATGGGGCGTCTGACAGGTAACAATAGCCTGGGAGAAGACCTCAAATTAGGTTGGACCCTATCTGCGGGTACTTTCAATCGGGATGAACCTGTTTTGAACCGCTTTGGTGCGCAGCGCCCATTGCGCGATAACCCAGGCGGCGGGTTAGGTCAGGGTACCGACGAAAGCCCTTATCTGTTGATCATCCCCGAAAGCTCCAAAGCGGATGTGGCGGGTATTTTCAACAGTGATATGGACGATACTTCCCTGGGTGGTCGTTTGGATTTTGAATGGGAAGCTACTGAAGGATTGAATATCCGTGCGGGGGTTTTATATGATCAACTCGATCGGACATTTGCCGCCCGCTTGTTCACGACTACCAAGGATAACTTTACTGCCCCTGCCCTGACCACGCCGGTTTTGAGCTCACTGGATACCATTTTTCAGGCAGAGAACTACGGCCCCGATGGCTATAGCATGGTGGAAGGTACTGCTGAAGGGGATTCTTACGATGCTACCAACGAAACCCTTGCCGGTTATTTGGGCGCTGATTTCCAACTGGGCAACTGGAAGTTTTCCGTAGGGGGGCGTTTGGAGAACTTTAACCAGACCCTTGACTCCGGGGTAGATACTTCTGTTGTGAATAACGAGGTAAATGAGTTTTTGCCCACTTTCAACATAGCTTATGTCGGCCAAAGCCGCCTGGCTATCAAAGGAGGCTATACCCGCTCCTTAAACCACCCTGCTTTCCGGGAGTTGGCTGATTTCATCTTCTACGATTTTGATTATCGCTCTGACATTCAGGGTAACCCTGAACTGCAAAGTGCCATCGTCGATAACTGGGATATGAGCTTTGAAGTATTGTTTGGTCGCAATAACGAATACTTTGCCGTTTCGCCTTTCTATAAGCGTATCCAGGACCCCATTGAGATGAAATACATTATTCGCTCCGAATCGCCCCTGTTTACTTTCGATAATGCACAGGAGGCTGAAATCGCAGGAGTTGAAATTGAATTTGCCAAATTCCTGGGTCGTGGAGAAGGCTTGCGGAACTTCCTGCTTTCCGGTAACGCTACCTTCAGCGATAGCTCGATCAAACTGGCAGCGGATTCCGATGAGGCAGATGATGAGCGGCCTTTACAAGGCCAGGTGCCCATTATCCTTAACGGTGCCCTTACTTTTATTTCCGATAATCAGCAAACTACTGCTACTGTTGGCTACCGCTATGTTGGTCGCTATCTGTTCTCTGTAGGGGACGGGGTGAACACCTTCCCCTGGTATGAAATGCCACGGAACTACCTGAGTGCCTCCTTTACACAAAAATTCGGAGACTTGAAATTAACACTTGCAGCACAGAATATACTGAATACCCAGTTTTCTCAGTTCGAAGATGCTGACCTGGATGGAAAGGTAACTTCCGAAGTGGATCATGAAGTACAACGCGGATTGTCTTATCAGGTGCTCCACCTAGGCTTGTCCTATAGTTTTTAACCCAAATTCCAAAAAATATTAGTCTAATGAAATCGCAAATTAAGTTTTTCATACTCATAAGTTTCCTGGCGGGTCTTGCTTTGCAATCCTGCGATGAGATCGAAGTGCTGCTTCCTCCTGATGACAGTGGAGAAGGATGCGGAGACGCTTCGGGAGAAGGAAACGGCTTGATTTATCTGGTAAACAATAGTGTTGAAGATTGTAACGCCAATCAGGAAGCTACCAATATCGCTTCTAATAATATCGGTGCCTGGTTGACGGATAATGGGTTTGCCACTTACAATGCAACTGCTGGTGGTCTAACGGACCTCAACGGAACCCTACCGCTTTGGCTGGGTAATAATCCTGTCATTGAAGGTTCTGATGGAGATGTGGTTAATATCATTCAACCAGTACCTTCTGGAATGGATCAAACCGATTTTGTGGGCGCTTTTGACCAGGTTGCTCAAACCGATTGGCAGGTGGGATCCAATTGGTGGAACCTCGACCCTCAAAACGTGGACTACGGTTGGCGCGGCCTGGACAATACTCCTGATCTGGTTGTGGTAGAGCAAAATATCCGCAGCGATCAGACCTGGACAAAGGACAACAAATACTTTCTCTCCCGTCAAATTTTTGTAAAAGAAGGAGCTACTCTTACCATTGAGCCCGGAACGGTGATCTTCGGTAATCAGGGTGTTGGTACCTTAGCCGGGGTATTAAGTGTAAACCGCGGCGCCAGGATCATAGCAGAAGGGACTCCTGAAGAGCCCATTGTTTTCACTTCCACTAAAATGCCTGGTGCCCGGGCGCGTGGTGACTGGGGAGGGCTCGTTCTTTGTGGAAGAGCCTGGACCAATAAAGGTACAGGAGACATATTGATCGAAGGTATTGAAGGAGATGAAGTTGGCGTAGATGGTGTCTACGGACCCGGGGGTAATGATGGTAATGTTACCGATTTTAACGATGAAAGCTCAGGAGTAATCCGCTATGTCCGCCTCGAATTTGCCGGAGTGTCCATCAGCCCGGGTAATGAGGTGAACAGCATTACCTGCGGTAGCATTGGGTCTGGAACCCAGATCGATCACGTTATTGTGACTTCTGCTGGTGACGACGGGATCGAATGTTTTGGCGGTACGGTAGACTTGCGCTATGTAGCCATGGCTGACGTATTGGACGACGACCTGGATTTAGATCAGGGGTATTCTGGAACTATTCAGTATGCCTATCTGGTGCGTAACCCGTTCGCGGCTGACGAATCTACTTCTACCAGTTTCGAGACCAGCTCCAGTAAGAGTGCTGTCCAGCCCGTGACCAGTGCCGTGGCTTCCAACGTCACCATTGTCGGGCCGGTTTACCAATTAGAGGGTACCGGATTGGCCCCTAACCGATTGTATGACGGTGGGTTCCTAGGTAAAGATAATGTAGAGGTTACGCTTTTGAACTCCATAATCATTGGTTCTCAGATCGCGTTCCAAAACATTAACTAAGTAAAGGCGTTCACCGCTTTTACTTCCAAAAGGTCAATACACAGTTTTAAGTTTTATACCATTGCTTCAGGGCTTCCTGTAAAGGGAAGCCCTGATTTTTCAAGAACCTTCGCTTTTTTGATTTATCGGTTTGAACACCTTTTTGCGTATCTTCAGGGTTGGCGTTTTCGCTACAATTTTTCCATCCTATGGAAAAGGTTCTTATAAAAATTGTTTAAAAATGATTTGTTTAGATTCTGAGGAGTATGAGAGCAAATGCCAGATAATGTAAGCTCAGCCAAGTTTGAGCCTTTGTTTCAAAGCGGATCAAAAGAGCTCTGAATGCATCGATCCATGCGTTTGT
>CAYZMS010000027.1:0-55864 GCA_964479625.1 uncultured Saprospiraceae bacterium
GGCTCAAATGGCTCAGTAGGTTTTTTGTAATGAATTTTTTCGATAGATTTACATACATGTTGTAGAGGCTTACTTTGTTAGTGTGGTAACCAACAATTTAATGCTTTTGTAATATTTTCATATCACCCCTCTTTTGGGGTGACTTTTTAAACAACTTCGAATATATAAAAACAGAATCCTGAAATTTATGATCAAGCATCGCATTCTTTTCCTGTCGCTGCTCTTTTTATGTGGAGTTTTCAGCGCCTCTGCACAATTAAACGAAATTGAATTTGAAAAGTACGAACTCGATAATGGCCTTAAGGTCATTTTACATGAGGATCACACCGCACCTAATGTAGCGGTCACCGTGATGTACCACGTAGGCTCCAAAAATGAACGTCCTGGGCGCACCGGTTTCGCCCACTTTTTCGAACATTTGATGTTTGAAGGCTCAAAGTATATTGACCGGGGAGAGTTTATGAAGATCGTTGAGAATGAAGGGGGGACGCTGAATGCCAACACCACCCAAGATAGAACTTTCTATTACGAGATCCTGCCTTCCAATAAATTGGAACTAGGCTTATGGATGGAGTCTGAACGGATGTTGCATGCAAAAGTAGACACAAAGGGAGTAGAAACACAAAGAGAAGTCGTAAAGGAAGAAAGGCGGCTACGTTATGATAACCAACCTTACGGCACATTGTTAGAAGAGTTGATGAAACGCGCTTATAAGGAACATCCTTACCAATGGACGCCCATTGGATCCATGGAAGATATCAATGCAGCCGAGGAGAGTGACTTTATTGACTTTTATGAGATCTTTTACGTTCCGAACAATGCTATACTTTCTATAGCAGGTGATATTGATGTAGCGGAGACTAAAAAGCTGGTAGAAAAATATTTTGCAAGTATTCCAAAAGGAGAAAAACCCATTTATCGACCGGATATTGTAGAACCGGCTTTGGGCGGTGAAGTACGCGACACTGTTTATGACCAAATTCAGTTGCCTGCCGTAATTATGGGATACCGTTCTCCGGCACAGGGGACAGATGATTATTACGCCCTTCAAATGCTAAGTAACTTATTGACGGTTGGTGAATCGTCCAGATTATACAAGTCTGTGGTGGATGAGAAACAACTGGCCATTCAAACAGGAGCCTTTAACCTTCCCTTGGAAGACCCCGGTATCGTTCTCGGATTTGGTATTGCCAATATGGGTGTAGATGCGGCTGAGCTGGAGTCTGCCATGAACGCAGAATTTGAAAAGGTGCAAAAGGAATTAATACCGGAAAAGGAGTACCAAAAACTGCGCAACCAGATCGAAAGTCAAATTGTAAGCCAGAATAGCAGCGTAGCTGGTATTGCAGAAAGCCTGGCTAATTATGAAATGTATTACGGTGACGCCAATTTGATCAATACTGAAATCGACCGCTACCTAAGCGTTAGCCGGGAAGATATCCAGGAAGTGGCTAAAAAATACCTACAGCCTGATAATCGCGTTGTATTGTACTGGTTGGCCAAACCCCAGTAGTAACGCATTACCGGCCAGTGAAACCCAATTCAATTATTAAAATTAAATCATTCTAAGAATGAAATCGTATATCCTAATTTTTGCTTTAATGTTCTCGGCAGCCTGGACTACACTAAGTGCCCAGGAGGATTTCCGAGAGAACCCACCTGAACCGGCACCGGCTCCAGAAATTAAAATGGGGACTTTTTCAGAGTTTTCCCTCGATAACGGTTTACAGGTAATTCTGGTGGAAAACCATAAATTACCACGTATTTCCTGGCAGTTGTATGTTGATCGCCCGATCATTCAAGAGGGAGATAAAGCTGGTATACTTAGTTTAACAGCCTCTACTCTGCGTTCAGGCACCACTTCCCGTACAAAAGCAGAGATCGATGAAGCAGTGGATTTCATCGGAGCTACCCTGTCTACCTCCAGCCAGGGAATGTATGGTTCTTCCCTGACCAAACATCAGGATGAGTTGCTTGACATCATGTCAGATGTTTTATTGAAGTGCACTTTCCCTTCGGAGGAATTCGAAAAGGAGAAGAAGAACCTGCTCTCTGGCCTGCAGGCAAACAAGGAAGACCCTAATGCCATTTCCAGTAATGTAACCAGTGTACTGGTGTATGGAAAGGAACATCCTTATGGGGAGATTCTAACAGAAGAATCGGTAAATAAGGTAACGATTAATGATTGCCGGGCTTACTACAGCACATACTTCAAACCGAATATCAGCTACCTGGTGGTAGTGGGCGATATTTCTGAAACAGAGGCAAAAGCTGCTGCTGAAAAATACTTCGGCGACTGGAAACAGGGTGCTGTACCGGAGGTAGAGTTTGAACAACCCCAGGCACCAGAGGGCTTGCAGGTCGCTTTCGTGCCCCGGGACGGATCCGTTCAATCCGTGATTGACCTGACTTATCCGGTGGACCTGAAAATCGGTCAAAAAGATGGAACTGCAGCAACCATGGCCAACCAGATCCTTGGTGGGGGTTCTACCGGATACCTGTTTTTGAATCTTCGGGAGGATAAAGGGTATACTTATGGCGCCTATTCTTCCTTATCAGCTGACGAAGAGATCGGGTCCTTTAGTGCATCTACTTCCGTTCGGAATGAGGTTACCGACAGTGCCGTGGCCGAAATCATCAAAGAAGTGGACCGCATCCGCAATGAAAAGGTATCTGAAGACCGACTTACTGGAGTGAAAAATAAACTTACCGGAGCATTTGGCCGTGGGCTGGAAAGCCCCAATACCATTGCCCGTTATGCGTTGAATACCAAGCTATATGATCTTCCCGAAGATTACTATGGGAATTACCTGAAGCGGGTGAACGATGCATCGGTAAAGGACTTACAGAACGCTGCTAAGCGCTACATTACTACAGATGGTGCTTACCTGGTCGTGGTGGGTAGTCCCGATGTAGCCGAAAGCCTGGCCCAATTCGACAGTGACGGTCAGGTTGATTACTACGATATCTATGGTAACCCATTGGATATGAGTAAAACCGAGCTCCCTTCTGGTGTCAGCGCCGAAGCAGTGGTCGAAAACTATCTGGAAGCGATAGGTGGTTCGGAAAACCTGGCTGGAATAGAAGATATGACCATGAATATGACTACCACCTTTCAGGGAATGAATTTGAATATTAGCAGCATGAAAAAAGCTCCTAATAAGGTTGCCCAGGTAGTTAGTATGAATGGAAATACGGTAAATGAAACCCGGTTTGATGGAGAGAAAGCTTTGGTTTCCCAAATGGGACAAAACCAAACCCTGGAAGGAGAAGCCGCTGCTGCCTTTGGTAAAGAAGCTACTATTTTTCCAGAGCTGGATTACCTAAAAGAGGAATACACTCTTGAACTTACCGGTATCGAAAAAGTGGAGGGTGCAGATGCTTATAAAATTGTGGTTACTGGTCCTGACGGCTCCAAATCTACGGAGTTCTATGAGGTGGATTCAGGCTTAAAAGTGAAATCTGTCAGCTCTGCCGATATGGGTGGCCAAACAGTCACTAATACCAATGTTTACAGCGATTACCAGGAAGTGGATGGTATAATGATCCCTTTCAAAATGACCACTTCCGGCGCAATGCCCATGACCCTGGAAATGACCGTGGAGTCGGTCGAGTTCAATACCGGCCTTGGAGAAGAGGTGTTTAAGGTGGAGTAAGGGAAGATTCTATAAGTTTATAATTTTATGGGGTTATAAGGTTATTTTCAACCTTATAACCCCATAAAATTATTCCAAATCCCTCATCAACACGAGGATCACTGCCTTTGAAGTAGGCAGTATCCGGAGGCTTTCAAAACCCATAACGCTCTCAGATGATTCAGATCTTCGTGACCGGTGGCACCTTCGATAAGGAATACAACTACATAAAAGGGACGCTCTATTTCCGGGATACTCATCTTCCCAAGATGATCGAACGCGGCCGTTGTACTTTGGAACTGGACATCAAAACCCTCATGATGCTCGACAGCCAGGACATGCAGGAAGCGGACCGGGAGATTATCGCACACAATTGTAGGCGCTCTGCATTCGACCAGATCATCATTACTCATGGGACCGACACTATGGTGGAGACGGCTGAATACCTGGCTAAAGCCCAGATCGAAAAGACTATCGTAGTTACCGGCGCCATGATTCCCTATGCTTTTGGTACCTCTTCGGATGGATTTTTTAACTTAGGGAGTGCATTGGCCTTTGTCCAACTGCTGCCGGTGGGGGTTTATGTTGCCATGAATGGTCGTTACTACCCATGGGATCGCGTTCGCAAAAACCAGAAAACCGGTTTTTTTGAGGAGCTTTGAACAAAACACCTTCGGTTTTGACAATTGAAAAAGACTACTTAGTCTAAGGGCTTTTTAAAGGCCCGACATCTGTCAAACAACTGCCAATTAATTTCCAAAGATGACCGTTCTTCGAACACCTGAGTACCGCTTTGAACATTTGCCGGATTTCCGCTATCAGGGCAATTATTTGGAAGTAGAGCCCGGACTTCGTTTGCATTATTTAGATGAGGGTGAAAAAACGAACCCCACCTTTTTGTTACTACACGGAGAACCCACCTGGTCGTATTTATACCGCAAGATGATCCCTGTACTGGTGAAAGGCGGCTGCCGGGTGGTCGCTTTAGACCTTATCGGTTTTGGACGCTCCGATAAGCCAGCGAAGAAAGAGGACTATTCGTATCAAAAGCATGAAAACTGGTTGCGTGCTGCCATTGAACAACTAGACTTACAAAAGGTGCGCCTTTTTTGCCAGGACTGGGGTGGCCTGTTAGGCATGCGATTAGCGGTCTTAATGGAAGAACGCTTTAGTGCCGTTGCAGCTTCCAATACTTATTTACCAATGGGAATCCGTCCAATGCCGCAGGCTTTTCTACAATGGCGCCAGTTTTCCCAAACCGTTCCCGAGTTCCCACTGGGAGGTGTACTGCAAATGGGGACCGTTACTGAACTTCCAGCTGAGGTACTGGCCGCCTATGAAGCTCCCTTTCCGGATGAATCCTTTAAAGTCGGTGCAAGGGTTTTCCCTGCACTGGTCCCACTAGAATTCGATGATCCTGAAGCAAGGAAAAACCGGAAATTGTGGGAGCTTTGGGCCAGGTGGGAAAAACCATTTTTGACCTTATTTGGCGATTCGGATCTGATCACCAAGGGAGCGGACAGGGTACTTCAAAAGCATATTCCCGGCGCAAGGGATCAACCTCATGCAATAATCGAAGGAGCTGGCCACTTCTCACAGGAAGACCAGGGAAAATTAATAGCTGAACATTTGCTAACATTCAATGGATCGATATGAAAAATAAAACCTTGATTGCTTTTGCACTATTATGCTTTTTGGTAAGTGCCGCCTTTGCTCAGGATCGGATCACCGGATCTCTTTATTCCACCCGTTCGGAGGTCATTGCCCAAAATGGAATGGCGGCAACCAGCCACCCCTTAGCTTCCCAGATCGCCATCGACATCCTGAAAAAAGGGGGTAGCGCTATAGACGCGGCAATTGCCGCCAACGCAGCCCTTGGCTTAATGGAGCCTACGGGCTGCGGTATTGGAGGCGACCTTTTCGCTATTGTGTGGGATGCAGAGAGCAAGCAACTCTATGGCCTCAACGCCAGTGGTCGCTCGCCTGAAAGCCTTAGTTTGGCCTACTTTCAAGAGGAAGGCATGGAAAAGATCCCTTCCTACGGGCCACTACCGGTTAGTGTTCCGGGGACGGTAGACGGTTGGTTTGAGTTACATGAAAAGTTTGGTGAACTACCCATGGAAACCATCCTGGCTCCTGCTATTGCCTATGCGGAGGAGGGTTTTCCCGTTACGGAATTGATCGCCTGGTATATGAATCGAACGATCCCTTTTTACCTGCGGCAGGGGTTCCCGAACATAGCAGAGACCTATCAGCTGAATGGACAAACTCCCCAAAAGGGAGATATCTTTCGAAACCCCTATTTGGCAAATACCTATCGAAAAATTGCCAAAGGTGGAAGAGATGCTTTCTACAAAGGAGATATAGCTCGTACCATCGCTGATTTCATTCAGGAGCAGGGCGGTTTCCTTTCCTATGAGAATATGGCCGGGCATCGCTCGGAATGGGTGGATCCCGTATCGGTAAATTACCGGGGTTATGATGTGTGGGAACTTCCCCCAAACGGGCAGGGAATTGCCGCCCTACAAATGCTCAATATTTTAGAAGGCTATGACTTCAGTTCGATCGAATTCGGCTCACCCGAGCACATTCACTTGTTTGCAGAGGCTAAAAAACTGGCTTTTGAAGACCGTGCCAAATACTATGCAGACCCCGATTTCTTCGAAGTCCCCTTAGAACGTCTGCTTTCTAAGGAATATGCGGCCGAACGCCGGGAATTGATCGATAGGGAAAGAGCAGGCCGTTACGAGTCAGGTCAGATCAGCGCGGGAGAAACCATTTACCTGACGGTAGCGGATAAAGACGGGAATATGATCTCCCTTATTCAGTCTAATTATCGCGGTATGGGGTCCGGTATGTGTCCTCCGGGGCTTGGTTTTATTTTACAGGATCGGGGCGAATTGTTTTCTTTAATTGAAGGACAGGCCAATACCTATGATCCCGGTAAGCGGCCTTTTCATACCATTATTCCCGCTTTTGTCACCAAAGATAATCAGCCTTACCTCAGCTTCGGGGTTATGGGCGGGGATTTCCAGCCGCAGGGCCATTGCGAGATCATTATGAATATGATCGATTTTGGAATGAACCTTCAGGCAGCAGGAGATGCCCCACGCATCGATCATACCGGGACCAGCAAACCCACCGGTTATGTGGCAGAAGGAAGTGGGGAAATTCGCCTCGAATACGGTTTTGATTACGACACCATTCGAGCTTTAATGGACAAAGGCCATAAAGTGGGTTTTTCCCGAGGCATTTACGGGGGATATCAGGCTATTTTGTACGATGCTGAACGGCAGGTTTACTTTGGCGCCAGTGAATCTAGGAAAGATGGAATGGCAGTTGGTTATTAGCCTCGTCAAAAGCTAAGTACTTTTCCTAAAGGGAGGATTGTTTTTACAATCAATCCCCTTCCTTCAGCAGTAATTAAATAGGAAATTAATTTCTATAAATCGATAAACTCCACCCATGACCATCATTGACCTTAATTTTCTCGGTAATGAACATGCCATAGCCTCCTTCTTACTGGAAACTACAGAGGGGCCGATCCTGGTCGAAACAGGCCCTCATTCTACTTTCGAGCACCTGAATAACGGGATACAGGCGGCGGGATATGCGGTAGAAGATGTTCGGCATGTTTTTTTGACGCATATTCACCTCGACCATGCCGGAGCAGCCTGGGCGTTCGCCGAACAGGGTGCCCGGGTGTATGTCCACCCCCTTGGAGTGCCTCATCTTGAGCAGCCGGAGCGTTTGATGAGTTCCGCCAGGCGTATCTATCAAGACCAGATGGATACCCTTTGGGGAGCTATGAAGCCCATCGCCAGGGAGCAATTACAAGCAGTAGAGGACAGGGCCGAAATCTCCGTGGGGGACCTCACCTTAAAAGCTTTGCATACCCCAGGGCATGCCGTTCACCACATAGCCTGGGAAGTAGACAAGACCATTTTTTGTGGCGATGTGGCCGGGGTTAAGATCGACCAGGGGCCGGTGGTGCCACCATGCCCTCCACCGGATATTAATGTGGAAGACTGGCAGGCCTCCATACGGCTAATCCTTGAGCGCAAGCCTGATCAGCTCTTTTTAACGCATTATGGAGAGGTAAAAGAAGTGAAGACCCACCTAATAAAATTGGAAGAAGCTTTACTGGATTGGGCTCAATGGATCCGACCGCACTATGACGCTGGTCGAAAAACAAGTGAAATAGCGCCGGAGTTTATGGAGTACGTTAAAGGACAACTGGAAGCGGGAGGGGTTTTCTCTAAAGAAGCTCAGTTGCAATACGAAGCTGCCAATCCGTCCTGGATGAGCGTGGCAGGCCTAATTCGGTACTGGAGAAAAAAACTGGAAAAACAGGGCTGACGAGCCTGATTAAAAATGGGATTGGGGGATCGGCAAAATGCGTTTTACCCCTTCAAATATTTTGGTGAAGATTTGTACGTCCGGTAAAACGGCTTCTTCCTGTTGAAAATCTTCTGAAAGCTTTTGAGCAAGGGCCAGGCCTTCTTCCTCCTTGGGTTCAGACTTGTTGAGATAGACATAAGAAAGACCGCTCATTAGAAGGAGCACAATGTAAAGAATGGTTCTTGGTTCTATTTTTCGACTATCCACTTAAAAATAATTATGCTGGGAAAATAAGCGTTTTTAACCAATTATTTAGGGAATCTCGACTCCTGCTTGGTAATCCCCGATAAAGGAATTCAAAATAAAGACGAGTGCCTCATTGAAAAGGTTGCAGCTTTGTTAAAGTTTGTTCTAGGTCTGGCCTTCTTTTTTTAAACGACGGCCTGCAGGAGGGATTGGGTATAAGAGGTTTTTGGATTAGAAAGGAGTTCTGCGGTAAACCCCCTTTCTACAACCCTGCCGTTTTGCATGACTAAGACGCGATCAGCCATGAACCGGATTACCGAGAGGTCATGAGAGATAAAGATATAGGTAAGGCCCTTTTCTGCCTGAAGATCCTTGAGGAGGTTGAGGACCTGTGCCTGAACAGAAACATCCAGAGCCGATACGGATTCATCACAAATCAGAAGCTTTGGTTCTACGGCCAGGGCTCTTGCAATGCCGATGCGTTGCCGTTGCCCTCCGGATAACTGATGGGGAAGGCGTTCCAGGTAGGTTTCATCGAGGTCGACTTGTCGGAGCAATTTCAGGACGCGATGGGCCCGTTGAGCAGAGTTGTTGAGGGTTCCGTAGACCTGTAGGGGCTCCAGCAGGCTTTGGCGTACTGTTTTTAAAGGGTTTAGACTAGATAGAGGGTCCTGAAAAATGATCTGCAGATCCCGGCGGGCTCTCCGCAACTCGTGGGTTTGCAGGCTGGTCAAGTTAATGCCTTGGTAGACGATCTTCCCTGCATTGGGTTCGATCAAACGTAAAATACTTCTGCCCAGGGTTGTTTTACCCGAGCCGGATTCCCCCACAACGCCCAGTGTTTCCCCCGGGTAGAGGTCAAAGTCTACTGCATCCACAGCTTTGACCCATTTTCTGCTTTGCCAGGGAAAGGCTTTTCGGATGGGGAACCAGGTTTGCAGCTCACGCACCTCCAGGAGGGGAGGAAGTTGTTGTAAAGATTTAGCCCTTGCCTTTTCCTCAGCAACGGGTATGGTAAGGGAATTTGGATCGGGGGGGGTACCTTTTTCAGCCTGCGTAAAATCGGCGATCAACGGAAGGCGCTCCAGTTTGTGGTCCAATGGAGGCCGGCAAGCCAGCAAGCCCTTGGTATAGGCTTGTTCCGCTTGTTCGAAAATACTTTGGACGGGACCCTGTTCTACGATCTCTCCGTTTTGCATAACCAGTACGCGCTGGGCAAGTGTTCGAATAACCCCGAGATCATGGGAGATGAAAAGAATAGCTGTTCCAACTGCTTGTTGCATCTCGCGAAGTAGGTCCAGGATACTTTTCTGTACACTGACATCAAGGGCGGTAGTCGGCTCATCAGCTATGAGCAGGCGGGGTGAGCGGCACATGGCCATAGCGATCATCACTCGCTGGCGTTGCCCTCCGGAAAGCTCGTGTGGGTAAGCTCTGGACATGCGTTCCGGCTCAGGTAGTCGCACCCGCTCAAACCAGTCGAGTACGGTTTTTCGATGGTCCACACGCCCTTCGGCCAAGCGCAAAACTTCTTCCACCTGTTTCCCGCAGGGGATAAGGGGGTTCAAACTGCTCAAGGGATCCTGGAAAATGATACCGGCTTCTCTGGCTCGGAAATGTCGCCAGGTTTTGGCATCGAATTCCAGCATATTTTCTTCCTGGCCAAGGTAATTCAGTTGACCTTGAATGTGGGCAGTCTTGGGTAAAAGCCCCAGGAGGGAGAGGGCGGTCACCGTTTTTCCGGAGCCCGATTCTCCCACTATGCCCAATACCTCTCCCGCCTCCAGTTGAAAGGAGATATCCTTTACAGCGGGGATGTTTTCTTTTCCGGCTGAAGAAAATTCAATTTGGAGGTGCTTGACTTGGAGTAAAGCCATTTGATCAGTCATTGGGTAATTGCAAACTGATGGCATTTTTTCCAATTTCTATCTTAATATCCTTGTACTCACTCAACCAACGGGTAAAAAGGGTACCGAATAACTCGGACCGCCATCCCCGGCCAAAAGTTTCATGGGCCAGTTCGGGTTTTTCCTTAATGGCTTTGAACAGCCCTCTTGGAAGGGCCAGGGCCAGCGAAATACCCTCTTCTTCACACTTTAATTTTACGACCAGGTAAAGGATCTCCAGCAGTATCTCTTCCCGCTCGGGAAGGTCTTCTTCTCGGGGTATTTGTCTCAATATGTCCTCCTCTTCTGTAGTGGGCTTCTGCTGGTACATTTTTTCGAACAATTCCCCATAGCGATCTACGATCTTATGGGGTATCCTTCTGTTCTGTCGAAGCGCATTCTTCCCGGCCCTTATTCCACGTACCAGGTGCGGCATGAGTTTGGAGGAAAGGATCATGTCTTTAGAATAGTCCTTTTGCTCAGCCAATTGTTGACGCCAAACGAATAAACGGGCTAAAAAAAGGCGATCCTTTCGTTTAAGAGAAAACATGAGTCGGCTGTTCAGGGCTTCGTGGTAGGGGGAGCGGTAGTAGAAGTCGTAAGCTTGCAGTTGCTTGAACTCTTGTTCTGCCCAGGCAAGGCGGTTCCGCCTTTCCAGTTTCTCTGTCATGATCTGCCAAAGGTCAAAAAGGGGCAGGATATCATCCATGGCATACTTTACCTGGTTGTTGCTGATGGGGCGTGCGCTCCAATCAGTAACGGTAAAGCTTTTTTTCAGCTCCTTTCCCAGTTCTCCGCTTACCACCTTATGAAAGGCGGCCGGATAATTGTAGCCGATAAACCCGGCGGCGATCTGTGTATCGAATACATTCTTGGGGAGGATATCGTGGGATTGAAAAAATAAACGATAGTCGTTTTCCCCCGCGTGTGTGATTTTTTTTATGGCCGGATTCTGAATGATTTCCAGGATTGGATCAATATCCGGTAGGCTTATGGGGTCGATAATGAAATACCCAAATTCAGATGCGATCTGAATGAGGCATAATTGGGTGTAGTAGCGTTTTTCGCCGATGAACTCGGTATCAAAACCGACCCAGCTTACCTGTTGATGTTGTTCTGCGAATGATTGAAGTTGTTGAGGCTGGTCAATGAGCTGATAATCGTACATGCGGTTCTTTTCAGAGTTCTGGCTTAAAGGTACAAAGTCTTTTGGGAGTTTCTGGAAAAGGCCTATACCAGGTCCTGTTTCCGAAATAACTGCAAGGAATCCAAATAGCCCAATGCTTCCTGTTTCTTTCGGGCCTGATAGTCAAAATTGGCAGGAGAGGGGATGGGACGACTGGGCCGCAAGATTAGCAGCCGATCCCTGAATTGTCGTTCCAGACGGAATTGCCTGGGATGGAAACGCATAAATGAAGCTACATCTACGGCAAGAGCCTGGTCAACTTCCGGAAAATGCCCAAGGAACTCTAGCGGCAGATTGCTGTAAATACCACCGTCCAGGTAGACATCGCTTTCGATCTGGTGGGCTTGAAAAAGTGGAAAACTGGAACTGGCGATAATGTATTCGACAAGTTGGCCATTGGGGATATCGCTCAGATGAAGCAAGTCTCCTTGCCGGCGGGTGCGGTTCCAGACCGTGAGTCCATAGGGAATACCCCTGCTTCTGATCTTGTCCTCATCCAGGAGCTTGCGTAGATTATCCTTGAGGTGGTTAATACGCAACCCTTTGTTGCGCAGCAGGTCAAGGAGCATGTTCTTCCAACTCAAGTGGGCACTATCCTGCTCATGTAAAAAATCAAATACGAGGTCCGGAGCCCCTTCCAGCCATAATTGCCGTGCCAATTCGAAATCACCTTGTAACAAGAAGGCACCATTGATAGCACCTGCAGAAGTGCCCGCAATAAGGCTTAAGCGGTTTTCCAAATTAGTTTCCCTTAGCGCTCTCCAGACTCCCATTTGGTAGGCGCCACGGGCTCCACCACCGGACAGGATAAGACCGAAGCTAGTCGGGATACTGGCATCAGGTTTACTCCCTTTTGTATCCTTCCGGAAATTTTCCGCTGCATTCAATGTTGAGCAATTCTAGAAACTAAAAGTTATAATCAGGTATTAGAATAAATGCTATTTTGCTTTTAAAGTTTTGGAAACGACACAACAAAGGAAGTATTTTCAGGTGTTTCCAAATAAGAAACAGGGTTCTTTCCTTTTGAGGGCTCTGAGGTATTCAGGCAAAAATTAAATCTATGCGATTCCTGAGAGTGCTTCTTACCCTTCTTGGTCTATTGCTGTTGTTGGTTGTTGGTGCTGCAATAGCTGTTCCTTATTTTTTCAAAGACGAGCTCATCACCAAGGTTAAGCAAGTGGCTAATGACCAACTCAACGCTCAGATAGATTTTGAGGATGTTGACCTTAATCTTTTGCGCAGCTTTCCAAACCTTCAGCTTAGCATCAAAGCCTTGGAAGTGAACGGTATAGAAGACTTCGAAGGAGTACCCCTTGTCGAACTGGAAGCTCTGAATTTAACGGTGGATATTGGATCAGTTTTAAGATCAGGGACACCCATTTTGATTCGAAAAGTAAAATTGGACAGGCCCATGGTGCATTTATTGGTATTACCCGATGGGAGGCCGAATTATCTTATTGCAAAAACAAAAGGTTCCAACCCGGCAAACATCTCAGAATCTCCTTCCTCTAATGACTTTCGCCTTTTGCTCAATCGGTATACTATCAAGAATGGAGACTTGATCTATAACGATCGACAACAAGGGCTGTTCGTTCGGGCTGGTGGTATGGCCCATAGTGGTTCCGGAGATTTCACCGCTTCCCAATATGATCTGAAGACGGAAACGACGATCGATACCTTAACACTTTCCTATGGAGGATTTAATTACCTCCATGAAGTGGAAACCGCCTTGGATGCAGTTTTCAGGATCGACCAGAGAGAGCAGCGTTATGAACTGGTAGAGAACGATTTGCGAGTCAATGCCTTGTACACTACTTTAGATGGGTTTATCCAACAGGTACAGAACGACTATACGATGGACCTCACGGTAAAAGCACCAGGAAATGAATTTAAAGAGCTATGGTCCCTTATCCCCGGGGCCTATACACAGGCTTATGAGGAAGTAGAGGTCGGAGGTAGTTTTGCCTTGCAGGGAAAAGTGAAAGGGGTCTACAGTGCTGATAAGGAATTATACCCTGCTATTCAGGCAAATGTGAATGTTTCCAACGGGGTGGTCCAGTATCCCGGTTTGCCCCTGGGTATTTCAGATGTAGAGACCCAATTGGAATTTACCAGCCCTGGGGATGATTTTGATAAAATTACCGTGGCAATACCCCGGTTTTCCCTTCGGATCGGAGATAACCCATTGGAAGGCCGATTCATGCTGAAGACCCCAATGAGTGATCCGGATATCAACGGACGAGTGAAGGGGGTTTTGGATCTTGGAGCATTATCGGAGGCATTCCCATTCGAACAGGTACAGGAACTAAACGGACGGATCGTAGCGGATGTCACAGCCAGGGCCAGGCAGTCCCAGATCGAAGGGGGAAGGTATGAGGAAGTTGACATGGAGGGAAGTTTAGCGCTTTCAGAGGTCAGGCTCCAGTCGAATCCCTACCCCTCTGTTCGGGTAGAGCAGGCAAGGATGGAATTTTCTCCCCAATTTGTCGACCTGCCTCAGTTTAAGGCTCAACTTGGGCGAAGCTCTGTTTCCGGCGAAGCTCGGGTAGATAATATCCTGGCCTACTTTTCTCCGGAGAAAACCATGAAAGGCCGACTTAAAATTAGAACGGAAGCTTTTGATGCCAACGAATGGATGCAAGCTTCTACCTCCAATAGCCCTTCTACGCCACAAACAACTCCCGCAGGTAGAGAACCGGAGGAAGCCTTCGATCGATTTGACTTTAGGCTGGACGCTTTGGCAGAAACGGTAATTTATGGAGATTACCAACTTCGTGATCTCCAGTTGGTCGGTCGGGCGAATGCTGAACAATTAGAAGTAGAGGAGGCTTCTTTGAAGATCGATCAGAGCGATCTTAAACTGACCGGCAGCCTTGCCCACTGGTATGATTATGCGCTCCGGGGCGGCGAACTCGGTGGCAACCTGAATATCGTTTCGAATCGACTGGATCTCAACCCTTTTATGCAATCAGTGGAAAGCCCTGCAACCCAGAGGCCCAAGGCTGCTGCTTCCTCTGGGGAAAATGCTTCCATGGGGGTTATTCTTATCCCGGAAAATGTCAATTTATTTCTTGGAGCGCGTGTTGGGACTTTGTTGTACAATAAGCTGATCATCCGTAACCTTAGCGGTACATTGCAGGTGGCTGAGCAGGCCGTAGCCCTTGAGGAGGTGCGGGGGAATGCATTGGGGGGCAATATACAATTGTCAGGGGCCTACGATACCAAGGATCCAGAAAATCCAACCTATGCCCTCGCTTACCAAATGGAATCTGTGCAGTTTCAACAGGCTTTTGACAACCTGATCAGTGTACAAAAACTGGCACCAATTGCCCGTTCGATCGATGGGGCTTTTTCCACCAGCCTGGACGTCAACGGAACCTTAACCGACCAGATGCAACCCGATCTTAGCACATTGAATGCTAAAGGGGTGTTCGAAACCCTGGAGGCCATGTTGAAAAGCACCAAGCCCACCCAATTGATCGCCAACACACTGGATGTGGAAGAATTAAAATCGAATATCGACCTCAGCGGACTATCCGGTCAATTGGAAATCGCAAACGGCCAGGTGGAAATTGCTCCATTCGATCTCAGAGTGGGTGACTTGTTCGCTACGATTTCCGGCTCGCACGGCCTGGATAGACAAATGGACTATGATATCGAATTGGAGATACCCCGTGATAAACTTGGAAGTGTAGGTGCAGTTGCCAATAACCTGCTCGGCGAATTACAGGGACAGGCCTCTCGCCTGGGCATTAATTTCAACACCGGGGATATGATAGAACTGGGGTTAAACCTTACGGGTAGTTTGCAGGCTCCTGAGGTGAAGATAGATTTGCTTGGGACAGGTGACGGAAATAATGTTTCCGATGCTGCCAAAACAGCCGTCAAGGAACAATTGGAAGAGGAAAAGGCAAAACTTGAAGCTTCGATCAACAAACGCCTGGAGGAAGGGAAAAAAAGAGCTGATGAGCTGGGAGAACAAGCGATCGACTCGGCGAAGGTAGTGGTTGATGCCCAGGTAGAAAGGCTCAAAGCAGAAGCCAGAAAAAAAGCAGCAGAAGTGCTCGGTAAGGATGCAGCAGCCGGCCTGGATAGTCTTTTACAAGGTAAATCTCAGGAAGAGATCAGTAAATTGCTGGATAGCCTGAAGGTCGGAGGAGAGTTGGAGAACCTAAAAAAGGAACTGGAGAAATGGAATCCCTTTAAGCGAAAAGAGAAGGGAGGTTAGTTTTTTTGGCGGGATTAACTATTTTTACGGTTCCTGACCTGACCAAATTATGAAAGAACCCGCCATTCTCATTACCGGAGCCAATGGACAAATTGGAACCGTTCTTACCCGTCGACTCCAGGAACGCCATGGAATCGAACGAGTCCTTGCTACAGACATTCGAAAAGGCAATAGTCCCTCCCCACGCTTCGAAATATTGGATGCACTGGACACCCGGGCACTGGAGGAATGTATTCAAAGCTATGGGATCACAGAGGTCTATCACCTGGCTGCTATTCTATCTGCCAAGGGGGAATCAGATCCCCTTACCTCCTGGAGGATCAACATGAACAGCCTGTTTAATGTGTTAGAGGTCGCACGGAGCCGTGATCTAAAGGTGTTCTTCCCTTCCTCCATTGCTGTTTTTGGCCCTAACAGCCCGGAAGAAAAAACCCCGCAGGATACCGTAATGCACCCAACCACAGTATACGGCATTAGTAAAGTGGCGGGAGAGCTATGGGCTCAATATTATCATCAAAAGTTTGGAGTGGATGTGCGATCCGTTCGCTACCCGGGAATAATCGGGTATGAATCCTTACCTGGGGGGGGGACCACGGATTATGCGGTGGAGATCTATCATCAGGCTGTCAAAAAGGAGCCCTTTACCTGTTTTTTAAATGCCGATACCCGCTTACCGATGTTATACATGCCAGATGCAATTCGGGCTACGATCGAATTAATGAAAGCCCCAAAAGAACAGATCAGGGTAAGAACCAGTTATAATCTGGCAGGAATGACCTTCAGTCCATCAGAAGTAGTAGAAGCCATTCGGGATTTTTATCCTCATTTCAAGGTTGACTACAAACCTGATTTTCGACAGGAGATCGCCGATTCCTGGTCTTCCAGTATAGATGATAGTCAGGCTCGCCGGGATTGGGGCTGGCAACCAGAATTTGACCTTCCGGCCATGACCAAAGACATGATAGAACATCTGCGCTTACAATACGTGCAGCAAGCCTAATACCATAACCGAAATTGATCAACCATGTATACCAAGGTAGAACCCGCACTGGAACAAGAGTTAAAAGAAATTAAAGCATCCGGCCTGTACAAAAAGGAGCGGATCATTGTGAGCCCGCAAGGAGCGGAGATCGGGATCAGTACCGGAAAGGAAGTCCTTAATTTTTGTGCAAATAATTACCTGGGGCTTTCGGCTCACCCGGAGGTCTTACAGGCAGCCAAGGATACCATTGACAGCCACGGTTTTGGTCTGTCTTCCGTCCGGTTTATTTGTGGAACCCAGGATATTCACAAGGAACTGGAAAAGAAGATAGCAGAATTCCTAGGGCAGGAAGATGCCATTTTGTATGCAGCTGCATTCGATGCCAACGGGGGATTATTCGAACCCTTGCTGGGCAAGGAAGATGCCATCATTTCCGATCAGTTGAATCACGCTTCCATCATTGATGGTATTCGGTTGTGTAAGGCAGCTCGTTACCGCTACCTGAATAATGACATGCATGATCTTGAAGAAAAACTCAAGGAAGCACAAGGGGCCCGCCGCCGCCTTATCGCCACGGATGGAGTATTTTCAATGGATGGGACCATTGCTCAACTCGATAAGATCTGTGACCTGGCCGAAAAATACGATGCTATGGTTATGATCGATGAATGCCACGCTACTGGCTTCATGGGAAAAACCGGTCGGGGTACGCACGAGCATTGTGGGGTGATCGATCGTATCGATATCATTACCGGGACTTTGGGTAAAGCATTGGGCGGAGCTTCAGGAGGTTTTACCGCTGCTAAAAAAGAGATCGTTGACATGTTGCGGCAGCGTTCCCGTCCTTATTTGTTCTCGAATACGGTAGCACCTGCTATTGTCGGGGCCTCCATCAAGGTGCTTGACATTCTTTCCGGTTCTACCCACCTGCGAGATAAACTGGAGGATAACACCCGCTATTTCCGTAAGGCCATGACGGAAGCCGGCTTTGATATCCTTCCCGGTGAGCATCCCATTGTACCCATTATGCTGTATGATGCCCAGCTTTCCCAGGATTTTGCCGCCAAGCTATTGGAGGAAGGCATCTACGTTATCGGCTTTTTCTACCCGGTTGTTCCTAAGGGACAGGCCCGAATTCGCGTCCAACTTTCCGCCGCCCATGAACCGGAACACCTGGAACGGGCCGTGGAAGCCTTTATAAAGATTGGAAAAGCGCTTAATGTGGTACAATAACATTTTAAAGAAAGCGCTCTTATTAACCGGACCTTAGAAATAACATCTAAAGGTCATGGCTAAAATGATCTCTCCTTACTGATGCACCACCAGGCGTTTGGTAGCCACCCGTGCCCCATTTTGCAGGCGCAGGTAATACACACCACTGGGGAGCTTGTCCACAGTATAGGTCTGCTGGATCAAGCCCTTCGGCAACTTCTGTTCAAAAAAGACGCGAACCCGGCTACCCCTGCTGTCGAAAAGACTTAATTGTTGCATTCCGCCGGGGCTATCGTAGGCGATGGTAAAGTAATATCGTACCGGATTTGGATAAACCTGGAAAGTTAAGGCTTCCGCTTCCGGTTCATCGGTAGCCGTCACTGCACAATTTCCGACAATCGCCAGGTATTGGAAGCCTTCGTGTAACAAACCTTTGACCTGTTGCTCGGTAGCATTAAACCAGTCGATCAGAACAGAGCCATAGACGTCCCGGAAGTCGAATTGCATGGGGACGCCTTCCTGGGGTTCTACATTATCAGGGATGTCGGGGTTCGCGCCCAGTACTCCCGGCTTCAAACAGGATCCGAACAAGAAAAGGGGGGCGGCTGTACCGTGGTCGGTACCAAGACTAAAATTGGACCGGATTTGCCGTCCGAATTCGGAAAAGGTCATACCCATTACCCGTTCTTCCAGACCCTGTCGTCGAAGGTCTTCCTGAAAAGCGGTTATCGCTTCCGAAAGATATTGCAATAAAAGGGCGTGTTCCCCTGTAGTTGCTTCCCCGTCAACTACCTGATTGGCATGGGTGTCGAAACCACCCAACCGGGCTACATAAACGCTGGTTTGCAGACCACCGGAGATCAGTAGGGCAACGTTCCGCAGTTGGGCTGCCAGGGGGTTATTTTGGGGATAAGCGACGGTATTTTGTCCAGCTTCTGCTGCTTCTAACACTACATTGGAATAGGCATTGGTCTGGCTTATGGATTGTTGCAAAAAGGCCAGTTCCATACCATAGGGGGAATCATCTGCAGATTGCCCGCCACTTTCTTCCAGCGGTACAAGGGCGAAGGGATCTTCCACTACCATGCTGAAGTTGGCGATCCTGCCCTGGCAGGTTTCCGATACCGTGGAGCCCATGGTGATGGCAAATGGATCCGGCTGCTCACTATTGGGGTACCCCTGTGGGTAACCCGGTGCTTCCTGATCGAAATAGCGCCCAAGCCAGCCTGTTGGGTAATACTCTGTTGCCGGAGAAGCGGTTTGCCAAATGTCCGTAGAGCGAAAATGGGAACGGTTTTGATTGGGATAGCCTACATCCTGCACAACCCCGACCTTGCCGTCTTGAAATAATTGCTGAAACCCTTCCATGGAAGGATGAAAACCCAAGGTCTCGGTGAGCGGCAGTATTTGATTTTTGGGGATAAGGACATTAGAGCGAGCTTTGACCAATTGGTCGTATTGGTCGATCGGAATAAGAGTGTTTAAACCATCATTCCCTCCGTTCAATTGAATAAGGACCAGGACACGGTCCGTTTGGGCGCCCAGTTCGCTTAACCAGTTGTTTCGGGCAACTGCCGATACCGGCATGCCATTGAGCAAAATGGGTAGGCTAAACGCACCGCTGGTTTTTAAAAAATTTCTGCGTTTCATTTTATAAGGAGTAAGGATGATTTAACTTAAATAATATTCCGGCATGACGAGCATGGCTTGCAAAAGGGCACGCAGCCGCAACTCCACGGCAAAAGCGTGCTGTTGATCATCCGGATTAGCGAGATATTGATTGTATTCAATGGTCCATTCATAATCCGGCAGGCCAGGAATGAGGGCTTCTTTGAGGTCGACCAGTTGTTCTTCAGTTATGGGTTGCGGGAATAACAGGTCGCCCCATTCTTTTATTAAAACGTTGGGATCATCGGCCTTACTGGTCTGGGTCGCCATTTCGAATACACCGGACTTAAGCATGCTCCCAAAAAGATTGAATCCCACAGTGGCCAATACACTGGTGAAGTTGGCCCGATTGATCAGGGTGGAGGAATTGATCCAGGTGCGGTAGTAGTTCGGGGCTTGATAGTAGGCCTTCCAGCCTGCCACATCAGGAGGGTTGAAGTACTCCATCTGCTGATTGCTGATAAAACTGAACAATAAGCCCTGAAGGGTATAGCTTGCTTCCAGATCTTCCGGGAATTCAATTAAGGTTTGTTTAA
Source organism: uncultured Saprospiraceae bacterium (assembly GCA_964479625.1). GTDB lineage: Bacteria > Bacteroidota > Bacteroidia > Chitinophagales > Saprospiraceae > CAYZMS01. Next base: position 19,921 of record CAYZMS010000027.1, read on the forward strand.
AGATATTGATACAAAAATCGATCGGATTCTTGATCATAGGGCCGATACTAAGGGCATCGAAAAAATGGGCGGATCTAAGTAGCGTGCGCAGAACGGGCTCCATTTCAAAGTTTTCCTGAATGAGCAGCTCGGCCATCGGTTCGATCATGTTCTTCTCTACCGTCTCATCAATATCATAGTATAGAAACCATCGATACAGTTTACGGCAAATGAAGCGGGCGGTCTCTTTTTGTTGGAAAATGATATCTACCAAAGCGGCATATTCGCTCTCGTTTTGATTGGTAATGAGGGCATTGTCAAATTTTTCTGATAATTGCTTTGCACCAGTATCGTGTCGAAATCTGCGGAAAAAAGCTACCGGTTCAGGATATTGATCATTGAGTGAGAAATAGCCCAGGTCCACCCACCCTGTCAAAATCCTGGAGGCTTCCAAAATATCTTCCTCAGTATAGTGGGTATAATCCCCTGGTGCGATCTGGGGCCCCTTTCCGATGGTGAACAGTTCGAATAATTCCCGGGCAAAATTTTCATTCGGTGCCTGGGCCGTATTTTGATTACCGTTGAGAAACCGGAGCATTGCCGGATCAATCGTGACCTTTTTCACCAACGCTCTAAAGTTTCCCCAGGCATTTTCCCGAAGGGTTCGAATGTGGACATAAGCGTACTTTGGATCGTCTAAACCGCCAATACCAAAGTGATTGTGCCAAAAAAGGGTCAGTTTTTCCCTTATGGAGATCCCCTCTTCCAAAAGCAGGCCGATCTGCCACGCTCGCAAACTGATATTTCGGTAATTGAGTACCTCTGCGTCAAAAATATATGGCTTATCCACCCAAGTATCGCCAATGGGCACGTTAGGGTCTCCCGTAAAACCATAATTCAAGGGGGGGAACGGAGGAGGAAGGGGGGTGAACAAACGATCCAGGGTTCCGTCCAGGCCCTCTTCCAGAGCAGTTTGGATCTCGGTACGGCTTGGCCCATAGGTTGTCCGCCGGAGCAGATGTGCGGCTGATCCCGTATCCCAAGAACCTGCCCAGGGTTCCAGCCCAGTCTCCGGCGGGGGGAAGGAGAAGGACTGTTGGGTACTAAAAACTTCCAAGGTAGCTTTACTTTCCATAAACAAAAGGAGTTTTCGAAAATCTGGAGATACGACAGTTCGACTATTTGTCGTTCAAAAGGTTTAAGCGAGGGGTGCTTTTTTATGAAACGACAAAAACCGGATTTTACGATTTGGATAGCAGGGGGATTTGGCTATATTTATTTTTTTGAGAAAACTGCCTGTAGACTATGGTCAAGGGCTGATAAAATCCGCTTGCTTCTTAAGGCTAAGAGCGACCGAACATCAATGCTGAATCCATGATCCGAGCTTGTCTTTTTGGTCTGGAGGGAGTGATCATCGATGTCATTCCCAGAGAAATTCAGGATATAAGCCCGGATTTTCTCCGGAATGGATTTTTTCATTTTCTTAAAGATCTGAAAATTCAGGAAATCAGCATTGGGGTTTGCAGCGCGAGAACCGATGCACTGGAGATTTTAGACCGGCTTCGGCTAACCCATTTTTTTGATATTGTGATGGTCAATAACGGCTTGGAAATTTCGAGTCCGGAGGTCGAACTTTTCGGTAAGGTCAGAGTGGCGATGGAAATGGAGGCAACAGAAATATTGCTGTTTACCGGGACCGATGCTCAGGCAGCTGCTGCTGCCAGTGCTGGGTTTACTTTTTATACAGTTGGGAAGGTCGAGCATCTCGAAGCCCAAAAACAGATCGATAACTTTGAAAACCTTCGTTGGGCAGACTTATTTCCTTAATCATTTAATCTCACGAACATGAAACTTATTCTTCCTCTTTTGGCCATTATGATGAGTGTGGCGGGTTGCCAAAAAGACAAACCAGTCGAATCTACAGTAGAAAGGCCCCAGAATCCCGCAGCCAGGATCGCTCCGGCAGTGGCCCCGCCAGATCATAATACTGTCCCTTTTCTCATGCGTAATTACTGGGTGATCGAACGTTGTATTGCTCCCCGTGATGGTAGTTTGGGCGTTCGAATGATCGGTACCTGGTGGAAAATGGAACCCGACGGAACTTATACCCGGGGGCAGTGGGACATTAAAAAAGACGAGGGGCACTGGTTCTTCAAAGAGGGGTCAAAACGAGGGCTTCTGTACACCGATTCCGGTGTAGATGACCGATATGATGCAGAGATCGAACTACAAGGTTTTAGCACCGATACTTATGAAATGTCCTGGGTGAAAACCGATTCACTTGGTGATTTTCAACCTCTTCTTATGAAAATGATCAACCTAAGTTCTCCTCCCACACCCGAACAGTTTGGAATGTAACCATTTGCTGACTAGCCCATTTGTTATTTTTAAATAAAACAGATATGAATAAATTTCATCTTTTATTGCTTTTTATCCTGGTATCCATAAGCGGCCTTACTGCACAAAGCGTAGCACCGGTGGAGCCCTCTAAAGCAGCCCCTGCCTGGGCTAAAACCTCCAATATCTATGAGGTCAACCTCCGTCAATATACGGAAGAAGGGACCCTTGCCGCGTTTGCCGAACATTTGCCCCGACTAAAGGAGATGGGGGTGGATATCCTTTGGTTCATGCCCATTTTTCCCATAAGTGAAACTAAACGCAAGGGTACTTTGGGGTCTTATTATGCGGTGTCTGATTTTAAACAGGTTAATCCGGAGTTTGGAACCATGGATGAATTTGCTGAACTGGTAGAGCAAATCCATAGCATGGGGATGCATGTCATTCTCGACTGGGTACCCAACCATACGGGCTGGGACCACGTTTGGATCGAACAGCATCCCGATTTTTATACTACTGATGCAGAAGGAAATATCATTGATCCCATCAATGTAGAAACTGGTGAATCCTGGGGTTGGACAGATGTGGCCGACCTGAATTATGACAATCCCAAGATGCGGGCTGCCATGATCAATGATCTGCTTTTTTGGATCAAATACGTCGGCATCGACGGGTATCGTATGGATGTGGCCCATGGAGTACCCTTTGATTTCTGGGAGCAAACGGTAGCGGCTTTGCGCAAGGAAAAACCCGATGTATTCCTGTTGGCCGAGGCGGAGATCCCGGAACAACGCAATGAGGAATTATTCGCCATGAATTACGGCTGGGCCTTTCACCACCTATTGAATGAAATTACACATGGCGAAAAAAATGCAAATGACGTAGAGGCCTGGTATCAGCAAAGCCTGGAGACCTATGACAAGGGGTATTTCATGCATTTTATTACCAACCATGATGAAAATTCCTGGGCAGGCACTGTGGAAGAACGCATGGGGGACGCCTATAAAGCTCTTGCCGTTTTGGCGTTTACCTTTGACGGTATGCCTTTGATCTATAGTGGACAGGAACAGGGCTTGAATAAACGGCTGGAATTTTTTGAAAAAGACCCCATTGAGTGGGGAACCTTTAAAGATGCCGAATTCTATCGTAACTTGTTGGAACTTAAGAAACGCAATCAGGCTCTCTGGAATGGCAGTGCCGGGGCCCGTTTGGTAAGAATACCCACCGACCAACCAGAGGCGGTCTTCGCCTTTACCCGAGAACGCAACGGTGACCAATTCACTGCTATTATCAATCTAAGCGATAAACCACAATCCGTTACTTTCGAAAAAGGATATAAAGCCACCGATCTGTTTACAGGAGACAAAGTGAAAATTAAAGCAGGTAAGCCATTCGATCTCCCGGCATGGGGTTATGTGGCTTTTGAATAAAAAATAGAGAACAACTTTTCTGCGGGTGGGTCAATTCCTTTCTGGGGGATGGAGCCACTCGCTTTTCCAGTTGTTTGCCTTTACTGCACCCCTATGGATAAGATTATTGCAAAGTCTCCCGGACGTATTAATATGATCGGAGAACACACTGATTACAACGAGGGCCTGGTTTTACCAGCCGCCATCGACAAGTATACAGAAGTCAGGTTGATGCTAAATGGGACCCGGGAGCAGGTTCGGGTGGAAGCAAAGGACATTGGAGAGGTCTTTGAATTCCGGCTGGCTGGTTTTAGCCCGCTTCCCGGAGGCTGGCAAAATTATATCATGGGAGTGGTGTTCGAACTTCAACAGTTAAAGCTGCCGTTGAAAGGTTTTGACTGTTCCTTTACTGGTCAGGTGCCCATAGGCAGTGGGTTGAGTTCTTCCGCCGCTTTGGAATGCAGTCTGGCCCTCGCCTTAAATGGGTTATTCAATGGAGGACTTTCAGACTGGGAACTAATAAAAGCGGCTCAACGGGCTGAACACCACTTTGTGGGTAACAAATGTGGTATTATGGACCAGTTTGCCAGTATAATGGGAAGAAAAGGCCAGGTACTTTTACTGGATTGTGCTACCCTGGAGTTTGAATACTTTCCATTAAACTTGCAAAACCACGAGTTGATGCTTTTAAACACTAATGTAACGCACACCCTTACTGCCGGATCTACCTATAATACCCGCCGGTCAGAATGCGAAAGTGGTTTTGCCTTTCTAAAGGATCATTATCCCGGCTTAAGCAATTTCAGGGAATTGAAAGTAGCAAACCTGGATGAACATAGGGAAGCCATGCCAGCTGCGATCTGGCGGCGTTGTAAACATGTCATTTCTGAAAACGAACGGGTGCTGAGAGCTACCCAGGCTATGGAAGCTGGAGATTATAGCATGCTGGGTGACCTGTTGTATCAATCCCATCAAAGCCTGCAAAACGATTTTGAGGTCAGTTGCCCGGAATTGGACTTCCTGGTTGAAGGCACCAAGGCTTTACCCTACGTATTGGGGGCCCGGATGATGGGTGGTGGTTTTGGGGGATGCACGCTGAATTTAGTGCAAAAGGGAAAGGCCGAAGCCTTGATAGAAACCCTTGGGCAGGCATATTCCAAAAAATTTGAAATTGAATTGAGCCCGTACGAGGTACAAACGGCAGATGGAGGTTTTCTGATTTCATAATTTTCCTTACCTTCCGCTTGCCAAATGATAATACTCCAAAAAAACCACTCATGTCTACATCAACCTACCAACTAGGGCTTATTGGTCTGGGAACCATGGGCCGAAATTTACTCTTAAACATGGCGGATCACGGTTTTGCCGTGACGGGATACGACAAAAATCCTCAACAGGTAGAGGCGCTGGCTGAAGAATCCGCTCAGCATAGCAATCTTTCTGCTACCGCTGATATCAAAACCTTCGTACAGTCCCTGGAAACGCCCAGGGCGATCATGCTGTTGGTACCTGCCGGAAAAATCGTTGACTATGTCATTCAGGATCTGTTGCCCTTGCTCAGTGAAGGTGATTTGATCGTTGATGGCGGAAATTCCCATTTCCCAGATACAGACAAGCGGCAAGTAGAACTGGCCGAAAAAGGGATACACTTTATCGGCGTAGGGGTCTCCGGAGGGGCGGAGGGTGCCCGCCGTGGTCCCAGCATGATGCCGGGAGGTAATGAACAAGCCTATGAAACGGTGCGGCCTCTTCTGGAAGCCGTTTCCGCAAAGGTTGACGGAGAGCCCTGCGTAACTTACCTGGGGAAGGGCGCTGCCGGTCACTATGTTAAAATGGTTCACAACGGTATTGAATACGGCCTGATGCAATTGATCGCCGAAACCTATGATTTCCTGAAACGTGGGCTGGGGCTGACCAATGCAGAATTTGCCGACCTGTTTGCAGAGTGGAACACAGGAGAGCTGGAGTCTTTCCTCGTCGAAATTACCGCCCATATTTTCACGGTCAAAGATAAAGATACCGGGAAAGAACTGGTAGATGTCATCCTTGACCAATCCAAACAAAAAGGAACAGGTAAATGGACCTCACAGGATGCAATGAATATCCTGGCACCCATCCCTGTAATTGATGTTGCCGTTCGAATGCGGGAACTATCTGGGTACAGAGAGGAACGGCTGGCTGCCGAAAAAGTGCTGACCGGGCCCGGTCAACAGCTGGAAGGAGACCGGGACACCATCATCCGCCAAACCCGCGAAGCCTTATACTTTAGCTTCATCATCACCTATGCACAAGGCATGAAGCAACTGCAAATCGCATCTGAGGAGTATGGGTTCAATCTGGACCTGGAGGCAGTAGGTCGAATTTGGAGAGGAGGGTGTATCATCCGGGCTCAACTCCTAGAGGCCATTCGCAAGGCCTATGATCGCAATCGCGAACTGCCCAATCTGATCCTGGATCAGGATCTCGCCGCAGCTTTATTAGAGCGGCAGGCTTCCATGCGGACAGTTGTTCAATCAGCTGTGGGAGCGGGCATCCCAATGGGCGCTTACTTAAATGCGCTGACCTATTTTGATGCCTATCGCTCCGGCCGACTACCGGCCAACCTGGTCCAGGCTCAGCGCGACTTTTTCGGTGCACATACTTTCGAACGACTCGATAAGGAAGGAATTTTTCACGCAGACTGGCGCTAGCCCAAAATACCACCTGACATGCCCAATGATCATCAGCATCCGCCTTCGATCTTTATCATATTCGGAGGTAGCGGTGACCTTGCCAAACGCAAGCTGGTTCCCGCTTTGTATAATTTGTATATCGACGGCCATCTCCCCGAACATTTTGCCATAATCGGTTTGGGCCGTACGGAGTACTCCAATGAGACTTACCAGGAAAAAATGAAAAAAGAAGTCGGGGAGTTCTCGAGAAGAGGGCTTCATTCCGATGAACAGTGGGGACAATTTGCACCTGCACTCCATTATGTAGTCCTGGATGTCTTTAAAAAAGAATCCTATGAGCACCTCATGGCCTATATCGGCAAGCTGGAGAAGGATTGGATTCAAAAATCAAATTTATTATTCTACCTGTCCGTTGCTCCGGAGCTGGTAGAGCCCATTGCAGAAAGTATTGGTGCATCCGGTATTTGTGAGAATATTGATCGCTCCCGTATCGTAGTTGAAAAACCCTTTGGGTTCGACCTGGAAAGCGCCCAGGCTCTAAATCAAAAACTCACCGGTCTGTTTGATGAGCGCCAGATCTATCGGATCGACCATTACCTGGGAAAAGAAGCAGTACAGAACATGTTGGTGTTCCGGTTTGCCAATACGCTGTTCGAACCCATTTGGAACAGGAATTTTATCGAGCAGGTGCAGATTACCGCTTCCGAAACAGTAGGATTGGAAGACCGTGCGGGCTATTATGATCAATCCGGTGCCTTAAAGGATATGATCCAGAACCACGTGCTGCAGCTGCTTTGCTTTGTAGCCATGGAGCCTCCCATGTCTTTTTCGGCGGATGAGATCCGAAACCGTAAGGTAGACGTCTTAAGGGCAATTCGCAAATACGAACCCAACGAAGTACCTTTCTACTCCGCCCGTGGGCAATATGGTGCCGGTAGCTCCAAAGGGGAGCCGGTAAAAGCCTATCGGGAAGAACCGGATGTAAAGGAAAACTCCCCAACCGAAACCTTTGCCGCTGTTCAGTTTTTTGTAGATAACTTCCGCTGGCAAGGGGTGCCTTTCTATGTTCGGTCCGGAAAGCGGTTGCCCAAGAAAATGTCATTGATCCATATTCAGTTTAAGGAAGTACCTCACCGGATATTCCCGGAGAATATTGCCCGAAAAATGCTGCCCAATGGTATTACTATCAGCATCAGCCCCGATACCGGAATTAAGCTGAGTTTCCAGGCTAAACAGGTCGGATTGGATATGCAGCTCGAAGAATCGACACTGATAACCAACCCTGCAGAAGGTACCCATGCGGAATCCCCCGAAGCTTATGAAACCCTGCTGCACGACATTATGGTTGGGGATGCCACTTTATTTATGCGCTCTGACGAGGTGGAGAATGCCTGGAAAGTGGTCATGCCCATAGTTCAAAGCTGGCAGGCTGACGAACCAGAAGAGTTTCCCAACTATGAATCCGGAAGCTGGGGCCCAAAATCTGCAGAACAACTTATGGCCCGCAACGGCCACAGCTGGGAGAACAATCCCTGAGAACAGGCAATTACCCTTTTGTAATGGAGGCCGTCTAAAAAGCCTTTAGCCCTTTGCAGCGGCTTCCATCCAAAGGTGCTTTTGAAAACCATTATGGTTGCTGATATGCTTGCTCGCCTCCAATTACTGTTTACGGTTCCATTCCGATTCGGGCATTGGGGGTGGAAGTAGATCCCAGCCCGTACCCTGTCCGGTCCACCAACTGTAATTTACTGCCCGGACCAAGCCCAATTCCCGTTTAAAGACCAGGGTTGAGCCCGGACCGTCAACCTGCATCCAGTAATTGTCGATGATCACATTGAGATGGCTATAATTTCGGTTAAATGGATTGAAGTTACGGGTAAACCCTGATTGGACACATTCGCAATAAGGTAACATGGTTTTCCATCCTTCGATAGGGATTTCCCTGGTTTGGTCGATTTCGAGTGGTAACCCTTTGACCGAAAACCAGCGGTAGACCCTGGATGTTGGGTATCCCTCGAAAAAAAAAATACGCAGGCTGTCATCCTCTATCCGAACGAAATACTCAAAAGTGCTATCCGGATCCGATAGGTATTTTGCTCCATTTCTGGAAGCCGAACCGGGAGTGAGCCATTCCCGGAAGATAAAGGATTCTCCATCGAAGTCGGTTACCCGTATAACCGTGGTATCAGGAAGGTAAGTGTAATCGTTATGGCTATCGGCCTGTGCATAGCGCTCCCCGCGAAAGAGCAGATACCTGCTTTCCTGACCGATGGCCAGCCGGTCAAATCGTATGGCTTTTTGGGTCTGGATAAGGATGGGGTCATCAACATAAACCCTGTCTTCTTCTAATTCACAGGAAAAAAGGGCAAGTAAACCCAGGGGGACGATCCATTTTCGTAAAGGGTAGAAGAACGAGGCTATCATTTTTAGGCAATTGATTTTGGGAAATACTTAGCGGACAAAAATGTGATTAGGATAGGTAGAAGATGTTGGAGCGGAAGGAAAACCCTCAATTCCAGATCCGCTAAAGGAGATTTTGCTTGATAAAGATACGTCTTTCCTTCGACAGATTCCACTGTTGCGCCTGTCCGCCTCAAAGAGCCAAGTCTGGATGGAACTAGTTTTTGGAAAATTTGTTAAGCTATTTGAATATTCAGTCGGTCCAGGTCAGGATTATTTTATAAGCCAATACGGATAGCTCAAAGGTATTTAAACGCTAAGAGTTATGGTCTTTTTTGCCCGGGCAGGCTTTCTGTATATTTGCAGGTATTACTCAATACACGAAATCGAATGAGGTTAGCGCCAAAGGACGTACTGGAGAAACTGGAATTTGACAAGGTAATCAACTTACTGGCTGAAGAATGCGCCGGAGATCTAGGGAGAGAAAAGGTTTTGTCCTTACATCCTCAAACGAATAAGGACGTAATCGAAGGCCAACTGCAGGAAGCAGAGCAATTCCGGGATAGTATAGAGCGCAGGGAGCTGTTCCCAATGAACACTTACCATGATCTCTCCCAAGACCTTCGGTTATTGGAGGTAGAGAATTCCGTTTTAGGGGAAAAGGGTTTGCAACGAATTAATGTACAATTGCGTGCTACCCGCGCGATCTTTAAATTTTTCACCGAATCCCGCAGGGCTTCCTATCCTGCCCTTTACGATATAGTTCGAACCGTACATTTTGATCCCATCCTGATCAAGGAGATTGAAAGCGTGATCGACGAAGAGGGGGAGATCCGGTCTGATGCTTCTCCGGAATTAATGCGTATTCGAAAGTTGACTAATTCCAAATATAAAGAGCTGGATAAGGCCTTTCGCAATGTGATCAACACCTATCGTTCGAAAGGCTGGTTGTCCGAAAATGTGGAAAGCTTTCGGAATGGGCGGCGGATTTTAAGCGTGCCGGCAGAACATAAGCGGAAGGTTCGTGGGATCATTCATGACGAATCAGCTACAGGACGGACAGCCTTTATTGAACCCGAGGCCGTTATTCAGATCAATAATGACATTTTCGATCTAGCGCAGGAAGAAAAGCGGGAGCTCTACCGTATCCTGAAAACCCTTTCGGCGGTATTACGGCCTTATACCCCTGCCTTGTATAATTACCAGGGAATCCTGGTCCGATTTGATGTTATTCAGGCTAAAGCCCGCCTTGCTCTTCGAATGAAAGCTACGCGCCCGAAGTTGCACCCCCGGCCGTTTTTCAAAATACTGGAGGGACGACACCCTTTACTGTTTCTCAAGAACAGTTCGTTGAAAAAAAAGACAGTGCCTTTCGATCTTGAGTTTTTTGGCTCGAATCGGATACTTATGCTTAGCGGGCCAAATGCAGGAGGAAAATCGATCACCATGAAGGCAGTAGGGCTGTTGCAACTGATGCTTCAAACGGGCCTGCTGATCCCCGCTGATGAAGAATCAGAACTGGGGATCTTCAGTCAGGTTTTTGCCGATATCGGAGACCAGCAGTCTATTGAAGACGACCTGAGTACCTATTCTTCCCGGTTGGCAAATATGCGCGAGTTTATGGAGCTTTCTAATGAGGAAACCCTGATACTGATCGATGAGTTCGGTTCCGGCACCGACCCCAAGATCGGCGGAGCCATAGCCGAGGCTATCCTCAAAGACCTGAACGACCGAAAGATGTTTGGACTGATAACCACCCATTATTCGAACCTGAAGATCTTTGCTTTTAAAACCAAGGGTATAGTCAATGCTTCCATGCATTTCGACAAGGATACCCTATCCCCAACCTATGAGTTAAAGGTAGGTAGACCCGGTAGCTCATATGCTTTTGAGATCGCCCAAAAAAGCGGATTGCCCGCCAAGGTGCTTAAATACGCCAAACACCGGACCGGAAAAAGCGAGAAAGCGGTGGATCAGCTCCTCATCGACCTTCAAAGAGAAAAACAGGAATTGGAGGAAGAACTGGCCACCCTGCGCAATCGCCAAAAGCAACTGGATCGGCTGGTGAAAAACTATGAGCATATGCAGCGGGAAATGGAGTTCCGGCGCAAAAAACTGAAACTGGAGACAAAGGAACAGGCTCTGCAGGAGGCAGCTCACCTTAATCGGGATTACGAAAAATTGATCCGGGAGTTGCGGGAGGCTCAAAAACTGGAAGAAGCCAAGAAAGTGGCCGAGCAGGTTCGGGAAGAGCGCAAACAACTACAGGAGGAGGTGCAGGAGTTGCGAGAGAAGGTATACTTTGAGCCAACCAGCAAGAAAGTGGAAGAGCGGCCGGTGGCGGTGGGAGACTTTGTCCGCTTGCGGAGCGGAGGAGCTACCGGCACGGTGGAAGCTATAGAAAAAAATAAAGCAGTAGTCCAAATGGGACTGATGCGGATGACTGTTAAATTAAGAGATCTTACCCTGGCAAACGCTCCTTTGGAAGTAAGGAATAGTCAATCCATAAGGATGGAAACCAGTGGCCCCGCTACTGATTTCCAGAAGAAAATCGATATCCGGGGCATGCGCTACGAAGAAGCCCTCCAGGTGGTAGAGGAATTTATGGATCAGGCTCTGTTAAATAGTAGTTCCCTGTTGGAGATCGTCCACGGTAAGGGCACAGGGGTGCTCCGGCAGGCCGTTCGAAAAAAACTAAGGGAGTACAATGTGGAAATGGATATCCGACACCCTGCCCCGGAACAGGGTGGGGATGGCGTGACGCTGGTAGAGTTTATGTAGAGCAAGGTAGGTGGTGTGGAAGTTTTTCTACCTACCTTATAACCACGATCCCCAGCTCTTTTGCCAATTCATTTCGGATGCTTTCCAGCTTCATGTTCAATTGAAGGTACATTAGGTAATCTTCTGAACCGGAATGGAATAATTCTTCCACTTTCGCTTTGTTGCGTTCGATCATGCGGTTTATTTTTCGAAGCCTGAAGTGCTTGAGGCTATTCTCCGCATCTTTACGATGGTTTTCATCCGGGTGTTTCTGTTCCAGGAATACGCCCCATTTTTCCGCCCAATTTTCGCTGTAATTATAGGGAATGGATAAGAGGTCAACAGCCAGTTTTTGTATTTCCGGATCGGTATGTTGGGTAAAGTAGTGGCTGTCCAGGGCATGGTTTTTCAGGGCTGTTTTGTACTCTTCATAGATTTTCCTGTACAAGCGCTGGTCAAATTCTTCAAACAAATCTTCCGTATTGCCGATCAGGTACTGAGCGACAGAGATGTTGGCGGCTTCATCAAAGGGTTTGTGGCCATGCTGGATCAGTAAACGAACAAGGTCGCGTTCCTGAAATTGCTCACCGGATGCCGCTTCGCCGGGCTGGTTAACTTTTTCCGGCCCCTGGGAAGAAGTCTGATCTTCTTTCAGCTGTTTTTCGAGTGTTCGGGCTTCTTCTTTTTGTCGCCGTTTTCGAAGAACCGTGCCTACTATTTTATTGATCTCATTGACCAGTAATTGTTCTTCAACCTTTACCATACCGGCGCATTCCCGAATATAGAGGGCCCGCTTGATAGGGTCGGGGATAAGGGCTATGCTCTGGACGATATCCTTTATTACCTGAGTTTTTTGCACAGGATCTCCCTTGGCTCCTTCGGCAAGCAAATTGGTTTTGAAAAAAATAAAATCCTGGGCCTTGTGGTCAATGAATTCCTGGAAGACCTTGGGGCCCATGGCTTGCAGGCTGGAGTCAGGATCCTCCCCGTCAGGAAGGAGGACGATCCTGACGTTCAGGCCTTGGCTAAGAAGCATGTCCAGGCCGCGCAGGGCTGCCTGGATCCCTGCAGCATCCCCATCGTAAAGGATCTTTACGTTCTCGGTATAGCGCTTGATCAGTCTGATCTGACCTTCCGTCAGGGAGGTGCCGGAGGAGGCAACTACATTTTGGATACCTGCCTGGTGCAGGGACAGCACATCCGTATAGCCTTCCACCAGCAGGCACTCATCTTCCTTGCGTATGGCAGTTCGAGCCTGGAACATGCCATAAAGGACCTTGCTTTTTTTATAAATGGCTGATTCAGGGGAGTTGACGTACTTGGGGGCTTTTTTATCCTTGCCCATGATACGGCCCGCAAAGGCGATCACCTTTCCGCTCAGGTTCTGAATGGTAAACATGACCCGGTCCCGGAAAAAGTCGCGATCGTATTGGGAGATGAGTCCCAGCTCTTTTAGTAGGTCCCGATTATATCCCGCAGCCTCCGCGGCCTTTTGAAAAGCGTCACCTTGAGGTGACGCATAGCCCAGGCCGAAGGTTTTAATGGTCTCCTGGGTAAAGCCTCGATCTTTAAAATAGGCTAGACCGATACTTTGCCCAAGATCAGACCTAAATAATTGATCCTCATAGAACTGGCGGGCGAATTCATTGACCAGGTAAAGACTATCCTCGTGCTGTCGGGCCTCTCGTTCCTCATCGGTCTGTTGGGTCTCCTCCAGTTCTATACCATAGCGCTTGGCCAGATAGCGAATGGCCTCCGGAAAACTAAGACTTTCGTGGTCCATGATAAAACGAACGGGATCTCCTCCTTTGCCACAACCGAAGCATTTGTAAATATTTTTGGCCGGTGAAACATAAAAGGAAGGGGTTTTTTCCGAATGAAAGGGGCAGAGACCAGCAAGATTGACACCTCGTCTCTTGAGATTTACAAAATCGGCAACGACCTCTTCGACCTTGGCCGTCTCCATCACTTCCTGAATACTGCTGTTTTTGATCATGGTCAATGCTTGATCTCTCAAGATACAACAATCAAACGATTTGTTTTGAAACCCCGCTCCGTTTTTTTTGCTTTTAACTCAATGGGGGTAATATTGAGTTAACAAAAAAATCAACTGATAGTCAATTGTTTAGATGATTGATGTTAACTTACTTTAAAGAACTTTAACCCTGTTCGGGAGTAACTTCCCCAAAATATGGCGTCTAGATTATGCAATTCAACAACCAAACTTTCTTTTCCATCAGCCGGTCCATACGGCAATAAATAGATTTAAAGTGGGAGACTCAACTGAACCCCAGTTCTATTTTTGTTTGGGTGTTCTCTAAGTGTGTGTGAAACGAAGCCTCGTCTGTAAGGACGGGGCTTTTTTTATGAAATGAAAGCTTGTTCGGGTTTCGAAAAGTAGGAAGCCTACTTTTGCGCTCCTCCCAAAAAAGATGTAAATTTGATCAACCTCCGGTAGCCCTCCTTTACAGACCTGAAGAGACTTTAGAACCGTTCGAACCCAATGTACACTAGGTCGTTCTATTTACATCATAATCTCGAAAAAAGACGCTGACCCATGAATAAAGTTTTACCCTTTCTTTTGCTGTTTTGTTTCCCTTTTACAGGCTTTAGTCAATACGGCGATCACGATGAGCACCAGGAGGAGCATTATCCTTACAAAGACCAGGCCTATGAGCTTTGCTTTCCGGAAGATAGGATCACCGATTGCGCGGGTGAACCCCCTTACGATAAGGTGGCCTTCAAGTATATTTCGGATCCCTGCTCTAAGATCATTGGTCAATGGCAGGATGTGGTCAAGTTCGAAACTGGTACGGATGCCTGTATCAAATATGAGATCACTCATTACGTAGCCAACTGGTGCGAGCTGGAGGATGACGATATTCCCCTGCAACGGCACGTTTGTCCCGTAGAGATCCCCAGGCCGGATGAGGTGGACGGGGTAGAAGATGGCACTGCCCAAATTGCCGCTCCGGGAATTATTCGAACTTTCGATGGCCAGATCCAATACGATTATGCCTGCGATGGGTTCCTGCCTCTCGAAACAGATAAAAAAGGGGACAATGGCGGTTCTCCTTTTGATGCAATACTATGGGAAGATATCGCTTTTACCTCCTGGGGAAAAAAATACAGTGAATACAGCTGTAATCTTGAGGACGAGGATGATTATTATTCTTACAAAGGCTTTAAATCCGGCTATTATACCTACACACAGGTGGTGAAAGTGATCGATGAAGAAGCTCCAGTGGCTGTAAAACCAAGCCCGGTAGACAGCTGTTTCCCGGCTTTTGAAGGGTGTAGCGCCCGCATTCAACTGGATTTTTGTTTCACGGATTGCGATGAGCAAAATGGCATCTCTGTCTTTGATCTAAGCCTGGAACTGGAGGATGGAAGCGTTTACGATCAGGCAGAAGCGGAAGCACAATTCGGATTACAAATAGACCGTCCTACTGAAACTGGCTGTTTTCAGCTGCAAGCTGAACAAATTTCCCTAGGAGATCACCAGCTTGTTGTTCGGGCGGTGGATAAATGCGGAAATGTCTCTTTTCCTCTTGTCTTGGAATTTGCTGTTTGTGATCGAAAAGCACCTACACCTTCCTGTACTTACCCCCTTACCTATGTGCTAATGCCTACTGGTGACGAGCTTGGTGCCATGGCGACCGTAAAAGCCCTGGATTTTATCGAAAAACCGGATCTGGACGATTGTACGGGCACCCCTTTACAATATGGCGTTCGTTTGCATGACGGTAAGGACTTTGATCAACAACAGATCTTTGGAGAAGACGACCCCCGCTTTACCAGCATTTTTGATAGCCTGATGACCGAAATCACCTTCACCTGTAGGGACTGGAACCTGATCGGCGGAGGACCCGTTCGTTTGGTGTTTATAGAAGTTTACGCAGTGGATGAAGCCGGAAATGCGGATTATTGCAGCATTCCGATTTTTCTGAATGAGAATAATGCAGCTTGCAGCGGACAACGACCGACCTCCACTTTTTCCGTTAGGGGAGGAGTATTTACGGGAACCGATGCACCCATTGAAGCGGTGGAGGTGAAGGTTTCGGGGGAGCGTACAGCAGTTTCCCTTACTGATCAGAATGGAGGTTTTGTCTTTGAAGGGTTGGCGGGAGGTCAGGATTATACTTTTTCTCCAGTAAAAGAAGATGACTGGACCAACGGCATCTCTACTTTTGACCTGGTTCTTATTCAAAAACACATCCTTAACGTCCAAACATTTGATTCCCCTTTGCAATGGCTGGCGGCTGACCTAAACCATAATGGGGCGGTCAGCGTTTCGGATCTGATCCTGTTGAGGCGTATCATTCTGGGGAAAGCCGATGAAGAAAGCCTTGGGGCGGCCTGGTTGTTTTTTCCGGAAGCCCACCTTTTACCGGAGTCCGGAGCCATTAATTCCGATTCTCTGCCAGCTGCTTATTCGATCAATAATCTGGATACGGATTCCCTTTACCTTGCATTCACCGGCATAAAAATGGGAGATATAAATGGTACGGCTAAAACAGCCAGTACGGAGGTGCGACATTCCCCGAAGCCGGTAGCCCTCTTGTTGGAACCCGCAGGAGAGGCCCCTGATGGTAATTCACAAAGCTGGGCCGTACGTCTGGAAGATCAGTCTGAAATCGAGGGTGTTCAATTTGATTTACAGGCGAATGCTCCCATTTCCTGGACTCCGGGCCTGGCAGGCTCGGAGGATATTCAGTTTGATCCCGAACAAGGGAGCTTGCGACTTAGCTGGGTGAGACCAGGCGGGTTAAAACCTTCATCAGAACCCCTGTTTTATCTGCACGAAAAACTTGCAGGAAAGGTGCGGGCTGAAAAGCCTTTTGACCTTGCAAACAAAGCATTCGGAGCAGAAGTCTATCAGGACGGGATCATTTACCCCCTCGAATTGGCTTTTGAAGTACCCGCACAGGAAACATCCTTGTTCAGGGTTTTTCCCAATCCTTTCGAAGCAACACTTAATCTACAGTTGAATCTGGAAAATGGACAGGCCGTTGACCTTCAATTGGTAGATCTGCAAGGAAGATTACTTAGGCAATATGATTGGAATCTCGGTCCCGGAGCTCACCGACTGGAACTATCGAATACCCAAAACCTTGTGCCAGGGGTATATTTTCTGAAGGTTTATGGAGAAGGCTTTAACAAGACTATTCGAATTGTAAAACAACGGTAGAAGGAGTGGCTCAAAGCGCCTGCGGCGTTTTAAGCCACTCAACATAAGGTTTGTTTTTGCTTCTTCCCTTCCTCCTCAATCCATTCAATCAATTCCTCTGCTGAACTGATAATCCTGCCGTAAAAATCGTTTTGGTTGTTGGTAGCAATTTTTTTGGTAATTAAAGCAAAGACATATGCGGAGTTTTGTTTCAGTTGCTGAAGGTCGAAATTGGGCCTTTCTAAATCAGACCCAATAGTCATGCAGGAAACATTGCCTCCAAGAATGTTTTGAAGGATTTCCTGAGTAAGTAAATTATGCTGGTATAACTGCATGCTCTTTTCCACCTTAGCCTCAATTCTTTCATTGGTGGAGTAATACCTGAATAATTGGTCTTTCAATGCTTTGGACGAGATCAGGTCACTATCGCTGTTGGCTTCCAATTAGTTGATGGTCGACCTTTCGGGAATAAAATAGGATTCAAAGGCCAGGGATAGATTCCAATGGTAAAAGCGGGTCAATTCTGATTCTGACAACTGGTCTTTTGTAGAGAGGAAGAGGATAATGGAGTCAGCATTGTTTATCCGTTTGGTATTGGAATGCATATGGTCTTTCAGGGTTTGTACGTCTGTTTTCAGATCGTTGCAGAAATACTCTAAAAAGGCACTTTCGGTTTTTTTATCTTTAATTTCCTGGTTCCAGTTGTTGATCCATAAGGCAATTAAAATGCCGAAGACGACTAATGTTATTTCGCCGATCGCATAAAGTAGGTAGCTGCGGAACTTTCCTTCAGCAATTAAACGATGGCGGATCTTTCTGAAAAACTTTATCATTTTATTCAGATTTCTATACTATTTAAAGGCTTGTATTTCTTTCGTAGATCTCCTCATTGGGGAGACAATAAATATATTTACCTAAAGGATGAAGATATTAGAGGCGATCAGCCCTGGACCAGGGTCTATGCTATGGACCTGGTGAACAGGTATCCGATGGCCTGACCCCTTAAAAATACCATTGGAAACTGACATTGAACCGATATTCAAAATCGCCTGTAACGGCCCCTTCTCCCAAACCGCTTTCGGTAGTTGAATCGTTAAGGAACCAGGCATTCCTTCCATAGATGAGATCCATCCAGATCCAAAATGGGCCGGACTCTAGCACCGCCCCGGGATTGATCAATTCCGAATCAGGGAATTCCGCCTCATCCTTGAAAACCCGACTATAATTGGCATATGCCCGGAAACGATTGAAAGGGCCCCATTTCACGTTCCAGAAACGGCGAAGATTTACATTGAGAAGGGTGCCGCGGGCGGCGACCAGTCGACTACTGGCAAAGGTACCCAACTGTATGAGTCGGCTATCCACTGAATCCGGATTTTCTACGTGGTATTCGTAGCGGGATATTTGGAATTCGGGATTCCAGTCACCATATTGGCCACGATAATGCAAAGCAGCCTGCCAATGATACCCCCGCTCCTCAGTAAGCAGGTTGTCCACTCCCCCATATTCTCCAGACAAGCCGAACTCAGAGCTGGATCGACTTCCCTTACCTAAGGTATAGGAAAGCCGGGCATTGTATTGATTGAACTCCTCATTTTGCTGGTCACCACTGACCACCAGGTCTGGGGCATACCGATCGAATTTTGTAGCATCGTTGTACTCCTCGTTTCGGAAGAAGGCGATGTGGGCATCCCAGCTTGGACCGTCATAATGGTATTTGATGCCGGCATCATAATCGTCTTCCATTCCGAGGTAGTATCCCAGACCAAACCAGAAACTGTGGGTGGCGTAAGGTAAATTGCCGAATGGTACCTGGGTAATTCCCAATTCGAACTGGTGCTGGTCATTAAAATGATAGCCGAACCAGGCGTGGTGAATGGCAAACATATATCCCCAAAAGCGTATTTGCCCGGAAAAAAGTAAATGGCTATCCCCTGAACCGTGGGTACCGTCGAAACCCAGGCGGAAGTTGTCGAAATTCAGGCCTCTTCTTCGGGCTAGTTCATCACTCAACCAGGTCTGAGAAGAAAAATTTACCCAAATGGCCCCGCTTAGAGTCAGCGTGGTTTGGGGTTGAAAATTGAATTGAATGGCCTGAGAGGAATCAACTCCACCTTGTCCCCGTAGGATTAAGCTGGCAAGGGTATAACAAATAAATAAATAGAGACGGATCGTTTTCATTGGTTAAAATAGTTTTTGAAAAGGGGGCTTTAAAGGGGTACCTGTGGTTTTTGGAAATTAACCTGGAAGTGTAAGCCCGGCTGCTACATAGCAAATAAGAGCAGCCGTTAGCAATGGAAATACCCGATTGGTTTTTGTGTCAGGGCAAAATATAGGATTAATTCTTTGCAATTGAGAAAGGGGAAGAGCAAAAGTAAGCTATCATTCGGCCTGCTCCCATTCAAATAACAAAGGGTAAAAGGTTTTTCGAAACAGGCCATTCGAATCAGACCCGTAATAAAGGTCTGGAAATTGGGAAGACCGCAGGATAAAGCGGTTGGGTTGCAGGGTGTCAAAATAACAATACATAGTCAGGGAATCGCCAGAGGGCTCGAACAGAGTGACCGTATAGGTTTGGTGCGGATCAGCATCAATTTCGTTGAAAGTGGTTTCCAGTGCAGGGCCCGGAATTTCTTTGAGGTCCTCGATCCAGGAAGCTATGCCTAAGGGCTTAGCTGTTTGGGCGTCTATCCAACCTGTACCATCGTATACACCATGCCACTTTAGGCTATCCAGTTGGAAAAGTAAACTGTCTGGACCCCAGGAATCAGGTAAACGAGTGAAATAAAGGGGGTGTAGGCTTCGAAAATCAAGGCGAAAAGCCTTGGCCAAAGCCGTATCGATAAGTACCCACTCCCGGGTTGGTTCCAGCTGGATCCAGGCTATAGAATCCGGCTGCTGTGGACCAAGTTGGAATTCTTCTTTTTTGCCCTTTGTTTGGAAAATCCGCACCTGTATCCTTTCCTGCTGCAAAAGATGGGTGTGATGGTCCTTTACCTCTGTATTGGAAAGGATGTCTTTAGCGCTGATCCGCGCAATGGAATTCAGTAATGCATGGACTCCTTCTTGTTTTGCGGTACCGTGTATGATCCCGTTGGAAACCAGCCAGGCCCGGTCTTCCCTGCTAAGAATTAGCGCCTTGCCATCCGGGAATTCCAGGGAAATGGAACGAATGGCAGCGGTGTCAACCTGCAATAAAGGTTGATCGGGAAGAATACCGCTTGGTTTTGGGGTGAATAAATCCCAGATCAACCAAATGGATATCAGCAGAAGGAGTGTAAACAGGATAAATCTCAAGCTTTTCTTTTTAGCGGTTCAACCATCCTTCAATTTACAGAATTTGAAGGAACCGAATGCCTTCTGAAGGATCTATGGCTATAGCGCCAGTATCCTTCGAACATCCTGGGCAGTTTGAGGAGCATTTTCCATTACTTCTACCTTAAGAGTAAAGGTTCCGTTAACCAGTTTGCCAGGCTTATCCTCCGGCCTGTGAACGGCCAACCTGCCCTCCGGGGTGATCAGCCAGATCACAGGGTCATTCGAATCTGGAAGAGTAGTGGATTCTCCCTGGCCGGTGTAAAGTTCGAAGAGGGTGTTTTGGTTTTTGGAGGCTGCGTAGGCGGCCTGTTGGTTATAAGTTAACCCGTTTTGGTCCACAAAACGAACGCCTTTTTCTGTTTTGGGAGACAGGAGTGGACGGTCGACATTCCAGATGCCGAATTCCTCAATGATAAACCTGGATTGGATCTGGAAGGGCAGTTGGGTGTTAAGGGAAGCGGATGCTTCCAACTCCCTTCGCTCTGCCTCATAGGTGTCTTTCAATGCCTGTCTTGCGGAAGCCAGTTCCCTTTCCCGTTCCTTTATTTGTTGGTTGTAGCGCTCTAAAGCATCCCGATAGGCCAACTGGGCTTGTTGCAGATCAGAACCGTTGAGCAGGGGAGTGATCAACAGGCTGCGGTAGGTATCTCCATTACGCATTTGCAGTTCATAAGTCCTTGGGTTTAACTGTTTAAGGGCATATTTCCACGCGACATCAAACATGCGTTCATCGAGTTCACCATTTTCGGGAAGGACGACCCAAATGACCTGTTGCTGGATCAACTGTCTTGCCCGGGGATTGTCTCCTACCACTTGGGTCTCCATCGGCAATTTAAAGTTTAGAAGGTTTCCAGTATGCGCGAGTGAAGGTATTGGAGGGACCAATTCTGGGAACCCGGCTTCCAATTGCGCTAAGTCGGCGGCATAATCCGTTTCCAATTGCCGTAGTGCAGGAGCAATGCTTTTTTTCCCTTGCTCAGAAAGCTTGGTGATATTCAACTGGGCTTCCTGGTGGACCCAGTTTCGAGCCTGCGTATCCAATTGATAGACCTGAAAGTCTTCCAGATTTGATGGATCGAAGGAGGCAGTGGTTATTAACTCGACCGCAATCTGTTTACCTGGTGCCAATTGTACCTTTCGCCCCTGATGTATCCCATAAACTTCGATCATTCCGGCACTTTCCAGTTGGTAGGTTTTCCCAGCCGAATCATAGGTCATGGGAATACCAGCCAGAAAAAAGTCGACGGGATCTTTCATTTCTTTCCATACGAGTTTTACTTCTCCTTCGATGAGACGGCCTCGATCATCTGCAAACGCCTGGGAGGGAATATAGGCAGTGGCGCCACTTTCGAATTCCAGGGTGTCGGCCAGGTTGCTGTTCAGTAAGGTCTTTTGTTCTGGAATTTTAATATGGGGTAGGGGCGGGGCGATGAACGGTCTGGAGGCAAAATAGGCTTTAGCGGCCACTTCAGGAGTCGTACCCGTATCTTCGGAGGATAAAAAGTTCCAGCTCAGGATCAATGCAGCTATGGCGGCTGCGGCCAGAAGGGTAATATACCAAACCCGAAGCCGGCTTTTTCGTCCAGCATTTTTTGCCTGGTAATCGGCCAGAACAGCATCGAAATCCATATAGGAGGTTATGCGCTCCTTATCGGGTTCTTTTTGATTTAGTTTAAATTGGTAGCGATTGCCCATAGGCTTGCTTTTGATGTGGACCTACTCTTCGATCTCACGAAAGTTGTTAAGTTTTCTCTCTAGTCTTTTCAGGATGCGATGAACACGAACCTTCGCGCTGCTTTCGCTGATCTCCAGAATATTTGAAATCTCTTTGTAAGGGCGTTGCTCAAAAAAGCGCAACTCGATCAGCTCCAGGTCTTCTTGCTCCAATTCATCCAGAGAATAGATCATCCAGGACTGTAGATCTTGTTCCTGGGAGTAATCCAGTTCTACGGCGATGTTTTCCAGTGCCTGATCATCCACGCTAAGGACGCGTTGTTTAGCTGTTTCCCGGTAGTATTGACCTAATTCATTACGGGCTATTCGAAAAAGCCAGGCTGAAAAGGGAACACCTTTGAACCGGTAGGAATGGAGCTTTTGTAAGGCTTTTAGAAATACCTGTTGGCAAAGGTCAGCGCTTATGCTTTCATCTCCTGTACGTCTGAACAAATACCGGAAAACGGGTTCAAAGTAACGGGTATAGAGGGGTCTGAACTGCGCCGGATCTTTCTGGGCAGCCTGGACCTCGTTCCATTCCCGTTGTATCGTAAGCTCGCTTACCACCTTTCCCGTCTGTTCTGCCATTGGGCGGTTTTTTGCAAGGCTACGAACAATTTCCAGATTTGAAAACATTGTGCATAGGTTTTCCGGTCTTTTCCGGACGTTCTATTGATATAATGGGAAAAGAGAAAAAAGTTACAAGGCTGAAGAAGGTATAGGGCTTGGAAATGAATGGGGATCTTAATGGGAAGTTGACCTTCGAAGCCCTCAAACCCAAAGAATTTGACTTTGAATTGATCGTTGAGGATGAGGCAGGCAACCGAACACAAACCGGGATTCAATTCAATGTGTTGGATAATCAATTGCCGGTGGCTCGTTTGGCCTTGTCCATGATGGAAGGTAGTGAGATCCCGGGCCATGTTTCCATCGATGGGGCAGCCAGTGAGGATATGGATGCGAACTGGGGAGGAGGACTGGATCGTTATCGGTTTATCCTGGATGGATTCTATGAAACGGAAACCAGTAGACCCGGTATTGAATATATTTTCCCTGAACCCGAGCTGTACACGATTAGACTTCAGGTCAGAGATAATGACGGAACATGGTCCGAAGAAGTTACTGACCAAATTTTGATCGAAGAGTGAATTCGAAAATAAAGGACAGCTCAAATCGATGAAAGGGCTTTTGAGCTGTCCTTAACTGTTTTATGCAAATATCTCTGTTCCAGCAAAGTGGAAGGCTCCTTCGATAGCCGAATTCTCGTCCGAATCCGAACCATGCACCGCATTCTCCCCAATACTACTGGCGAATAAGGCCCGGATAGTTCCAGGTTCTGCTTCAGCAGGGTTTGTTGCACCGATCAGTTTTCGAAAATCGGCAACAGCGTTTTCTTTTTCCAGGATAGCAGCAACAATAGGCCCTCCAGACATAAAGTCGACCAGTTCGCCATAAAAGGGCCGTTCTCTATGGACAGCATAGAATTCTCTAGCTTTTTCCTTGGATAGTTTGGTATATTTCATTGCAACGATGCGAAATCCTGCTTCGTTGATTTTAGCCAAAATGGCTCCGATATGGCCATTGCGTACTGCATCTGGCTTGATCATGGTTAAAGTTCTGTTCCCAGCCATGCAACAACAGTTTTGAGTGAGAAATGAAAATATTTTGTAGTCAGGACTCAGGCTATGCCTAAGTCCCGGCAAAACTACACAAAGCCCCGACTTAGCAAAAAGGGAGCACTATATATTTTGGTAAATTTGCTTAAATTAGCGGCTTTCGAAAGACAATGGTCGTATTCAGCCTCAAACACGATTGGTGGATTAAGGATACATGGATAACATCAAGGATTTAAATGCTCTTCTGTCCCTGCCCAAGGATATTTTAATTACTGCACACAGAAACCCCGATGGAGATGCGATAGGTTCTTCGCTGGCGCTATTTCACCTCTTCCAGCAACAGGGCCACCGGGTAACTGTGATCACGCCCTCTGATTACCCTGAGAACCTTGCCTGGATGCCAGGGGCATCAAATATCCTGGTTTATGACAATGACCCGCAATCCGTTCAGGAATACCTGGAGCGGGCAGATCTTTTCTTCTTTCTGGATTTTAATGCTATCGACCGGATCGATAAGTTGGGAGAAACTATTATGGCGGCTAAAAAGGAACAACCAGTGGTGATGATCGATCACCACCTGTATCCTGAAGATCTTGCTGATTACCTCCTTTCCGATACCACCGCCAGTTCCACCTGTGAGCTGGTTTATGATTTTATTGGTATGCTTGGGCGAAAAGGTTGGATCACCCCCGATATTGGGGACTGTCTGATGACCGGTATTTTAACCGATACCGGTTCCTTTAAGTACAGCACTTCTCCAAAGCTTTTTCGAATTGTTGCTGACCTCATTGAATTCGGAGTAGACGATTATCGATTGCAGGATTTGATTTTTAACAGCTTGCAGGAGAAACATCTGCGTTTATTAGGGCACTGTTTGGCGAGTCGAATGGAGATCCTGCCCGAGTTCCATACCGGAATTATTTACCTGACTAAGGAGGATTACACCGAATTCGACATTCGACGGGGCGACACAGAAGGAATAGTGAATTATTTGCTTAAATTGCGCGAAGTTAAAATGGCAGCCTTTATCACTGAGCAGCCAACAATAGTGAAATTGTCCTTACGTTCCAAAGGGGACCTTTCTGTTCAGGAGATTGCCCAAAAGCACTTTAGAGGCGGTGGGCACCGAAATGCTGCCGGTGGTGCTTCCTTCATCGGTTTACACCCCACCATTCGAAAATTCAAGGAAATCCTCCCTGAATACCGGGCTCAACTCGTGTAATCGCCTCAGCCTTTTAAATGACCAGCCACAAGAATAAAAATCATTAATTAAAATTGTATATGAGAACCTTCTTGATCGCGCTTTCTATAGCGCTGTTTATTGTTTCCTGCCAGCAGGATTCTGCCAAAACGGATGTCCTGCCCAGCGGATACGAATATGTAATGCATACCGCATCCAACGGTAAAGCTGCAGAGCCTGGTAGCCTGGTTCATTTCCATGTTTCCATGCGTACAGCTGACAGCCTCCTGCGGAGTACTTACGAAGACCCGGTTATGCAGATGATAAGTATTCCGGATACCACTATTGAAAAAAGACCACTTGGATTTGTGGAAGAGGCTTTGATGTTAATGAGTGAGGGAGACAGCATTACGATCAGCATCAATCTGGATACCATGCAGCAAAAACCTCCAGGTATGGAAGAGGTCAGTACCTTGTTTTACGATATTTCCCTTCGGGAGGTGGAGACACCCACTGAGTTGGAGGCAGGGTTCAATGAGGCAGGAGATTTCATTTCCCGGCAAATTGAGGCCTATAATGCAGGTGAAATAGAAAATCTACAAAAAACAGCATCCGGCCTGGAATATGTTATCCATGAAGAAGGAAGCGAAGAAATAGTTACTCCGGGCAGTATTGCTCTGGTGCAGTACTATGGCGCTTTAATGGATGGCACTATGTTTGACAACTCTTTTGAAGAAGGTGCCCCCTTTGGATTTCCAGTTGGTCAGGGGCAGGTCATCCAGGGATGGGATGAAGGCCTGACCTATTTAAGAGAAGGTGCCAAGGCTACCTTTTTTATCCCTGCTGAATTGGGTTATGGTGCTGCAGGTAGCCCGCCACGGATACCTGAAAATGCACAATTAGCTTTTTATATCGAAGTAGAAAACGTTTTCCAGCTTCCTCAGTAAAGAGGTGTTGAAGAACAGTTTTTTGTTTCCAGCTTAGTGTAAATGCGCCTCTAATGGTCTTCACCACTAGAGGCGCATTGTTTTAAGCACACACAACTATTTTTTCGTTTAAAAACGAAAAAATAGTTGTGTGTGCGGATTTTTCGTTTTAAATTAACCACATGAGACGTTTAAACCAAAAAGAAGAGATGGTCATGCGCGCTCTTTGGAAGTTAGATCGCGCTTTTGTCAAAGAGATCCTGGCGGAGTGGGAGGGGGCTGTTCCTCCGGTTACCACTGTTTCCAGCATTGTTCGCAAATTGGAACAGGAAGGTTTTATCGGGCACGAAACTTTTGGCAAAACCCACCGCTATTTCCCCAAAGTAAGCCTGGAGGCCTACCGGCAGAATAGTTTAAAACAGTTGGTAAGCCATTTTTTCGAGGGCTCTCCAAAAGCACTGCTATCTCATTTTGTTCGGGAGGAACAAATAGACCCAGAGGAATTGAATGATCTGATCGAATCGCTTAAACATAAGGGATAAGGCATAGGGGGTGTAATCCACTTTCGTAAAAACTCATCATAATCATTCATCGCTTATCAGTTACCACTCATGAATCTGCCACAATACCTACTTGAATCTTCCCTCTGTTTGGCTGTATTTGCGGGTTGCTATTGGTGGTTATTCCGATCAAAGACCTATTTTCTGCTGAACCGGTTATACCTGTTGATCAGCCCGATACTATCCTTTATCATTCCGGCAATTCATATTGAATTAGAGCGGGAAGAGCTACGGGACCAAGGATGGCTTGGGATGGAATCCTGGCTGGATCAGGTGAATGCGGTGCAAACTCAGGTCTATCAACCCCTTTATCAACCAGCGCCGTCTGTTTCCCTGAGCCTGGGGGAATTGCTAATGGGCATCTACCTTTTGGGTGTTTTGATCCTTGCTTGGTGTTTGGGCTCGCGCCTTTGGCGCATTGCACAGTTGATTCGAACCTCCAGAAAAGAACAAATGAAAGAATATACCCTGGTGGAAACCAAGGCCAATTTTCCAGCGGCTTCCTTTTTCGGCTTTCTATTCTGGAACCGGCAGCAGGCTCCGAATGCTATGATCCTGGAGCATGAATTAGCCCACATTCGTCAAAAACATAGTTTGGATGTCCTGTTGATCGAATGTTGTATCATCCTTCAATGGTTTAATCCGTTGATGGCACTGTATCGCTTGTATATACGGGAGGTCCATGAATATTTGGCAGATGATTATGTAGTACGCCGCTATGGGTCGGCCTATCGGTATGCTCAATTATTAGCCAGACAGTGGCAGACCAGTCACCCGACGCAAATGCTCCATACCTTTGCTTCACTTTTGAAAAAACGATTACTCATGATGAATAAGATTCCTTCTACTAAAGTTGGCGCCTTGCGTTATGCTTTCAGTATCCCCGTTTTTGCGGGATTAAGCTTGTTGTTCTCCTTTAATCTCAGTCAAAAAACGGTCTTTGGTAAAACTATCGAACAGGCAGATGGCTGGTGGCAAAACGTTGCCCAAACGACAGTTTGGTCGGTTGAGGAACAGGACTATCACTTGAGCTGGGAAGACAAAGTATGTGATTGTTTCGAAAGTCAGGCAAGGGGATACTTCCAATGTGAGAATTTTTCCATTTCCGCCCGGGATTTTCGAAAATTGACCAAACGAAGTGAAGGCTTTCGACTTATAAAGGAGGGTGTAGAGGTTCCTTATCAAAAACTGCGCATAAACAGCAAGGAGGATGTAAAGATCCAGGGGACCCATATGAATATCCAGGATCTGGGCGACTTTGATCCCAAAGCTGCGATTTGGAATAAGCTGGGGAAGGGGGATGTGGTTAAGTTCACCTTCGAAACTGGAGATCAGCAGGTGTTTCAATTTGAAGTAACCATCCAGAAGGGCAGAGCCCCCGCCGATTTTTCCTATGACCTTTACCTGGGAGAGGTACGTATACCCATTGATATGACCACAGGCCTGGGCCACCTTTGGGTAGATGAGGAAGGGTTCAAAGCCTTACCCCTGGGCGAAGTACGACTGGTAGCGAATCAGTCGCAAACGATCGATTACCAATCAATCGAAATCAATTTAAGAGGAGGCCTCCTTGAGCCGGCGGTATACAGTTATGAAAAGAAGGGTATACTGCAAGTTCCCATCCAGGACTGGGCCTCGAATGTTTTTGAAAAGGCTGGCCCTGGAGCACGGGTAAATATCTCGCTGCTTTTGCAGGATTCAAAAAAGGTAATGGCTTCTATTCACTTGAAAAGAGAGGGCAATACTGATGGGCTTTTTCCCGATCATAGCGTGTACTGGGGAGGAAGAGAATTAAAGGGAACCCGCATTGACCTGACAAAGGAACAATGGCTCAATTTGGCTGAGCAGGTCCCTAAGGTCTTTATTAATGGACAGAAGCAGGAAATTACGGAATGGAAGATAGGTCAGGATTGGGTCCGTTTTGAGCCTCAGGAATTTCGAGTAAAAATGATTGAGGCGGAACCCGAGGAACCAGGAGGGTTTTCCATGAGCTTACAGCTGCGAACGGCTAATCACTTCTCTCCTCAATATTTTGTACGCCTGGTGGATGAGGAATTACTTGAACAGGAAATGGCTACCCTCGCCAGTTTCAGGGATTTGACTTCCAAGGAAGAAGATCCTCCGGAATTATGGCTGGTAGTGAACAATATCATCGTGGGGCCTTATAATTCATCACAAGCACAGCGTGCCATTGCCGGACTTACAGAGCAATTAGTGGTGAGCGTAAATGCGTGGCCTACTTCTAAAGCCGCTGAGCTTTTCGGGGAAAACATGAAGGGTGGTGTTTTGGAGATCAAAACCAAAGCCAAAGAGCGCCCAAAGGTGGTTTTCTCGGCTACTGATTCAGTAGTGGTAAGGTCAGGAGAGGTAACCATAACCCACTTTGCTCTTCCGGAAACGAGTGGTTACAATTCAGAAAAAAAAGCTAAGGGGTTGCCTTTGTTTGTTATTAATGGTACTCCTTTGCATACACGAAAAGTTGAAATTGAAAGTATCCTTGAACCAGAAAATATTGAACGAATTGAGGTTTACCGGGGAGAGAAAGCAGAAGAAAAATATGGGGCAGCAGGAGCAAATGGCGTGGTAGAAATCTATTCGAAAAAGCCCGTTGACCTTACTCAATGGGCTCCCGATAAACCCCTGGTCTTAATTGATGGAGAGCTGGTAGATCCAGATACAGAAGGGGAATTGGGAGACTGGGTTTCTCCTTCAGAAATCGACCACATCAAGGTATATAAGGGGGAAAAGGCAAAGGAAAAACACCCTGCAGCCGGAAAGGCCGGGTTGATCGAGATCATTACTAAAAACGGGATAGGCGCAGCGCAACTGAAGCAGAAAGAACATCAACCAACTACCGAAGCGAGTACCAAGGTCCTGATAGTCGTGAATGGGACCGTACTCGGGCAGGTTTCTTTGGCAGGGGCTACCAGTGCAGGTTTTACAGGAAATGCAAGCATTCGAAACTTGGTACCTGAAGAAGCCCTGGCAAAATATGGCATAGCCGGGAAAAATGGCGCGATAGAGGTGATAACCAACTTTTAGAGATTATTTGTTGCATTTAAGATTACTACTCAAAGTACCAAAAGGAAATGGACAGTAAACTCCTTTTAAAATAACTTTTTCAAAGCTTCTCGATCCACGGTATGCTTGCCTGGATAGGTTACTTCTTTGATATTCAGCTTTTTTTCTGCAATGATATCCCGCATCCACTGTAGGCGCTCCGGAGTGAGAAAGGCATCCTCCGTTCCGTATACGGCGGTGAGTTGTTTACTTTCGAAATAAGAAAGATAGGGTTCATAATCCAGGTCTTCGGGGATGTTGGCGCCCCAGAAGACGAAATCGGTAACCTCCGGAAAATGGATCATGGCGTAGCGCATGATAGTGGCACAACCCTGTGAAAACCCAAATAAAACGATGCGTCTGGCATTTGGGAGCAAAGGCCTGAATTTGCCATAAAGCAATTGGATGTAATTGGCATAATCCGAGATCTCCAACAGGCGATCTTCCCGGGTCATCCAGGAGGCGGCGGGTTTGCCATCAATATCCCCTCCCCAGTAAAAACGGGAGAGGCCTTCGGGGGCCAGGACAAAAGTTTGTGGACCCTCCAGTACGTCAAATTTATTGATGAACCGTTTGGCCAATTGACCGTACCCATGGCAGGCTATGATCCAGGTGTTTACTTCAGGGCCAGGATTACCCAGGGTACTGTAATGGGCCGTTCGGGGAGTGGTAAAGGTATGATGTTGAATCATACCGCTAAGGTATTAATTTTTCTTTCGACCAAGAATATCGCGCTGCTCTCCGCCTTCTTTTCCCAGTACGGGTTTGGGGAGCAGAGGTTCCTCCAGGGTGGCGTTGTACAGTTTTTCTACATGTTCCAGTTGGCCTTCTTTTATTTCAAAAGCCTCATAGCTGCCGTCCGGCACTTGGGTCAATCCATTTTTCCCCTGAATTTCAACCAGGTGATCAAAAACGATCTTCTCCAGGGCGGCATCATAGTTTAAACGAACACTGGCTTCACCGTCATATTCCAGAATAAAGCGCTGAAGGGGACTGCCATGCACCGCTTCATCAGTCATAGCGGGAAATACAGGCGCACCGAACTGGACGCCCTCTTGGGTAAATCGAAGGGGTTCGATGAGCTTGCGTCGCTTAAGGCCCTGAAAGTTATCAAAGCCAAACAAAAGGTAAATAGGTTCAGGGGTTCCAGGCAAAGTGATGAGGTTGTAGTAAAGGGCGCCGTACCATTGTCTGCCGTCCGTTTGGGTAAACCTTTCGTTTTCCAGTTCGAAAGACCGATCGATCAATGGGATTAATTCCAGCTTGGAGGATCGCTTCTGAATAGCGCCATAATATCGAAACTCCTCCTGGTTTACCTGAAGCTGCCAGGTGAAAATCCGGAAACTACTATCAGCCGGATATTGAATAGAAATAACCTGTAGTTGCTCAAATGGATATTGGAAAGAATTGGGTCGGTTGAGGGCTTTTACCAGGGTAGGGATCATTTTTTGGACGGCTGCAAAGCGGGTTTCCGGCATGGAATCATCCAGCATGAGGTAACCCAACACCCCGAGGGTGTCTTCCAACTCTTCCATGGCCTTTCGGTCCTGCTCTGCGAGCGGGCCCATTTCCTGGCCGAACAGCAAAAAAGAGGTAAAAAAGCACAAAAAAAGGATGCTGATTACGCGCATATCGAAGCTGAAATTTGTTCCAGCCGTAGAACGTTGAGGTGGAATTGATTATTGCCGAGGGGAGCTTAGTGGTAGGTCAGGGTTTTCCTGAAGCCAAAAAGATGATTATACACCATAAATGGAAAAACAGACCAGTGGGGAGGCGATCTCCAATTCTTTACTACCGATGCCGTCTTGATTTATTATTCTTATAATCCCGGAAAATAAACTCACCAAGTCCCTCCAGGCTGCTGTAGAAGGCTTTACCGTTATTCGCCTTGGTGAAATCTTCCACAAAGCGCATGAGGTAGGGATCCCGGGCGATCATGAAAGTGGTGACCGGAATATCCAGTTTGCGGCATCGCTGGGCGAGGTTAAGGGTTCTCTGTACGATGGTGCGATCCAGGCCAAAGCTGTTCTTGTAATATTTTTTCCCTTTTTTGATGCAGGTGGGCTTCCCATCCGTGATCATAAAGATCTGTTTGTTTGGGTTCCGCCGCCGACGCATAATATCCATAGCCAGTTCGAGCCCGGCAACCGTATTGGTGTGGTAGGGCCCGACCTGCAAATAGGGGAGATCCTTGATTTCGATCTGCCAGGCGTCGTTCCCAAATACAATAACATCCAGGGTGTCTTTTGGAAAGCGAGTGGTAATGTATTGACTGAGGGCCATGGCCACCTTTTTCGCGGGCGTTATACGGTCCTCCCCATACAAGATCATGGAATGAGAAATGTCGATCATGAGCACTGTGCTCATCTGACTCTGATAATAGGTCTCGTGCACTTCAAGGTCCTGCTGAGTAAGTATAAAGTCATCAATGCCATGGTTGATCTGGGCATTGCGCATCGTTTCCGTCACGGCAAGGCGATCGAGTTGATCTCCGAATTCGAAGGGTCTGAGTTCTGAGGTGCGTTCATCCCCACGGCCGCCAAATTTGGTGGTATGATTACCTCGCTTACTTTTTTTGATATCGCCAAATACATCATCCAGCGCTTTTTGGCGAAGGGCCAGCTCCATTTTTGCAGAAGGAACAAAGTTGGGATTGGAAGGGTCTTCCTGTTGGATATATCCTTTGTCTATGAGGTCCTGAATGAAATCTGCCATCCCGTAGTTATCATCCGTTAGCTCGTATTCCCGGTCAAGCTCATTCAGCCAGGCCAATGCTTCGCTAACATCGCCTGAGGTGTAAACGAGTAATTCCTGAAAAATTTTGAGTAATTTTTCGAAACTGGATCCATCTTCTTGTCCTGGTACATATTCACCAAATCTCCAACCGATCATTGTACACCTCTTTTTAATCCTGAAGTTGACAGCATCTGGCCAGATCGACATAATCCGGACGATCGGAAGCCAGCCTGTGAATAAATGAATCTTTTATCTTGCCGTCCTGAATCACAAAAACACCTGGCATTTGGAATCCATCTCCCAGCTGAGGACCAATGCCATGCCCTTGCACAACCCCTGCTGAAAACCCTCGGATCCAGGATTGCAGGCCAAATAATTGCGTGAATGATCCCTTTACCAGACCAAAGGCTTCGTAAAAACGACATTGTGGATCCTCGATATGCGGTATTCCTACCAAATTATATCGGTTGAAATAGCGCTCGGCAATACTTTTATCCGTCATATGGACAAAAGCTAATTGGGCATTCTGGCTTTCTATCCGATCCCGTTTAGCTGCGATATCAGAAAGGGCTTCCCGACAAAAGGTACAACCGAAATGTCGAAGAAAAATAAGAAGCACTGGCTTTTCCTGCGATAAATCGTAAACACTCTGTCCGGTATTCGCGATCATTCCCTTCAACACTGCTGAATCTACCTGTGGTTCACTCATGACGGGCATTTAGATTATTGGGATAAAACAGACGGTTCCTCTATGAACACCATCTATTCTTTTCAGTTCATAAAACAGGAGAATTAGTCCTCTAGTTTTAAAAACAAAAAATGGGTAAGCTGCAGGGGATTGAAATTATCATCACTGACCAAAACCAGGGTTCTTGAGCCGTCTTCCAATTTGGGGCCCCAACTCAGTCCCTCAATATTATCGGTATTGGAAAGGGTTTCGTCTTCCTTGAGTTGATCAAAATCATAAAGTAAAACGGGACGAAGTACTGCAGCTTGTTCTTTATTCAGTTCACAAAGGTTATCAATGATGGGGGTTTCCAGAGCGGTTGCCAATTCTACCAGAAAAAGTTGAATAGAGGTGCCCTTTAGTGGAGAGTAGGCGCGTTCTACTGCAATTAAATGATCTTTATCCTGGCTGAGCAGCTCGACCAGTCCGTAGCTTTTACGGATGGGGTACAACCACTGCTTACTGATCATCTTTCGGTCCAGGTCGTATTGCAGTATCCTTATCAGCTCTTGCCCCTGCTGGCATGGGTCATCTTGTTTCAGGCTGTTTTCAGTAGCCAGGAATAGGAATCCTGCTTCTTGTGATCGGGCAAGGCTTTCAAAGCTGTTGTTGCGTTTAACGCCCAAATTGCTGTTTTGGGGGTAATACCCCAACCAGTCAGGTCTGGGGTAGGTGGCCAGTAAGGTACCGTTAAGGTCGCTTTGATACAGTGAAGAGGTATGTTCACTGGTCCAAAACAAACTATTGCCTCCCTCCGCCAAGCGGATAGCTTCGGGATCCAGCTTATTAGCCTGGTCGATAGCCCGGGTGTCTAGTTGGACCTCTTGTTCGAAAGTAACGGAAAGGGTGGGCTCAAGGGAGATGTCCAGGGTGTAAAAACGGGCTGGGCCCTTATCGGATAAAGCGTAAAAACGGCTCCGTTGGGGATCGAATTCCAGTCCGGAAAGCCCTCCGATGGTAGTCTCTAGTTGCTTATTGCCAGAAGTCTCTGTAGTGACGATCACCCGACCGAGGTATTCCACCTTGGGCAGGTCTTGAGCATACTGTTGGCCTGCAAATACCAGGCCGAGTATAAAAAGGGTCAGGCGTTTCATATTAAGGTTGTGGTAAAAGTTTTAATTTAATTTGTTTTGAGGTACCCAAATAGGTGTTCGCTGCCTGTTGCATGCTAGAAACGGAAAGACCATTCAAAAATACCCGGTATTGCTCTTTTAGCAAACCTTTTAATTCAATTCCGTTTTGATATCTGCTAATTAACTGCTGCATCCACCATTGATTTTCGCGTTCGGCCTTCAAGCGGTTTTGCCATTGCGTTTCCCTTACCTTTTCTATCGTTTGTGCTTTTGGGCCCTGTAGTTGAAAGCGCCGGATTAATTCGAATAGCTGTTTGTCAAGGCTATCTAATTCAGCAGGTTTAGCATTAAACCGAAAATTGATCTGGTATTCCGGACGTGGAAATTGACGAACCGTACCCGATACCGCAACCCCATATACTCCACCCTGCTCTTCCCGTAGTGCTTCCCGAGCTTCAATACGCAGTATGCTGAGCAGGGAATAAAAATCATAACGATTCTGAGCATTATAATCAAAGGGGCCATGAAAGCTCAGCTCTGTCCACTGGCTCAGGATTAAAGCGAATGAAGTATTGCAATCCGTTTTCCAGTTGTCCTTTTAGAACAGCTGTATCGAAGGGAAGTGGCGTTTGGGCCAGCAATCCTAAGGGGAAAAAGAAAAAAAACAATAGTCGCAGCATGCTGAAATATAAAAAAGAACCAAACCCCACCATTTGTATCAGGATACTACCGGCGGCGCTTAGAAGGGCCCCTGCGGCCTTTGGCTGGCATTCCGGGCATTCCTCCCATGCCTTCCATTTTACTCATTTTCTTCATCATTTTTCGCATCTCATCAAATTGCTTAAGAAAAGCATTGATCTCGCTGACTTCCTGGCCGCAACCCTTTGCAATCCGGGCTTTCCTGCTGGAGTTCATAATTTCCGGATGCACCCTTTCCTGAGGGGTCATGGAGAAAATGATGGCCTCTACCTTGTTAAAGGCGGAGTCATCTATATCCAGATTGCGGGTCATTTTCCACATGCCAGGGATCATGCCGAGCAGGCTTTTAATATCGCCCATTTTTCGGATCTGATTGATCTGGGCAAGGAAGTCATTAAAATCGAATTTGTTGCGTTCGATCTTCTTTTGAAGGCGGGCAGCCTCTTTTTCGTCGAATTGGGCCTGTGCCTTTTCAACGAAGGAGGTGATATCCCCCATACCAAGGATCCGTTGGGCCATCCGGTCGGGGTAGAACATATCAAGGGTATCCATTTTCTCCCCTTCGGAAATGAACTTGATGGGCTTGCCCACGGTGAACTTGATCGAAAGAGCAGCTCCCCCGCGCGTATCCCCGTCCAGTTTGGTCAATACGACCCCGTCGTAATTGATGACCTCATTAAAGGCTTTGGCAGTATTGACGGCATCCTGACCGGTCATGGAATCCACAACAAATAAGGTTTCATTAGGAGAGATGGATTCTTTGATATTGGAAATCTCTGACATCATCTGCTCGTCAATGGCCAGTCGCCCGGCTGTATCGACGATCACCACGTCATGGTTGTGGTTTTGAGCATGCAGGATACCCGAAGCGGCAATAGAGACCGGGTTTTTATTTTCGGGTTCTTTATAGACTGGGACGTTTATCTGTTCACCAATAACGGTTAACTGATCAATTGCTGCAGGACGATAGACGTCGCAGGCCACTAGTAAAGGAGATTTTTGCTTGTTCTTTTTCAACCAGTTGGCGAGTTTGCCGGAAAAAGTAGTCTTACCAGACCCTTGAAGGCCGGCGATCAAAATAACCGTTGGTTTTCCATTGAGGTTAATCCCCTCTGCAGTGCCCCCCATTAAATCGGTCAATTCATCCTGTACGATCTTGACCATCAACTGGCCGGGTTTTACGGATTTTAGTATATTTTCCGTACCCAGGGCTTTTTCTTTTACCCGCTCGGTGAAGTCCTTGGCGATCTTGTAATTCACGTCTGCGGCCACCAGTGCCCGCCTTATTTCTTTTATGGACTCCGCAATATTAAGCTCGGTGAGTTTGTGGTCTCCGGAAAAAACTTTGAATGCACCCTCCAGGCGATCGGTAAGGCTATTGAACATAGTCGGAATAGTTTATTGCTCCTTTTAAATCAATCGATACTCCTCCGGTTTTGTAAACAGCTGAGGGAGCCTTTGGTTTGGCTTGCAAAAGTAGGGAATATTGTGGAAATTTGGACGTGGGGGAAAATGCTTTTATTGAAGCGATTTAAACTTTTCCAATTTTTCGGTACCAAGCAAGTATACAATAGATGTCATGCCAAGCGACCCAACTCTCCAAAGTGGT
>CAYZMS010000028.1:0-6361 GCA_964479625.1 uncultured Saprospiraceae bacterium
GTAATGTAAATGAAAAAAGTGGGCGGAAAATTTTGGGTTTAGAATTATTTTTTGCGGTAGGTGCCAGGCACCTATAAGTGCAAGGCACCTATCTCCTCCCCTTTTTTTACTTTTTTCCCCCTTACCTACCTATCT
Organism: uncultured Saprospiraceae bacterium; assembly: GCA_964479625.1. Classification (GTDB taxonomy): domain Bacteria; phylum Bacteroidota; class Bacteroidia; order Chitinophagales; family Saprospiraceae; genus CAYZMS01. The sequence continues at coordinate 136 of CAYZMS010000028.1, forward strand.
CTAATTAAAAATTTTCCCTCCTAAACCTTGACAATTAATTTTATTTATAGCAACATTGCAATAAATAAAATTATGGGCGCTACCAAAACTGAAATTTATACCGAAGGACAAAATGAACTGGCAGCCTTCGCAAAGGCGCTCGGGCACCCCGCCCGTATCGCTATCCTGCAACATTTGCTCAAAGTCAATGCCTGTATTGGTATGGAAATAGTGGAGGAGATCGCCTTAGCTCAGCCAACTATCTCCCGGCATCTAAAAGAACTTAAAGACGCCGGATTGATCTGCGGCAATGTAGAAGGTAATCGCATTAGCTATTGCATTAATGAAGAGCGCTGGCACAAAGTACAGCAGCAGTTGAATAAATTGTTCGATACCTTGAAAGGTAACCAGGATTGCTGCTGATTTTTTTTGACTTGAATTATCGTAATATTGCTATAAACAAATATTTAACCAAAAGTACTGGTGATCTAAGCTGTTTTGTCACCACCCTTTAATTTTTTACCAAAAATTTTAAAAATGATCTCCACACATGTTTCTTTATTCGTAAGTGAAATTGATAAATCCGTTGACTTTTATACCCGATTCTTCGGGCAGGAACCCACAAAGGTCAAGCCTAGATATGCCAAGTACGAGTTGGAAGAAGCCGGCCTGGTGATTTCCTTCATTGAAAAGCCTGATGCAGTTCGGGCAGATTTTGGTCACCTTGGCTTTCGGGTGGACTCCGCCCTGGAACTGGAGCAAAAACTAGCCTCTGCCAGGGAAAAGAACCTGGTTGCTTTGGAGGAGAACGGTACCGCCTGCTGCTATGCCCGTCAGGATAAGTTCTGGGTGGCGGACCCCGACGGCTATCGTTGGGAAATCTACCTTGTACACGAAGATGTAGAATTTAATGATCCCCATTACCGCCTGGAAGAAGAGATCGCAGAGACCTCCAATTGTTGCTAGCCACAAATGTTAAAACAGGAGGAGGAACCTCTGGCATGAAAGATTGCCCGGGGCTCTTCCTCCCTAAAACCCTAAACTATGTTATTGCCTGAGATCATCGCTTCAATAAACAAGTTGGCTAAGAGCCCCCCAAAAAAAGAGCGATTGCCCCTCCTGGATGACCTGGCTGATTTTGTTGCCGAAAAGGCCCGATCCGGCAAAGCGGCAAAACTACATTTCATTTGTACCCATAACTCCCGGCGAAGCCAGATCGCACAGGTTTGGGCAGCAGCTTTAGCGACTCATTTCGGCCTGGAGCAAGTGGAGACCTTTAGTGGGGGTACAGAAGCAACTGCCTTTGCCCCTCCGGCAATCTCCGCCCTTGAGCAAGTCGGCTTTCAAATAAATATCGGACAGGGAGATAATCCCAAAGTGGTGGTAAAGTATGCAGAAAAACTTCCTCCCCTAGAGTGTTTTTCGAAAACTATTGACGATCAGGTGAACCCGGATTCAGATTTCGCAGCGGTCATGACCTGTTCAGCAGCTGAGGTGAATTGCCCCTACGTCCCCGGAGCCGCAGGCCGGTTCGCCCTCACTTTTGAAGACCCCAAACAGGCCGACGGTACTCCACAAATAGAAATGGCCTATCAGGAAACGGTCAAGGAGATTGGTAGCGAGTTACTCTACGTTTTTTCGAAAGGTAAAAGTGAAGGAATACCCGTTTAAGGTACTCAACTGCTCTTCTTCATCTCCCGTTGAATAGCACTAATTATTATTTCGGGCTGGCTGCTGGTCTCGATCACGTGATCGATCATGATCAGATCCATGAAGTAAAGTTGGCTGTCGAAAGCATTGGTATAAGCCTCATTGAAGTAAAACTGAATGTCGTCGAAGTTGGTACAGAAAAAGAGTTGATACCGATCAGTGCGCGGATCGTAAACAACGATGTAATAGGCTCCGCTGCCGATGATCTTTCCACAATGCAACAAAACCGGATAGTCGAAAAAAGGTATGCGCCAGAAGCCAAAAAGGTTGGCTTCGAATAGTGGATAGTACTGCAAGTTGGCGGGGATTCCTGCAATGGCCATTTGTGTATAAAGGGCACTAAGGCGCTTTTCCATGACAGAAATAGGAGCGGTCTCGGAGCAGGAAGAAGTAAAGGGCAGCCATTGGCCACTGCGGATGTCGAAATAATTGGCATTACCCACCCGAAGTTTGTAATCGAACCGTGCATAACCTGGAACGACATAACCGGGATAGTAGTAGCGGTAGTTATTTTGTATACCGAAGGCCACTTCCATCAGCATGGTGTAAATACCGAGACTATCCTTTTGGTAAAGGGGATCATAAATACCCATAATGCTGGCTATGCTCTGCTCGCCCAGGTCAAAATAACTGATCGCGATCAGGCGATCTTTGTCATACACAGCAAATTCATAGGTATCGAAAATGTTGTAAGTATCTCCATCCAATAGAGAATCCCGCAGGGTAGGGGCAAGTACCCCGTCAAACTGACGCTTATACCGTTGATATAGCATCTCTGCCTCCCGGTTGAGTTGAAAGGGGCGAAAAACGGATCGGTATCGGTCACTGTTGCGGCGAATGATCTTTCGCAGGCTTTTTCGAAACTGATAACCTTCCAGATCCTGCCTTATCCAGATAGCAGAATAAAAAGCCTCCTCAAAACAGAGGAACTGGGTTGTAAAGATGGTTTGCCCCATTCGGTACCACCCCCGGGCCAGATACTCATCAAGCTCCTGATGACTAATGTATTCCGGGTAATGTTTGGCGGCGAACATGCCGCTGAGCCAGGGATCTTTAACGGGACTAGTACCCATAAAAATGATTCACAATTTTGGCCTTCCGTTTTGCCCTTCGTGCCAATTTTACGATCGGAGTATATCGGATGCTACTGATTTTGGAACGGTATCTTCTGCTTTAAGCGAAAGTACGCTTTCTGTCTACAAGAAACCAGCGGCTTCCAAACAAAGTTGACGATTAAGCCTGGCTTTTGTGACTTTATCGGAAATAGAAGCTTATTTCTTCCATTTATAGAGCTCCCCTCCCTTTCTGAACCTTCGGTCTACCAGTTCCACTACCTTGGGGTCAGGTTCAAGGACAGGAGCGTGATGCGGTTTTATTCGGGCGTCAATCAAAATCGATCCCCGGCAACCCCAATGTTTGTTTTCGGTAAAAGCATCCACTCCGTAAATATCCTGGCTGGGGTTGGAGCGGGTAAAGCTGACCCACAAAAAGTTATTCAAAGTAGCCGCTGTAAAGGTAGCATCATCTGCTACGATTATCAAAGGGAACTCCTCCTGGGAAATACCTTGTAGTTCAAGTTGTAAGCGCTCCATCTCCCGCCTTGAATCCATTCCGGTAAAAGAAGGGGCTTGGAGGATAAGGATGCCCGGGAGGGCCAGGCGGGGGTTGGTAAAGCCATCCGGTAATGATAACCCGTCGGGAATTCGGGTACCCAACTGTCTTTTTACCCGGCCATGCGCAGCAATGATGACCTTAGACCCTGTATTCCAGCTGCTTCCCGAATAATCCAGGGTGTCCATGGTGGTTTTGGTGAAAAAATGAAGATCCCGAGTCCAGTCTATCCGCTGGAGCATATACTGGAAAAATGCTGGAATCTGATGGGCGGTGAGTTCGGGCTGATCATCATTGGTAGTGATCCAAAGATATTTTGCCAAAGAGGTCTGCCCGGAGCCGAGGATGCGACTGGCCTGGGTCAGAATTTCCTCCGGTCCCTTCCGGCGCTCGAACTCTACACTATTTTCTGCCTCTCGAAAGGGCATGTAGCGTTCGCTTCCCACGGCCAAAAGCAGGGGATGTACGCCTGCTGCATCTACCGCATTTATGCTCTTGATACCTGGAAATTCGCCTGGAGTAAGTTCCTTTACGATCTGGTGAATGAGATAGCCAAAACTGGAATCTTCCTGAGGGGGCCGCCCCACAACAGTAAAGTGCCACACGGCATCCCTTCTGTGGTAAACCCTTTCCACTTCCATGACAGGGAAGCCGTGTTTCAGGCTGTAGTAGCCCAGGTGGTCTCCAAAAGGGCCTTCCGGCTTTTTATCCTGTTTTCGAATAATACCCGTTATTACAAAATCTGCATCCGAGGAAAGGAAAAACCCATTGCGGCGGGTGTAGCGGAAGCGTCGCCCGGCCAGCATACCTGCAAAGGTCAGTTCGCTAAGGCCTTCCGGCAGGGGCATAATGGCGGCAAAAGCATGGGAGGGAGGCCCGCCCACGAGAATAGAAACCCTGAAAGCTTCCTCGCTTCGGTTGTACTGGCTATGATGTACTCCAATGCCTCTGTGGATCTGGTAGTGTAGTCCGATCTCTTGTTGGGGAAGGTACTGGTTCCCACTTAATTGAATGCGATACATTCCAATATTCGACCGCATGGCCTTCTTTTCCCCCGGAGGCTGAGAGAAAACCTGAGGCAGCGTTATAAAGGCACCTCCATCCATAGGCCAGGAAACGACCTGCGGGAGTTGATCGACGGTCGTTTGTCCGAAAGTGATGGCTGCTCTTCCAATACTCCGCATGGGTAAGGCGGAAAGAGCCGTAAATGGAGCGGAAAGATAGCGAAGGGGGTTTTGGAAAAACCGGCTCGGATCAGCTTTTAATTCGACTACCTTCTGTACGGCCGGCATCGTTTTTCGAAAAAGGTAATCCGTTCTTTCAAAAGTACCGTAGATATTCGAAACTGCCGGAAAAGGGCTGCCTTTTACCTTTTCGAATAAAATGGCAGGTCCTTTTTGCTCGAATATACGCCGATGGATCTCCGCCATTTCCAGTTGGGGATCAACCGGTTCCTTGACCCTCAGCAATTCCCCTTGCTTTTCCAGGTCCAACAGACAGGCCATCATACTGCGGTAAGCCATAATTTGCATTTATTTAAACTCGAGAATTCGATAAGTTTCACTTTTTTTTGAAACATTTGAACATAGGATCAAAGCAAAAAGTTGGATGAACAACCAATGGCTTTTGACTATAATTTGTGAAAGACCATTCCGCAAAACTAACCTGATTGAAGAATAGCCGGCACTGCCGGTGTTTATACTTTAAAAAGAAAACCGTATTACGATCCCGGTTTTGTAGCTTTGCGCAAAATTTTTCTAATTTTAGCCATGCGTCAATACCACGAGCTGCTGCAGCATATTTTGGAGCACGGCCGCCAGCGCGAAGATCGAACAGGCACGGGTACTCTTAGTGTATTTGGATACCAAATGCGGATGGATCTGGAAGAAGGCTTTCCCGCTCTTACGACCAAAAAACTGCACCTGCGTTCTATCGTTCACGAATTGCTTTGGTTTCTCAAAGGAGATACCAATATTCAATACTTGGTTCGCAATCGCGTCAACATCTGGAATGAATGGCCTTTTCAGTTTTGGTTGCGCAGTCAGAACCTGGAAGCAGCATATCCGAAATACAGTGGGGAGTGGAAAGCAAAAATGAAGGAATTCGTACAGCAAATTGCAGAAGAGGATGATTTTGCTGCCCGCTGGGGAGAATTGGGACCGGTCTATGGCAAACAGTGGCGAAATTTCGGTGGTGTGGATCAAATCCGTCAGGTGATCCAGGATATTCGAAAAAAGCCATTTAGCCGCCGTTTGCTGGTATCTGCCTGGAATCCGGAAGACATACCGGTCATGGCGGAATCGGGCTTGCCTCCTTGTCATGTTCTGTTCCAGTTTTATGTAGCTGACGGATGTCTTTCCTGCCAGTTGTATCAGCGATCGGCGGATGTATTTCTCGGCGTTCCTTTCAATATCGCCTCCTATTCCCTATTAACAATGATGGTCGCTCAGGTTTGTGAGCTGCGCCCTGGCGAGTTCATTCACACTTTTGGAGATGCCCATTTGTATTTGAATCATCTTGAGCAAACCCATTTACAACTCAGCCGGGAGCCCCGGCCTTTGCCCGAAATGCAAATAAACCCGGAGGTGAAAAATATTTTTGAGTTCAAATTCGAAGATTTCGAATTGACCGGTTACAATCCCTATTCTCACATAAAGGCCGAAGTAAGTGTGTAGTTATTTGGATGAAATCTAAATAGTTGCGCATGAATTCAAATTAATTGTTAAAACTGAAGTCGCGGATTATATTTGCGCTGACTTTACAATGACATTCATCAAAAGAACTACTGATAAATTCATAGACTACATGATCTTTGAACTGAAATCAAGCCGAATTTTTCTGATCGCAGCTCTGCTGCTGGCCGCCTGGACGTTGCCGGCTCAGGAGGATGCTGCCACAGAAGAGGCTGCCCCTGCTGAGGAGGCTG
>CAYZMS010000028.1:6461-48954 GCA_964479625.1 uncultured Saprospiraceae bacterium
GCTGAAGCTGGCGGTGCAGGTGATTACGATACCGGTAAAACGCTATTCCGGAATCAGTGTGCTACCTGCCATGCAAAGAATATGAAAACAAACCTGACCGGTCCGGCGCTGGCTGGAGTGGAGGAACGCTGGGCGGAATACCCTCAGGAAGATCTTTACCGATGGATTCGCAACTCAACGGCCATGATCAACGAAGGTCATCCACGTGCTACAAAACTTTGGGATGAGTGGGGACCTACTAAAATGAACCTTTACCCCAACCTGACCGATCAGGAGATCGCCAGTCTTCTGGAGTACATCCGGGTGGAGGCAGCCGGGGGCCCTGGAGGAGGCGAAGTGGCAACCACATCTGCGGTAGCTACAGAAGAAAAAACAGATAATACCCTCCTTTTCATTATCCTGGCGTTAATCCTGGGCTTGCTGGCCCTTGTATTGACACGTATTCTGACCAACCTCAATTATATGTTGAAGGTGCGGGAAGGGGACGAAACGGCAAGGAAGAAGACCCTGGCGGAAATCCTGACCAGCCGGGGTGTGATCGCCTTTGTCATCTTCGCTTTGGTAGTATTGGGAGGCTATACCACCGTCAACAGCGCTATCATGCTGGGCCGTCAGCAAGGATATGAACCCCAGCAACCCATTAAGTTTTCTCACGCGACTCATGCCGGTCTGCAAAAGATCGAATGTCAATATTGCCACGACGGTGCCCGCCGCTCGAAACACTCCGTTATTCCTGCAGCCAACACCTGTATGAACTGTCACAAGGCCATCAAGGTAGGTTCTCAGTACGGAACGGCTGAGTTGACAAAGATCTTTGCTTCTATCGGATACGACCCGAATACTGATACTTATATAGAGAATTACGATGAAAAGAGCCGGGAAGAGATCGAACAGATCTATAAAAAATGGATCGCTGACACGTACATTCAGGAAGCGGGCGGTCTGGACGAAGATGGAGAGCGTGATATTGAAGAGCAATGGAAAGGCGTAGTCGAGGCCCTGACGGATCCTAAGATCGGAGACGATAAAATTGCTGGTCCGATCGAATGGGTGCGCATTCATAATCTGCCTGATCACGCTTATTTCAACCATGCACAGCACGTAACCGTAGGTAAGGTGGAATGCCAGACCTGCCACGGCCCTGTAGAGGAAATGGAGGTAGTACAACAATATTCCCCGCTTTCCATGGGCTGGTGTATTAATTGTCACCGAAAAACAGAGGTGCAATTCGAGGATAACGAATACTACAAATCATATGAGCGGTACCACGAAGAGCTGTCGAACGGGCAACGCAGCAAAGTAACCGTTGAAGAAATTGGGGGCCTCGAATGCCAGAAGTGCCACTACTAATTTAGAACAAGAACAAAACGGCGCGCCGCATCCGGCACGCTTTCTTTGGTAATCATATGGACCATAAGCAAATGAAGAACCAAAACAATAATAAAGAAGCCATCTGGGTAGGAAGCGATCATCTCACCAATGAATCAGCCTTTAACGATCTGGCCGGACAGGAATTTAAGGAAACAGCCGTTGAAGAACAAATGGGCCTGGAGGCCAACCGTCGTGATTTTTTGAAATACCTGGGTTTCGGGCTCGGGGCAGCTACCCTTGCTGCAGGATGTGATATTCCTGTCAAAAAAGCCATTCCTTACGTCATTAAGCCGGATGCCATTGTACCCGGTGTTGCTTCTTATTATGCTTCTACCTTTGCCCAGGGCGGGGACTACTGTTCCATTTTGGTAAAGACCCGTGAAGGGCGTCCCATAAAAGTAGAGGGAAACAGCCTTTCGAAGGTGACAAAGGGAGGGACCAGTGCACGGGCTCAGGCCAGTGTCCTAAGCCTGTATGATACCAGCCGAATTCAGGGGCCGCTCCGCATTGCAGAGGGAAAGCTCCAGCGTCCGAAAGGAAGCCAGGAAACGGCACCTACATGGGAGGAGATCGACGCAGAGATCGGTCAGAAACTTAATGCCGGCTCTACAGTTCGTATGGTGGCCCCTACCATCATGAGCCCCATGACCAAATCGGCCATTGAAACATTTAAAAGTGCATTTCCCAATTCAGAATTGGTAATGTACGACGCGATTTCCAGCTCAGCTATGCTGGAGGCCAATGAAGAGTCTTTCGGAGCAGCAGTGCTACCGAGTTATCATTTCGATAAGGCGGATGTCATTGTGAGTTTCGACGCAGATTTTCTGGGGACTTGGATATCGCCCATTGAATTTGCAAAACAATACGCCAGTAATCGTCGCATACCCGATGTTGGAAAGGCAAAAATGTCTCGCCATATTCAGGTCGAAAGTCATATGAGCCTTACCGGGTCGAATGCGGACAATCGCATCATGGTAAAACCATCGCAACTGGGAGCTGCGATCTCCACACTTTACAACGAAGTGGCTGCCCTTACCGGAGGAACCAAGGTGAACGGCCCTGCCTTGCCCGGCGAACAGGCTGCAAAACTGAAAAAAGTAGCCCGGGAACTGGTGAATAGCAGAGGGGCAGCTCTGGTGGTTTCCGGTTCAAATAATAAAGGCGAACAGGTGCTGATCAATGGGATCAACAATATGATCAATAGCTATGGAAATACTATTGACATGGGCACGCCCTCTTATCAGCGACAGGGAATGGATAAACCTGTCCTCGACCTGATCAATGAAATGAAAGCGGGGCGGGTAAATGCACTGTTCGTTTTCGATGGTTGCAATCCTGCTTACGATTTACCTGACGCGGCAGACTTCCAGGATGGAATGAGTAAGGTAGGCTTGAAAGTCTCCTTCTCCGGCCTCGAAAATGAGACCACTCTGCTTTGTGATTATGTAACGCCTACCCATCATTATCTGGAAAGTTGGGGGGATGCCCAACCCAAGCAGGGGCATTATTCCCTGATCCAACCTACGATCGCCCCACTGTTCAATACCCGCCAAACGGAAGAAAGCCTGCTAACCTGGGCAAAAAGTGAACAACTGGATAAGGAAGCCGAACAGCCCATGATGGAATACCTGAAAGCCCAATGGAAAGCGGAGATGTTCCCACAACAAACCGGCTTTTCTACCTTCCAGGCCTTTTGGGACAGTCACCTGCACGACGGAGTTTTTGAATTAGAGATTCAGGGTGGATCGAGCCCCACTTTCAATGGAAATGTGCGTCAGGCGGCTGGCCAGGTTCGCAAACCAAATAATGGAGAAGGTCTGGAGATCAGTTTTTACGAAACTGTCAACATGGGGGGCGGCCAGTATGCCAATAACCCCTGGTTACAGGAAATGCCTGATCCGGTGGCTCGTACAACCTGGGGCAATTACCTGGCTATTCCCGTTAGTTGGGATGGAGGCAATAGCTTCCAGGCCCTGAACAACCTGAATAAAAAAGAGATTTACGGGAACGCAGACATAGTAGAGATCTCCGCTGCTGGGGGTGATCCACTTAAGGTAACTGCTGTACGTCAATTCGGACAGAGGCCGAATACGGTAGCCCTGGCTTTGGGTTACGGCCGGGAAGTGACCGGTAGGGTAGGCAGAGCCCTGGGGAATGAAGTGGGAGCCAATGCCTTCCCCTGGGTGACCCGCGATGGCAACGGCAATGTCCAGTACTACGTGGAAGATATAGAGGTTTCGAAAGCAATAGGGGAGGAAAAGGCCTTTGCCTGTGTACAATACCACCACACGATGGGGGTTACCGGTACCGACCCCAAAACAAATGAGACCATTAACGTTGATGAAAGAGCGATCATGCCTACCGTAGCCGGTTATCAGGGCGCACTGGTGAATCGTTCGATCATTTATCAGGACTCCCTGGAGCACCTGGATGAATTGGTGCATCATGTGGAAGAAAAGCGTGCAGAGGCCAAGAAACTAAACGAAGGTACTTTGTACCCTTTCGATGAATACAACGAAAAATACTACAGCCAGGGGCACCACTGGGCAATGCACATCGACCTGAACGCCTGTATAGGTTGTGGCGCCTGTCAGGTGGCCTGTGTAGCAGAAAACAATGTTCCGGTGGTTGGTAAGAATGAAGTGGCCCGCCACCACGAAATGACCTGGTTGAGGATCGACCGATACTTCTACGGGGATTATGAAAATCCCAATGTGGTTTATCAACCGATGCTTTGTCAGCATTGTGATAACGCCCCCTGTGAGAACGTTTGCCCGGTGGCAGCTACCAACCACAGTTCTGAGGGATTGAACCAGATGACCTACAACCGCTGTATCGGGACACGCTACTGTGCGAACAACTGCCCGTATAAAGTCCGGCGCTTCAACTGGCTGGATTATACTACCGCTGACTTATTCCCGCTCAACGAAGAACCAGTTGCGGGTGAGGAAGTACCCTTTGGTGCCGACAACCTGACGCGGATGGTTCTCAACCCTGATGTGACGGTACGTTCCCGCGGGGTGATCGAAAAATGTTCCTTCTGCGTACAACGCATTCAAGAAGGAAAACTGACTGCCAAGCGAGAAAAACGCCGTCTGCGGGGATCTGATGTAAAAACAGCTTGCCAGACCGCTTGTCCGACCGGCGCTATTGTATTTGGCGACCGCAACGACAAAGAGGCCGAGGTGAGCAAACGCATGCAACATCCCCTGAGCTATTTAGTGTTGGAGGAAACCAATACCCAGTCATCGGTTAACTATCAGGCAAAGGTCAACAACAGAAGTACTGAATTAGACGCATAAATTTTAGTTAGTAACCAAAGAATAAAGAGCCGGTCAAAACCGGCGGCAATTATAAATTAACCGAGCATGAGTGCACCCATATCTCCCATACGGGAACCACTAATCGAAGGCGGTAAGACCTACCATGACATTACGGAGGATATCTGCGCACCAACGGAGCGGACCCCCAGTATGGCCTGGATCATTGCCTTCCTACTGGCGGCAACAGGCCTGGCCTTGTATGTTTTTTGCGTAGCCTGGACAGTTTGGTTCGGGATCGGATCCTGGAACCTGAACCGAACGATCGGCTGGGGTTGGGATATCACCAACTTTGTCTGGTGGGTTGGTATTGGTCACGCCGGTACGCTGATCTCCGCCATCCTTTTGCTGTTCCGTCAAAAATGGCGTACCGGGGTAAACCGGGCGGCTGAGGCCATGACCATCTTCGCAGTGGTCTGCGCCGGCCAGTTCCCACTTATTCACATGGGACGCCTGTGGCTGGCTTTTTTCATCTTCCCTTATCCCAATACCAGAGGGCCCTTGTGGGTGAATTTTAACTCTCCTCTGTTGTGGGATGTTTTCGCTATCTCGACCTATTTTACCGTATCCCTCTTGTTCTGGTATACGGGTCTGGTACCTGACCTGGCTACTGTTCGGGACCGTTCTAAAGGCTTGCGTCGACGCATATATAATTTCGCTTCCTTTGGTTGGACGGGAGCCGGAAAACACTGGCAACGCTGGGAAAGCCTTTCCCTGGTCCTTGCCGGTTTGGCGACTCCCCTGGTACTTTCGGTGCACACTATTGTATCCTTTGACTTTGCCACTTCCGTGATCCCGGGTTGGCATACCACCATCTTTCCACCCTACTTCGTTGCCGGAGCTATCTTTTCAGGCTTTGCCATGGTACTGACCCTTATGTTGATTGCCCGTAAGGTGCTCAACCTGGAACAATATATCACCCTTGAGCATATCGAAAGCATGAACAAGGTGATCCTGTTAACAGGGACCATTGTGGGAGTAGCCTACCTGACAGAATTGTTCATTGCCTGGTATTCCGGTTATATTTACGAGCAATTTGCCTTCTATAACCGGGTATTTGGCCCATACTGGTGGTCTTATTTCGGGATGATGTTCTGTAACGTACTTTCTCCGCAGATATTCTGGTCGAAAGCCCTGCGCCGAAATGTCTTTGTGACCTTCCTGATGTCCATTTTTATCAATATTGGTATGTGGTTCGAGCGTTTTGTCATCATCGCTACCACCCTCGCGAGGGATTATATTCCTTCGAATTGGAGCTATTATACCCCGACCTGGGTGGAGATCGGCCTATTTATCGGAACTATCGGATTGTTCTTTACCCTTTTCCTGATCTTTACACGTGTGGCACCTGTGGTCGCTATTGCGGAAATAAAATCTATTCTGAAAACAGCTGGTGATCAGTATGTAGGGATGGATGTTGCCCGCAAGGAACAGGAAGAAAGTAAGGTAACCCAGGAAGCCCAATAATTCAATCAGTAAAAAAGTATCACGCATGAGCGCGCAGAAAAATAAAGAAATTTTATACGGCCTCTACGATGACGAAAAGGATCTACTCAAGGCTGTTCAATCCGCTCGGGAGAACCATATGGATATCTGGAATGTGTTCACGCCCTTTCCAGTGCATGGATTGGAAGATGCCATGGGCTTAAGTGAAAGTCGATTGCACATTGCCGGCTTTGTATACGGAGCTATCGGGGCGCTGTTCGGGTTTTTGTTCATGACCTGGGTATTTGTACAGGACTGGCCGATCATTTTTGGTGGAAAACCTTACTTCTCGGCCCCGGCCTTCATTCCCATTACCTTTGAGTTGACCGTACTCTTTGCCTCCGTGGGAATGGTCGTAACATTCTATACTATTTGCGGTATGGCACCCGGTGTAGTGAATAAAACGCTGGATGACCGTATTACCGATGATAAATTCTGTCTGGCGTTCAGTACCGGCTCGGCCGGAGAAGATGATCTGGACCGAATGAAGGCATTCCTGACCAATACGGGTGCCGGTGAGGTTAACATAAAAAGCATGTAAGCAGTAGAGCTTTTTATGCTCTTCCTGCTGATAAATAAATGAAAATGAAGCAATTGAAAATCTTTTTCTACGCTTTAGCAGCAACCCTTATCCTGAATGCCTGTTCTCCTCCGAAGGGGGATTTCCCGGGAAGTGAGTACATGCCGGATATGGCCCACTCTGTGGCTTACGAAGCGAACTATTACATCGATTATTACTACAATACCTGGGACGAAGCAAGTGTGTATAAGCTCAAAGAGCTTAACATCGCTCGCGAGCCCGTGTCGGGTACCGTGCCTCGAGGGTATGCCGGGGTCTATTTCTCCAATTCAGCCTCCCAGAAGGATTCTGTGCTCCAAGTTCTGAATGGCCGTACTCAATTGACTGCGATGAGCGTGCCCATAAACGGTAACGTTCCTTTTTATTACGAAGATACAGAAGACGAACGCCTTCGGGCTACAGAAGAGATTATTGAGAATCCCTTCCCGATCACCGAAGCTGGCCTGGAAAAAGGCGAGGAACTTTACAATATCTTTTGTGGGATCTGCCATGGTGCGGCTGCCAACGGCCTGGGTTACCTTGTAGCAGATGAAAATCCCAATGTAAAATATCCTGCTGCTCCCGCTAACCTTTTGCTGGACGACTATGCCCTTTCTTCGAACGGCCGGTACTACTTTTCCATCATGTATGGAAAGAACGTAATGGGTGCCTATAAGGATAAACTTTCCTATGAAGAGCGCTGGCAGGTTATTCACTGGATCCGGCACTTGCAGGCAAAAGATAAAGGAGAAACCTACGATGCCACTGCCAACACCTTGATGCCTGAATTTGGTACTCCTATTGCTGATCTGAACCCTGAACAATTAGCGGTTATACAAAATACAGGTTTACAGTTAGAAGGTTCCGAAGAGGAAGTAGAGGAGGAAGAAGGAGAGCAAAGTTCAGATGATACGCATTCCGAAGGAACCGGAACAGGCCGAGACCGATAAACACTTAAGCAACCCGATTGCGGTATCACAAACAGTTGAAACGTAATGAATCAATACACATTAGATAGCAGACTCAAAAATGTTTTTATCGGGGGAATGGTCCTCGGAGCGCTTTGCCTTCTGGTATTGCTAATCCCAGGATTGGGGTTGGATGACTCCCTGCATACCCGGTTCTGGACCAACTACCTGCACAATACCGTTTTCTTCACGGGAATTGCCTTTATTTCCCTCTTTACCCTTTCTGCCTTTATGACGGCCTGGGCGGGTTGGTATGTGCACATGAAGCGTATCTGGGAAGCCTATTCCATGTTCCTTCTTCCTGGCTTGATCATGATGCTTTTATTGATCGTTGGCTTGTGGACCCACTGGCACCATCTTTACCACTGGGCGGATAAAGCAGAAGTGGCCAATGATCCGATCCTGAAGGGAAAGGCTTCTTTCCTGAATCCGGTTTGGTATACCCTGGGTACTATCATCATTATGGGAGCCTGGATCTATATTGCCCGCAAATTGCGCACCCTTTCTATTCAGGAAGATCAGGAAGGAAAAGGGATAGCAGATAATTTCGCCCACCACCGCAAAATGAGGGTATATGCTGCGATCTTTCTGCCCATCGCAGGTTTTACAAGCGCAGCCCTTATCTGGCAATGGTTGATGTCTATCGATGCCCACTGGTATTCTACGCTTTATGCCTGGTACACGGCTGCCAGCTGGTTTGTGGCTGCTATGGCTCTGACTATTATGACCCTGATCATTCTGAAAAGCCGGGGATATTTTGAGCATATCAATGCCAATCATTTCCACGATCTTGGAAAATACCTTTTTGCCATTAGTATTTTCTGGACCTATTTATGGTTCTCTCAATACATGCTCATCTGGTATGGGAACGTTGGGGAAGAGACGGTTTATTTCCAGGAAAGACAACGCCATTATCCTATTCTTTTCTGGGCTAACCTGGTGATGAATTTTATTCTGCCTTTCCTCATTCTGATGCGTAATGATACCAAACGAAAATACGGTACGCTCTTCATTGCCTCTGCCCTGGTTTTCCTTGGTCATTGGATCGATTTTTTCCAAATGATCAAACCCGGCGCTCGTCATACGGCAATGGAAGCACTTGCTCACGGTGGGGCAGAGCATGGGGGCGAAGGAGCAGAGCACGCCCTGGAATTTATGATGGGCTTCACCATTCCTGGATTGCTGGAGTTTGGAACTATGCTTGGCTTTTTGTCCTTCTTCCTGTTCTTTGTTCTTCGACAACTTGAGAAGGCGCCATTGCTCCCAGCCAACGATCCATACCTAGAGGAAAGTTCTCATCACGAGGTGTGGCCTTTTCCAGCAGAATCGCATGCACCTGAACCCTCAGAGGTTCATTAAATGGTATTATTTAGAATGATTCTAAATAAGTTGAAATCCGAAAGATCGATCTGACAAACAGGCCCTTTAGCTTGTACATTTGAATAAAGAAAGCTCGTGCAATCTCAAACTTAATTGAGATTCAAAAAACTAAAATAATTACAATGATAGCCTTGCTTGCGATATTAAGCGTCATATTAATTGCCATCGTCGCGGTCCAAATCGGTAAGGTTTCCGAATTGGCCACAAAAATACGTGGGGAGGAAGAAGTGCAATTATCCATCAATAATCGGGAGGGCACCTATTTATTGGTGTTCATGGTCCTGCTTTTGATCTTTTCTTTCGGATCCTTTTTCCTGTATAAAAACTATATGTTGGGTTATGGTCCATTGAAAGCTGCTTCCGCCCACGGGCCTTCTTTAGATCGGCTTTTCCACACAACTCTGTTTTTTACCGGAATTGTATTTGTCCTTACCCAGATCGCCCTGTTTTATTTTGCCTACAAATACAGGGCACGCCGGGGAAGCAAAGCGGTCTTTATTTCTCATAATAATAAATTGGAAATTGTCTGGACCATCATTCCTGCAATAGTCATGACCTTTTTGGTTATCGGTGGTTTGGATGTTTGGAATGAAGTAATGGCTGATGTTAAAGAAGATGAGGAGTTCATTGAGTTGGAAGCTACGGGCTACCAATTTGGCTGGGCCCTGCGCTACCCTGGTGCAGATGGAAAGCTGGGAGAGAAGAACTATCAGTTGATCAGCGGTACCAACCCCCTGGGACAGGACTGGACAGACCGAAAAAACCTGGATGATTTTCAACCTACTGAGATCGTTTTACCGGTCAATAAGCAGGTTCGGGTTCGAATTACCTCTCAGGATGTTCTGCACAACTTTTACTTACCGCACTTCCGGGTAAAAATGGATGCGGTACCGGGTATGCCGACCTATTTCGTATTCACTCCTACGATCACCACTGATGAATACCGTCGGCAGTTAAGAGATTACGATGAGTATAATGTACCCATTGATCCCGAAGATCCCGAAGGCCCATTGCTGTGGGAAGAATTTAACTTCGAATTGGCTTGTGCCGAATTGTGTGGGCGTGGACATTACAGTATGCAAAAGATCGTCCGGATCGTATCGGAAGAAGAATATCAAACCTGGGCTTCCGAGCAAACTCCATACTATGTGGCCAATGTAAGGGGAACAGAAGACGACCCCTTCACGAATGAGCTATTCGGGGAGGAATTGACTCAGTTAAAGGAGAGTGTTTCATCCGGAATTGATAACGCCCTTGCAGCAGGAAGTACTACCCTCGTCGGGCAATATATTCGATTTGCAACCAATTCTGCTGACCTGGAAGCCATCTCCCGCTATGAGTTGGATATCGTTACTGAAGCATTAAAAGAAAATCCTAATCTACAATTAGAGATCGGGGGGCATACAGACAATACAGGGGCCGAAGAGGTAAATCAAACACTATCTCAGCAACGGGCAGAATCTGTAGTAGGTTATCTTATGGATCAGGGAATTGATGCCGACAGATTATCCGCTACCGGTTATGGGGCGACCCAACCTGTAGGCGATAATGCCACAGAAGAAGGACGGGCTAAAAATCGTCGAACAGAGTTTAAGATCACTAACAAAGGATAGTCTAAAGTCTGTGTTTCGTATAAGGTCTGCAATATTTAAACAATCGCATAAATTGTCCTATCCCAAGCTGAACAAAGTAAAATATCTTGGGTTTGATTAAAATTAGTTCGGGTCTCACCTTGTTAGGTTGATTAGTTCCGAACAGAATAAATAGGAAAATAAACCGCACAAAATTTTCGGAGAATGGCTAATGTAGCAACACCCGCCCCGCAGTATGATGACAAGCTTCTCATTGAGGAGTTGGGGTACGATGATCATTTTCATGAACATCATCATGGGGACAAATACCAATCCAATTTTATTAATACGTACATCTTTAGTCAGGATCACAAAATGATCGCCAAGCAGTTCCTGATTACGGGGATGATCTGGGGTATCATTGGTGCAGCCATGAGCATTGTGTTCCGTCTGCAGTTGGGTTTTCCCGAAGAGAGCCTGGCATGGTTGAAACCGATTCTGGGCAAATGGATTGAGATCAATAATGGAGTAGGTACGCTTTCTCCTGATTTCTATTATGCTCTGGTGACCATGCACGGTACGATCCTGGTCTTCTTTGTTTTGACGGCGGGCCTATCGGGTACATTTAGTAATTTATTGATCCCCTTGCAATTGGGGGCCAGGGATATGGCTTCTCCCTTTCTGAATATGTTATCTTACTGGTTCTTTTTACTGGCCAGTATTATCATGTTCCTTTCCCTGTTCCTTAGCACGGGACCATTCTCTGGGGGATGGACGGCATATCCGCCGCTCAGTGCATTGCCCCAGGCTTCCACAGGTTCAGGTGCTGGTATGACCTTATGGACGGTCAGTCTTGTTTTCTTCGTAGTTTCGGTTTTACTTGGAGGGATCAACTATATCACTACGGTATTGAACCTTCGGACCAAAGGGATGAGCATGTGGCGTATGCCTTTGTCAATTTGGGCATTCTTCATTACTGCGATTATTGGTCTTCTTTCCTTCCCCGTTCTGGTTTCAGGCTTTTTACTGCTCATGCTAGACCGGGGCCTGGGTACCAGCTTTTACCTAAGTGAAATTTACATTGGTGGGCAGGCACTGGATCACGTTGGTGGTTCTCCGGTTTTATATCAACACTTGTTCTGGTTCCTTGGGCACCCTGAGGTTTACATTGTCATTCTGCCTGCGATGGGGATTGTTTCCGAGGTCCTTTCGGTTCATTCCCGCAAGCCGGTATTTGGATACAAGGCTATGGTTTATTCTATTTTTGCCATTGCCTTCCTTTCCTTCATCGTGTGGGCGCACCATATGTTTATGTCTGGGGTGAACCCCTTTATTGCGAACTTCTTCGTGATCTTTACGCTGATCATCGCAGTTCCTTCTGCGGTAAAGGTATTCAACTGGATCGCGACACTCTACGGAGGGAATATTCGATTCAATTCAGCTAGTTTATTTGCCATCGGTTTTGTTTCCATGTTCATATCCGGTGGTTTAACAGGTATTTTTCTCGGTAACTCTGCCATAGACATTCAGTTGCACGATACGTACTTCGTAGTAGCTCACTTCCACATTGTTATGGGGGTAGCGGCATTCTTTGGAATGTTTGCTGGAATCTATCACTGGTATCCCAAACTGTACGGTCGTTTTATGAACGAGACCTTGGGTAGAATACACTTCTGGGGAACCCTGATCGGTGCCTATCTGATCTTCTGGCCTATGCACTATATTGGAATGGCAGGGGTGCCACGTCGTTATTACCGTTTCGACAGCTTCCAGGCTTTCTCTCATTTTGATAGCCTGAATAAGCTGATCACTGTTGCCGCCATTATAGTCTTTGCTGTTCAGTTGCTGTTTGTTATTAACTTCTTCTACAGCATCTGGAAGGGTAAAAAGATGACGGTGAAAAACCCTTATGGTGCCAATACACTGGAATGGACAACACCAATTGAAGGTATTCACGGTAACTGGCCTGGTAAACTGCCTACTGTACAACGCTGGGCCTATGACTATGGAAAAGATGGTAAAGAATTCATCCCGCAGGTTCAGCCGGAAATGGAAGATGAAACTACTACGGGGCATTGATCCATTTAATGGTTCTTTAGAAAGTAGGGTAGCTACATTACTTTCGTGAACCAGCCTTAAAAGCATAATCGCTCACTGTTTGGAAGTCTTCTTCGTTTAGTTTCTGATCAGTGAAAAAGAATAGAACCAAAAGAGCGAGTTCCCGTAATCATCGGAGCTCGCTCTTCTTTCAGCTTTAAAAACCTGACTTTCGGTCGTTTATCTCGCAATTTTTAAAATTTATTCGAAACCAAGTGGCATATAACACGGTACAAGAAGGGATCTGGAGTAGCCTAAGCAGTAGGATTAAAGATTACGGTGCCCTGGTTAAGCTGCGACTAAACCTTACGGTGGTCTTTTCCTCGATCATGGCTTATCTGATCATAGATACTTCTGGTACTGTGGATTGGGTTCGACTTGGCGTATTAGCATTGGGTGGTTTTCTGGTGACAGGAGCTTCCAATAGCTTGAATCAAGTATTGGAAAAAGATTATGATGCTCTTATGAGCAGGACCAGCGACCGCCCCCTGGCTGCGGGTAGAATGGGGATCTCCGAGGCAGTTATGGCAGCCGGTTTTATGGCTTTGATAGGTATTACACTACTGGCCTTGTTCAACCCTTGGACGGCATTTTTGGGTACCATAGCAATGGTTAGTTACGCTTTCGTCTATACTCCCCTAAAGCGCATTAGTCCGGCAGCTGTGCTGGTGGGAGCTTTTCCTGGAGCCTTACCCGCAATGATCGGTTGTTTGGCGGCAAGCGGAGAGTTTACACCAATGGTATTGGTCCTGTTTGCCCTCCAATTTTTTTGGCAATTTCCCCATTTTTGGTCTATTGGCTGGCTGGGTTTCGAAGACTATCAAAAAGCGGGCTATGCGATGATCCCCGCCGCCAATGGCAAACCTGATCCACTGATCGGCCGGCAAGCTTTTTTTTACGCGCTTATGTTGATCCCGATTATTGTGATGCCCTTTTGGCTGGGAAAGACTGGCTGGGCCTCTTTGATCGTCGTGGTAGCCCTTAGCCTGGGATATATATGGCGTTCCTGGGTTTTTAGTCAAAAAGGGGATCGGAAATCGGCTCTGGGAGTTATGTTCTATTCCTTTGCTTATTTACCTCTTTGTTTGATCAGCCTGTTTTTGGATAAGATTTAAAATAATTCTAATATGGACGTTAGCGTGAAGCAGGAATACAGGACGGGACGAAATAAGATCCATCCCCAGATCTTTGCCTTGTTGGTAGCCTGTGCCAGTATTGTGATGATGTTTGCAGGGCTTACCAGCGCTTATCTGGTTCGAAAGGCAGCGGGGAATTGGTTGGAGTTTCAATTGCCTGGAGTCTTCAATGTGAGCACTATCGTGATCCTTCTGAGTAGTTTGTGTTTGCATTTCTCGTATGTGAATTTCAAAAAAGGAAAAGAACGCCTCTATAAACTAGCCTTGCTGGCAACGGCTTTACTAGGCCTAACCTTTATTGTTTTGCAATACCAGGGATGGGAAGTATTATCCGCTCAGGGAGTAAGCATTACGGTAAACCCTTCCAGTTCATTTGTTTATCTTATATCCGGCCTGCATGCTGCGCACATACTCGGTGGTTTGGCAGCGCTGACAGTCGCATTGATACATGCCTTTAGTCTACCGTTTAAGCCAACTCAAAAGCGGAAATTGCGCTTCGAGCTTACCTTAATCTACTGGCATTTCGTAGATTTGCTGTGGTTTTACCTGTATGGCTTTTTGCTAATACAACAAGGATAGAACGGGAATAGATCGAATATTAGGAGTCGGGATAAAAGAGCCCTCCTCTGACTTCGGAACGCTAGTTTATTTCGTTTTATATTTGCAATACTGTCGAACGCATCACCATAATTATAAAGACCTGAAAAATGGCGACAACAACAGATCCTGCAGTCGAACAACACCTTGAAACCCAGGAGGACCAAAGTAGTAACTGGTCGGGTGGGGTAGCCCCATTCAAAGCCAGTTATGGTAAACTGATGATGTGGTACTTCCTCTTATCAGATGCATTCACCTTTGCAGGCTTTCTGATTGCCTATGGAGCATTACGGTTCAGTAGCCCTACCTGGCCGGTACCGGATTTCGTTTTTTCAACGGCCCCATTTGGCGTACATAATGCGCCCCTGATCTTTGTTACTATCATGTCTTTCCTTTTGATCATCAGTTCCGTAACCATGGTTCGTGCTGTACAGGAAGGGCATCGTGAAAATCAGCGCGGTGTTGTATTCTGGATGGCTCTTACCATCCTGGGAGGTATAAGCTTTCTATCCTGCCAGGCCTGGGAGTGGACCAACCTGATCGCTACCGAGCATATGGGGTTAAACCAAAATCCCTTCGGAACTCATACTGCTGCAGGGGTCTACCTGGATGAAGAAGGTAATCCGACCGATGAAACTTTTGATGCTGGTGATAGCTATCTGATCCATAAGGCGGGTGGAGGACATCATGGCGAAGAAGCAGGAGGCCAAGAGGGAGAAGACCATGGTGAGACCGCTCATGACTATTCACCTGGAGATCATGCCGGCTATTTTGTGAACGAAGCTGATTTCCTACAACGAAAGTTCAAGATCACGGAAGAAGGCCATCCCGACCAGGGGGCCGTTATGAAGGAAGAGTTTGGGCCGAAAGCCTTCGGAGCTCTGTTTTTCTTTATTACCGGTTTTCACGGCTTCCACGTATTCACAGGAGTCCTCAT
The DNA here is from genome assembly GCA_964479625.1 of uncultured Saprospiraceae bacterium. Taxonomy (GTDB): domain Bacteria; phylum Bacteroidota; class Bacteroidia; order Chitinophagales; family Saprospiraceae; genus CAYZMS01. Next base: position 21,883 of record CAYZMS010000028.1, read on the forward strand.
CCTTATCATTGTAGCCATTAATGCTGCGGGAGGCGTTTATGTAGCTCGCCGGAATGGCTATGAAATGGTTGAGAAAGTTGGCCTGTACTGGCACTTCGTGGACTTGGTATGGGTCTTTGTTTTCCTGGTATTCTATCTCCTTTAATTAGCTATTCACCAAAAAGAAATTCAATAGGCTATGGCTGGTCATATGACATATGAAGAAAGTAAAAAGAAGGTCTTTTTTGGCCTCGGGCTTCTTGCAGCAGTAACCCTGGTAGAAGTGGGGTTGTCGCTGTTCGGCAAGGGCTATGTTATTCCGGGTGTAGAAAAGTACTGGCCGGTAATTGCCCTGGTCGGGATCGGGCTGATCGCTCTTTCTTTGTACAAGGCCTACTTCATTATCTACGAATTCATGCATATGCGGTATGAGGTAAAAGGGTTGGCGATGACCGTTCTTTTACCCACCATCTTGCTGATCTGGGCAGTTATCGCTTTTTTCCAGGAAGGAAACTCCTGGAAAAATCGCCGGGAATTGATCAAAGAAAAAAATATGGAACAACCGGTTGAGGAACCACAACTGGAAGGTACCCTCTTCGAACCCTGGTCAGGAGAATCACTGGGTTAGGGGTGCCATTCAAAAAAATTGCCCTGCCAGGGGATTTAACCTGGCTTTGCTTAAGAATAAAAAAAGGTTTTCCGGACTAAGTCCGGAAAACCTTTTTTTTGGGAAGAAACCACACAAGCATCAGGGTGGTTTTTGACCCTCGAAAAGACAGGAATAAGGCCGCTGGTGTGGTTCGGTAATCCCCTTGTCTCCTGAGAGAATCCCGCAAATGCAGGACTGAGGCCCGCCCTAGTCACTCCTAAGTCGTACCCTAATTTATATAAGTTGTAGAGTCAAAACATTTTGACGCCTGCGTGGTACTCTGATAACGAATATAGTGGTTTTTGGTTTAAGGCGCAATGTTCACAAGCCATGAGGGGGGATGGAGATATTACTTTGTCGGCCATCATTCATAAGCCCGCCCAATATCTAGTTGAAGGGAAATAATATGGGAGAAAGGGCTGGTTTCCGTTTCCAGGCCCGCAGAAAGTTGGTCGGAAAAGGCATAATCCACCTGCAGGGCACCAAGTCGAAGCCCAACCCCAAAAGAAGGGCGAGCGGTCAGGCTTTCTTCCCGATCGAAATCCTGGACTTCCTGGAATTGAGTGACTCCGGCACGAAGGAAAAGAAAGTCTTTATAACTGGCTTCAAGCCCAAAGGCGAGATCGAGGCTAAACGGATCTCCTGGCAACAGGGTGTTGCGTCTGCCATCTGTGGTAACCACAAAGTCTAATTCCGGGCTCAGGCCAACCGTACCCAGATCGAAAAAATGACCAATGCCAAAGAGTAGTTGGGGGCTAGTAACTTCCAGGCTATTGATGGGCACTTCATTATTGGTGAGTTTCAGGGTCTGGCGCTCTTCTTCCGTGAAGCTGAACGTCCAGGCATTAAAGGTAGAGGTGAGGTCTTTACCCATAAAACCGAACCGCCAGTGGTTGACCCGGTATTGTAAGCCGGCGTCCAGCCCGAATCCCCAGCTATTGGCAAAGGGCCCTATTCTGCGATGAATGACCTTGAGGTTTCCTCCGATCAGGAATTGACCTTTCTTGGTGCGTATGGGTTGGGCATAACTTAAAAGAAGTGCATAATCGGCGGCGGAAAATTCCCGAAGATTGTCGTAATTAACGGTTCCATCGTTTTCGTATAAACTCAGGGTATTCGGTATTTCATCCACTCCAAACCGGATGAGCGAAATTCCCAGTCTTTTTTCTCCCTGTCCGAGGGGCAATCGGGCCCCGAGGTAGTCAAAACTACCTACCCCTGCAAACCACTCCGCGTGCATGGCACCCAATTGTAGCTTGGAAGGGTTTTCTTCCACTGCCAGACCCGCGGGATTCCAAAAGGCCGCAGTCACATCATCAACCCCCGCCACTACGGCATTGCCCATGCCCTGCGCCTTCGCACCCACACCAATGGAGAGAAACTCGTTGCTGTATTTTTGCCCCCAAAGGGAAACTACCAGAAGCAGAAAAAAGGAAAAAAGTAAGGTTATTCGCATAGAAAGGTTGCTTGTTTTTCTTTAACGCTGCATGCCTCACCAAAGTATGAAAAACTGGAAAATGCTTACCCTACTTGCACTTAAATATTCGGGATTGTCGCCTTTCAATCAGAGGACTGCCGGCCCCCGGTGGATAGCCTTCCCAGGCCTGTTGGAGCCCCCTGCTGCATTACCCCGCTATTTAAAGGGAGCTGCGTCCGAATCTGTACCCTTCCTGCAAAGCCTGGCAAACGAACTACTATTCCGAACCCGATTGCAGGTCTCTTCGTACAGCAATGCCTGCATTCAATTCGAAACCGATAAAGATGGCAAACACATTGATCTGTAACCAAAGCAGAAGCACAATGATAGCACCGATGGAGCCATACAGTTCATTGTAAGTGTTGAAGCGATCAACATAAATAGAGAACCCGAGGGATGCGAACAAACACAATAAGGTGGCAAGTGCTGCCCCCGGAGAAAAAAAACGGAACTTTCGTCGTGTGGGAGCCCCCCTTCGATAAATTATAGAAATGGAGGTATAAAAAAGGGCAATAATGGCCAACCAACGAAGTGCCTTCAAACCCAATTGAGCTAAAACATCCAAGCCCAATTGAGCATCCAGTAAGCCGATCAATTCTCGACCCAAAATGATAAGTAAAACAGAGGTGATTAGCAGCAACCCTAATTGAAAGGTAAGTAAAATGGCAATTAGCCTTTTTTTATACCAGGTACGCTTTTTGAAGGTCAGGTGGTAGGTCTTATTGAACCCCCGCATGATAGCAATAACCCCGTTGGAGGCAAAAAACAGGGAGGTGATGAAACCAAAAGATAGTAACCCGACCCTGGGATTCTCCGTAATATCCTGGATGAAAGCAATAAGACGGTCACCCACAATACCTGGCATAATCCGATTGATCTCTGTATTTAGGATCTGGTCAAAATTTTCACCACCGGGGATCCGGTTAAGCAGGTAATCCTTCAAGAGCGGGATGAGGGAAAACACCATTAGTAAGGCGGGGAATAAAGAAAGAAATAAACTAAAAGCAACGGAATTCGCCCGTGTGATCAGGTCATAACGCCGCAATTCTGCCCGGATGAATTCAAAAACCTCATAAATGCAGATCCCGAAAAACCCCGGCAGGGAGGTTCGCTTGCTCCAATCCAGTAAAGCTTGAACTGGAGCAGAGTTTTTCAACTGTTCCAGCCACCGTTTAGGATTTAAATTGAGCTTCCGCAAAATATGGTTTCAATTTTTCAAGTAAAAACTCCGGAGCTGCAATAGTTTTGGGAAGCTCCCTGTCTACAAAACACAGTTTTATAGCTCCCCCATTTACTAATTTACCCTTTTCATTGAAAATTTCTGTGTGAAAAACAATTTCCCGGTCCGGCCATTTCCGCAGTTCTGTTTTGATGTCTAATAGTTCATCGTATTGAGCAGGTCGAACAAATCGCATTTGCATATTCATAACTGGCATCAAAATCCCGCGTTCTTCCTCCATATATTTATAGGTCATACCTAAAGAGCGCAACATCTCTACACGTCCGATCTCATAGTATTGGGCGTAATTTCCATAATACAGATAACCCATTTGATCGGTTTCTCCGTATCGGACACGCTTTTGAAAGGAATGTGCATACATAATTTAAAACTTTATTGCTATAAGGAATACCTTAAATGGAACCCCGGGAAAGTACAAAGTTTCCTGTATTCCGTATTTCGCCCTTGCTTTATGAAGGGTTCGACAAATGGCCCCTTACTAAAGCACCAATAAATAATACCGTTCGCAACCTCTATGCCCGGTATTTCCCATAGGGTGATCGAGCAACTGAAAGCCGAATTTTTGATACAAGCCATTGGCGGCCTGCATGCGGGCAACGGTTTCCAGGTAACATTGAGTATAACCCAGCCTTCTGGCTTCCTTCAGTAAGCCTTCTACCAGTTGCTTGCCCAATCCTCTTCCCCTGGCTTCTGGCAGGAAGTACATTTTTCGAAGTTCACAGGTACCGGGCGCTCCACCTGCCAGAGGTGCGATCCCACCCCCGCCAAGAATTCGCCCTTCCTCTTCCGCAACCCAATAAACATGGCCAGGTTCAGAATAGGTCTCCAATAAATGGTCCACCTCCGGGTCCTCGATGGAATACCCGGGCCCTACTGTTTTAAATTCTGTCATCACTTCTCGGATAATACCTGCCATAGGTGGATTATCCTTAGCCTGTATTGGTCGAAATGTTGCTTTTGGTGACATGGCCAATGGCGTTTTATTTGGAAAGATAGGATTCTTTAAAGAATAGCTGAAGAAGCCCGGTTGCCTGGACAAGCTTTTTACTATCCCGTATCTGGGTAATCCCGTCGCCTGTAAAAGGAAACGGCCATTTGCCAAAACTTATCTTATTTTAGTGTTCTACTTAAATACCGCGACCAATGACCGAAAAAGACGAATTGCTTTTCTACTTTTTGGAGGGATTGGACCTGCTCGAAACGGAAATACAGGCTTACCAGCAGGAGCCAACTTTATGGAAAGTTGCTCCGGGTACCAATAACAGTGCAGGGAATCTGTGCTACCACCTGATCGGGAACCTCCATCACTTTATTGGTGCTGCCCTTGGGAACACGGGCTATATGCGCGACCGCAAGCGGGAGTTTGAGATTAAGGATGTGCCACAGGCAACATTGATCGAATACATAGAACGTACCCGGAAAATGCTAAAAGAAGTGTTTAGATCAATAGAAAGGCTGGAGGCAGCCTATCCAGAAGGCTTCCGTCTGGAGCCTACAGGAAGTGTGCGTTATCAATTGCTTCGGCTGTTAAAGCATTTTTATTATCATCTTGGGCAAATCAATTACCACCGCCGGATATTACAGGCTTAATTCGAATCCTATGCGATCCCTTTTTTTCGTCCCTTTCTTTTTTTTGGCACTGGCCGCTGCGGGACAGCACTTTTATCCGGGGCACTACCTGGAGGCAAGTGGCGCCTTGAGTTTTTCCACTTTACGTGACGAGGGAGTTTCCCCTTTGAATTATTACGGGACTCTTGCCATTGCACAGTTTGCCTATCGGGAAGAAAGCGAAAAATGGGACTGGAAACTAAATTTTGCGGTGGGTGGGGGACAGTACGACCGGGCGATCTTTGAAACCTATGTTTCGGAATCCCTTACCTTTTTCCATGGAGCACTACTCCGGTATCGGTTGTGGCAAAGTCCGGATACCCATTGGGATTTGCGGGCTGGTTTAAGCTATCAGGGGATGACCAACATTCGTTCAACTCCGGCATTTCTCAATAACAGCTCAGTTTGGGAAAGTATGAATGACCTGTTGGTGAGTACAAAATTCAGTTATCGCTGGGGAAAAAAGCAGGATAGTCAGCGGTTCTTGTTTTTTAAGGTCCGCAATCCGACCACCCGCTACCAAACGCTTGACCTGGAAACAGCAATAGGGGTGTTGACTACCGACTGGCGCCCGGGGTATGCCTATCTGGTAGACTTTACCGATGGTGACCAGGGCACCGGTGACGGGAACGAGCTGAATACTGGTGGGCTCCGGCTCCGGGCAAGCCTTAGTTACACCTATTACCTCCTCAACGGTAATGGGCTTCGCTTGGGATATACCTGGGATGGCCGGCGAACCCAGGAAGGGGACAATCAACTGCTCATTTCCCATCAACTTGTGCAATTGGGAATCCTCTTCAGGTTCAATCCATAAGAGCTTAGAAGACTATTTTTTTCCAGGGCTTCCAGCGGGCTTTGATCAAGGTGTAGTCCTGTTTTTCGCGAATCTCTTTTCGAAAAAAAAGCAAACCCAGGTGAAAAAGGTCGATGCTCAGGCGTACAGCTGGATCTCTTTTCAAACTTTCCCAGGCAGCTTCCATTTCTTTAGACCAATGAATATCTGCAAGGATCACCACAGATTGATGGTGCAGCTTAGGACGGCACTGTTCGAAATAATCCAAACTCTGCCCCTCCCGATGATCGCCGTCGAGGAAAAGCCAGTCTAATTGGGAACATTCACTAAGAAGTTCCGGGAGGCGTTCAGCGAAGGGGCCTGTTTTGGTAATAATATTGTCAAATCTGAGGCGTTTGAACTGTTGCTGTGCAACCAAAGCCGTTTGTGGGCAACCTTCAATGGTATATAGCGTACTATCAGTTGCTGCATCAGCCTGGTAAAGGGCAGAAAGTCCGACTGAGGTGCCCAATTCGATCATAGTTTTGGGTTGCAGCCAATGGGCCAGTCGAAAGAGCATTCGGCCGGTTGTAGGATCTACGGGAGAAAACCGGGTAATGTTGGCAATGGTCCTGGTCTGGCTTGGATTCGCCTGAGAGCCCGCACCGAAATCCTGTATTTCAATAAGCCGCTTATCCTGCAGCAATTGCATGCGGAGGCTTTCGATAGTGTCGAAATGATAGTAGTGCCGCTTGTCTTCTACCGTTTGCCGGCAGCATTCGAAGGCAAAAGGGGCATGGAGCTGATAGACTGTTTCGGCCCGTAAATAGTAGCGAAGAAATCGCCGAACAATATGGAGGTGTAGTTTCAAATGAACTTTGGAATTTATTCTACCTTCGAATATTATTGATAAACCAACAAAACGCAATGAAATTATTCAAAAGTAAGCTGTTGCTCGCTGCAATGGTATTTTTTTGCCTGAACCTATTCGCACAGGCTCCCGAAAATTGGTTTCACCTTTCGCCCACGACTGATGGAGTGCCCGGACTGGCAACGGAACAACTTTATAAGCGATTGCCGGCTACGGGCGGGGATACGGTTATTGTAGCTATTATTGACAGTGGTGTAGACGCCGAGCACGAAGACCTGAAAGACGTCATGTGGGTCAATAAGGACGAGATCCCTGATAACGGTATTGACGACGATAACAATGGATATATCGATGATATTCACGGGTGGAATTTCATCGGCAACTCAAAGGGAGAGAATATCCGGTACGACAACCTGGAGGTAACCCGCCTGTATGTCAAATATCGGGACCGTTTCGAAAATGTAAAGCCCGATGACTTAAAGAAAAAGGACCGGGAACTGTATGAGGAATGGCTCGAAATGAAGGAAACGGTGGAAAACAAGCGGGAGAGTTTAAAAGAAAACTTTGAGCTATACGCTTCCTTAATGGAGGTTTTCGAAGCCTTGGAAGAATCCCTGGATGAAGACTCGGTAACCGCCGAGATGCTGGAAAATCTGGAAACCAGCGACCCCCGCCTGCAAAGCCTTGCTAATTACGCAGCTTCTTTCATGAAATCCCAAGGGTCCAGTTTTGAGGAATTCGGAGGTCAGATCCAGGAAGGCTTTGATTATTTCGATAGTCAATACAGCTATAATTATAATCCCGAATTCGAACCCCGCGAACTGGTGGGTGACAATTATGCGGATAAAACCGAGCGCTATTATGGCAATAACGATGTGGAGGGCCCGGATGCTTTTCACGGTACCCACGTAGCCGGGATCGTGGCCGCCAGCCGCAATAACGATATCGGAATGGATGGCGTGGCCAAAAATGTCCTCATTATGTCGGTGCGTACGGTCCCCGACGGAGACGAACGCGACAAAGATGTTGCAAATGCCATCCGTTATGCTGTGGATAATGGTGCAAAGGTCATCAATATGAGTTTTGGAAAAGGGTACTCTCCCTATAAGGAAGTGGTAGATGATGCGGTTAAATACGCCCTTAAAAATGACGTATTGCTGGTACATGCCGCAGGAAATGCCGGGCAGGAAAATTCCGAATCCAATAATTTTCCGAACGACCGCTTTGAAAAGAAAGGATTGTTTGGCCCACGCTTCGCCAAGAACTGGATCGAAGTGGGTGCCCTGAACTATACGATGGATGAAAACATGGTGGCCACCTTTTCGAATTACAGCCCGGAATGGGTAGATGTATTTGCCCCCGGGGTGCAAATGTATTCTACTACCCCGAATGATTCGTATGAAATGGCTCAGGGAACCAGTATGGCAGCCCCAGCAGTGGCCGGAGTTGCTGCTTTGTTGCGCTCTTATTTCCCCGACCTGAGTGTGGAACAGATCAAGGAGATTATTGTAGAGTCAGCGATCGATCAGGATGAGATCGTCGTTCAACCGGGTACGGATGAAAAAGTGTTGTTCAGCAGTCTTAGCGTTTCCGGTGGCATTACTAATGTGGTAAGTGCATTTGAACTGGCTATACAAACCAAAGGCAAGAATAAAAAGGCAAAACGATATATCACAGAACTACCGGCCAAGGAGCAGGATCGTCCGTAATAAAAAGTATAAATGTCGAATGTTGGTTTTTAATTCAACATTCGAAATTTATAATTCAAGGTTTATCGAAGTATTACCTCTCTTAGGTAATCTTCTCCCAGTTCTTCATTGATCAACTTGCGAATTTTTTCGCGCCCTATGGCTAATTCCTCCCGTAGCGGGGCAGAATCGAGGCGGATAAACAGCTTTTTGTGGCGGACCAGCACGTCGATGGTATGTCGCCGGACCGTCTCACCCATCAATTCACCCCATAGTTGTTCTACCCGCGTTTGGCTGAGGCCGGATTTGAGACGATAACGCTCAACCATTTCCCGCAGGGCTTCTTTTAGGGAGTATTGGTTCTGCTCATTCATACAGACAAATTAGGGTATTTTTTGCACTTCTTTATTCACTTACCTTCACCATAAATGCCAAACTAAAACTGGCAGCCCATTTCTGGACCGCCAGTTTAGAAATTAGATCGCTGTTTAAGCAAATATCCTTAGTTCAGATCGAAGCGATCCAGGTTCATAACTTTATTCCAGGCTGCAACAAAATCGTGTACAAATTTTTCAGCCCCGTCTGCGCAACCATAGACCTCAGCAATGGCTCTCAATTCGGTATTCGAGCCGAAGATCAGGTCCACCCGGGACCCGGTCCACTTCACCCTGCCTGTGGATCGGTCGCGACCTTCGAAAAGGTCATCCACTTCCGAAACTGCCTCCCAGGTAGTGCCCATATCCAAAAGGTTGACAAAGAAGTCATTGGTCAGTACCCCAGGGCGATTTGTAAAGATGCCGTGTTTGGAGCCATCAAAGTTAGCGTTCAGGGCTCGCATTCCACCGACAAGAGCGGTCATCTCGGGGGCCGTCAGGGTCAGCAGTTGTGCTTTATCTACCAGCATTTCTTCTGCTGAAACGCTATACTTGTCCTTTACATAGTTGCGGAAGCCGTCTGCAAAAGGCTCCAGGACGTCAAAGCTTTCTACATCGGTTTGATCCTGTGTGGCATCTGTCCGGCCAGGTGTAAAAGGTACGCTAATGTCATATCCTGCATCTGCCGCAGCTTGTTCAATTCCTGCGCAACCGCCCAGTACGATCAGATCTGCGAGGGAAACGCGTTTATTGCCGCCTTGTTTGTCGTTGAACTCCTTTTGGATGCCTTGCATCGTTTCCAGCACTTTGCTTAGCTGAGTGGGGTTATTTACCGCCCAACCATTTTGGGGAGCCAGTCGGATGCGGGCACCGTTTGCTCCTCCCCGCTTATCGGAACCCCTGAAGGTGGAAGCGGATGCCCAAGCCGTCGATACCAGTTGACTAACGCTCAGGCCAGCTGCCAACAATTGTTTCTTCAGGGCATGGATATCCTGTTCATTGATAAGGTCATGATCGACTGCAGGCACGGGATCCTGCCAGATCAATTCCTCAGCAGGAACTTCCGGACCCAGATACCGCGCACGCGGTCCCATATCACGATGGGTCAATTTGAACCAGGCGCGGGCAAAAGCATCTGCAAACTGGTCCGGGTTTTCATAAAACCTGCGTGAAATAGGCTCATAGACCGGATCCATCCGCAAGGAAAGGTCTGTGGTCAACATGAAAGGAGTATGCTTTACATTGGGGTCATGCGCATCCGGGATGCTACCTTCTCCCTCCCCATTTTGGGGCTTCCATTGAAAAGCGCCGGCTGGGCTTTTTGTCAATTCCCAATCGTATTTGAAAAGGTTTTCGAAATACTTGTTACTCCATTGGGTGGGAGTATCCGTCCAGGCTCCTTCCAGGCCGCTGGTGATGGTGTACTGTGCATTACCGGAGCCAAAAGAATTTTTCCAACCGGTGCTTTGCTCTTCAATAGTAGCCCCTGCGGGTTCCCGGCTGATATATTTAGCGGGATCTGCTGCACCGTGGGTTTTACCAAAGGTGTGTCCACCTGCGATAAGGGCGACGGTTTCTTCGTCGTTCATAGCCATTCGGCCAAAGGTTTCGCGAATATCATGAGCGGCAGCCAAAGGGTCGGGGTTGCCGTTAGGTCCTTCCGGGTTCACGTAGATCAATCCCATTTGTACCGCAGCCAGAGGGTTCTCCAATTCTCTGTTACCAGTATACCGCTGGTCGCCCAGCCATTCGGCTTCTGCGCCCCAGTAAATATCCTCTTCGGGTTCCCATACGTCCTCACGGCCTCCGGCAAAACCGAAAGTTTTAAAACCCATTGATTCCAAAGCCACATTTCCAGCCAGGATCATTAGGTCGGCCCAGGAGATGTTTTTGCCGTATTTCTGCTTAATAGGCCATAGTAAAAGGCGGGCTTTATCCAGGTTGGCATTGTCGGGCCAGCTATTCAGCGGAGCAAAACGTTGCGTACCAGAACCGGCGCCCCCTCTTCCGTCTGCAATGCGATAGGTTCCAGCGCTGTGCCAGGCCATCCGAATAAAGAAAGGACCATAGTGCCCATAGTCGGCTGGCCACCATTCCTGGGAATCCGTCATCAGGTCTGACAGGTCTTTCTTAACGGCATCAAGATCCAGGCTTTTGAAAGCTTCTGCATAATCAAAATCCTCTCCCATGGGGTTGGACAGATTCGAATGCTGGCGTAGAATGTTTAGTTTTAGCTGATTGGGCCACCAGTCGCGATTAGATGTTCCTCCACCGGCAACCTGATTTAATTCCCCGTTCAGAAAAGGGCATTTGGCCGCCTCGGTGTTGACATTGTAAATAGTGCTCTTTGAATGATTATTTTTTTTCATTTGTATCGTATTTAGATTTATTCGAACTACTGAAACAAAAATGCGATAACTCTTATTTATAAAAGTTATGCCGCTATAAGCAAGGCTTATGGGTGATGATTTTGCGGGAAGCAATAGGGTATTGGTCAGCGGGAGTTTTCAGTCAAATTCAGCTTTCCGTTGTCCACCGAAAATATACGAAACCCTCCTTCTAATTCCGATAAAATCGGAGCCAATCTGGCTTCCTGAGTATCGGTAATAAAAACCTGACCATAGTGTTCAGAACTGATCAATTCCAGAAGTTGCTCCACACGGCGGGGATCCAGTTTGTCGAAGAGATCGTCCAATAGCAGAAGAGGGGTGCGTTGGTGCTGCGCGTGTAATAAACGGTATTGCGCCAGTTTTAGAGCGAGTACAAAAGATTTTAACTGCCCTTGAGAAGCAAATCGCTTCAAAAGTTCACCTTCGAGGCGAAAGCGGAGGTCATCCCGGTGAGGCCCGGCCGTTGTTCTTTGTAATAAAAGGTCTTTTTCGCGTGCTTCTACCAATTGAACATCCAATGGGCTTTCGGAAAGACTGGAGCGGTATTCCAGTTCGACCTTTTCTGCCTCAGCCGTGATCTTCCGATGGATGGGATACAGGTAGTTTGATAACTCTAGCACAAAGGCTCGGCGTTTTTCGAATAAATAGGCAGCAGGCCCCGAAAGTTGCTGATCGTATACCTTGAGTACTTCCGAATCCGTGCCAGGGGTGAATTGTTTGAGCCAGGCATTTCGCTGGCGCAGTATTTTATTGTATTGTAAGAGCTCAGTGAGGTAGCGATGGTCGAGTTGGCAGAGGGCATTATCCAGAAAGCGACGGCGATCTTCGCTGCCTCCGGTTACGAGTAAGGTATCATCCGGGACGATAAAAACAACGCGGATTTGCCCGATATGCTCGTAAAGACGTTCGTAAGCAACCTCATTTCGTTCAAAGGTCTTTCGTTTGCGTGGTTCGACCTTTGCCACTATCTTTTCTATGCGCCCTTCCAATTGGAAATGTCCTTCCAGTCGAAAGAAGGTTTGTTCTTTTCGAACGACCTGTGTATCTGGCAGGTTAAAGTAGCTTTTGCACATGCAGAGGTAATAGATAGCCTCCAGTAAATTAGTCTTTCCCATACCATTCAGGCCGGTCAGCAGGTGGATACCTGTACCACAAGACAGGGACTCGCGTTCGTAGTTTTTAAAATTGGTAAGTTCCAGGCGCTGGAGGTACAAGACTTTGAGTTTTCAAGGAAAAACAAAAATATTTTTTCACACCGCTATTTTCCCCTTATCTTGGAGCTATTAACGGTAACCATGATGGACCGTTCAAAAAAAAAAACGATCAGGAGGTGATCCAGTTCCCGCTGGGCTTGTTACCATTGTAAACGTATTTAAAATACCCACACCGGTAAAATCCAATCACAATATGGAAACCACCGCAGAAAGAAAAAAGTCCCAAAAGGTTAAAATCGGAAATTATAGCAAAGAACAATACCTGGAGTGGTATGAATTAATGCTTCGCATTCGAAAATTTGAAGAACGGGCACTCATGCTCTATGGTCGGCAAAAAATACGCGGGTTCCTGCATGTATATATCGGACAGGAAGCCGTGGCTGCCGGAATTGAAAGTGCGATTACAAAGGAAGATGCCATTGTTACAGCCTATCGCCAACACGGCACCGCCATCGGACGGGGAGTAAGTACAGAGGCTGCCATGGCGGAACTCTTTGGTAAAGCAAGCGGTATTGTACACGGAAAAGGCGGTTCCATGCACTTTTTCAGTAAGGAGAACCGCTACTTCGGGGGTAATGGAATTGTTGGTGCTCAAATTCCGATCGGTACCGGCATCGCCTTTGCAGAAAAATATCGAAAGACTAAAAACCTCTGCATAACGATGTTCGGAGATGGTGCTGCCCGCCAGGGATCCCTGCACGAATCTTTTAATATGGCCATGACCTGGCAGTTGCCTGTGCTTTACATCTGTGAAAATAATGGTTATGCCATGGGGACTTCCGTAAAACGCACCAGCAATGTATTGGATCTCTACAAATTGGGACATGCCTATGACATGCCTTCCGAATCGGTGGATGGAATGACCCCCGGATCTGTACACGAAGCGGTTTCCAGGGCTGCAGAACATATCCGGGCTGGTAAAGGCCCCTACTACCTGGAAATTAGAACCTACCGCTACAAAGGGCATTCTGTTTCTGATCCCGCCAAATATCGCACCAAAGAAGAGGTGCAGGAATACAAGGATCGCGATCCGGTTAAAATTACAGAAACCAATATCCTGGAGAATAAGATCGCCCCAGAAGAGGATATTAAAGCGATCAAGGAAAAGGTGAAAAAAGAAATAGACGAGGCCGTGCAATTCGCCGAGTCATCGCCTTTGCCGGATCCCTCTGAATTGTATTCGGATAATTATTTACAGGAAGATTATCCCTTTATTAAGGATTAAAATAGCCTTTGCAGTCACTCAAAAACGAGAAGAGAGTGGATCTTGCAGGGTCAAACTTCCTTTGGCGGAAATAAAAGCGACTTTTGCAGCAGGCAAAAGCCGCTTTTATTTTTATTTTTGCGTCCTGTTATAAACAATCGAATAATTAAAGATGGCGAAAAAGAGAAAACAGCAAAAGGACGATGAAGTCCTGGTGGACATCGTAGAAGTTAGAGATCAGGCACAAGACTTTTTGGAGGACAATCAAAAAATCCTCTTTGGAGTTTTGGTAGCTTTGGTAGTGGTGGCTGCAGGACTTATCTTTTGGAATTTCAATAAGAAGCAGCGTAATGCAACTGCTGTAGAACAAATGGTGGAAGCACAGCGCAAATTCGAACAAGATTCATTTGCCACGGCTTTATCCATGCCCGGTGCCGGATTCCTTGATATTATTGATAATTACGGGGGTACCAAAACAGGTAATCTCGCGCATTATTACGCAGGTATTTGTTATCTCAACCTGGGGAAATTCGAAGCTGCGGCCAGTTATCTGGAAGACTTCAAAGGTAGCGGCAATGTTTCCCCCATAATGAAATGGGGAGTCCTGGGCGATACCTATTCGGAGTTGCAGGAATGGAGCAAAGCAGAGAATGCCTACAAAAAAGCAACTACCATTGAGCAAAACGAATTGCTAACGCCCTATTATCTCCGGAAATTGGGATTGTTCTATGAAAATCAGGGTAATCAGGCACAGGCTCTAAAGCAATATGAACGGATAAAGGAAGAATTCCCCCAGTCGCCTCAAGGCGTTTCGATCGAAAAATATATCCAACGCGTACAACAGGGGTAGGCCTTGACGCCCTTTCATTAGAAGCGGGTTAAAAACACTATTACCGATGGCAACGGCATTAAAAAACCTCTCCAGCTATGATGATTCTACGCTACCCTCCGCCGAACCTTTTAAGTTTGGAATCGTCTTGTCGGAATGGAACCATTCGATCACTCATGCCCTTTACGAGGGATGCCTGGAGACTTTGGAGCAGCATGGTGCTCTTATAGACAATATAGAATTGATCCGCGTTCCCGGTTCTTTCGAATTGCCAGCAGGAGCCAGACTGCTGCTTGCCCGCCATAAATTAGATGCCTTGATTTGTCTCGGTTGTGTCATCCAGGGAGAAACCCGCCATAATGAGTATATTAATCAGGCGGTGGCTTCGGGCCTTACTAATCTGAGTATTATGTCAAGTACGCCTTGTATTTTTGGTGTGCTTACCCCTGATAGCGAAGAACAGGCCAGGGATCGCGCTGGCGGCAAACATGGGAACAAAGGGGTAGAAGCTGCTATAACGGCCATTCGAATGGCAGCCCTTAAAAGGGAACTCAAGGAGTCTGAACAGCGTATCGGCTTCCGCTAGAAGATGGGAATTCGGCTCTTGTAATTGGGGAAGAGTGCTGTAAGAGATCAATAACAGCAAGAGTCCATAACCGCCGCAGGGGAGGGGACGCTCCCTACGAGCACAGCAGGCTCAAAATACCAAACCTATGACTTACCATTTTATTGAGACGGGCTTTTTCAAACTGGATGGAGGTGCTATGTTCGGTGTGGTTCCTAGGCAACTGTGGGAACGTTTGAACCCACCAGATGAAAAGAATATGTGCACCTGGTCCATGCGTTGTTTGCTGGTGGAGACCGAGGGTAGAAAAATCCTTATTGATACCGGCATAGGAACCAAACAGGATGCCAAATTTCGAAAACATTTCGAGCCTCATGGCGAGGATAGCTTGCTTACTTCCCTGGCAGCCCGGAACCTGCGTCCGGAGGACATTACTGACGTCTTTTTAACCCATTTGCACTTTGACCATGTAGGTGGAGCCGTTCAATTCGATCCGGATGGCAAATTAATCCCGACCTTCCCAAATGCAGTGTATTGGTCGAATGAAGACCACTACAACTGGGCCTACGACCCCAATCCCCGGGAAAAAGCATCTTTTTTAAAAGAAAACTTTGTTCCACTCAAGGATAGCGGGCAACTGGAATTTCTTCCGGTGAAGAAGGAGGACTTTGAATGGCTGCCCGGGTTCAGGGTTCGTTTTTTATACGGACACACCCACGCAATGATGATACCGATCCTGGAGGTGCATGGCCAAACGGTAGTATACTGTGCCGACTTGCTTCCATCTACTTTCCATTTGGGGCTCCCTTACGTTATGAGCTATGATGTGCGCCCTCTTGAAACCCTGCGGGAGAAAGAACGCTTGCTGAAGGAGGCCTTGGAGGGAAATTACACCCTTCTTTTCGAACACGACCCCAAAACAGCAGCCGGCGAATTACGCCTGGATGAAAAGGGACGTGTGGTGTTAAAATAAAAGCCAGATCCCTGAGTTGGTTTTATTGCCTGGCCATCCTGTCCTGAAAATCGGATTTTCCAGGACAGAATAGCCGGGCAATTTATTTTTGGCGAGAAAGTCGCCTCCGGTTCTAAGACAGACCTATGGGTTTATTCGATCTCATCATCTACTACGCTCACCCACTGTCCCATTTCCCGGGCGTAAATGCTTTTGTCATACATTGCTGAACAGTCTGTACCGGGCAAATAGTACCGCCCCGGATAGGTAGCATTTACCTGAACGGAGTAATAGTGCGTCTTTCCAGGCCCAAGGTCGAAAAAGGTGTTGACCCGGTCGTCCCGAATATCCTGGTAATCAAATGGATCTGCAGCTGAGTCATTAGTCGTGTCATACATACGGGCATTACTGATTTCCCAACCTGATGGAAAGATCTGGGTCAGTGCCAGTTCATCAAAGGTAAAGGGACGTTCGTTGGTGTGCCGTATGCTCACCCTGGCCGTGAGGTCTGTTCCACGAGGGAGGGCACCTGGATCCAGCACCTCGCCTTCCCGGTTAAAAAATCGGGTTTCTATCGCCAGATAACTGGACCCAGGCTGTTCGTCTCCCGGGCTGGGTTGTCCTTCAATAGTTAGTTGAACAAATATTTTTTGATTGCCATTGTTTCGGACGGTAATTTGTTCATTACCCTCGGGCTCAGGTAATTGGATCTGCATGACCGCTTCCTGAGAACCGGCACTTACGGCTTGCCGACCATCCAATTGCCATTCAAACCGGAATGGTTCTGCTGTAGCATCCTCTCCAACGTATTTTGCAGCAGCCATGAGCGCATAAGCAACACTTTGCGTACTATGCCACTGGTCGGAGCTGAGTTGAGTGGAGAGATCCATTAGTAATCGTCCCGCCTGGTCCTGATCGTCGATCTCAAGTAGGGTTTCTAACATCATGGCCTGGTCTCGCAATGCCGAGCCATAGGTATAACTAAGCTCGGTGTAAGGTTCCACCTTTATAGATTGATCAGCGATCAGCTCACGGGCTACCTCTTTGCGCCCGGCAAGCGCATACGCTGCTGCCAGTCGCCAACGGGCCTGTGGCTCGAGAGCAGAAACCTCCCGGAGCCGGTTCATGGAGCCCATATCCGGGGATGCTGCAAGTGCCAAAGTATACAAGCGATAAGCTTGCTGTAACTGATGTGCCCTTCGGGTTCCTCCGCCATAACCGGAGCTGCGCTCATCCCAAAGTCGAGCCGCTTTCTTTTGATGGTTGACAAAGTCCTGGATCATGGTTTCGGGAACGACATACCCCTGTTTGCGGGCTTCGAGTAGAAAGTGCCCGGCATAGGTGGTAGACCAGGCATCTGTTTGGCCCTGGCCTGGCCAATAGGCAAAGCCACCGGTTCCCGTTTGGAAAGTTCTGATCCGGTCAATGGCTGCAATTATGTTACGATTGACCTGTTGGGTTTCCGCTTCATCCATTTGGAGTAAACGACCGACATACAGTTGAGGGAATGCGGAGGAGGTGGTTTGTTCTAGACATCCATAGGGATACCGCAACAGGTATTTCAGGCGTCGGCCAAGGTTTAGAGGGGGAATACCGGAAACCTCCAGGGTGGCAGACCGGGTACCCTCCATGCCTATGGCTCTAAAATCCTGGCTCCAGTTCGCACCCGCTTCAATTACTCCGCTGTAATTTACCGTATTGAAAGGGTTGGGGTTTCGAATGGCGATCTCGATTTCCTGACTCGAGTTATGCCCCCCTCCGGTTGCTTCAATGGTAAAACGGGCAATTCCCGTTTGATCTCCGACCTGCAGGTCAAAACTTACTAATTGATCGCCTGTTTTTTGGATCGAAAGATTTTTACTGGTAGTCGGCATTTTAATAAGGCCGCTGGATTCGCTCAGTTTAACCTGTACCCGCTGGATCGCCTCATCACTAACAAAGACATTGACCGGTAGCTGGAGTTGTTCTCCGGGCCCAAGTGTTCGGGGCAGATCGGCAAGCACCATGAGCGGGTTTCGAACGGGCACCGATTTGGAGGTAGATCCATAAGCTCCGTCCTGGGCAGCTACGACCATTGCCCTTACGGCCCCTATGTAATTGGGTATCTCAATATTGTGTACTGCTTTGCTACCTTTTTTCAATTGGAAAGGACCAAGGTGTCGAACGACCGGTTCAAAGCGGTTAGCGGAGTTGCTTACCTCTTCGGCCAGTGCTCCATCACCACCGATGGTCAATACTCTTTCAAGAGTACCGCTTTGCGTATTGAGCACTTCATTGTAGATATCCCAGGTGTGCACGCCCAGGGCTTCTCGGGCATAAATGGCGGCATGCGGATCGGGGGTTTGGAAGCGGGTTAACCCTAACAACCCCTCATCCACAAGAGCAATGGTATACGCCATGGGTCTTCCCTTTGCTTCTTTAACTGTAATACTCGCCGTCTGCAGGGGACGCAACTCCTCAGCCATGGTGATCTCCGGTTCAAGCCTGGTATTGGGGTTTTCCACCTGGATCGGACTGACCCCATACAGTCGAATGGGCAGATCATTTTCCACTTGACCGTGGGCTTGAATAAGGCTTAGGTGCGCATAGACCGTGGGAGCCATCTCAGGGGTGATATCAAAGCTTACGGTATTTTCTCCCTGGCTGGTCTCCAGCCATTGCGTGGAAATCACCCGGCTTCCCGTTTCCAGGGAAAGCAAGGCTTTCCCGTTCTGTCCCGCAGGTATCTTGAGGGTGGCTTTATCTCCAACTACGTATGATTCCTTGTCGGTGGTTAATTGCAAAAGGGAAGCGATCTCATTCATTTGATCATTATTTTCTTCCCCATACCAGGGGTAGCCGGCATAGAGGTAGCTACCGCTGCAGTGGCCTCCCTCCTCGCACACCCTGATCAGGTAGCGCCCCCAGTCTTTCGGGTTCAGCTCCCAGGTAGCCTGGCCGTTTTGATCTGTTGTGAGGCTTGCTTTCTCCAAGGCATTGTAATGATTGCTGCTATTGTATCGACTTACATAATCCTCTCCTTCATCCCACCACCATCGCCAATCAAGCCGATACATGCCCAGGCTGAGTTTTCGGTTAGGTACCGGGGTGCCGGAGGTGTCGACGGTAAGCAGGCGAATTAAACCCTTGCTTCCCACTTCTATCCTTGGTTCGCCATATTGGTTTAGTGGGATCTCCAGCCCGGCATAAGTTTGAAAGGTCTCATAAGGCAAGCTGAAATAATCGGTGCTAAAGCCTCCACCCGCTTCAAATACCCTTGTTCGAAAACTGGCTCGCAACCGGCCGGGAGCGGCCTGTTCTCCAAGTAACTGGCTGGTAAATGATGCCTGTCCGGCACTGTTCAATTGGCCTTCAAAAAGGGTGCGCATGCCATTTTGGCTGTAGCGGCGGGCAGGATCCTCGAAAGTAAAGGTAGGGTACTTATCGAAAGTGGTCTCCCCACTGCTTAAGCGGCCTTCTACCTGTGCTTTCAAACCGGCAGCTGGAGCACCATGTAACCAATGTACTCGTAATTGCCCTTCCAGGGGTTCCATGGTAGTTGAAAGCAGCGGACTTCCGAAACCGAGATCTATACTCATTCGGTTTGGACGGACCGTTTCAACCGGGATGGTTTTTTCGAAACTGGCCCCACCGGCTTTGACCACTGCCCGCCAATTGCCGGTGGGAGCATCGGCGGCTGTTGCAAAATGTAAGGGATACAAACGGTTAATATTCTTGGAACTTACCCGTTTTATGACCTGTCTGTTCCTGGCGTCGTACAGTTCGAAAGTCAGGGGATAATCAGCTGGCAGAGGGTTTTCTTTATCATCCAGGATAAAATTCAGGTAGACGCTGTCACCTGGTCTCCATACCCCGCGGTCGCCGTAAAGGAAGCCTTTAAGCCCTTTTTGAACAGGAGCTCCTGCTACATCAAAACGACTCATGTTTAAGGCATCCCCATCCATAATGCGCAGGTAGCCCCGCTGGTTTTGGTAGCGGGCAAGTAGAACAAAGGGTTTGCCATCCATATGTGCCCATACCGTACCGTCAGCTTCGGTCCTGGCTTTCCCGATAAGCTGTTGTTGGTAATCATAAAATTCCAGTTCTGCCCCAGATACGGGCTGGGCATTGCGGAGGTCGGTTACGATGGTAAGGACTTCATCCTCGGCTCCTTTCTTTGCTATCAGTCCCAGATTGGAAGCAATGACATTCTGACTGATAAACCGCTGGCTGTTGTAGTATTCCATTGCACAGGGATCATCTCTGCGTTCCCAATTGAAATTGTTGGTGTAACCGTAAATGGAGTAATAGGAATCCATCATGCTTCTCCTTTCTCCATCCTCCTCATTGAGGTGGGTGGGTTCTTCCGGGAAACTGGCTCCGCCGCAATTCAGGACGGCGTATTGCGGCCTGAAGCCGATCCGGATCTGGTAGATGGCTTCCGGGTCTTCATCGACCATAGAAGAAATATTGAGGCCGTAGCGCGCCCACTGTCTTGGACCGGCTTCTGGGTTAAGGTGTTGAAGGTCGATCTCCTCCCGATGAATGATGCGGCCCACCTGATAGATATTGCTCTGGCCGTCGAGCTGGTTGTTTTGGAGAAACTGCAGAATGTTGTTGTTAAAAATCTTGAATACTTCGACCTCTACCGTGCGCAAGCCTATAGCTTCGAAAGGAAAGACCATCCCCTCCGTGCTGGGAAGTATTGCTCCCGATCCGGCAATGCGTACCTGTGGTTTTACATCTGCAAAACGGATATCCCAAACGCTGGGTTCCGACATATTTCTTCTAGCCAGGTTTCGAATTCCTGTCTCCGCGATCAGGCGAAAACGGCCGTTAAGGGGCTCCCTGGGGTATAGTCGAACCTCTTGTCCGTCGATCAGAAAATTGAAGCCCCCCTCGTACCCCTGAAGCCGCAAAAGTCCCTCCAACTCCTGGTCCTTTTCGATGGGGTCTGAAAATAGTACCCGCAAATAGTGGGGTGCGTCAGCTACTACTTCTGCCCGGGTAATGACAAATTTGTTTAGGGATGGTACTTGCAAGGTCTTTTGTTCATCCTGGTCAACCCCCAGTGGTTTGCCATTAAGTTGAAGCCGTACTTCGCTATCCTGCTCCCCCCGTTGAATATCCTGCACGGTAAAGGAATGGGCCCGTTGGTCAGTTGCGTGGTTCCATTGAATGAGTAGATCGCTACGGTTTTGGATGGCTTTAAGAGAAGATTCTACCTCACTGGCTTCGGCTACGTCAAAGGTGTATACTACTCCTTTCAACTCTTGTTTGCTAAGGTCGGTGACCTGGGCTGCCTGCAATCCCTCGAGGGTTAATTGCATTCCCTGTTCAAGGGTTTGAAAAGAAAAGGAAAACGTTCGGTTGTTCTTGCGGGCATCTGGAATGATCGACTTTAAATTTATAGTAGCCCGATAACTGGTGGCCTCCCGGAAATAGCCGTCGGGTTGAAAACGCAGACTTCGGTTGTCCTCCCAATATAATTTGCCGGGAGTGGCAGGATTGAGCTGTATCAGGGCCTGCGGAGCCTCCTTCCCGACCTCCTCCTCGGTCGCTACTTCCTGGGTAAACTGGATCTTTAAAGGGGCTGCCCGGGAAATTACCCCCGAAGTATAGGCATAAACATATGGATTCAGCTCAGTCTGGCTAACCGGCTGCTGCTCCATGTTCTTTTTACAGGCGATGGCACTTGCAAAAATGATCAAAAGGAGGGTAAGTTGGAGGCGCTTTAGGTGTGTCATATAGATTTAATTGATGTTAGAACAAACCCGAGGGCATTACTTTTGTTAATTCTTTGGTTTGGTCCGTAAAAGATAAAAGAATGCTGCCACAATTCCCATTACATCTTGTTGTTTATCCCAACGAAAATTTGAACCTCCATATTTTCGAAGAACGTTACCGTCAATTGGTCAGGGATGCCGAAGAAGACGGGCTAACCTTCGGAATACCTGCCTTCATCGACGGGAAGGTCATGGATGTGGGTACCGAACTGGAACTGACCAAGGTCGAAAAACGATACCCCTCCGGAGAAAGCGATATTCGTACCAAGGGTAAAGGCCGGTATCGCATTATTGAATTCTATCCGGTAGCGAAAGGCAAGCTTTATGCCGGCGCACGAATTGAAAAACTCTCCCTCGACCTGGAAGGAGAACCTTTGATCTATGAGCAATTACTGGAACGCCTGGGCGAGCTTTTTCAATTACTACATCTCGATAAGCCTCTTCCTAAACTAAGTTTAGACTTCTCTACTTTCGATCTCGCCCACCAATGCGGCTTAAGTGTTCAACAGGAATACCGACTGCTAACGGTTGATTCAGAAGTAGAACGTCAGGCCTTTTTGCTTCAGCATCTGGATCAACTGATCCCCACTATGCGAAACATGCGGCGCCTGCGGGAACGCATTCAGTTGAATGGACATTTTCAGGATTTGACCCCACCTAAGTTTTAGAATAGCGGACGACCAGTCGCTGGATCATTTCTACCCCTTTTTGCAGTTGTTCGACTGCAATGAACTCATTAGCCCGGTGTGCCTGGGCAATAGATCCGGGCCCGCAAATTACAGATTGAAACCCTCCCTCTGCAAATTGCCCAGCCTCTGCAGCATAAGATACCGTTTGTAAATTGGTGGATTTGCTGAGGGCTTTTATAAAATCTACCACCGGGAGGTGTTCTGGGGTGTCGAGGGCGGGAACCGGAGGGTGATACAAGCGGGTAGCTATCCTGGTACCGGGAAATCGTTCCCGGAGCTGGCCTTCCGTTTTCCGGCAGTGTTGTTCGAA
Source organism: uncultured Saprospiraceae bacterium (assembly GCA_964479625.1). Taxonomy (GTDB): domain Bacteria; phylum Bacteroidota; class Bacteroidia; order Chitinophagales; family Saprospiraceae; genus CAYZMS01. The sequence goes on from CAYZMS010000028.1 coordinate 44,459, forward strand.
TTCAGCCAGTATGCCGTGGAGATCATCCCCGGGTATGGTCCGGATGTCACAGGTAAAGGTGCAACGATCAGCCACCACATTGGGGGCTATCCCGCCGTAAACTTTTCCAACGTGCAGGGAAGTGTGATTCGGGCTAAACCGATCGTCAGTCCTGCCGGATTCAATGAGCTGATCCATCTTACGCTCCAGCCATAAGATTAGGCGGGCGGCCTCGTGAATGGCACTTACCTCCTGCTTTATCCGACTGCTGTGTCCAGCAGAGCCCTGGACCTCCACCGCGAAGGTGCAAATTCCCTTCTGGCCAATAACAGGTTGGAGGAGAGACGGTTCCCCGATGATGGCATAGGCAGGGGTCTCCTTATAGCTAGATTTAATATGCCGGACAAGTTCTGGAGCTGCCAGGCAGCCAATCTCTTCATCGTAGGAAAATGCGAGATAAATGGGCTTTTCCAGTTCGGCCTTTAGCATTTGAGGAATAACGGCCAGGCTGCAGGCGAGGAAGCCCTTCATATCGCAACTACCCCTGCCATAAAGTTTCCCTTCTCGTTCAGTTAATACCCAGGGGTCGGTGTCCCAATTCTGTCCTTCCACCGGCACTACATCCGTATGACCCGAGAGTATTACTCCTCCATCCACGGCAGGGCCGATCCGGCAGTGCAAACTGGCTTTATCCTCTTCTTCCTTGGGGACCAGGGTGTAACTTACCCCCTGCTTTTCAAGGTAGTTACTAATGTAATCAATGATGGAACGGTTGCTTTGGCCTCCTAAAACAGGAAAGGATAAGAGCTCTTTAAGAAGGTGTTTTGCTTGCATGCTTTGTGATTTAAGGCATTAATGGTTTGGAGCAGATGACATAAAATCCATGGTCACACGGGCCCCCATTTAATGGCAATACTGAACAATAAAAAGGCCCAGGCCAGTAGTAGAATTATTCCTGTGAGAGGCGCAATAAACCGCAGCCACCGATCGAAGGGGACCCTTGACATGGCTAACATGGCGATCAAGCCTCCCATAGCGGGATTTACCAGGTTGGTTACCCCATCTCCGATCTGAAATGCCAGAATAGTGGATTGCCGGGTAAGCTCCAGGCTTTCTCCCACCGGGATCATGATCGGTAGAGTGGCCAGCGCCTGGCCGCTGCCCGAAGGAATCAGCAAATTGATAATGGATTGGGCCAGGGTCATGAACAAAGCGGAAGCATAAGTGGGGAAAATACCGAGTCCCTCTGACAGGTGAAAGCTGATAGTATCCACAATTTGTCCTCGTTCCATGATCACCCGGATGGAGTTGGCCAGCCCAACCATAAAGGCCCCGGGAGCCACCACAGCTACTGACTTTAAGACGGTATCGCAAAAAGCAGGTACGGGCATTCTGGCCACCAAGCCCGCAGCTATAGCTACCATAATGAAAATTGCAGAGATCTCGTTGATGTACCACCCATGCTGAAAGATCCCCCATAGCATGGTTCCCAGACCAATGATAAAACTGCTCAGTACCAGGGTGTCCTGGGTGCTAAGGCTGTAATCCTGTAAAGGTTTGGAAAGCCGAAGTCCGTCGGTATCCAGATCTTTGGTCAGACTATGGTCCTTATCCTTACGGATGTGTTGGAAATACCGCAAATTATAAATGGAAAGTATTGCTAAAGCACTGCCACAAAGTATACTACGGAGCAATATCCCAGAAAAAAGAGGCATTTCAGCAATTTTATGCCCCACTCCAACGGTGTAGGGGTTTACCGGTGACAAGCCAAAGCCAACAGTGATCCCTCCAACAGCGATACCGGCTGCCAGCATGAGGTCACCTCCAAGAGCCAGGCTGACAACCGCTGCGATAGGTACCATGGCGATATTATTTTCATACCCCACAAACACCCCCAGCATACCAAATAAAAAGGTCATGATCACTACTGCCAGCTTGCTGTGACGAGCCCCCAACCGATGAATAGCAGATCCCACCGCCTGTTCAATAGCCCCACTGGCTTCTAAAACCCCAAACATGATCCCACTGGCCAGTACCACAAAAATGATCTGGGAGGCAGCTTCGAAACCGGCAGGAAGGGCCGTAAATAAATCCATTAAGTTAACCGGACTGGAGGGCACCGTATGATAAGAACCGGGGATGACCCTTTGTCTTCCTTCTACTAATTCCCTTTCAAAAAGCCCTGCCGGTAAAAGATAGGTTAAAAAGGCTGTCAGGACCATAATCATGAACAGCATCATTACCGGGTGGGGAATGCGTTGAAACCAGGGTTTCATATTTCCAGGACTTTCGCCACATCATTTTTATAGCTGCGGCCAATCGGTAATTCTTTACCTTTTATCTCCACTGCAGTCGGGGAATAGGCTTCTATTTTTTGCAGATTGATCAAAAAAGAGCGGTGAATGCGCAAAAATTTGTTTTCCGGCAACCGGTGTTCCAAATAACTGATCTTCTGCTTGGTGATAACCCGCTTTTCACCAACATGGATAATAACATAATCCTTTAGGCTTTCGATAAAATAGACTTCCCCCAGATTGACCTTCACCATTTTTTTATCTGCTCGAACGAAAATGTGGTCTACCTCTGGTTGAACGGGACTGTTATCCTCATCGTCACTGAGGTTGGGGCCCAGAAAAAAAGGAGGCATTGCCTGCTCCGGACGTAACTGCCGGTACGCTTTGCCCACCGCTTTTAAAAAGCGATCAAAAGGAATGGGTTTTAGTAGGTAATCGACCGCATCCAGGTCAAAAGCTTCTATGGCATAATCGCGGTAGGCGGTGCAAAAAATGACCAATGGGGGAGAGGGTAAATTCTTGATAAATGAAATGCCGTCGAGTTTGGGCATCTGGATATCCAGAAATAAAAGGTCGACCTGCTCCTCCCTTAAAATTTCAAACGCCTTTAGGGCATTATTGGACCGTCCTACCAACTCCAGCCCGCCCAGCCGTTCTACATAGGAAGCCAATACGTCAAGAGCTAGGGGCTCGTCATCAACCAATAGACATCTGATCTTCATGATAAGTAGCGCATTTGGGCCGAAAGTTAAGTAAAGGTCGTAAAGGGGAGATGGCTCCGTGATTGCTTCCCGGCATTTTCATTTGGAAAAGCCAAAAGTGGAAAATTCCAATTTAGGAAAATTATCCAATTAAAAGGCAAGGGTAAATTAAGTCGTTTTTCCTTCGGGTACCTGTGGCTCTAAGGCAGCCTTGCTTGGAGTCGCTTCGGTGTGGAGGGGTTCTGCCGGGATTCTCAGGATTATCAAAAAAGTCTCCTCCTCCTCCAGTATCTGCAATTGGGAACGCTGATCGTAGATCAGCTCCAGCCTACGTTTTACGTTACGCAAACCAATTCCTTCCTTGTAATTCGCCTTCTTTTGAGCAGGAAGGGGTTTTTCGTCGGATTTGCTGTTTTCAACCTTCAAGACCACCGTTTCCCCTTGCAGACGAAGGTCAATACTGATAAAGGATTCCTCGATATTGTTGCTTACTCCGTGTTTGAAAGCGTTTTCGATAAAGGGAAGAATTAAAAGAGGAGGAACCTGCAGTCCCATAAGATCTCCACCAGTGGAAAAATCTACAAAAAGCCGGTTGCCATATCGGAGTTTTTCCAGTTCGATAAAATTCCGGATTTGCTGGATTTCTTTTCGAAGGGGTATGCGTTTGCCATTGCATTCATATAGCATATAATCCAGCAGGTTAGATAGGCGGAGTACCGTTTCTGAGGATTTAGGCGAGTTTTGCAGCGTAAGGGCATACAGATTATTGAGGGTGTTGAACAAAAAATGCGGATGGATCTGTGCTTTTAGGAATTTGAGTTCAGCATCCAGACGAGCACGGCTTAATTCCTGGGCCAGTTTTTCATTCTGGTAATTGCGCTTTAACAGTTTGGCAACCACCGCGGCGAGAATAACCGTACAAAGGGGAATCAAACGCCCTATAGCTTTGCCGAAGTGGGTAAGCGGATATTTTTCATAATTGTAATCAGGTCGATAAACGGGTACATAGTAAACATGTAAACTCAGCCGATCCAGGTAGGCGAAAAAGATAGCTGTTAGGGCGAAGCTCAACAGAAAGGCAACCGGTCGTTGGGCATAAAGAAACCGGGGCATCAGGATGTACAGGGTGAAATACGTTACGGCCATCCTGACCGGTAGGGTCGAAAGCACATGAACAAACGCACGCAAGTACTTTTCCTCAAAGCTTCCTTGCAATAGAGTGAAAAAAATGATATAACAAACCCAAAATAAAATATGGGGTACGATCCGGCGCTTTGGGTCAAATAACAAATGCAAACCGGACTTCATGGATTGCTCTACCTTCATAATTCCTTAAGCTAAATGATTTTTAATTGGTTTCCAATGGGAGAGGATTAACGACCTGACTTTAGCGGCAAATAACCGTATAATGTAGACATTTCGAAGTGCTTCGCCATCAAAACCGGCATCTGCATTAAAAAAAAATCCGTTGATTGAGATTTGGGCATTCTCCACATCCTCCAACATTTTGGTGAAGAAAATT
>CAYZMS010000029.1:0-48244 GCA_964479625.1 uncultured Saprospiraceae bacterium
GGCACACGAGGCAATGAACCAGAACTGGTTTGCCTCAATTGGTTTGTTTGATATGTATGCTTATTATTGTTCAAAATTAATGAGACCGCTCAGTACGTGAGACGTACGCTGGGTGGTGTGAGAGGACGAAACGAGCGATGGATAATCCATCGCTCGTTTCTCCTACTCGATTTATCCTTCAGCGGGCTAAATGCTAAATAAATGAGTGCACAAATTACTTCCACGATCATGATGGTAAAGCCGGCCCATTTTGGGTTCAACCAGGAAACGGCTTCGAATAATGCCTTTCAGACCAACGAAGGCGCCTTGAGTGCTTCCGCAATTGAATCTATGGCCAGAAAGGAATTTGAGCAGATGGTCGATGGCCTGAGTCGGGAAGGCGTGCAGGTTTGGGTGGTGGAAGACAGCCCGGAGCCGGTAAAACCGGATGCTGTTTTTCCCAATAATTGGATCAGCTTTCATTCTGATGGGACCATTGTTACTTACCCCATGTTTGCCCGCCAGCGACGGCTGGAGCGCCGGGTAGAAATTGTAGAACAACTGAAAAACGCCTTTGGGTTCGATACCGTCTTTCCATTGGAAAAATACGAGGAACAGGATCGGTTTCTGGAGGGCACGGGTAGTATGATCCTTGACCGAATCCATGAAATTGCCTATACTTGCCGATCCATTCGAACGGATGAACAACTCCTGGATCAGTTTTGCGAAAAACTCGGGTACCGGAAAATGGTGTTCAATTCAGTGGATAAGACGGGAATGCCGATTTACCACACCAATGTTATGATGGCCTTGGGAGTGGACTTTGCCATCATTGCCCTGGAATCCATTCCGGATGAAAAAGAACGCCGGCAAGTTGTCCAACAACTGGAAGAAAGTGGAAAGGAAATTATTCCCATCACAATGGATCAGGTTTATCGGTTTGCAGGCAATATGTTGCAGGTGAAAACAGCTTTCGGTGATCCTCTATTGGTAATGTCTGAGCAGGCCTTTAAGGCACTGGAGGTGGAACAGGTAAAGCAATTACAACAAAAAACGAAGCTGTTCCATTGCCCAATCCCTGTTATTGAACAGTATGGAGGGGGTAGTGTACGCTGTATGATGGCAGAGGTGTTTTTGCCGGAAAATAAAAAATAACAAGATGGCGGGTAAATTAGGATTGGCCCTTTCGGGCGGTGGTGCCAGAGGTATTGCTCATATTGGGGTGATAAAGGCTTTGGAAGATGCTGGTATTCAGGCAGATATAGTTTCGGGAACCAGTGCCGGTTCTATCGTTGGTGCCTTATATGCAGCGGGCTATAATTCTGATGACATGCTTCGGTTTGTTAAGGACGCCAGTATGTGGCGCCTGTTTAAGTTCGGTTTGCCTGTTGACGGTTTAACCAAGTTGGTGTACCTCAAAGAGCATTTGAGTGAATTTTTGGATGTTGATTCCTTTGAGGCACTTAACCTCCCCTTAATTATTGCTATTTCGAATCTGAATTCGGGAGCGTTGCGATATGTTAATTCCGGTCCTTTATTCGATGTAGTCATGGCCTCCAGTTCTATTCCACTGGTATTCAAACCCGTAGAAATTAATGGTTCGGTTTACGTGGATGGAGGTTTGATCAATAACCTGCCTGCAAAAGTATTGAAGCCGCAGGCAGATCATATCTTGGGGGTTAATGCCATGCCGGTCAAGGATGTAAGGGCCCGATCCGTACAAACTGTTTTTGGCATTGCTACGCGATGTTTCGAGCTTTCTGTCTATGCGAACAGTTTGGGAGATATGGAGGTCTGCGATTGGGTGATCGAACCGAAAGGATTGTACGATTACAATATTTTTCAATTCAATAAATATCAGGAGTTATTCGATCTCGGGTATGAGGCGGCGATCGACCAAATGGAAAAACTCCAGCACGCGATTCAGGCTAATACCTGACCCGCCATTAAATTCAAATGAACTGCAGAACTGCTTCGGTTGCTTCCCGGACGTTTTCCCGTTCCATTAAAAGTTGTTCTTCATCCCATGCCAGGACAGCGGCCATTTCCTGAAGGACGGCTTCGCTGACCTTTGCAATACTGGGCCGAAGAAAGTAGAGGCGGCCCGTTCGGCGATTAAAGAAATCCATGGCGTGAAGGGTTTGCTCTTTTTCCAGGGTGTACCGCAGCTCGGATATGGCCAGGGCGATTTCCGGCGCTCTATCAGTGGGCATGTTATGGATAATGTCCGCTGCTGCTTTCCCAAAATTGGTAACCAGATAGGGCCCGTAAAAATCAGGCAAACCCTTTTCCCTGACAAGTTGGTCCATGGAGTCGAAGAAAGTATTCAGCTCCCCAGCTGAGCTAAATGGTTGTTCAGCAAGAGGGATCGTTTTAGTTTGACAGGGTTTCAATTTTTGTCCAGATTCGGTTTCAAATCTTTCCTGCACCAAATTGACCACTCGCTCTGCCATTTTCCGATACCCCGTAAGTTTACCACCCGCAATAGAGATCAAACCGGAAGCTGAGTGGAATACTTCATCTTTTCGGGACATTTCTGAAGCTGATTTTCCCTCCTCAAAAATAAGGGGGCGCAAGCCGGCCCAGGTAGATTCTACATCTTCAGCCTGCAGTTGCACGCAAGGGAACATCTGGTTGACCGCGTAGAGTAAATAGTCAATATCCTCAATGGAAACCGGGATTTTATTGAGATCTCCCTGGTATGGGGTATCAGTGGTGCCTACGTAGGTGACCCGGTTGCGTGGAATGGCAAAGATCATCCGGCCATCCGGAACATCGAAATAAACGGATTGTCGAACGGGTAGCCGTTCCCAAGGCACGACCAGGTGGACTCCTTTTGAATGGAAAAGCCGTTTGCCATTTAAAGCACCATCAGTTGATCGCAGATCATCCACCCAGGGGCCGGCAGCATTCACTACGAAGCGGGCATTTACTTTTATGGGTTTATTATTTATTCGGTCTAGGCAAAAAAGGCCGTTTACTTTTCCCTGCTGATCGTAGGAGAATCGTTCTACCTCCAGGTAGTTGGCACAATGCGCCCCAAACCGATCGGCGGCTTTGATATTTTCAATGGTCAGTCTGGCATCGTCTGTTCGGTATTCTGCATAATAACCGCTTCCCTGCAAGATATCTTTTCGGAGTAAAGGTTCCTTTTGGAGCGTTTCCGCCTTATTGAGCATTCGGCGCTTATCTTCACCTTGAACTCCCGCCAACACATCGTACACCCAAAGCCCAAAGGAAGTGGCCATTCCACTATAGGAACCTCCTTTTACCAGAGGGAGTAGCATTTTTTCGGCGAGTACCAGGTGGGGCGCAAGCCGGTGTACGACCGCCCGTTCTTTTCCGACCTCCCGAACGAGTTTGACTTCCAGTTGCTTAAGGTATCGAAGCCCTCCATGAATGAGTTTGGTCGATTTACTGCTGGTACCTGATGCATAATCATTTTTTTCAACCAGGGCTGTTTTTAATCCCCGGGAGGCAGCATCCAGGGCTATCCCTGCTCCTGTAATCCCACCTCCGATCACCAAAAGGTCATAGTGGTTGGAAGCCAGGGTTGCCAATAAGTGGTCGCGTTGGGTAGCTGAAAGAGATGACATAGGTCTGAAGACTTATAAGAAATTCTATTGATCCTAATGGAGGCCATCTCGGCGCAGTATACTCCGGAAAGCCGAATCACTTATATAACCGATCAGGAGTGGTTCAGTTTATATAAATCTTCTGGTAGGGGAGGACGATCTCATTTTTTTCCAGTCTATTGAGTTGTCTGAGTTGGTCTTGGGTCAGACCAAAACGTTGAGCGATCTGGCTTAGGGTTTCTCCTTCCTGAACGGTTACTTGCGTTCGACCCGCATTGGAGGACCCGCTGCTGTAATTATAGGAAGCCGGAACACCACGGGATTGCAACCCCTGGCCCTGCTCCTTATTGTAGACGCCGGTAGGGCTAAAACCATAGGGAGCAGAGGGGTTAGAAGGCGAAGTGCTACTGGGAGCCACATTATAATTGGAGGGCGGAACCGCTCCTTTAGTGGTAGTATTCGGATTGGAATAATAATTATTGTTCCAACCAGATGGATTGCTGTTTTGAGGTTGGTTGTTGTTGTAGGATCCCGGGACGGGGCCATAGTTTTGGTAATTATATGGGGCCGGTACCTTTTGGGACTCTTGTTGACCTGATGTAGTATTGGGGTTAGTGGTCTTATACTGTTCCTGATATTGGTTGTAATAAGAATTTTGTGGTTGATAATTGCCGGAATAGGGATCCTGGTAACCGCCGCTGTTTTGAGGCGAGCTGCCCGGTTGGTTGGTATTGAAATAGGGTGATTGCTGGGGTGCGGCATCAGTCGTTCGCAATTTCATACCAGAATAGATCGTTTGTCCGGGTTGTAAGTTATTCAGATCCCGAAAGCGTTCTTCCAGATAGCCGTATTTTTGGGCTAATTGTTCGACCGTTTCCCCACTTTGAACGATATGAAAACCATTGGTGGTTCTCCATGCCCGTTCCCCACTTTGGCTAAAGGTACTGGGGCTGGCACCTGATTTAGAGGTCATCTCATTAGACTCCTGTCCAGGAGGGGTAAGCCGCAAGCTTTGCCCCGGGCGGATCACGTTAGAGCTGAGGTTATTCCAATCTTTTAGATTGTTAACATTGATGCCATGTTTCTGAGCTATGGACCAAAGGGTTTCCTTATTTGATACCAAATATTGCTTGATTTCTTCTCTGGAAAGATTAGCACCCTTGCTGCTAAATTGGCTTCCCATACTATTGTAACTTTCCGGCATGCCCTGAGGCTGGGTTGAACCTCGGTTGCTCATGCTATTCCCTCCGCAGTTTTGTGGAATATAGGTTGAAGCATCCATTCCATTCACTCGGACCAGTTCATAAGTGGTACTGGAGTTACTGGATTGTTCCTTTACTACGCCAACCTGAGGAATTACATAAAGGTCGAGGTAGTTTTTGGGGTTAGCGTAGACCTGGCGAAGGATGACTCCTTCACAGGGGCCTTCTGTAAAGTTACCCACATAATAGATCCTTCCCTTTACGTCGTTGCCGGAAAGGTCACCCGAACGGGTACTGCCATTCAGGTCATAAGTGAAGCGGAATTGACTGCTTTCCACCCGGAGCACCTTATTTTCAACCGCTTGATAGGAAACATCCTGTACTGCGGCTACTTTGTACTGATTATTGTTGGCGGGCAATACCATATACACCTCTGCTACTTTGCTTTTGATCGCGTCTACTAAAGATTCATTGACGAGTTGGTTGAATTGGGAGGTTCCGCAAGCCAATAAATTATCCGGACGTGCAGATTGTTGAGAAGCCCTTTGCTCCAGTCCGGTGATCAAAAGGATGCTTTTTTGATTGCCAAGGTTAATCTGGTAGGTGACAAATTCATTGCCCGGCGTGGTTTTGTCATAGGCATATTCCAGCCGGTTCATGCAATTTTGGTCAAACTGCAGGTAGTAACGGGTTTGCCCAATTGCAGTAGTCGTAAGGGCTAGGGTCATTAGGACCGCTAGAGTAAGTTTAATTTTCATGGTATCAGTAAGTCTGGTAAAGAGATCCAGTATTTTCATGTTTTTGGGAATAAATCCTGTTTGTCAGGCGGAGTGAAACAATAAGGAGTATATTCATCCTTCAAAACCAACAAACTTCAAGGATTATTGCAGGTAAGATAAGATAAATCAGGGATTTATCCAACAATCTGTTGTGTTGGATGGCATTCAGTGCCCATCTTTTTGGGGAACCAAACCATTTTTCATGGCAAACATCACCAGATCGGAGGAACTACGAAGTTTTAGTTTACTCATTATATTTTTCCGGTGGGTATAAATAGTATGTGTGCTCAGGTTTAATTCCCGGGCTATTTCTTTAGCTACTTTTCCCTGAGCTATCCATTGTACGATCTCGATCTCTCTGGCGGACAACTCACCGCTGGTGGATTCAGGCCTGTTCTGTGGAAAAGATTTTTCGAGCAGATAATCGATAATCCTGGTACAAAAGAACTTATCACCTCTGGCTGTTGCCTTAATGGCGTCCATGATCTCTTGTTCTCCGCAGCTTTTGGTAAGGTAGCTGGAAACGCCAAGGGATAATACCCGGTCAATGTGCTCTGGCTCCTCATCACCACTGATAATGAGTATGTTAGCAGCAGGCTGCTGCCTTTTTATTTCCTGGACCGTTCCCTCTCCGAAACTATCTGTTTGAGCGTGATCTAAAATGATGATGTCCAAAGGCTTGCTTTCCAGTATCTCCAGTAATTCATTTTCTTCCTCAGCTTCACCTACCAGTTCCATCCCGGGTGTGCTATGGATAATGTCACCCAAGGCCCTGCGCACCAAATACTGTTCGTCTGCAATAAGGACTTTATACATTTCCCTGATTTACCTTTTTGGCCTTTTCCCTTTTTGGTGAATTTAGGCCGAAATCGAAATTTAGACAAATTTATTTAGACTTGGTTTAGATAAGACAGGGTAAAATGCTTTTCTCATTCATCTAAAAAAACCATTCGGAACTCAATTCATAAAAGGTTATTTTTTCGTACTCTTAAATCCTTTTCGTCTATCCATAAAGCCTCCTGGAAAATTTCAACAATGGCCTTCATGGGAAGGTCTTTTTCCTCCTGCAGGTGTATACCACTAACCATTTTTCGATTTCGATCCTGCAGTAGTCCGCTTTCATTCGACAGTCTTTGGCCCTTAATAAATACCAGTTCTATTCCACCGGCTTTTAAAGGGTTGAGGTAACAGACCCAGGAATGTTGATAATAGAAAGGGATACCATACCGAAGCTTGGCAGAAATATTGGGATAGTCCATAAACAGTTTATGCAGGGTCATCATTGATTGGTACTGTGGCTCCGGAGCACTTTCGATAAAGGAGGCAACGGTCATGGTGGGTAAGCTAAGGAATCATTGGAATCGGGTCAAATATCATCATTTTTTGGCTCTCTGGTCATATATGGGTAATTAAAGCATAATAAGTGTTGTTAATCAGTTTTTTAGGAAGGCAAAGTGAAATTCGAAAAGGTAATGGTCAACCCAAGCTGATATAGCCCTAACGGGAAATAATGCAGGTGAAGGCAGCTTAGATTTTCTAATTTGAATTCAGAATAAAATTTTGTTTAAAACTAATCTGCATGCGGTATACGCTAGTCCCTAATGTCGAATTAAATCTTTGTTTTGAAAAGCTATCTAACAACCTAAATCAAACGAATTATGAAAACCAAGTTTACTCTGCTTGTGGTAATGCTGGTATTGCCACTTTTATTAGGTGCTCAACAACTTCAGCAAATCAACAGCTTTGGGAGTAATCCCGGGCAATTAAATATGTATTTATACGCTCCTAACAATATGCCTGCCAATGCCCCGGTGGTGGTAGCTATGCACGGATGTACGCAAAACGGGCTTGGTTTTGCCAACGAAACTGGCTGGAATACCCTGGCCGATCGCTATAAGTTTTATGTGATCTATCCTGAACAACGCAATGGTAATAACTCTTCCGGTTGTTTTAATTGGTTTGAGAACAGCGACATCAACCGGGGACAGGGAGAACCCCGATCCATTATATCCATGGTAGACTACGTAAAAAACAACTTCTCCGTAGATAGTGATAAGGTATTTGCTACTGGCTTTTCGGCAGGTGGCGCCATGACCTGTGTGATGCTGGCTACCTACCCGGATGTATTCAGGGGGGGAGCGGTGATGGCGGGGATACCCTATCGGGCAGCTATTGGTTTGATCGGTGCTTTTCAGGCACTAAACCCCGGGATTAATCAATCCCCTAACCAATGGGGTAATTCCGTCCGGAATGCAACTTCTTATACTGGTCCCTGGCCGAAAGTGGCAGTATTCCATGGGACCAGCGACTTTACTGTCAATAATTCCAACCTTCAGGAGGTGGTAGAACAGTGGACGAATGTAAATGGCGCGGATGCCAACGCTGATGCTACGGATAATAGTTTTGACGGCAATTCCAGCGTACGGCAACGGGTGTACAATGATGGAAATGGTCAGGCGGTGGTAGTGGCTTATGACATTACAGGAATGGGACATACTGTGGCTATTGATCCCGGATCAGGCCCTCAACAAGGGGGAACCATTGGCAGCTATTCCAGTGATGAAGACTTCTATTCCTGTTTTTGGGCAGCAGATTTCTGGGGGATTACCGGGGGCAGCCAGCCCCCCGTCACAGTAGCTGACCCCAGTGGATTGAGTGCAGCAGCGGTATCCCAAACCGGCATAAACCTCAGTTGGACCGACAATGCTAACAACGAAACCAACTACCTGATTGAGCGCTCTTCCAGCGCAGGGGCCCCTTTTGTCCAAATCGCCAGCCTGGGAGCCAATGCCAATTCCTTTGCAGATAGCGGGCTCTCTGCAGGGACTACCTATTTCTACCGCGTGCGGGCCACCAACGGATCGGTGAATTCCAACTATTCGAATATTGCTTCGGCCACTACTTCAGCGGGAGGAGGTACTCCTCAGCCCCCGGCTGCGCCTTCAAACCTAAGTGCTGTTGCTCAGGGGCAGACGATCGTGTTGAATTGGATCGATAATTCGAATAACGAAACGGGTCTCGATCTTCAGCGTTCTCTAAGCCCGGGTAGTGGGTTCGTCTCTATCGCCAACCTGGGGGCAAATACCACTACTTTTACCGATCAAGGTCTTGTGGCTTCCACTACCTATTATTACCGGCTACGGGCAACAAATGCAGATGGTAACTCTTCCTTTAGTAACACTGCCAGTGCCCAGACCGTTGGAACGGCTGTTGTCCAAAGTATTGAGCAAAACCAGCAACAAGGGTTTATCGGCTACTTCAATATTTTCGATTGTGGCCAATCCTTTACTCTCCCAGAAGCTGGAACGCTCACTCAAATTGATGTATTCAACCGCATAGGGGTCAGTAATAGTACCCTGCGGATTTTTTCGGGAAACACCACTTCAGGTACACCGCTTTATGAGCAAAGTGGGATCAGCCTGGGTAGTGGCTGGCAGTCCATAATCCTGAACACACCCCAGGCTTTATCCTCGGGGCAGTATACCTTCGAGCTGAGCCGTAGTACCTTTGGATATACCTTTACCGATACTTACGCCGGCGGGCAGTTGTTCTACAATAATTTCGGCTATGTTGCATTCGATGCTACCTTTCGGATATTCTATGAGACTATTCCCGGTGGCGCTGTCTTCCAGGGTGCTCCAAATCGTATTTTGGGATCGGAGATCGGAAAAATTGAAGTTTTTCCAAACCCAACAAGCGGGAGTGTGCATATACAGCTACCTTCCACCTTCGAATTACCGCTCCAACTCCGGTTGATGGATGGGCAGGGACGTTCGCTTCAGTTGATCCAACTAAATGATTACCGATTAGAATTGGGCATGGAGCAATGGCCCGCTGGCCTTTACCGACTCCAGGTTTCCGAGGGGGAACAGCAATTAGTAAAAACGATCGTTAAGCAGTAACTGCTTCAGTTTTTGGATACAACTGGGGGGGCTACTTCAGAGCCCCCCATCTTTATAGATGATTATCCAACAGGCTTCGTTCGTTAAAATCGCTGAGGATGATCCGCATAGTGGTTTTGGTAAGGGATTTGGCCACTAGTTTGGCAATGAAAACCTTCCAGCCCCACCAGAAAAATCGACTGAAGAAACCTGGTTTGCCATTCCTTCTGGCGACGGGACCAAAAAAGTGGATCATCCAGGCTTCTACCCGGTCCTGCTCTGCTTTTTCTACCTCAGGGGCCTGACCTTCTTTCTTTGGAGGCAAGGGGTGAAGGAGGATTTGATGGATCCGGTGCTGGATCTTTGGAATTAGCTTTTTCAGATCCTGGGGAGCCAATTTAGGCTTATCCGGGAAGGGGAGGATGTTATTCACCTTGCCTGCGCGGAGGTTTTCAATGTCCATATCGGGAATGATGGGGTAGTACAAACCCTGTGTATCGGGATTGTAGATACAGAAGCGGTGGTGCCGGGGATCCTTGTCATCCTGCTCCCAATCTGAAAAGATGAGGAATTCCTTTGCCTTTTCGACGGGGACATTAAAATACCGTCGAATAAAACTTTGGCAATTCTTTCGCCCCAGGGCAAAATCGTGCTCTCGGAATTCCGGACTGAAAAAACCACCGAAGCCTTCAAGGGAACCGCAGGCAATAGGGTAGGGCTCATTCGGTTGCTTAGGGAAGATCATCCTCCTGGTGTGGTCACTGGACAAGGCGCGCAACAGATCGCTTTCCTTGACCATGGCCTGGTCGCGTATAGCGCCTAACAGACCCGGGAGCAGGCGCGTCCAATGTTCAATAATGCTGGGGTCGATCTTTTCCTCCAGACTTTTCTGGAAATTGGGAAAAGGGTCTATCATTATGATGGCGTAGCTGAATCGTTCTCGCTCTGCCTTGTCCTCCATTGAACGGGTGATTTCATCGAAGGGTTCATTGTTAATGGTCCCTCCGTCGACAGCTACGAAATCAAAGGTTTTCCCTTCTAGCGGAATATCAATACCTGGCAGGTCGGCACCCCGTTCCTCCATGAAGCGATCCAGGCCAAGCAGTCGGTAGACCATGGCTTTGATATAGCCAGGTTTGATCTGATTCAAAAGCCTGGCTTGCAGTCCAAGTGGGAAAGCACCGGTGGCCTTGGCGCACTCCAGTAAGATCTGTTGATGTTCCCTATTCTTTGGATCGAAAGAGATAGAGTGGGGTTTATACATATCTTTATCCCCAAGGCTGAAATGGGCCACTCCTTTATGCATGAACATCTGATGAAAAGGCTGGTCCCTGTGATCTTCCAACCCTCTTTGACGAGCCTTTACTTCATCGTAGAAACTGACGGCAATGGGAACGCCTCTAAGGCTGGTCAGCGTGAGGATGACCTCCAGGTTTTCGGAAAAATAAGGAGGCATTTTATCCCTGAGCTGGTCGAATACCGCGGCCCGGTCGGCTATAGCATCTATAGGCTTGGAATTGAGCAAAGCAGGAACGCTGGAATACAGTTCAATATCATCTGTTCGCAACATTTGATCTAGGGTGGCTTCACTGTCGGCCCGGTCATTCAAATGGACCCAGGCCTCGTACAGCTTATTACCCAATCCCTCGGGGTTCTCTGCATTTACCGGGCGAATGGGTTCGAATAAAGCAAGAGTGGTAATAGCCGCGGTCATACCCCCGGCAGAGGCTCCTCCCAGTACTTCTATGACCACATCATGCATGGGGACGGAAGCATCGTAATCGGGATGATCGGAACCCAGCCGCCGGTTCTTACTTTTGGCGATCTCCCATTTCTCCAGGGTTTCCAGAAGGTAGTCCATTACACCGGCCGTATAAGCCCCGGCTGATACGGCTCCAGCCATGGCAATGCCAAGCTTGAATACTTTTGGTTTGTCCTGTTCCATCTTGCTGAAGTTTAAAACAGTTTTTTCCATAAAATCTAAAAATGCAAAGCATTTTTAGATTTTATGGAAAAAAGATACTTTTATTCTTGAACAAGAAGTTTGTCATCCCCAAATAATCAAATCAATGAAGTTGCTTTCCCTAGAAACCAGCCAGGAGTATATCAATATTCAAACAGAGCTGGTGCACCTGCAAACGCATTTGGCTGAAACGGATCAACGCCTGCTACTTATCTTCGAAGGCCGGGATACTGCCGGCAAAGGTGGTTCCATCATGCGTTTCGTCCGCTTTCTGAATCCCCGGAATTACCGGATCGTGGCCCTGGGCAAACCTACAGAGGTGGAGCGAGGACAGTGGTTTTTTCAGCGCTATATTGCTCACCTGCCCAACCCCGGCGAAATCGCCTTGTTTGACCGCTCCTGGTACAACCGGGCAGTGGTAGAACCAGTAATGGGGTTTTGTACTTCTGAGCAGCACGAATTGTTCATGCACCAGGTGACCCAGGTCGAAAAAATGTTGATCGATGATGGCATCAGGATAGTGAAATTTTGGTTTTCCATTGATGTGGAAGAGCAAAAGAAAAGACTGGACGAACGGCGTACCAACCCCCTCCAAATGTGGAAAATGAGTACCGTCGATGCGGTAGCCCAGCAAAAATGGGTGGATTACACCAAATACAAGTCCAAAATGTTTCGAATGACCTCTACCTCAGAAAATCCCTGGGTGGTGGTGAGTGGCAACATCAAAGATACAGCCAGAATGGAAGCCATGCGCTATGTCGTTTCTCAAATGGATTACCCGAAAAAAGGGCAAACGGGAGAGCGTCTCGAGCCAGACCTGGAAATCGTTTCTGTGCTTACCAATCTGGAAGAAGCCGATCGCTACCTGGAAGCACACCAGGGCCACTAATACGGGCAAAATTCCTTGAGCATTCGGTCTTCCTGTTCTAACAGCTTGAAAAAATCGTTCAGTATATCTTCAAAGTAGCGTCGTTCACTTTTACTGAGGTGTTCGAATGCCCGAACGGTAGCTAGTAATTGCTCCTTTTTATCCAGAAAATGCTGAGCCATCAAGCGGGCTTCGGATTCCTTGATATCTTCACCCATAAAATAGGGCTGGGTAACCTCCTTGATGAGCGTTTGGGAGTTGGGGATGGCATAATCCGTATGGACTAAACCAGCATAATCGAAGTCATAAGGCACAGGGCTGACTTGTTCCTCATCGGGTAACTTTACCCATTCGATATTATGCCGGCTGCTAACCTGCCAGTCTGTATTTCGGATCATATATTCGAAAAAACAAAGGTTTACATAGGCTTCCCGGTCTACCATGGCGTCATTAAGCCGTCCAGCCTCCAAGACCTGGGCATTCAGACGATGCGCGTACTCCTCTTCCTTTTCGATCAGGAAAGCGAGCAGGGTCTCTTCCAGCTTTTCCCCGGAATAGATCTCCAGGCGGATTAAGCGGGTGTGGAAGGCCAGTGGGCTAACTTGCTTTTGCAATTCGTAGATTAGCTGTTCCTTGAGCAAATAAGCAGCACCGTCTTTATTGGAACGGCATTGGAGGACCAATTTAAGGTCGTTAAAGGTAGAATCCATGTTAAGGGCTTTCAACTCCTTTTTTTTCACCTTCAATCGTAACGGCGGGAAGCGGCAAGCCCTTTTCCGGGTGTTTCCCCGGCTTCTGACTTCTATATTAAATTGGGAATCTCCCAAGCCAGGAAGTTGTAGGGCCAGGGTGCCGTCCTGGTAGTTTTCCTTCATTTTATTTCGCATTAACTGCTTCCAATCCGTTTGTAATCTTAGCAGAGGCAGGTCTTCTCCGGAAGCGGCAATATTTTCGAACAGGGTAGGTTGCTGAGCTGGCAAGCTAGTACTACAGACCAGTATGCAAAGGAGGTATTGGACGGTCAAATTCAAAGGAATGCGGTGGATCATGGTAATTCAGGTGTTGGTGGTCACAAAACAATGGCTTGCAAATGAAAAGGGAAGGGGTTCCAGAAAATCCTTATCCTCTCTTTCCATTCGATATAAAAGAGGGAATAAGAAATAAAGTGAAGGACTCCAAACACCAAGTTTGATCTGAGTCGCCCATAAATGCATGTGCTATTAAAGTTACAATTTTATTCTGTTCCCGGAAAGTTTACCCCGGTAGAACTGGCCATCCTCCCAAAACAAGACCTCTCCCTTGGAGCCGGTCAGCAGAGAGCTGTCAATGCCAAAGACCCGGCCTCCGAATAAACTGACAATCTCTTCCTGTGGGGTATGGCCTACCACCAGGTGATCTAGCTCGTAGCGTTTTAGGGTTTTTTTAATCTGTTTTTGGTTGGCCAATGGGGAAATGAAGTATCCCCGATACCAAAGGGGGCTTTCCTCGAAAAAGAAGGGAGCCAGGCTGGGAGATTCGGCAATAGCATAGGGATCTGCTGAAAAAATGGAATCCTTAAAGATCCGGTTCATATCCTCAAAGTTCGAAATCCCATCAAGCACGGTAGGGGAAATGCCCGCATGTATAAAGCCAATATTGTTGACGGATATGGCTACCGGTTTGCTTCGAAGCCACTTCCCCAGGTAGGTGGACGGGCTAAAAAGAGAATCTATGGTTGCTCCTAAAAGGGCACAGGTGTAACGATATTTTTTGTGCAGGTACCGCATATCACCATGGAAAATGAGTTGTTCGTGGTTACCCAGGATAAAGTGGACCTTCCCGCCTGCTTTGGCCGCTTGTTGTTCCAGGCGGTGCACCCACCAGAGTAATTCGGTCACTTTAGGGCCTCGGTCAAAAATATCTCCGGCGATAATCAGGTGCCCCTCTCCAAATGCCCAGTTGCCCTCTTCATCGATCACCTCATTTGCTTCCAATAATTCTAGGGTGATGTCATTCTGTCCGTGCGGGTCACTGATAGCTGCAATTTTCGAAACCCCTTCAAATCGAATGCTGGTATCCGGAAGGAAATTGGCTGCTTCATTCAGGTCAGCCGGGTCAAAAAAATCATTGAAGAAGGCATCACCCAATTTGGCCTTCCATTCTGCCAGGGAGGCTTCTTCTACTTGGTTTTCAGTTATCCAGCGCATGATCCATTCCTCCTGTTCGAAAAACAGGTAAGGCCCGTCGTTAAATTGGTTTTCTTCTTGTGCCATAAGGCCATGATAACAAAAAAGCAGTCCACATAAGGCAAGAACAATTTGTCTGTTCATACTATTTCAATTTATTTAAGGCTAAAGGGATGAGAAATCCAAACTAGACTATTGCTAAGGATTAGACTCTTCCTTTCGCGCTGAATTTCGACCAAGGAGCCTAAGAAATCGAACATCATGAAGAAAATCCTGATTCTTTTTGCCCACCCGGCCCTGGAACGATCCCGAGTAAACCGGGAGCTGATCTGGGGAGTAAAAGATATTCAGGGCGTGACCTTTCACGACCTCTATCAATTATACCCCGACTTTTATATAGACGTACAAAGGGAGCAGGAGTTACTTTTGATGAATGACATCATCGTTTGGCATCACCCATTGTACTGGTACAGTGTACCGCCCCTGCTCAAGCAATGGATGGATCTGGTACTGGAGCATGATTGGGCTTACGGCAGCAAAGGTAACGCCCTCAAGGGAAAAATGCTCTTTAATGCCATTACCGCCGGTGGGGGCGAACAGGCCTATTGTGAGAACGGCTACAATCGATATACTCTTCCGGAGTTTTTCAGGCCTTTTGAACAAACTGCCTGCTTGTGCGGCATGCAATATTTACCCCCTTTTGTCATATTTGGCACCCACCGAATGGGTATTGCGGACTGCGACAAAGCTCGGCAGGACTACCATAAACTACTGGAAACCCTTGGAAAGGGGGAATACGACCCTGCCTCTCTTCATCAACTTACGTATTTAAACGAGATTCTATCCTCTAAAACTTCTTCTTTTCAAAACCTCTAACAATAAGCCGGATGGGCAATAGTTTTTTATTTCAAGCAATGGTTTATCTCGGGGCGGCGGTTATCTTCGTTCCCATTGCCAAACGACTGAGCCTGGGTTCTGTTTTGGGGTACTTGCTTGCGGGCATTGTCATTGGTCCCTTTTTGATGGGCTTTATCGGGGAAGAAGGCCAGGATATTATGCACTTTGCAGAATTCGGGGTGGTCATGATGCTGTTTCTGGTAGGCCTGGAGTTGGAACCTCAACTTTTGTGGCGCTTGCGAACGCCCATTCTCGGGATGGGCGGTTTGCAGTTGGCCGGGACAGCCATTCTGATCATGGCTGCTGCTTTGATCCTTGGGTTTCCCTGGAATGAAGGCCTTGCCATCGGCCTGACCCTTACTATGTCTTCCACGGCCATCGCTATTCAAACCTTGAATGAGAAAGGCTTGATGAGGACTTCAGCCGGGCAGAGCGCCTTTTCTGTCTTATTGTTTCAGGATATTGCGGTAATTCCGATTTTGGCCCTGCTCCCTCTGCTGGCTTTCGGTCATCATGGCGAAGTGCATGCCGAGGGTGGTCATGAAACGACCACCTTGATCAGCGAGTTGCCCCCCATCCTGCAAACCCTGGCCACCCTTTCGGCGGTAGCTGCTGTGATCCTTGCCGGAAGGTATCTGGTTCAACCCATTTTACGGATTGTTGCCAAAACCCGCCTCCGGGAGTTATTTACAGCCTCCGCCTTATTGTTGGTGGTCGGGATCGCCGTGCTGATGATCCTGGTTGGGTTAAGCCCGGCCCTGGGCACCTTTTTGGCTGGGGTAGTACTGGCCAATAGCGAATATAAACACGAGCTGGAATCTGATCTGGACCCCTTCAAGGGCTTGCTGCTGGGGCTTTTCTTTATGGCTGTGGGTGCTTCCATTGACTTTAATCTAATCATGGAGCAACCCTGGACGATCCTTTCCTTCGTGTTCCTGTTAATGACCCTAAAAGCGGTAGTCCTTTTCCTGCTTGGTAGGTTTTTTCGAATGGGTCTGGATCAAAATATGCTCTTCGCCCTGGTACTTTCCCAGTCCGGTGAGTTTGCTTTTGTCCTGCTGTCCTTCATACGGCAAGAAGGTATTCTAGAAGGAGAGACTATCGGACTTTTAATGGCTATTGTAGCTATCAGTATGGCACTTACCCCCTTGCTGATGCTGATCAATGAACGCCTGATCCTTCCCCGCATTGGAACGCTGCAAAAAATTGATGATCGCCCTATGGACGTGATCGAAGCACGCAACCCGGTGATTATCGCCGGATTTGGTCGTTTCGGAAGTATTGTAGGGCGCTTTTTGCGGGCAAACGGCGTACGCTCCACCGTTTTAGATAATGATTCCGACCGGGTAGACCTTCTTCGGAAAATGGGATTTGAAGTATACTACGGGGATGCTTCCCGTTACGATCTACTAAAGTCGGCCGGCGCGGAAGAAGCAGAGGTGATCGTCATCGCTCTTGACTCCCCGGAGAAGAACCTGCAGATGGTGGAAATCGTTAAAAAGCATTTTCCAAACCTCTATGTCCTGGTTCGGGCCTTTAACTACTACGATACCTATGAATTAATGGATGAAGGTATCCTTAACATTTATCGGGACACGGTAGACACCAGCCTGAGGGTAGGTCAGGATGCACTCAAGCTGCTCGGTAGGAGGGCTTATCAGGTCGAAAGGACGGCCAATAAATTTCGACGCCACGACGAGCAGGCTCAACGCTCTCTGGCTGCTGTGCGGGACGACCAAAAGGAGTACATCAGTACCGTCCGCGATCGCGTGGCCGAACTGGAAGAGTTGATGAAATCCGACCTGATCGAAGAAGATCTCATGCGTGATATTGGCTGGGATGCCGAAAGCCTGCGGTAGGAGTTTGGGCGGTAATTCATATTCCGGTTACCGCGACGAAGAGAACCGGACGGTCAGTCCAAGGCCGGGAGCGGGTAGGGGAGAGCCAGGGTAGGGTTCCAGTTTGGGACCCAACTGCAAACTGAGGTCGTCGCTTACGTCAAAATTTGCCAGGTGGGCATCTATATAAGCTTCCACCCCAATGATGGCATAGACTAAAAAAATGCCCACATAGGATTGCTGACGCCAGCGGTCATAACGATTGCGCAGGGAGACCAGTGCATTGGAGTTGTAGATGCCCGAGAACTCATGCTCATCGCCGCGCAGTTCAGCTCGCAGGGCATCATCCAGGCGCTGGTAAGTTTGGTTATTGAAATCAGCCAGGTAGATTATACCACCCAAAGCGCCGTAAACAAAGGGCAATTTCCAGTAGTCTTTATTGTATATCTGCCCTGCGCCGGGTAAAACCACTGAATAGACGAGGGCCTTGTTTGGGTTGGGGTAATCAACAGTTTTTTTTTCTTTTACGACTATTACCAAACTATCCAGGACGATAGCTGTATCCACAGGGGTATTTTGCCCATAGGAGTGCGCCAAAGCGGATATCGAAATAATAAGGAAAAAAAGGATGTGTTTGATCAAGAGTTTATGTCTTCGTTTAAATGCGCTTTACCGGCCTTAATCGTCCAGCCTGTCCAGAAGTTCGTTGAGCTCGTCTACAGAGTTGAAAGGCAGGACGATCTGACCTTTATCCTTGCCTTTAAGGTTGAGTTGGACCTTCTTATTGCCAAAATAGGAGCGTAATTTATGCTCAATGGCTTCGTATTCGTGTGTTTTTTGAATAGGGTGAGGCTTTTTTTCAGGGCTGGTTTTCTTATAATCCCTGGCCATTCTTTCCAGTGCCCGGACCGAAAGGTTAAGGGCAAGGGCTTTTTTAAATAATTCCTGACGAAGGATGACATCCTCCACCCGGATCAGTTCCCGGGCATGCCCCATGGATAGCTCTCCTTTTTTGACGGCTTCCTGAATATTCGGGCTTAATTCGAGCAGGCTGCGGTAGTTAGTGACCGTACTGCGTTTTTTCCCGACCCGCTCGGCCAGCTCCTCATCGGTCAATTGACATTCCTCCTTGAGGCGGTGGTAGGAGAGGGCAATTTCCATGGCATTCAGATCTTGACGCTGAATGTTCTCCACCAGGGCCATTTCGAGCATTTCCTGATCATCCGCCAGACGAATATAAGCGGGCACTTCCTTCAAACCGGCCATATTGGAAGCCCTGAACCGACGCTCACCGGAAATAAGCTGGTAAGCACCGGGGCTGAGCCGACGCAGCGTTATCGGCTGGATAAGACCATAGGTTTTGATGGAAGCGGACAGTTGCTCCAGAGCTTCCTGGTCAAATTCATTCCGGGGCTGGTAGGGATTGGTCTCTATCTGCTCCAAGGGGATCATTGCCACGGTATTGGTCAATTTCCGAACAACCGCCTCCCGGTTTTCCTCGGCTTCCTGTTCCAGTTCTGGGCCCCCTAGCAAAGACTGGATGCCCTTACCCAAATCCCCCCGTGATACTTTTTTCGGTTTTTTTGCCATACCTTTAACTTAACCTACGGGCGTTTCAACGCCTTTTGCTACCATATCATTGTTACGCTTTAAAAACTCCTGAGCCAGGTTGAGGTAATTGATCGCTCCCTTGCTGGTCGCATTGAGCAGCAACACCGGCATATGCATATTAGGTGCCTCCCCGATCTTAGAATTGCGGTGAATGATGGTGTCAAAAACCTTGTCTCCGAAAACATTACGCACTTCACTAACCACCACATTGGCCAGCCGTAGCCTGGTGTCGTACATGGTTAATAAAATCCCTTCAATTTTCAGTTTGGGGTTTAATTGCTTTTGAACCAGGGCAATAGTGTTCTGTAGTTTGGTCAGCCCTTCCAATGCAAAGAACTCACATTGTACGGGAACCAGAACGGAGTCCGCTGCGGTTAGGGCATTGACGGTGACTAACCCCAGAGAGGGCAGGCAATCGATGATCACATAATCGTAGTAGTCCTTCACCTGCTCTGCTACCCCTTTGAGGACAAACTCTCTTTTTATCCGGTTCACCAGTTCCACTTCGGCACCCACTAAATTGATATGAGAAGGAAGAATGTGAAGGTTGGGTGTTTCGGTTTCGTATATGGCTTCGGTGGGGTCCAGGCCGTTCATCATGCAATCGTAGAGGTTGCTGTCTACCTCCTCAGACATGACACCGACGCCCGAAGAGGCATTGGCCTGGGGGTCCGCATCGATAATAAGGACCTTTTTTTCCAGGACGGCCAAACTTGCCCCCAGGTTGATGGCCGTGGTCGTTTTGCCAACGCCTCCTTTCTGATTGGCAATCGTTACTACTTTTCCCATTCCCCTAATGTTGATTTATGCAGAGTGCATAGGCGGAAACACCCCTTGGGGCCAGTTGAAGGTAACCTCAAGGGGTGTTTTCGCCTCTAACAATCTACTGATTTTGTGCTGTTGATCCAGCCTCAATTATATAACCTTAGACTTCCATTTCGGAGCCGATCGGCAACAAAATTAACTCTTTTCCCTTTGCAGAGAAAGTCTTAACGGCTTCTTTATGATCAATTTTGATATAACCGAAGGTATCGTAGTGACAGCCAATGACTTTGTCACAGTCCAAAAAATCAGAGGCGACCACGGCATCCCGGTAACCCATAGTGAAATTATCGCCGATCGGCAGGATCGCCAGATCCAGGCTCGGACAGGTCATCGCGATCAGCTTCATATCCATGGTCAATGCAGTATCGCCGGCATGATAAATACAAGCTTCATCATTCCAAATGACAAAGCCACCCGGATTACCTCCGTAAGTACCATCTGGTAAAACGCTGGAATGGATAGCATTGACATATTTAACGATCCCGAAATCAAATTTCACTTGTCCTCCATGGTTCATAGGGTGGCCGGGAATACCTTTTCCGCCATACCAGGAAACGATTTCATAGCTGGAGATCAGGGTGGCACCGGTGCGCCTGGCAATATACTCGGCATCTGCTACGTGGTCTTCGTGCCCGTGCGTAAGGAGTATGTAATCTGCTTCGATCTGGTCCACGTTCAGGTGGGCTTGCCCAGCCTGCTGGACTAATTCATTGGGGCGTAGAAAGGGGTCGATGACCAGCCGCTTGCCCTGGGTTTCCACCAGGAAAGTAGCATGACCTCCATAGGTGATTTTCATAATGTACTTTTTTTCGAAGATACAAAATTAGGATTCAAAACCGGGGTAGCGGAGGAGAAATAATACCACTCAGGAAGGACCGGTAGAGGTTGTAATTCCCGTAGGATTCCAACTGCGGTCGTTGGTGTGGGATCTCTTGTTTTACACTTTGCTCCACCACCTGGAATAGCTCCGGGTAACTTCGGGTTTGCAGGCTTTTTTCCTCCCGTAGTTTTTCTAGGGTACTTAGAAGGTGATTGGTGAAAACCCCTCCTCTTGTTTCCATGGATTCGTGCGCCTGTTCTCCTTCAGCACAGGCGCTAAGATTGACCATCTGATGTTGAAGGACCGGGAGGGTAAAACCCGAAGCATTCTGGTAATAAGGGTAGCCATAGTAGGACTGGAAGGGCCGTTCCCGTAAGTCTGGCTGGGAGAAGCGGGCCAGGTACTTGCCGCTTTCGACTGGATCACGGAAGGTAGAAGCGGCATGGCAACAATCCATTATTGCTACGATATTTGGCCGGTTTTGCCAAAGTTCGAACATAAGGGCGCCCAACTCTTTATCTGCCAGGTCGGGTACGCCTGGCAGGCGACTGTCAAAACAAAGGATAGTCTCTTCCAGGTCATTGGGTGATCCCATTTTTCGAAAAATGGAGGCAGGAACACCCTGGGAGCCGTGACCACTGAAATAAAACAACACGGTATCTTCCGGACCCGCCTGTTTGAGGTGGTGGAAAGCCCGGATCAGCTTCGAACGCTTGGCTTGATGGTTAAAAAGGGCTCGCATGGAAAGCTCTCTATTCGGATAGGTGCTCCGCATAAATGCCAATAGACGATGCACATCATTTACTGCACCCGTTAGGTTAGACACCTCCGGAGCCGCGTAAACGTCTATCCCGACAGCCAATACGTAAATCAAGCCATTGCTTTTTATGGTAAACACCGGGGTACCCGAAAGTAAGGAACTCAAAAAGTAATTCCCCTTTCTTAATTGGAAAGCCCAGGAGGTTACCGGCAATCAATCTAAAGTCTGCTAGCACCCTTTAAAAAGGGCAAAGCACTAATGTTTTCAGGATCTAAATACCAGCGGATTAGTCCTCGGGTATTTGATTTAATTCCTTGTCGCTCAATTTTAGCAGGGCAAATCCTTCCACCATTTTGCTATCAAGAGGCTTTTGGCCCCCAAACTCCCTGCTGGTAAAAGAGCCGTTCGTATTGAACCAACCCGTCCGAATCCCCATAAGCTGAAAAAAAGGAGTAAGCCCTCTTTTTCCGTGGGTGATGACGGCCTGATCCTTACTGATGCTGGAGATCAAATCCAGGTTGGCGTCGGCCAACTCGATCTCATTGATATCCGCACTGGTATTTAATTTGAAATCCAGGACCAGACCGTTTTCCTTCGAAACGATAATAGTCCCGGATTTGGCTGCGATCGTTTCACTAACGACTACCCAATCTTTTTCCCACTTTCCTTCGCCGTAAAGGCGTTCTATCGTTTTTCCCAAGGCCAGGGTATCTTTGATTCGGATAGTTCTGGCATCGTCCAGTTCCAGGAGGATACTGTTAGCCCGGGTAAATTTGACGGTAAACCCTGCCTCGGCCTCTCCCAATTGGGATTCCTTGAGAAGGGGTAAGCCTGCTGCAGATTTTTTATAAATTTCCACTCCGCCCCGGGTAGTGAAATGATAATCCAGGGGGAAGGCACTGTTGTCTGTTTCGAAAGTTATACCCAGTTCCTTTAAATTGGATCGATATTGGTATCGTCCTTTTTCAAGCGTACCAACATCTCCGGCTTCGACTCGTTCGCCCGGTAGCCAAGCTGCCCGGTAGCCGTATTCTTCGCGTATGGTCTTGAAGTAGGATTTAATTGCGCCCATCAGTCTTGGTTTCCTGGTTGCTGGATCTCGAACCCGTCCTTACTTTTTGAATCGATCACCATATTTCGAACATCTTCCAGCAATTGCTTTGCATCATATACCACGCCGTCCTTGATGGTGTATTTTACGCCCCCAACCCGAAGGATCTCATTTTCCGGGCTTAGTTTAATCGCTCCTGTACCATAGAGCACTTTGAGATTCTGAAGAGGATTTTCTTCGATGAGGATCATATCGGCCAGTTTGCCCAGCTGAATGCTGCCCAGCTGGTCTTCTACGCCCAGGGCCTCGGCTCCGTTCAGGGTGGCTGAACGAATGACTTCAAGCGGGTGAAAGCCCGCCTCCCTCAGCAATTCCAATTCCCGGATATAGGCAAAGCCATACAATTGGAAAATGAAACCCGCATCAGATCCTGCAGTTACTCGGCCTCCTCTGTTTTTGTATTCATTGATGAAGGTCATCCAGAGCCGATAATTTTCTCGCCAGGCCACTTCCTGCTCCGTTCCCCAGAAGTGCCAGTAAGAACCGTGGGAGATCCGGCTGGGCATATAAAATTGCCAAAGGGAAGGAAGGGTATACTCTTCGTGCCATTCTGCCCTTCGGGCCCGCATCAGGTCCCTGCTTGCTTCATAGATATTAAAGGTTGGGTCAATGGTGAAATCCAGCTCCAGCAATTCATTCATTACAGCATTCCAGTGATCGCTGTAGGGAGGGGCTGCCTGTTTCCAAAGGCGGCCGGCCTCTGCAAAGCGGTGTTGTTCATTTTGGTAGTTGTAATCCAGGGGATAGTGCTGAACGGTTCGGTCCTGAAAAAGAGCCTCTGGTAGCCCGTACCAGTGTTCCATGCTGGTCAACCCTGCCCTGGCAGAGCTCAGGGCATTCCAGCGGGCAACATCCATTTGGGCATGATGGCAGGCCGATCGGAGGCCAAGCTTTTTATTTTCCTCCAGGGCCGCAGCCATGATCTCCGGCGGTGCTCCGAAAAATTTTATACCGTCAGCTCCATTTTGGGCATTCTTTCGAACCCAGGCACGAGCCTCCTCCGTGTTGCTGACAGGGGTTTCCGCACCCTGCCCAAAAGAAGTATAGGCGAAGATCCGGGGAGCGGTTATTTCATTGGCTGCAGAGCGTTGTTTTTGGTCGAGTACCCAGTCCAGACCATTCCCGCAGGAGGGATCCCGGATCGTTGTGATGCCGTGACCCATCCACAATTTAAAGACATATTCGGCATCCGCGCCCTGGGCCCTGCCTCCGATATGACCATGCAGATCCACAAAACCCGGTAGCAGGTACATGCCTTCTCCATCGATCTCTCGACCACCCGGTAACAACTTCGGCCTGCCGTCCTCTTTTATGGGGACCCCAGGGTAGCCAACGACTTTAATAGCTGTGATTCGATTATTTTCTACTACCACATCTATCGGCCCCCTCGGTGGAGACCCATCCCCATTGATCAGAGTAACCCCCCGTATGATGAGTTGGGGGTAGGGCCCTTCACCGCGTTGGCGATCGGGGGCTGGTTCAACCTGCGCATGAAGAGGAAGGAAAAGTAGAAAACCTAAGATCAGCCATAAAAAAGTGCAGATTCGAAACAGTTTTCGGTAGAGCATATTTAAAGTTTCTAGGTGGTAAGGGGCCTGACAGAATTCATGATCTAATCCAGCATGTTGTTCTTTGGTACTATCAAGTATTAAAGGTTAAGTTAATGTAAATTTCGGAATTTCTCCAGATTCTTCAGAAAAAGCGAAATTTCGCTATTTTGAGGCGAAAAAATGGAGGAAATTAAATCTTTGTTTGACTTGAAGGGAAGAGTGGCCATAGTCACCGGGGCCAGCAAAGGGATAGGGGCTGCTATTGCTCGTGGTCTGGCGGAATTTGGTGCAAAAGTGGTTATTAGTAGTCGAAAGCAGGAGGCATTGGATGATTTAGCGGCCTCGATGCGGGAAGAGGGGCTGGAGGTAAGGGGTATTGAATGTCATGTCGGGAAACCGGAAGCGCTGGAGGCTTTGGTAGAAAAGACCGTTTCGACCTATGGAGGCGTGGACATACTGGTCAATAATGCGGCCATTAATCCGGTCTATGGTCCTATTACCCAAACGGAAAGTACTGCTTTTGACAAGATCATGGGTGTTAACCTGAAGGCTCCCTTTTTGCTTTCCAACCTAGTTTTTCCCATTATGAAGGAGCGCGGGGGCGGTTCTGTGATTAATATTAGTTCTGTGGAAGGATCCAAACCTAGTTCAGGGCTGGGGATCTACAGTGTTAGCAAGGCTGCTTTGATTATGCTGACCAAGAGCCAGGCTAAGGAATGGGGAGCGGCTAATGTTCGGTCGAATGTGATCTGTCCGGGGCTGGTACAAACCAAATTCAGTGCGGCTCTCTGGCAGAATGACAACCTGATGCAGATGGTGCGGCAACACCTGCCTGCCGGCAGAATGGCCCAACCCAATGAGATGGCCGGACTGGCTGTGTTGTTGGCTTCCGATGCCGGTGCGTATTCCACCGGATCGGTCTTTGTTGCAGACGGTGGCCATTTAATCGCAGGCATGTAGCCAATAGTCAGAATGTTCAGGGAGCAGCAAGTGGTGCTTTACCAATGTTTATTGCTCATCACTGCCGTCTGGTTCTTCCCCTCGATAAATGACACCACTGGTGGGGGTTTCATATACATCTACACGATGTAATTTGGGCAGTTTGGGCTG
Organism: uncultured Saprospiraceae bacterium; assembly: GCA_964479625.1. Classification (GTDB taxonomy): domain Bacteria; phylum Bacteroidota; class Bacteroidia; order Chitinophagales; family Saprospiraceae; genus CAYZMS01. The sequence goes on from CAYZMS010000029.1 coordinate 24,935, forward strand.
GAGGCGACGCCAGATCCAGATGGCGATGAACTCTGCAGTAGGGTTTTCCAGGCCTTCGATATCATTTAGCACCCGGTGGTCGAATAGTTCTTCGATCGGTTTCCAATGTTCTTTTACCAGGCCAAAATCCTCCACCCAACCATATTCAGGATGCAATTCGCCTTTTAGGTAGATCCTAACGTGGTAAGTATGGCCATGCATACGGGCACATTTGTGACCTGATGGTACGTTGGGGAGGAAATGGGCAGCATCAAATTTGAATTCCTTGAATATTTCCATTGGGGAGCTTGGATCTGCTATGGCTTTCGAACCAGTTTTATACTGCGTTTCTTGTCGTTTTCCTGCATCAAAAAGATGAGGGTGTCAGGGCTGACCATTTCTACGGCTACTGCTTTCTCAGTGGATGCCTGATTGAGGGTATCCATGGTATACAGATACTGGTTATCCATGTAGTAAGTACCCGCTTCCCGGTAATTGAGGGTGCTGAAGTATGCATACCTATCTTGCTCGCCAAAAATGAAACGTACTTCCTTAGGGTTAACCTGAAGAGGTTGGCCTTCCTCCGTAATTTCACAGGCTTGCCAGGTCCCCGCCAGGTCCAGCCGAGGGTAGGGCGAGCAGGCAACGCTTACACCGCCCAGACAGAAAATTATAAAGGCACGACTGATTAAATCCATAGATTCGGGTTCGAACATTAGAACGAGCTGTCGGTTGGAAATATTGGAGGCCTGCTATTGAATGAGTGGGTAAAATAACAAAAAAACAACGGCACCCGTTAAAAAGCCGACTAATGCTAACCAAGTAATATTCTTGAGGTACCAGATGAAATCAATGCGTTCCATACCCATTGCAGCAACACCTGCAGCAGAGCCGATGATCAACATGCTTCCGCCCGTGCCGGCCGAATAGGCAATGAAATGCCATAGTTTCGAATCCATGGGTTCGGTGTACATTCCCATAGAGGCAGCTACCAAAGGAACATTATCAATGATGGCCGAGAGGAAACCCAAAATGATGATCACAATATCCTGGTTAGGGATAGCCGACTGTAATCGTTCCGCCAGGCTCATTAATAGACCGGTTGGGTGACCCTCTCCGTGGCCCCCGCCAACCGCAACCGACTCCAGAGCAGCAACGGCCATTAGGATACCTAGGAAGAAAATTATTGAGGACATTTCGATACGAGAAAGGGCTTTATGTGCGGAATAGGCTTGTTTTTTTTCTTCCGAGAAATCCTCTTCTGGATGCACGTATTCCGAAACTAACCAGACTACTCCGAGGGAAAGCATCATGCCCATATAGGGGGGCAAATGAGTAATAGACTTGAAGATAGGAACAAAGATCAGCCCACCAATTCCAACGTATAACATCGTTTGACTACTAAGTAGACGTTGCCGTTGGGAAGCCAATTCGGCATCCGTCTTGGGAGGGGCTGTTATTTCCCCTTTGAATTGAGGTAGAAAGGTGGCAATTAGTACCGGAACCCCTATACAAACAATAGATGGCACAACGAGATGTTCGATCAGACCGAGCGTACTTACCCGCTCGCCGATCCATAGCATGGTCGTAGTTACGTCTCCAATGGGAGACCAGGCTCCACCTGCATTAGCGCCAATGACAGCCAAGCTCACAAACCATAAACGTTCCTCTCTGGTCGGGACCAGGCGGCGAAGCAAGGAGACCAGAACGATGGTAGATGCTAAATTATCCAGGGTTGCCGAAAGAAAAAAGGCCAGCACGCAGATCAAAATGAGCATACTGCGCTTTTTACGGGTGGTAATCCGGTTAGTGATCACTGAGAACCCTTTATGCAAGTCAATGATCTCTACAATGGTCATTGCTCCGATCAGAAAAAGAAGGATCTCAGCTGTTTTGCCCACATGGTGCAAAAGGACTGAACTTAACTCTCCCTCCTGGTGCAGGTGGCTGACTACTGGTAAATGGCCCAGGGAAATAAACGCCCAACACAAGGACCCCATTAAAAGGGCAGGTACTGACTTGTCAAGGCGCAAAGGGTGTTCAAAAATAATGGCAATATAACCGAGAATAAAGCAGAGTACAACTGCGGTAACCATGCGAATTCTAGTTTATGGGTCTGGGCTGGAATAACCAGCCGTTTGAAGTCGTCTGTTTTTTTAGCATCGTAAAAATATAATTTTAATTGAGCCTGTTTGCCTTCCCACTCCATTTATTGAAGATTTTTTGAACTAATCAACTTATTTTTGGGGTTTAATAATTCGCAGCGGAAGACTGCCTTGGGGGTAAAGGGGGAAACAAATGGACACCGTGCCTCATTAGATGGCCGGTTGTTCCCAGAAGTGCTTAGGTTTAATGCAGTCCTATTCCGCCTTTTGAATTAACTTAAGTGAATCAGGTAGGCATGGTAAAAATAGGTACGGTAGAATTAGGAGAATTTCCATTGTTATTGGCTCCCATGGAGGATGTGAGTGACCCACCCTTTCGTGCTTTGTGTAAAGCACAGGGAGCGGATATGATGTATACGGAATTTATTTCTGTAGAGGGGCTGATCCGGGATGCCCGAAAAAGCGTTCAAAAACTCGATATATACGATTATGAGCGCCCCATCGGAGTACAGATTTTCGGGGCAGAGCTGGATTCCATGGAGCGGGCTGCTGCCATTGTGGAGGCCGCTCAACCGGAAGTACTGGATATTAACTTCGGCTGCCCGGTCAAGAAAGTGGTCTGCAAAATGGCAGGAGCTGGTATTTTACAAGATATTGATCGAATGGTGAGATTGACCGAAACGATCGTAAAAGCTACTAACCTGCCCGTAACGGTAAAAACCCGCCTGGGTTGGGACGAATCAAGCCTGCATATCGAAGAAGTGGCCGAACGCCTTCAGGACGTAGGTATTAAGGCACTTTCCATACATGGTCGTACGCGAAAACAGATGTATAAAGGGGAAGCAGACTGGACCCTTATCGGTAAGATCAAGGAAAACCCTCGTATCCACATTCCTATTTTTGGTAATGGGGATATTGATAGTCCGCAAAAAGCCCGTTTATATTGCGAGCGCTATGGAGTGGACGGGATCATGATCGGCCGGGCATCCATTGGGTACCCCTGGATCTTCCGGGAAATTAAGCACTATTTTGCTACCGGAGAGGTACTGCCTCCTCCGAATATTCACCAGCGGGTAGAAGCCGTACGCCAACATCTGCAGCATTCTTTGGAGTGGAAGGGGGCCAAACTTGGAGTGCTCGAAATGCGCCGGCACTACTCTAATTATTTTAGAGGGTTTCCCCAAATTAAGGATTTTCGAAAAATATTGGTCAGTGAACATGACCCTTCCATACTTTTCGAAACGCTCGACAGGCTGGAAGAAACCTATTCTGGGGTTTTGGTGGAAGTCGGGTAGTAGGTTTTATTTTCGGCCTCTTTTTACATTTAAAGAAATAGCGTGGTTTTTAATATACAAGCGGAAGAGCGAGCTATTCTGAATACCGTAAGCGAAGCGGCAAAGTGTTTAGGCTTTCCTGTTTATGCAGTAGGCGGGTATGTGCGCGACCGGCTGCTTGCCCGGCCTTCCAAGGATATAGATATCGTTTGCGTGGGAAATGGAGTTAAGCTGGCCCGGGAGGTAGCCGGGCGTCTGCGCCCTATTCCTAGGGTGGTGGTCTACAGCCGTTTTGGAACAGCGATGCTAAAACATCGTGACCTCGAGTTGGAGTTTGTAGGAGCCAGGCGGGAATCTTACCGGCACGATAGCCGAAAGCCTACGGTAGAGAACGGGTCTCTGGAAGATGACCAGAACCGAAGAGACTTTACCATTAATGCTTTGGCCGTTTCTCTAAATGAAGAGGATTTCGGCCATGTTGTAGATCCCTTCGATGGTTTGTGGGACCTGGAACGAAAGATCCTGCGCACCCCCCTTGAACCCGATCGTACCTTTTCCGATGACCCCTTACGGATGATGCGGGCCATCCGTTTTGCCACACAACTGGATTTTGCGATCGAACCGCAAACCCTGGAAGCTATTTCCCGGAATAAAATGCGTATTGGGATCGTTTCCAAGGAACGCATTGCTACAGAGTTGAATAAGATCATACTGGCTCCAAAGCCCTCTATAGGGTTCAAGCTTTTGTTCGAAACGGGATTGCTTCCCTTGGTCTTACCGGAGGTAGCCGCTCTGGAAGGGGTAGAAAAACGAAACGGGCGCGCACACAAGGATAATTTTTACCACACCTTACAGGTATTGGATAATCTCGCCAAAAAATCGGATAAACTCTGGTTGCGCTGGGCTGCTCTATTGCACGACATTGCAAAGCCCAACACCAAGCGTTTTGACCCCAAGCAGGGTTGGACCTTTCACGGACATGAAGTGGTCGGTGCGCATATGGTACCTTCTATCTTTCGAAGGCTCCGGCTTCCCATGGATCATAAAATGAAATACGTGCAGAAGCTGGTAAGGCTCCACCTGCGGCCGATCAGTCTCACCAAGGAGAATATCACCGATTCTGCAATCCGGCGCTTGCTCTTTGATGCAGGAGATGATATCGATGATCTTATGCAACTATGCGAAGCAGATATCACTTCCAAAAACCCGAAACGGGTCCAAAAATACCTGGAAAACTATGAGCTGGTCCGGCAGCGGCTGGAAGAGGTAGAGGCGAAGGATAAATTGCGGAACTGGCAACCCCCTATTTCCGGAGAGGTGATCATGGAAACCTTTGGTATTCCACCCTCTCGTGAAGTCGGACAGATCAAGGACGCTATACGGGAAGCCGTACTCGAAGGGGAGATCCCCAATGATTATACTCCTGCTTACGAGTACATGCTTCAAAAAGGACGAGAATTGGGTCTTGGTTCCATCGGGGATGAAGACTGATTTGGGGTTGGGGTCAGAACCCAAAACCGTCTGATCTTACTCATCCAGTATAACAACCAGGCCTTTCTGAAGGGGGTTGAGATGCTCAACCAAAATATCAAAGAAAGCGGGGCCATGCTTAAGATAAAAATTTAAAAAATTGTCGTGCCTTTCCTGTAGGCCGTTGTTGGGGAAGAGTTTGTCTTTCAAACTCCTGATTTGATTAAGCGCAGTTTCGTAGCGCTGTTTTTCTGCCCGCATAAGGCGTTCCTCCAGTTTTTCTACACTATTCAGGATCTTGGCATTTTCGGCCAGTACCTTTTTCTCCAGGGTGGGATCGGTTTCGACTGCCTTCTGGGCGATTTGGTCAAAAATGGTTTCCAACTGGGCTTTTTCCTCCGTCAGGTTGATCTCATTCTCCGTATTTTTTCGGACATACTCCTGCAATAGTACTTCGGTATTGCGAAACAGGTCATGCAACTCCAGTCCGTTTTTTTCCATTTTCTTCTGACTGCCTTTATCGATCCAAAGTACAGAGTTGCGGCGGATCAGCATGGGGAAATTAATGCTAAAGTGATCGAATTGTTCCTTGCGTTCCAACCAGTAGCTGATTTCCCCTCCTCCTCCGATATACGCAAGATTGGGAAGGATCAATTCCTGGTATAGGGGCCGCAGGACTACATTCGGGCTAAATCGTTCAGGATGCTCTTCGAGCTCCTGCAGGAGTGCTTTCCGGCTAAAAGTATAGTCGGTATCCAAAACCTTGTAGGTTTCATCCTCCAATACAATGCGGTTGCGAATTTGATCCCGCAAATAGAATAAATTGATCTCCCGGGCATGAGCCTGGCCCGAAAAACCAGCTTCGGTCAATTGTTTTTGGGCTTTTTCTATGAATTGCTGAGATGGTTGTTCAAACAACTCTTCCTCCGTAATAGGAGCGAAAAGGGCTTTAAGTTCAGGATCCGTAGTATTCAGGCCCAGCAGCCCGAACTTACCAAACAATTCATGAACCAGGTGGTTGGTCGCTTCGGCATAAGTTTTATGGGAAGTATAGGCCCTTTCAAAAACGGAATAGATCTCCTTTGCCCGTTCCGATTCGCCAAGGATTTCCTTTAGCTCTGTGAGGGGGGCTTTTAGTGTATCGACTTTCATTTTCCCTACACTGCCCGACTCCTTGTTCTTCCAGTTGATGGTCTTGCCGAAAATATGGGCGTGGTTCACCTCTTCAAAGTCGTGGTCCTCTCCACCATTGATAAAGACCGGGACAAAGCGGTACTGCGGGTAGGTCTTATTTAAAAGGGTCGCAAGATGAATAGTGGAAGCCACTTTTAAAACATAATACAAAGGACCCGTAAAAAGACTGGGCTGGTGTGCAGTAGTGACCGTGAACGTATTTTCATCCAACAGCGCATTAATATTTTTTTGAACGGCAAGGCTTCTTTGGAGTCCCGCATGTTGTTTTTGAAGTACCCTTACGAGGGTAGCTCGATCAGTCTGCTCTTTCTTTTTATCATTGATGATGCTGGGGAATTGATCCAAAGCGACATCGTATTTAAAAAATGGTCGAAGATTGGGATGTCCGCTTGCGTAGGCTACATCTTTTGGAGAAAACTGGGGAACCTGATCGAAGGGTACTAAGGTGGTTTGCATGTAATTGGTTAAAGAGTTAAACAGGGCTGGTTCATTTCTAGCAATGTCTCACAGCGACTCTTGGTTCAGTTGGATCAAAAATAAAATAAGCTATCCAAGCTGACAAGCTTAATCGCAAGCCCTTCCCGGCAAGCTGGAAGCCTGCTCTTTCCACCTGTATAGCGACAGCGCAAGCCATATCCGGCAAAGGTTGGAATGAACGCAAGAAAGGATCGGACCTCCATTACCTCATGGCCAAGACACATCAGGTCGGTATGATTGTTCGATATGGGTATTTCTTAGAAAGATGCCTTTTCCGGATGCGTCCTTTTTTATTGCCTACTTTTCTTTTTGTTTTTCAAAGGCATCCTTATCAGCATTAGGTCCTGAATATTTTCTGAACGCAACGATCAGGATTACAGCAGGAATACTAATCAGGCAGAGCGTAGTAAAAAGCATCAGTAAATTTGCCTGCAGCCAATCAACTAAATAAAACATTGATTTAGGTTTTATTGTTAGGACATTTCAAATAATTATAGGTGTTTTTAAAGCTACCTAAATTTGTTTCCTTTACTTTTTTAATTTGGTGAGAAAAGTCAAGTATTCGCATTGATTTTTCCTGGGTTCAGGGTCAGAAATACGACTAAGGCATGCCTGATTCAACTTCCAATCCTCCTTTTCGATTCAAGCAATTTGAGATCAAACAGGATCGCTGTGCCATGAAAGTGGGCACCGACGGGGTCTTGCTGGGATCTTGGGCAAACATTCGAAATGCCCGTACCATCCTGGATATTGGTAGTGGCACCGGACTGATCGCCTTAATGTTGGCACAACGCCAACCAAAGGGTAGGATTGTTGGGGTTGAAATTGATCCCGAAGCCTGCAAACAAGCCCAGGAAAATGCAGCAGCTTCACCTTTTTCCGACCGATTGGAATTAGTAGAAGCTGCTATTCAAGATTTTTCGAAGGAGGACTCCCGAAAGTTTGACCTGATTGTTAGTAATCCTCCTTTTTTTTCCGGTGGCGCACTTTCCTTTAGCCAGGATCGCAACAGTGTTCGGCATACCATCAAATTATCCCATGGAGATCTACTCCGCGCCGTACAATACCTTTTGGCCCCAGAGGGCCGTTTTTGCCTGATCCTGCCTTTACTGGAGGGCCTCCGCTTCCAGGAGATAGCAGAGACCTACCATTTATATACCTCCAGCATTACGGAAGTGATCCCCATTAAAGGTAAACTGGTAGAACGCCTGTTACTGGAATTTCGAAGAGAAGTAAGCGAATGCACCGTTGATCAATTGATTATCAGGAATAAGACGAATGCGGACTGGAGTGAGGCATTCTGGTCTCTCACCAAGGCTTTTTACCTCGAAAGGGAGAAGGGCTCCGGAGGTCATACGGCAGCATAGGGTCTGCTGATTGATGGCTCTGTAAATCTTGAACTAGAACCTGGCAGATATACCTATCATGCCGTTTGTACCGAAGACGGGATAGTGTTTCCATCGTTGTCTGCGGTTGTTGGTCAGGTTATTGATCTGAACAAAACCGGAAATATTGTCAGTGAATTGGTATTCGGCTATGGTCGTCAAATCCAGCAAACCGTTTAGAGAGCCAGTTTGCCCATCTTCCGTTTTAAAGGGAACACCATTTTCGACATATAATTCCCCCTGCAGACGTAATTTTTGATCGAAAAGCTTCCAGATCGCCCCTGCCTTAAGGGTGGTGGAAGGAAGGTGCCAGGGCTTATCTTCATTCTCAAGGGTGTAAGCATATTGCTCAAAGGAGCCTAGGAGGTCAAGATTTTCGAATAAAGGGATCGTTCCCTGAACACTCAGGGATGCAACCGACCCGGTATCATACACGGTAAAAAAGCGGGGAATGCTATCGTTATTAACCACGAAAAGAGCCAGGTTGTCTATGGTTTTGTACCCTATTTCTGCCTGATAGGTAATATCCAGAAAGTCGCCTTTTATACCTCCGTAAAAATTGTTGTAGAAACTATTCTCGAGCTGTATCCTTGACTCCATAAAGGGATTGAAATCAGTCAGGTTCCGAAAGTTGTTTTTGTAAAGTCCTCCTTCCGTCCCAACATAAGCCGTCAAAATGTTCTCTATAATATTTATTCCGACTTCTGCATCGGGGTAAATGTAGAATTCGTCTTCGTGAGCGGCAAAATTGGCGCCGATCTTGGCCCGGAAACGATCACCATGGTAGGTGAAGTTAGGCTGAAGGAAAATGTTGTTCAGACTTTGTTTACCAGTATCCTGATAGGCTGTAAAATCAGTGATCAGCGTAACGCTCAGGGGATGCTGTTCATCAAACCATTTGGTACCATTTAATTCAATATCAAAACCGTTTTCCCGGGCAGCATAGAAGTCTTCCATGAAATAAAAATCCACCTGGGCGCTATAGTTAAAATCAGCTACGGTAAGCTCGCTGTTAAAGATCTTTGCGCGTCCGTGAATGGTGGAAAAACGTTGCCTCACATCCTCTGGTGCATAGGTTAAGTCGGAATCAAAGTCGTCATCCAGGTCATTATAGCCATAGAAGTAATAAAAATCCCGGCTGTACCCGAGGTCTCCCTCCACGGCAAAGGCGGCGTCGGAGTAAAAATTGCCATGTAATCCGAGGTTATTATTGGCAAAGCGCTGGTTTTCTACATTTTTATTATTATCAACACTGTGGTGGCGGATATCTAATCCAAAATTGGCCGACTCCTCGTTTACGAAATCGTAGCTTCCTACCACCAGGATGGCACCGGGCAGGCCCACTCCTAGCCGAGCATAGCCAGGATAGATCTCCTGATTAAATTCGGAACGATATCCAAGTGGACGAATCCTGGGTGCTGCGTATTGGATCTGTAATTGGCGGTCACTGAGCTCAACGGGAGGGGCAGCACGCCGACTGGTGTCGGTGTTCGGTATTTTGGGGGTTAACAAAAAACGTTCTGCATCCAGCAGGCGTGCGTTGAAATCCTTCACCACTTCTACCTGCTCTGTTGGAAGATCATTCTGGGCTATAAGGGAAGGGCTGAAAGTTGCCAAACCGATGAGCGCGATCAGAGCCTGTTTAATGCGTTTAAGATCCATTGGTGCTTTTTTAATCCTGAACATTATCAATTACCGCCGTTTTGCATATTAAGCTGATTGGAGCCCGAGCTTTCCAAAGGGGAGGTTTGTTGAATTTGGCGATTGATCTCTCCAAGGCGTCGTTGGGCCTGCTGAACCAATTCGGTGTCTTCGTTATAATTATCCAGTAAGGCTTCCAGGGCGGCCCGGGCGTTATACAAATCTCCTTTATCAGCAAGGACTTCGACCAGTAAAAGTACACTTTTAGCCACCCAATAGGGGTAGGCTGAGCTTTCCTGATTGGCTTCCAGGGCCATTTCCTGTGCCTTGTTCAGGTCGCGTTGATCATAGTAGATGGAAGCGATAAGGTACCGGGCCTCCGCCGTTTGTTCATTATCACTGTTTTGGACTACCCGTTGCAGGGCAGGCAGGGCATTGTTGTAATCTTTGCTGTCGTAAGCCAGTTTTCCAAGGTAAAAATCAGCGGTAGACTGCTGAGCCATGGTAGCCTGGGGGTTATTGTTGACCCGGCTTGCAAGGTTGTAAACGGATTGACGGTCACCAAGACGATAAGCGGATCGAAGGGCGCCAAGCTGAGCATCAAAGGTAATGTTCTCATCGTTGGTAGATGTTTCCAGTTTCGAATAAAGATCGAAAGCCGTTTGGAAGTCGAGTTCGTGGTTGTAAGCAATAATGGCTGCTTTTTGCAACGCTTTCAGGTAGTATTTGCTTGGTCCCTGATCCACGACAAACTGGTAGTCCCTCAGGGCTTCTGAATATTGACGTTGAACCGCATAAGACTCGCCCCTATGGTAATGTGCGGTTAGGGCGTTCAACCCATTGGGGAAGTTCTTGAGGTAGCTGGTGTAAGCTTGAATGGCTCTGCCATAGTCTCCACTTTCATAACGGGTCTCTGCAGATTTAAAATTAATGGAATCCCGGACATAGTTGTCCAGCTTATATCCAGGTACTGTTTCGAGGAAAGCAAAATACTCGTTGGGTTGGCCCAGGTCGCGTACGTAAATTTCTTCCATTGCAGCCAGGGTAAGTTGAGCCTCTTCGGGCTCGGGATTATTCCCGAACACTTGTTTATAATAATTCAGAGCTCCCTGTAAATTCCCCTGATTATAGGTGATGAGGCCCAAACGGATCAGGGTAGGGTTGACAAGGGAAGAAGTTCTGCGATAATCCCGCAGTAGTTTTTTCAAAGGTACCGAGGCTTGTTGAAGCTTCCCAATTTCCTGATAGGTGCCTCCCAGCCGGTATAGGGCGTCGTCTGCATAATCAGATTTTGGGAATTGTTCGACCAGGTTTTGCAAGGCAATGATCTCTTCCGTTTTTCGCCCCCTCAGGCCTTCTACGATGGCCTTTTGGAAAATAGCATAATCATAACCGGGGTATCGTCGGTCGATGGCTTCATCGTAATAGCGAACGGCCTGATCATATTGATTGAATTTAAAATAACTATCACCAAGGCGCATAGTTGCATCCCCCAGGAGTTGTTCTTTAATATCTTCACTGGAGATAAACCGACGGTTGTTGTTGAGAATGTCTACTGTTTGCTGAAAATACTTCTGAGCCTGTCCGTAATCATCAAGTTTAAGGAAGTTATACCCCTGTAAATACATACCGGTTGGGACGGAGGATTCCTCCGGCAAGGTATTCTGAGTAGCCTGTGCAGTAGCCAGGAATTGATCGGCAAGCCGGATACTTTCGGCGTAATCCTCTTCCCGATTGGCAATATCGGCCAGCCAGTATTGTGCAATAGCAGTGGTTTCAGGATTGACAGGAGTTTGCCGTGCTTTTTCAAAGACCGACCTGGCTGCTTCGGTCTTGCCTTCTGCTAATAATTGGATACCGCGATTTACCGCTACCTTTTGATAGGTGTTCAACAAATTGGGATTATTGTCGAGATTGGGTTGAGATTCCAGAATTTGCAGGGCCTGCCCGTAGTCCTTGTAGTTGATTAATAGGTCACCAAGGAGTTTTTGAGCCTGCGTGTAATAGGGTGATCGGGGGTCAAAGGTTTGAAGGTCATTGACGGCCTCTCTGGAAAAATCCAGCTCATAAGCGAGCTTTGCATAATTAAAACGGGCCTCTTCCTGGATACGCGGATCGTACCCCATGCGTTTGGCATTGCCAAGTGCGGAAAGGGCGTCGGTTTTTCGACCTAATTTCAGGTAGGCATCTGCCAGGTAATACATAGCGTTTTGACCAAGGGGAGAATCTACGGTCGAAAGGGGTTTGAGGTTTTCTATCGCCTCCTGATAATTCCCCGTCTGGTATTGGGAGTAGCCCAGTTGGTAAAGCTCTTGCTCAGAAAATTTATTACCGGACCGGCGGGCTTGGCTAAGGTTTTCCAAGGCCCGTTGATAGTAGGCCCGTGCCTGTTGTTGCCTTTGCTGGGGATTTGCTCCAGGTTGATTTTGCATTTCAGCGACTTGTTCAAAATAGGCCTGCCCCAGCAGGAGCTGGATCTGGGCGCGGTTTCGAACCCTAGGGTCGTTTGCAAGCGGTTCTGCATAGTCGATCACCTGCTCAAAATTGCGTTGAGCAAAATAGATCTGTGTGAGGTAATAGGGAATCTCCTGGCGATAGTCGGGATCGTTTTTGACTACATTAAAGGAATTAGCAGCGTTGAGGTAGTCCCCTTCAAAAAAATGGCATAACCCCAAATAGTAATTTGAAGGAAGGTAGTAGTCACTTTTGCTATCCTGAGCGGCGTCCCGAAAATAATTTTTGGCTTTAGGGAAATCCTTATTGACAAAATAGGAGTAGCCCTGTTTAAAGCGCAATTCTTCCCGCTGCCCTTTTGATAGGCCGATCGTTGGGACCTCGGCATAATATTCAAGAGCCTTATCGTATTGTCTTTCGTTGAAAAAGTAGTTGGCAACTTCGATCAGGGCCTGATCGAATTCCGGATCCGGTTTATTGGATCGAATAAAGTCCAGGGTTGTACGCTCGGCTTCCGGTACCTCCAGGGCAACAGCGCATTTGGCTTTGTAAAAGGTAGCCCGGGTACGAAGGAGGCGGGCCTCGGCTTCCTGGATTGGTCTGCTCAATTCCAAGGCCTCCTGGAATTCCCGGCTGGCCGCTGCATAAACCCCCTTGTTGTAGAGTTCAACACCGGATTTATAATGGCGCAGGCTTTCGGTAAAAATGGTATTTTCCTGGGCTTGTAAGGATGGGAAACCGATGGTCGTAACCAACAGAACCAGCCAGAAAATACGGGCTAGGACTTTCATGGCGTTCATTTTTTTGGGTGGAGGCGTTTGAAAAAGGACGGCCACCGTTTATCAGTAGTTACTTTTACATCTGGAATTTAAAATATTCCAGTGGCCTGGCAAATTGCCTTTTTCTAAATATTTAAGGAAAATTAACACTATTGCTTTCTCTAAAGTATCCGACAGGGAAGGCAGCCTAGGTCAGAACGGGCTTTCACAAAGAATTAGCCGAATGAAGTAGCGCCCCCTGCAGGCCAGCCATCCCCCTCGTTTTGGGAGGAATGGCTGTTAAAGAAGCTTCCCTATGTCTATCCTTAAAGTGCAAGTATCGTTTTCTCTATGATATCACAGCACTCGTGTAATTGGTCTTCAGTCATGACCAATGGTGGGGCAAACCGAATGATATTCCCATGTGTGGGTTTTGCCAGGAGCCCATTTTCAGCCAGTGCCAGGCAGATATTCCAGGCGCTTTCACTTTCCTCTTCCTCATCGATCACAATTGCATTCAATAAGCCTTTACCGCGGACCAGCTTTACGAGCCCTATTCTTTCGACCAGGTTTTCCTGCATTCGTTGTCTGAAGATCTTACCCAGATGATCAGCCTGTTCTGCAAGGTTTTCATCTTTGACCACCTGCAGCGCCTCCATAGCTACGGCACATGCCAGGGGATTTCCTCCAAAGGTAGAACCATGTTCTCCGGGCTTGATAGTTAGCATGATCTCATCACGGGCAAGCGCTGCAGATACGGGGAATACACCTCCTGAAAGCGCTTTGCCCAGCACCAGTATATCCGGTAAAAATCCAAAATGGTCACAACAGATCCGCTTACCGGTACGGGCTATTCCGGTCTGAACTTCATCAGCGATAAAAAGCACATTTTTTTCCCGGCACATTTTAAAGGCTGTGGGCAGGTAATCCTCATCTGGTACGACTACCCCGGCCTCGCCCTGGATGGGTTCTACCATAAAACCGGCGACGTGAGGATCTTCCAGGGCTTTTTCCAGGGCAGGCAAATCGTTGTAGGGAATGATCTCATAGCCGGGCATATAGGGCCCATACCCACGGGTACTGCTAGGATCTACAGAAGAAGAAATAGCTGCAAGGGTTCGACCCCAGAAGTTACCACTTACAAAAATGATCTTAGCCTGGTTTACGGGAACTCCTTTTACATCATATGCCCAGCGGCGGCAAAGTTTGACAGCCGTTTCCCCGCCTTCAACCCCTGTATTCATGGGGAGAACGCGATCATAGCCGAAATATTCAGTGATGAATTGTTCGTAGGGTCCCAACACATCGTTATAAAAGGCCCTGGAAGTAAGAGTGAGCTTTTTAGCCTGTTCGACCAAAGTATTCACAATTCTAGGGTGGCAATGCCCCTGATTAACGGCCGAATAGGCTGACAGGAAATCATAATATCTTTTTCCTTCTACATCCCAAAGGTAGACGCCTTCCCCTCGGCTTAACACTCTGGGAAGGGGGTGATAATTATGAGCCCCGTATCGGCTTTCCAAATCCATTAGTTCTTGAGAACTATAGGTGGCAGTGTTCATACTTGTATAATTTACTAACTCAACTCCTGCGAGGTGATCAGGTTTGCTCCTTTGGCTTCCATTTCTTTGAAGGCCTTCTGGGTATCCTCTACCTGAAGGTTGACCCCACGGGTGCCGTCCTTGATCAAATTGGTTTTAAATCCTAATTCAAGTGCATCCAGTACGGTGAATTTAACGCAATAATCCGCCGCAAGACCAAGAATAAAGACTTCTTTGACTTGTTGCTCCTTTAGAAAATCACCGAGACCAGTAGTCTTCCTGTGGCCATTATCAAAAAAGCCGCTGTAGGAATCAATCTCCGGGTCCGTTCCTTTTTGAAAAATATGCTGAATGGCTGAGGTATTTAATTCAGGTACAAATTCCGCACCAAAGCTTTCCTGGACACAATGGATGGGCCATAGGATCTGCTCCAGTCCATTCAGGTCAATAATCTGACCGGGTTTTCTCCAGGGGTGATTGGCCGCGAAGCTTTTATGGTTAGCGGGATGCCAATCCTGAGTAGCCACCACCAATTCGAATCGGTCCATCAGTTGATTGGCAATGGGAATGACCTGGTCTCCCTGTGCAACCTCCAGCGCACCTCCGGGGCAAAAATCATTTTGCAGGTCTACCAAGATCAGGGCTTTCATAAAATGATTGCTTCAAAAGTTAATAATTAATGATGCGTAAGGTATCGAGCTTTGTTCGAACTTTCAAGAAATTATAAAGTCGTTCCTCATCTCTTTTTCGATCAGAGGAACGCTTATTGCTGGGCCACGATACCAGAAAAACGGGAAATTGCTGAATGCTATCCTGGAAATTCGATTGGGAAAGGCGGGCATATCCCAGCCGCTCCAGGTCTGGAAAAACGGCCTTTGCCTCCCTACTGACCATTGGAAACTGTATGGTCCCCATGGAAAGACTGTCCACTTCCTGTTCCAGTTTTTCGATCCGGTCAGCCTGTTGAAATTGAATATTGGTTGCATCTTCCAGTCGTTGATTGACCTTACTCATGTTGTTAAGCATTCCTTTGAGTCGTCGAACCTCATCCATTTGAAGGTTAGGATCCTGAATGATTCGCAATTGGGTATCGTGGAGCTGATACTGGTCCAGGCCATCGTAATAGCGGGGCAGGGAGTCTTCCGGTATGGGGGTTCCAACCAATTGAACCACTAAGAGATTGGTGCTGTCGCCCTTCTGAAAATCATAGTCAATGCAATACATCGATAAATCAGGCCGGTTGAAGTAATCATTGATATAATCTTCCACATGAATGACCTGTTGACGGTCTTCCCAGAGGTTATAGAGAATGATCCCACTGGGGACTACCAGAATAATACTGACAACGGACATCAGCCAGCGACTTCTGCGTGCATCCCTGGCATTTAAGGGCGTATAGATGGGGAAGTTAAGCAGGCGAATAATTAGGAAGGAACTGATGGTGATGAAGAAGGAGTTCAGAAAAAACAAGTAAAAGGAATTGAGGGCTATATCCCAATCCAGTTTGGCAAGCCCGTAACCGGTAACGCAGAGTGGCGGCATTAATGCAGTAGCAATAGCTACTCCTGGTATGGCGCTGGTCTTGTCCTTTCTGGTGGTGGAAATTATGCCTGCCAGGCCGCCAAAAATGGCAACAAGGCCATCGAGAATGGTGGGTTTTGTTCGTGAATCAATACTTTCATTTAAATCACCCAAGGGGGTAATGGTAAAATATAAAGTACTGGTAACCAATGTTATAAGTATGGCAATTACGAAATTATTTAGAGCGATATCAAGAGTTTTCCGGTCATTAATGGCAATGCCGAGCCCAACTCCCAGAATGGGAGACATAAGTGGAGAAATAAGCATGGCGCCAATAATGACCGCGGGTGAATCCAGGTCCAAACCCAAAGAAGCGATCATGATGGAAGCCATTAGCAACCAGGCATTTGCTCCACGCATGCGCTTGCTACTCTTGATGGCAATAATCGTACCTTCCCGGTCGGTTCCTTCCTTTAGGTCTACAAGATCCCTGAACCATTGAGAAATGGATTGAAAAAAATTTGAAGCAATTTCCTTCAAGGGTGGGGGACTGGTTGGAAGTACGGATTTACTGTTTTCCATCATAACACAAGTTAAGTAGCTGAAGATCCAGAAGCTGGCAGTTGCCCATCTTCCATCCGGAGTATTCGATCACTCATTTTTGCGAGGGCCATGTTATGGGTTACGATCACGAAAGTTTGGTTGAAATCCTTTCGCAATTGAAATATGAGCCGATGGAGTTCCTCGGAAGACTGGCTGTCCAGGTTGCCGGAGGGTTCATCTGCGAAGACAACAGCGGGTTCGTTGATTAAAGCCCGGGCAACAGCCACGCGCTGTTGCTCCCCACCGGATAATTCAGTAGGCTTATGTTGCAGACGTTCCCTTAACCCAAGGTAGGAGAGAAGTTCTTGAGCTTTGGCTTGTACCTCCTTTTCGGGGCGTTTGGCGATAAATCCGGGAATGCAGACATTTTCGAGGGCGGTAAATTCTGGTAGTAAATGATGAAATTGAAAAATAAAACCAATATTTCTATTTCGGAAAACATCAAGTTTTTTCTTGGTAAGGCTGGAGACTACCTCTTTTTGAATACGGACTTCACCCATATCCGGGCGATCAAGTGCACCGAGAATATGCAATAGGGTACTCTTGCCCGCTCCGGACTTCCCCACAATGGTGACAACCTCTCCTTGTTCTATTAGCAATTCGATGCCTTTCAGAACCTTCAACTTGCCATAGGACTTTTGGATATTGCTTGCTTGGATCACAGGCCGTAAAGATTTCGAACGAAAATAGGGGCTGAATCTGGTAAATTCTAATAAAGCAAAGGTAGTATTCTCCCGGGAAAGAAAATAAGTGAAGCAAGAGTATCATTAAGCGGCAGCTTTGCTTAGGGACACCCTTAAATGCCCACCACTGCCTACCAAAAACTCCCTACGATCAAAGCAGTGAGTATCAGCAAAAGAATGGCAAGAATTCTATAATTCTTGTACCAGGGAAGGGCTTTCATTTCCAAGGTTTCCTGCCGGAATAGCTCTTTCTTATAAGTGTATTCTGCAATCTTTTCCGTTGCCGGCGGAGGGGTGGAAAGACTAACCAGAACGTGGACACTCATACAAAGGGTAAATAAAATGGCTGCCATCCCCAGGAAGTGAATTCCATTTATTGCGGGGAACCACCCGAAAATCTGGGACAGAAGTAGCGTGACTGCAAAAACAAAGCCAAATAGAAGACTGGCAATGGAACCATTGCCATTGGCCCGTTTCCAGAACAAACCCAGCAGGAAGGTCGAAACGGCCGGAGGCGCAGTATAACTAATGACCAATTGGAGATACTGCCAAAGGGAGTCACTCACCCGGTCAATAAATGGGACCCATGCAGACGCCAGAACCACCAGAATTATGGTAGTGATCTGGCCGGCAACCACTAACTGACGGCTGCTCAAATTAGGGTTGATGGTACGGGTAAAGTCCATGGTGACCAAGGTAGAAGCAGAATTGAAGGTAGCCGAAACCGAGGACATCATGGCTGCAAGTAAGCCGGCCACTACCAGGCCCAGCACTCCCGTAGGAAGTAATTGAAAAAGTAAGATGGGGTAAGTTAAATTAGGGCAATCTGCCAGGTTCTGACATGGAGTGGAAACGCCATTGCGCATGATCTCATAATTGACCCCGGAAATATCCAGGTTGTTGAATAACAATAGGGCAAGCACCCCGGGAACAACCATAAAGAAAAGGACCGGCAGCTTTAGGAATCCGGCAAACAGGGCCCCCCATCGGCCGTGATTAAGATCTTTGGCTCCCAGTACCCGCTGAACCATAAACTGATTATTTGCCCAAAAATAAAATCCTAATAAAGGAACACCAGTTAGCAAACCCCACCAGGGCATAAATTCATCATTTCCCGGCCTGACCAGACTAAAAGCCTCTTCCGCATTAGAAGGCGCAAAATATCCCTCTGCCTTCAGTTGCTCCACATTGGCCACCTTCCCTTCACCGATCAAATTACTCAGGCCACTCATCATATCCCCCCAGCCTCCTCCAAGTTCATGGAATGCAAAGTACGTCAGTAAAATGGAACCGACGATCAGCAAAATGGCCTGGATCACCTCTGTTTGCATTACCGAATTCAATCCTCCGGGTATGGTGTAAGCAGCAGCAGCAACTGCCAGCGTGATGATGATGTAGGTGGAATCTATTTCGGGAAAGATTAACTTTAAAACAACATTCCCAACGTACAGCCCCGCAGCAGTATCCACCAGGATGTTACCGATTATCGTTATAAAGGAGAAATAATAACGAGAGCGGCTATCGTAGCGGCGTTCCAGAAATTCGGGCATAGTATACACTCCGGATTTCAAATAAAAAGGAAGAAAGAAAATGGAAAAAAAGATGAGCACCACTACGGCAAACCATTCATAATTATACACGTGGATGTTGGTCCGGTAGGCATCCCCAGCCAGACCAACCAGGGTGGAACTGGAGATGTTCGCGGCAAAAAGGGCAATACCTACTATGGGCCAACTCATTGTTCGGCCCCCCAGGAAATAATCTTCAGAGTCTTTTCTTTTTGCATGGTAAAGGCCGTAGCCAATAATGAAAACGGCATAGAACAACATGATCCCAATATCAATGGGACTCAACGAAAAGCTTTCCATAATGAATGGGTGTGTGGCAAATTTCACAGCCAATGAAAAAGAGCGAAGTCTAGAAATTCACTCCGCTCTTATTAAAAAATCACCCGACTGTTACTTAGAAGGTTCAAAAGCAAATTAAGAATTTGTTAACCTTTAGCTAATATAGGGCTTTTTTCGAAAGCTGCTATAAATTTCGAAAAAAAAATGTTCGTGAATTTTTATTGAGGCTATCCTTGTTTTTTCGGGAAATAATTTGGTTCGCATTCTTTTTTGAACTTTGTCAAGACTTTCCAGTTGGACAGTTGGTGTTGGAGAAATTTTAGTAATTAAATATTCCGACTTGTGAAGGTTTTACGACTTATCCTCGGTGATCAACTCAATGAACACCATTCCTGGTTTAAGGAAATCGATCCCGCTGTTACCTACCTGATGGTGGAAGCCCGTTCTGAAACGGATTATGCCCGTCACCATATTCAAAAGGTAGTTGCATTCTTCCTGGCTATGCGTTCTTTTGCAGAAAATCTGCGTTCAGCAGGGCATAAGGTGGTCTACTTTCCCCTGGATGCCCCCGAGAATAAGGGAAGTATTTCAAGGGTAATCCTGTATCAATTGGAAAAGGATGCTTTCGACCGATTCGAATATTTACTTCCAGATGAATACCGCCTGGATTCAGCCCTCAAGGAGTTATGCGAAAAGCTTGAAATGCCAACAGCAGCCTTTGATACCGAACACTTCCTTATAGAAAGAAGTGGGGTAGAGGCCCTTTTCGAAGGTAAGCGCCAATACCTTATGGAAACCTTCTACCGGGCGATGCGCCGGAAATATCAGGTCCTTATGGAAGCAGATGAAACCACTCCTTTAGGTGGGCGCTGGAATTTCGATCAGGAAAACCGCAAAAATTTTCCTGCTAAGCATCCCTTGCCTGAGCAATGCTATTTTAAGCGTGATGTTTCTGCTATGGTCGATCTGGTCAAAAAGGAGGGAGTAGAAACGATCGGTACCATTGATCCGGAGCAATTTATTTGGCCGGTAAGCCGGGAGGAAGGCTTGCAATTGCTGGATCATTTTTGTCGCCACCTCTTACCGGAGTTTGGTACCTATCAGGATGCCATGACAGAACGGGACAGGCTGCTTTTTCATTCCCGGCTTTCCTTTTTAATGAACGTTAAATTGCTGCACCCTCTGGAAGTAGTTAATGGGGTAGTTGCTTATTGGGAAGAACATCAGGAAGAGATCGAATTGCCCCAGGTGGAGGGATTCGTCCGTCAGATCATCGGATGGCGTGAATTTATGCGTGGTATTTATTGGGCTAAAATGCCGGATTATGCGGAAATGAATTTTTTTGATCACCAAGAGGCACTTCCAGCCTGGTATTGGACCGGTAAAACCAGGATGAATTGCCTGAGCCATGCCATTGGGCAATCCCTCGAATTGGCCTATGCGCATCACATCCAACGCCTGATGGTGACCGGTAATTTTGCCCTTTTATTGGGAGTGCATCCGGATGCAGTAGATGCCTGGTACCTGGGGATCTATATCGATGCCATTCAGTGGGTGGAAATCACCAATACCCGGGGAATGAGCCAATTCGCAGATGGTGGGATCGTTGGTACCAAACCCTATGTTTCGAGTGCCAACTATATTCATAAAATGAGTGACTATTGTAAGAATTGTTCTTACAATCGAAAGAAAAAATATGGTGAAGGTGCCTGTCCCTTTAATAGCCTATACTGGGATTTCATCCAACGGCATGAAGAGCGTCTTGCCAAAAACCCACGAATGGCCATGATGTACCGGACCTGGAACAAAATGGATGATGAAACTAAAGAAGGTTTGCTGAGGCAGGCCGAGATCTACAAAAAGCAAGCCGATCAATTGTAGATATTCCTCATTCTTGGTCTTCCGCTGCAAGGGCAATTAGAAAAGCATATTCCATAGCCGTTTCCCGATAGCGGCGAAACCGGCCAGAGGTCCCACCATGCCCCGCTTCCATGTTGGTATGTAATAACAGGATTTTGGAATCCGTTTTAAGGTCCCGAAGTTTTGCTACCCACTTTGCCGGCTCCCAGTATTGTACCTGGGAGTCGTGGAGCCCAGTGGTCACCAAAAGGTTGGGGTAAGCCTTCGCCTCGACATTGTCGTAAGGAGAATAAGAAGCTATATATTCGTAATATTCCGGATCGTTGGGGTTACCCCATTCATCGTATTCGAAGGTTGTCAGGGGAATAGTTTCGTCCAGCATGGTCGTGATCACATCTACGAAAGGGACGGCTGCCACCACACCTTTCCACAGATCGGGACGTAAATTGATGATCGCACCCATTAAAAGGCCTCCCGCACTACCGCCCATTGCAAAAAGTTTTTCCGGGGAGGTGAAGTGGTTTTCGATCAGGTGAGTGGCGCAATCAATGAAATCGAAAAAAGTGTTTTTCTTTTTTAAAAGTTTTCCATCCTCATACCATCTTCGACCCAACTCTTCTCCTCCGCGGATATGTGCTATTGCAAAGGCAAACCCCCGGTCAAACAAACTTAAACGCACAGAACTAAAGAAGGGATCAATGCTGTGGCCATAACTCCCATAGGCATACAAAAGCAGGGGAGCTTTGCCATTTTTTTGAAACCCTTTACGGTATACGATGGATACGGGAACTTGCACTCCGTCTCTAGCCTTTACGTATAGTCTTTCGGATTGATAGTCTGCTGCCTGAAACCCTCCTAGTACCTCCTGTTGCTTTAATTGAGTAAACTCCTGATCTTCTAGATGGTAGTCAAAAGTAGTTAAAGGAGTGGTTAAGGAGGAGTAATGTAAGCGCAACAAAGGCGTATCGAATTCCGGATTTATCCCGGTATAAGCAACATAAGCCTCTTCTGGAAAATTGACATAGTACTCTTCCCCTTTCCAGGGGCGGATCCTGATCTGGCGAATACCGTTTTTTCGTTCCTCCACTACCATGTAGTTGTTGAAAAGCTCCAGATCTTCCAGTAAAACATCTTTTCGATGAGGTAGGACCTCTTGCCAGTTCTTCTTTTCGGTCTCCTGTTCGGTACATTTCATTAGCCGGAAATTCTCCGCCTCCCAATTAGTGATTATGTAAAAATGATCTTCGAAATGGTCGAAGCGATATTCGAGTTTCCGTTCTCTGCCATGGAATAATCGAAAGTTTCCTATGGGGTTATCTGCTTCCAGGATGTGGTATTCATCTGATAAAGTTTGAGAAGAACCGATAAGCAGGTATTTTTCAGATTTTGTTTTTCCAATTTCACAATAAAAGGTTTCATCGGTTTCCTCAAATACCGGCACGTCTTCTTCCACGGGACTCCCCAAACGGTGACGCATTACTTTAAAGGCTCTTAGGGTCTGGGGGTCACGCAGGGTGTAGAATAAGTAGTTGTTGTCGTTAGACCATGCTATTGAACCGGTAGTATTTGGAATTATTTCCAGGTAAGTTTTATTGCCCTGTATAGATCGAATATAGATTTGATATAACCGGCGGCCAACGGTATCGGTTGAAAAAGCTAACAACTTGTTATTTGGGCTTACCTCCCAACTGCCCAGATCAAAAAATTCCGCTCCCTTAGCCAGTTCATTTGCATTTAGAAAGATTTGAAAGGCTGCACTGCTATTGTCTACCCTTCTTTGATAGATCGGGTATTCCTCTCCCTTTCTAAATTTTTTTTGATACCAATAGCCGCGGAGCTTGAATGGCACGGAATCATCGTCTTGTTTTATCCTGGAAGTGATCTCTGTGAAGATGGATTCTTGGAGCTCTTGTATGGGTTGTAGAACCCTTTGGGTATATTCATTTTCCTGGTTCAGATATTCGATGACCTTTTTCTGATCACGCGCTCTTAACCAGTAGTAATTATCGATCCTGGTTTTTTCGTGTTTGGTCAATTCTAAGGGCTGCTTTTCAGCAATAGGGTAATCAGGCAGGTATTTGATCATACATAACAAATTTAAAGGAAGGAATTGGATCGGGGAAATTACCAAAAAGGTTCCAAATGCCCTGGTAAAGACTAGCTTTGTAGCATATGCCAAAAATGAGAAAATCGTTAATTCTTTCCTATTCGGTTGAAGAATTGCCTTCAGTTAGTTAACTTTACCCTGATCTTCCCAAAAACTGATTTTGACGTAGAAAGACGACGATGACCACAACATGCCTAGCCTGCTTTTATATCAGGCTGTAAATCAGTAATTTAGTTTAATATTTAATCATAATCTTATTTAAAATGAGTATGACTTTTACGAAGCAATTACGCTTGAACGCAGCGTTCCTATTGCTTGCCGGGCTTCTTGCCGCTGCTCCTATGGCTGTCTTTGCACAGACTGGAGCTAGCTGTATCAGCTTCACGCAAGTATTATTGGACGAGAACTGCG
>CAYZMS010000030.1:0-45804 GCA_964479625.1 uncultured Saprospiraceae bacterium
TTTAAAGTAGAGTCTATGATTAATTTGCTCTAATTCATCCGGAGTCAGATAGTCGATAGAGCTATGAGGCCGGATGATATTGTAAATGACACTCCATTCCTGTATTTGGTTATTGAGCTCTGGAATGCTTTTAAACCACTCCAGGTTCAGGCATTCTGTTCTGAGTGTTCCATTCAATCGTTCGATCAATCCATTCTGTGAGGGCTTTCCCGGTTGAATGAACTTTAACTCAATTTGATGGTCACCCGCCCATTTTTCTAAATGTACGGAGATGAACTCCGGGCCATTGTCACACCGGATGTATGCCGGCGCGCCTCTGCATTCAACGACCTGATCCAGAACCTCTACCAGGGTTTTGGCAGAAATACTGGAATAGGCTTCGGTCCATAAGGCTTTTCGAGAATACTCGTCCATAATATTGATGATGCGAACGTTCTGTTGTCCGGGACCAACTACCCAATCGCTAACAAAGTCCATAGCCCATCCTTCGTTGATCCTGCCAGGAGCCAATAAATCCTGGTATTCACGTTTGATTTTGGGACGCTTGGGCGGAAGCCGTAGATGCAAATCCTCTGCTTTCCATATCCGATATACCCGTTTATGATTCCAGGGATGCCCCTGGCGGCGTAAATAATGAAACACCATCCAAAAGCCCCACGCTACAAAACGTTTGGTTACCCTATGTAATAACGCTGCTATTTCCATATCTTTCTCCTCCGGACGATGACCTTGTTTTCTTTGATAGTATGTTTGGCGTCTCAAGCCCAGAACAACACAGCCTCTTTGTGTGCTTACCTTTTTCAATCGTTTGACTTCGTCAATCCTTTTTTCCTGGCGTGCTGGGCTTGCCACTTTTTTAGCATCTCGTATCCGTGTTGTAAAATATCATGATCCAGACTTAACTCAGCGTACATTTTCTTAAGTCTTGCATTTTCTTCCTCCAATTCTTTCCCTCGACGTTTGTCTTCATCTTGCTCGATAGAAAGATCCTTTTTCCATTTGTAAAAGGTAGCCGGACAAATCTGATGTTTACGGCAAATTACTTCTACGGGTTGACCGGCGTCTTGCTCAGCCAGGATCGCTAAGCGTTGGGATTCGGTAAAACTACTTTGACGCATTTCCAATTTTTTTGAAAGTTAGATGATTTTAGCCTAAGTCTCTGCTTTTATGTGGTTGCGCTGTTTGGGAAGAGGACAGGACATTGACGACCCTAATTCAGCATCGATACGATTTCCTGCATAGACGAGAGAAAACCTAGACTGGGAAACCATGAACAAACTGACTGTAATGAATAAAGACTTTAAAAAGTTTGTAAAAAGAGTAAGGGTTGACTTAAAAAAGCAGCGAGATAAGAAAAGAGAAGTACGGCATAATATTGGACGAAGGGCAATTAGAAAAATTAATAAAAACTAGCCGCGGTTAATGAAATGCTCCGAATAGGGGGGCAGATGACCCAAATATGCAATTGCGCTCAACCATTACAAACGCAGGACTTCCAATTGAAAGATTTTCTCATAAGCATCGGTGAACTCAGTGAAAAGAAGTTGATGAATTTCTTTCCCTTGGGCGAATATACGAGTATCAAGCAAATGAAGTGATTTTTAGTGGCGGTAGACCAATTGCTCCAAGCGTTCGAGCAGGCTGATTAGCGATTTTGTTTTTCTTATTATTTCCATGCCACAAATTTATTTTCTACATTCGCAACAGTGTTGCATTAAACAAAAATTGGCTATATGATACAATTACAGGATGTGAGTAAATCCTTCAAAGGACAGCTTGCCGTTCAAAATTTAAGTTTGAAAGTACAAGAGGGCGAAATATTGGGGCTACTGGGAGCAAATGGGGCCGGAAAATCTACTACTATCAATATGCTTTTAGGGTTTCTATCCCCCGATTCAGGCACCGTTAAAATTGACGAAAAAGAAACGTCTGTGCAAGCTGCAGAAGTCCGGCAACTTGTTGGCTATATCCCCGAAAATGTTAATCTCTATCCGTATTTATCTGGGTTTGAGAATCTGGATTATTTCTGCAAACTGGCTGGGTTGAAGTATTCCAAAACAGAACTTCAGGATTTTCTTTCAACCTGTGGATTACAGCCTGATGCCCACCACAAAAGGGTCTCAGATTATTCAAAAGGGATGCGCCAAAAAGTAGGCATTACCATAGCCTACGCTAAAAAAGCAAAAGTCTATTTACTGGACGAACCTGCAAGTGGATTGGACCCTTTGGCGAGTAACGAACTTTCAGCTTTATTGAAAAAATTGGCTTCCGAAGGTGCAACTATTTTAATGGCATCACATGATATTTTCAGAGTGAGAGCAGTTTGTAACCGTATCGGTATTCTTAAGCATGGTGCCTTAGTAAAAGAACTTCGCAGCGAGGAAGTGAGTGCCAATGAATTAGAACAATTGTATTTACAATACATGACCAATTAACTAAAAGCTATGTGGAGAATCATCAAAAACGAATGGCAATATTATAGCCGAATCCCTTTGCTTTTAGGCATTAGCTTAGGGTTTGTTTTAGTTCTGTTTTTGTCTATTGTCTTGGGAAATTATCAAACGCAAAAACAAACGGAGCATTATACAACAGCTAAAAATGAATTGAGAGCACAATGGGAAAGCATTGATGCCATGAACCCGCATAGTGCAGCCCATTACGGGACCTATGTTTTTAAGCCCGCCAATCTTTTGAGCAGTTTGGACGAGGGGGTTAATGGTATCACGGGAAATGTACTGCGAGTAGAAGGGCACGTTCAAAATGAAATTGTCTATTCCGAAGCATCCCAAATGCAAAGCGTTTCCAAATTCGGCAAACTCAAAAGTTCCTTGTTGCTACAATATATCGTGCCAATTTTATTGATTTTCCTAGCGTTCAGCAGCATCAGTAACGAAAAGCAAAGTGGGAGATTAAAGCTATTGGTATTGCAGGGAGCAAAGCCATTTTCGTTGATTTTAGGCAAAACGATTTCTATATGGATGTACGGAATCGGCCTATTAGCCATAACGATTTTGGCGTATACACTTTTTAATTTACAAGATTTGAATGGGGAAGTGTTGAGCCGTACTGCGCTGTTTTTCTTGTCTTATAGTTTATACTATTTCATCGTCACAGGGCTAACCATTTTCTTCTCGGCTAGCTGGCAAAACCCTACCGTAGCACTGACTTCTATGCTAGGCTTATGGATTATATGGACGATTTTCCTGCCCAATATTTTAATGAGCTCCGTAGAGAAATGGCATGAATTACCCAGCCGAAATGAATTTAAAACTGCTATGAGGGAAGACCGCTCCAAAGGTCTGGACGGACACAACCCTGCCGATAAGCGTTCCAAAGAGCTGGAAGCCAAAGTTTTGAAAGAATATGGAGTTGATA
This sequence comes from uncultured Saprospiraceae bacterium, assembly GCA_964479625.1. GTDB lineage: Bacteria > Bacteroidota > Bacteroidia > Chitinophagales > Saprospiraceae > CAYZMS01. The sequence continues at coordinate 3,376 of CAYZMS010000030.1, forward strand.
GCCTAGCACAATTACCTATCAACTTTGATGGTATTGTGATGCAGGAAGATGAAGAGTACGGCAACAAAGTTTGGGATAAGCATTTCGGCAATTTGAAAAGCGTATTCGCACAACAAAAACATACTTATCAATTGGGCGGCATAGTAAATCCCTTTATTTCCCTGCAAAACGCAAGTATGGGCTTTTCGGGTAATGACAATTTACATCATCAGGAATTTTTGGTACAAGTAGAAAATTTTCGAAGAGTGTTTATTAAAATGCTTAACGACAAGCACGCTTATGGGGGTTCAAAAACAGGTGATTGGGGATGGGAAGCCGACAATGATTTCTTTAAGTCTGTCCCGGATTTTGAGTATCAGCCAACTCCTTTAGCATCAGTATTCTCAAATTATATCCCCGATGTATTGCTGTTGATGGGATGGTCAATTTTAGTGTTTGGCTTGATGATTTTGGGAACTAAAAAAATGCAAGTATTATGAAAAGCCTGAACATATTCTTTTACGAATGGAAGCATTTTACTAGAAACCCTTTCAAAATAGTGGCCGTACTACTGTTTATTATTGCTGGGGTCTATGGTTTGCAGAATGGCAATATTTTATACCAAGAACAATCCGCAGAAATCGAGAAATTAAAGGATAAGGTTAAGGAAGAGAAGCAAAAATACCTTTCGCAATATGAAAAAGGCCAAATGGTCAATGAAGACCGCCCCTGGATAGATATGAGTACCCCTTTTTGGGCAATGTGGAACACGCCGAACTATCATCTCAAAACACCTTCGCCTGCTATGGTATACAGCATTGGCCAGGCGGAGCAGTACGGCTTCTATAAGCGTGTTACCTTCTGGGCGAGCCCTTATGATGCAGATATGGCAGAGGAAATTGCCAATCCCGAACGTTTACAAACAGGGACATTGGATTTTGCTTTTGTCCTACTTTTTCTTTTGCCGCTCTTGATGTTGATTTTGCTCTACAATATCAAAAGTGCAGAAGCCGAACAAGGCTTTTTACCCTTGATTGAAGTGCAAACGGCCTCTAAAAATGGCTGGTTAATTGCCCGAATGATATTTTATTTTCTGCTTGCTACTTTAGTTATCACAGGTTTATTGATCTATGGTGCAATGCTAACGGATATGTTTAAATCCGCAGGTAATGCCTTTGGGCAAATGCTGCTTTACAGCTTGTTGTACCTTGCCTTTTGGTCGCTTATCTTCTTTCTTATTTTAAGAAATGGGAAAAGTATTTTGGGAAATACACTTAAAATGGTGGGTGTTTGGCTGCTGTTCGCTTTTGTTGTCCCTGCCATTATTCATCAAATGGTAAGCATTGTTAAACCCGCCAATTTGATGACCGATTTTATAGAGGTAAGAGATAAGCAACAAGACCTTTATGTAAACGATAGTCTTTTTCAACAGAAACTGATTGATTTATTCCCTGAAATTTTAAATAGTCTTGTTTATCAAGACAGCACTAAAATCAATTTGGCCCGAAACCAGTCTGCTGCTGCTTTGGTGAATGAACTCAAAAAAGAAAGCATTCAGCCTATTGAAGAAGAAGGTCGGGAAAAAAACAGGCTGATAAAAGCCACCTATTGGTTTAACCCCATTACTTTTTTCCAAAATAAATTCAATAGCATTTCCCAAACGCATTACAACGATTACCAAACCTGCCGAAATGAAATACAGGCTTTGATTGATAAACGCACATCGGTTTTAGTTCAGGAACTATGGAATGATACCAAAGTTGACCGAGAGAAGTATTTGGAATACAATGAATTACTTTCTAATACCAATTAATCTGCAGACAAGGCGAGTCATGGACAATTATAAACGAAGAGAATTTATTAAACTAAGCACCTTAGGCTTTGCCGGCATTGCTTTGTAGTTGAAAGCCATATCGGCTTATGCCGAGCCATAGCCACAAAAAGCATCTACCGCGCATAACCTAGAGGTTAGTCGGGGTGAGAGGATTCGAACCTCCGGCCTCGTCGTCCCGAACGACGCGCGCTACCGGGCTGCGCTACACCCCGATGAAGCAGGAAGAAGATACCTCAAGCCATTTTGAGGTGCCTTCTTCCTGAATTTTAAAACAACTTCAAAGATAGGCCTTTCCTAATTTTCTTTCAAGCCGTTCACTTTGTTTTGCAGGGCTTCGATCTGCTCTTGCTGCTGCAGAATGTAAAGCGTCAGTTCCTCTACTTTTTGCAACAACTGCATACTCATGGCACTCAGCCCAATGCCTTCCTTACGCATTTCGGCCTCGCTGGGAACGCCAGGCAGGTGGCGGTTAGTCTCCACAAACTGACGCACTTTATTTAAGGCGGGCAGTTGATAATCCGGAGAAAAAACAAAGTCAGCTGGTTTAAGGGAAGAGCCGTTCAGTTTGAGATCGCCGGTACCTCCGTCAATATGAACGGTCATTTCGCCTTTATCATTCATCAACCGCAAGTCGCCGTTGTGCCCATGTCCACCCATATGCAGGTTACCATCAGCACCATCCAGGTGGGTAATCATTTGGCCATGTTCATCTTTCAGGATGATATCTCCGTCGGCGCCGAAACCGCCCATGGTCAGGTTGGCACTGCCGCCGTCCAGGTGCACTACGTCATTGCCGTCGCCATTGCGCAGTACTAAGTCGCCTTGAGCACCACCACCACCCATACTGATATTTGCGCTACCACCATCGAAGTGGATGGTATTGGTGCCTTCGGTATTGTTCAGGGAAATATCCCCTTCCGCTCCGGCACCACCTATACTGATGTTAGCGTTACCGCCGTCCAGGTGGATGGTATCCTGAGCCTGGTTGTTCTGAACGACGATGTCACCTTCAGCGCCTCCGCCGCCAATGGTTAAATTAGCGCTGCCGCCATCCAGGTGCATGGTCTGTACCCCGTCGGTATTTTGAAGGGCCAGGTCGCCCTCAGAGCCGTTACCACCCATGGTGATATTACCATTACCACCATCCAGGTGCAGGGTCTGTTTGGCCTCCCCGTTCATCAGGGTAATATCCCCCTGGGCCCCGGCCCCTCCTATGAACAGGTTAGCCGTGTTGCCTTCCAATTTGATGGTTACTTCTCCGCTGTCATTCTTTAAGTGCAGGTTCTTTTCGTCTGCCATTGTTTCCTTTTTTTGAGGTGAAAAATTCGCTTACTTAACTAATTTATCAGGCCTACCGGACAATTTAGCATCAGATTAAAAATTTCACAATGATGTCATAATTCTTTTACATTCAGCTAACAAAGTGTAAGCTTTTACGCTTTCTTTTATGGTTTTTCTCAGCCTGAAGCCCCCTTCCTGGTTTAGTCCTCCGTCACTCGTCCCCTTAAGACGGTTGTTTATCGCCATTCCAATATTTCTTTAATCAAATCCCCTTTCTTTTTCTTTAAACAAGTGTACAAACCGAAAATTCGAACAAAAAGCGCAATTATGAAAAAAAGACAATTACTGACCTCCCTTTTTATGGTGTTAACCTGCCTGGTACAAGCACAGCAAGGCTTTATAGAAGGCATCTTAATAGATGGGGCTTCCGGTAATCCGCTTTCCTTTGCCAACATATCTGTGCTGAGCCCCGCCGACAGTGCCCTGATCACCGGTGGGGTTACAGAAGATGACGGCAGTTTTCGAATTCCGGTAGCTCCCGGGGTCTATATGGTGCGTTTCGACTTTATCTCCTACAGGCCTGAATATCGAAATAACCTCCGGGTTGAAGCAAATGAGACGGTAACTGTCGAAACTATTACCCTGGCGTCCGATGCAGAAGTATTACAAGAAGTAGAGGTTCGGGCGGAAAAAAGTCAGCTTGAAATGCGCATGGACAAAAAGGTGTTCAACGTCGGGAAAGACCTGGCAAGTACCAGTGGCTCAGCCCAGGATGTACTAGATAACATACCCTCCGTCCAGGTAGATATTGAGGGCGGTGTTAGCCTAAGAGGTAATAGCGGTGTTCGAATATTGATCAATGGTAGACCCTCCGGGTTGGTAGGCGTTGGAAACGCCGACGGGTTGCGCTCCCTGCCGGCCAACCTGATCGAACGAGTGGAGGTCATTACCAACCCATCCGCTCGCTACGAAGCAGAAGGCAATGTCGGGATCATTAATATTATTCTGAAACAGGATCGCCGCAGAGGGCTGAACGGGGCCTTCGACCTCACCGCCGGCTTACCTCAACGCCTCGGTGGCGCCTTTAACCTGAATTACCGAACGGATAAATTGAACTGGTTCGCCAACTTCGGGATCAACACAAGAACCAGCCCCGGCGAGAATTATACCTATCAGGAATTCTACAATGGTGACACCACCAATATTGTCGAACAAGTTGGTGAACGGGAAAATACCGATTGGGAATACACTACCAGAGGTGGTCTGGAATATTTCTTCAATGAATCTAGCATTTTGACGGCCTCCATCACCTGGGAAGATGGAGAAGGAGAAAACACCTCTGAGCGTCGCTATTCGGAGTTCCTCAATGTTTACCCAGATAACTTTACCGGTTTTTCAGAGAGAAACGAATTTGAGACAGAGGAAGACCCCGATCTGGAATACCAAATAACCTACGAAAAGACCTATAACAATGACCGGGAACATCGCTGGTCAACGGTTTTCCAACATCGTAACACCACCGATCGGGAGGAAGCCGTTTATGAAGAAATCTTCCGAAATGCCGACGGTTCGCCTTCGGATAGGGAGGATCTATTGCAACAGTCGCTGAACGACGAAAGGGAAATAGGCTGGTTGCTGCAATCTGATTTCACCTTACCTGTCGGTGAAGAAGGACTTTTTGAAATGGGCTATCGGGGTTCCTTGCGGTTTATCAATAATGATTTCAAAGTAGAGGAATGGAATGGGGAGGAGTTTGAGGTTTTTCCCGGCCTAACCAATGATTTCAACTATGATGAGAACATCCAGGCCGCTTATCTGCTTTTTGGCGACAAACCCGGCCGCATTTCCTATCAGACTGGTTTACGGGCCGAGTATTCCTATGTACTCACTCAATTGGAAACAACCGGAGAAGAAAATGAACAGGAGTACTGGAACCTCTTCCCTACCGCTCATTTAACTTACGAGCTCAATCCTTCCAATAGTCTTCAACTAAGCTATGCACGCCGGATCCGCCGCCCCCGCTTCTGGTGGTTGAACCCCTTTTTCAGCTTTGCCGATTCCCGGAACATCCGCCGGGGGAACCCCAACCTGCAACCCGAGTTTACCGATGCCTACGAGTTAAGTCACATCAAATACTGGGATAATTTCAACTTGAGCTCCAGCATTTATTACCGGCACACCACGAGGGTGGTGCAGCGCATTCAAACCCTTGTTGAACAAGACGGGCAGCTCATTACCGTTAGCCAACCCGAAAACCTGGCTACAGAGGACGCTTATGGCCTTGAAGTTATTTTCTCCGGTGATCCCCTGGAATGGTTGAACCTGAATGCCAACTTTAACTTCTATCGCTCGATCATCGACGGTAGCAACCTGGAAAGTGAACTGGACCAGGATACTTACACCTGGTTTGCCCGGCTAAATTCCCGCTTTGATGTGGGGGAGCAGACCATGGTTCAATTCCGTTTCAATTATCGGGCCCCTCAAGAGACCACCCAGGGTAGCCAGGAAGGTAATTCTTCCATAGACCTTGCCATTAGCCACGATTTTTGGGGAGAACGGGCTACCCTGACCCTCAGTGCACGGGATATTTATAACGGTCGTATTCGCATCAGCGAAACCGAATCGCCCACCTTTTACTCTTATGAAGAAAACCAATGGCGCAGACGTCAATCGCTGGTCGCTACCTTTAACTACCGGTTGAATCAGCAAAAGCGTCGTGGTGGCCGGGGAGGTGGTGATTTTGATGGTGGCGGAGATGACTTTTAGATTCAGATGCCTCAAGACACTACCGGTGTCTTGAGGCATCCACTCCATAGGGATAAGGAAAAGATTGTGCTATCTGCTGCGGATAAACCCGCCCTTACAACCGGATAAACCGTTTATAAAGGCGCGCTTCCTCCCCTTCCACCAGTATAGTATATACCCCTGCTTCCGGAAAATCTTCGGCAGTAAATTGCATGCTTCCAATGCTGTGCACCTCCAGGGTCTGTTCTTTCAGTTTTCTGCCAATAGCATCCAGTAAAGTAATCTGCAGGCGTTCCCTATGAGGCCAAAAAACCTGCAGGTCTATCGGGCCGGAAGTGGGGTTGGGCCAAATGTTAATTTGAGCTTCCCTGGAAAGGCCCGACGCTTGAGTTTCAAAGTCCAGGTTAAGGGCTAAGGGCCTTTGTTCGAAAAGGTATAATTCAGGTGCCATGCGTCGATGCCCAAGGTAAAATGCTTCCCGGACCGTACTGGCTTGCTTTGCCCGGACCTTCAGCCTAGCCAGTTGGGCATCGTGGTTAACAACAGCATTTTGACGGAACCAACTTACCAGCAGGCTACCCTTTGGATCCCACTGCCATTCTTCCGGCCGAGTTAAACCGGGTTCAACAGCTATAACCTCCAGTTCTTCCCTGTTCCAATGTAATCCAAATTGAAGCCCTTCGGTTTGTGCAGCCTGTACTAAGGTTAAAGGAAGCTCATACAGGCCCCCTTCCTCCAGGTTTATATCGGGTAACAGCAAGCCCCGCTCCATTTCAAGCCTCGTTTGGCGAAGACTTCTACCATCCGGGCCATTGGTTGCACTTCCGTTGACGTCGCCGGATTTAATGGCAATAAAATCACCATACCACCCACCTTCAGGCAGATCATTTATATTGTGGACGCGAGCGGAGGGTTCTTCCCAGGGCGCCTCTGGCAGGATCCATCGATATCCGTCTTTGAACAACTGCCAATTGTTGACGGCCAGATCAGACTCCAGGTGTAAGATCAACTTGCGGAGCTTGATCAGATCCAGGGTAGTAACGGAACCGGAAGCATTAACATCGGCGGCGAGCAACTGATAAGGGTTCGAAAAGCGTTCAATACCAAGAATATGCTTACTGATCTTGATCAGGTCGAAAGTAGTCACTCCTGACCGTGGGTCCCCCTGACCAAAACCGGAAACGGAATAGTCCAGACCGGCAGGTAAGGCTTCAAAATTAAAGGATCCATTGATATCCGATCGAACCTGCTGTCGTGCGGCTCCGGCTACCTCCATGGTCATACCCGGTACGGGAACCCCTTCCGGCGTGTAAACAGCTCCAGCTATGGAGCCAGAAACTATGGGGTTGCAGGCAAAGCCAAAATTATCCTGAACCAGAATATAAGTCGTACAAAACTCGTGATTGGGGCCCCCAAAGCTGCCGTCGGGCTGCAATAAATTAGGGTTGTATCCACTATCCCAGACGTGGATTTCCACATCCAGTACGCCCAGATCATCACAGGTAAGGGTGAGTGATTCCTGCCCGACATCGGGTTGTTCACCTACCCGGTTGATGGAAAACCGCAATGGCAGAGAGCAATCGTAAATGCGATCCAGGTCTTTCACAAAATCCTTTGCCCATATGGTGAGCGCTCCGCTTTCCAGATCCCCATCGCCGTCTACATCCTGATCCTCTCCCAGCGGCATTAGCTCAGCCGCCAGACCATTAAAACAAATGGGTGGCGTAGGAGGGAGGCAATCTTCCACAACAATGGGCACTTTAAGACTGGCCACATTGCCACATCGGTCACTCACTATGATCTCCACCTCATGATACCCGGTAGGGATATAACCGCCCAGAATGTATTTCGGATAGCGGCCAAAGGTCTGCCAGACCTCCTCGCTGTAATAGGAAGAGTCCAGTACAATGGAATCCGGCACAAAAACAGTTCGAATATCCAATTCTCCAAAGGCACACTCATCCTCCACTACAAAAGGTACGAACATTTCCGCCGTACAATCCAGAAAATCGATACAGACGGGTGGGACCTCTTCAGCAATTATGACCGGTGGTTGATCATCAAAAACTTTAATGACCTGAGTATATTCCCAATAGCCCGTAGACCGCAAGCCAGGCGTCAGGTCGCTATCTGTCCAATATCCTTCTGGATTGCCTTCTGCCTTACAGGCATCTCCCCGGGTATTAGCAGCTGGAAAAGCATTCGTCTCGTCCCCGTCAGCATCCAGATAGGTAGTACTGTCGGGCCGAACAATGACCCAGACCTCCTCCTCTCCCCCATCGCCATCGCAGTCAGCATCTCTGGGTACCACAACCGGGTCATCTCCGTCTTCATATTCACACCAGTTGACTACCCGATATTGTCGGAAAACCTTGTAGCACTCTTCTCCGGTACCTTCGAAGAATTCATCCTCTACAAACATCCCCACCATATCGCAGCCAGTCGACCAGAACTCCACTGAATCTGCAGTGGGCTGCACGCAGTAATTGTCATAATCTCTTGGAAATTTGATCCGGTAGTTGTGGTAGGGTAAAACCTCCACTAGCTGGGAACAGGTATCCGATCGGTTCCCGTAATAGTCAATGGCTACAAAACGGCGTTCTACCCAGCCCACCCCGCAAAGATCCAGTCGGGAAATGGGGGGTAGCTCAAAAATGGTCGCACCGCAATTATCCGAGGTGCTTGCCCGGCCAAAAAGGTTCTGTAAAAGGCTGGTGTCAGCAGCAGTGATCTCGGTTGGGAAGCCTAAACAACTAATGAGCGTATCCGCAGGCGGGATACAATCAGGGGCTGTTTTATCTTCGATGGAGACCGTTACCCAGCAGGTGTTCTGGTTGCCATTCGCATCCATAGCCCTCAATTGCACTTGCAGCTCCGCTTCGATATCGCAGCAATCGAAAAATACAAAAGGCTTCCAGCCACTCAAACTATCTGGGATCGGGCTACAGGCTTGATCCAAGGAATAAGTGCGCTGTATCTCCACATGGCGCAGCTTACAATTATCTGAACTCCCCTCGTCTACATCCCATGCATCCAGGCGCGCACTTCCCTGATTATCCAGGCTCAGATTGAGATGGTCGTTACATAGGGCAACTGGAGCGACGATATCGGAGGTACAAAGTGTTTTCCAAACGCTGGAGCGATTGCCGCAGGCATCCCACAAATGAAATTTTACTGGATGGCAACCCGGTGGAATGTTTTCAATGAGTAAGGGCTCGTCCGTTAATTCAAGTGTTCTCCAGAGGGTACTATCCGGACTGGCACCGGCATCGTAGAAGCTGTATTCCAGCAGGTAGATTTCCACCAGGCCCCAAAAGCCATTACAATCTTCAGCTACCGGCGGGGGATCTAATCGCCAGCTGCCCTCGCAGTCGGAGGCCGTAGTTGCGGCCTTGATGGTATCTTCCGGGATCAGCAATTCCGGGGCTAGAATATCACCGACCCGAATGTGTTGCACCAACTCCGCCTGTTCATCCCGGCACCAGTCCATGATTGTCCAGGTTCGAACTAATTGGTAAGCACCTGGACAGTGGTCCTGTCGTTGATCGGTATAGCTGGCTACATATCCGCAGCTGTCCGGGTCGAGCAAAAGACTATCCCCACGTTCATTTACCCAATACGGCCAGCCAGAAATGGAAGGGTGAATATTGCCAAATGCATCCGTTAAAATATTATCCGCATCAGAGCAGGGACCGATGGCAAACTCTTTTTGAATGGTGAAGTCTTCTGCTTCGGGCGTAAGCAATTTGATGATTTGTTCGAACTGAGAACGATTCCCGTAAGAATCCTCAGCAAAAAAGGTTCGAAAGATGCGAATAGTGTCACAATCGCTGCGGTCAACCCGATCTGTAAAGGATTCAAGAGGCAACCAATCGCTGTAACAATTATCCCGCCAGCGGGCAGTCCCGGTCCATTCCAGGCATTCCGGGTGGTCCAGTAAGCTATCCAGTAGTTCACAAGCAGCTTCCAGGCTGGTATCAGCAGGGCCTTCAATCTCGGGAGGCGTATTATCCTCTGCGATTACGGTACCGCTGCACTTTTCGAAGGAGCCACAATTGTCCCGACAAACCAACAAATAACGGAAAGTGCCAGGGCCATCGACACGGGCAGGGGTTTCTGCATTTTGGTCGTCCACCCAAATGCGAAGATCAGAAGGGCTGACCCCTGCCAGGTCAGCCGTAATATTTTTGGGATCTAGTAAAAATGAACAGTTGCCGTCCAGGCTTACACGAATAGTATCAATGCAAGCAATTTCAAAAGTTTGCCCTTTTTCAAAAACGACCAAAGCCGGTGCCTCCTCTTTTACATTCCAACTAACAGCCAGGCCTAGCCAAATTCCAAATGGAATTAAGTTAAGTAGTCCTCTCATTTTCCTTCAATTAACCGAGTTTGTGGGATTATTGCTGCTTCTAATTTATCCTGGCCCGTTCGAAAGATAGGTGTTGCCGCCTCAAGCCAAGGACCTGATCTTAAAGAGGGACGCGGAAAACAGGTTGCAGTTATTGCTCTCATATTGATCTCGCTCAGCCATTTATTGCCAAAATACGTAAGTAGCCAGACCGAAAAATTCTACCGCAGCTAGTCTTCGACTACCTCCTTTTGGAGGTGCCTTAATCCAATAATGGCTTGAACACTGGTTGTAGATAATTAATTTAGCAGGAAAGGATTCTTTGAGCTAACCAGAACTTATAAAGCATAGCCCGGCTAGTATCCTGCTCGCCAAAATTGACAAAATCGGTCGTTTGGGGAGTATGCCTTCTAAAAGAGAAGGAATAAAATGACCTGATCGAAGTGTGTGAAAACACAAACCTGAAGTGAAAAATACCGATTTTGTTCTCTCTCAAAGTTGTTCAAATATACAACTTTTTCTGAATTATCCCTTGTGGAGCTGTGGACTTAACATTTCAATATCGAAAGGGGAGCCCGCGGTAAATAAGCTACATAGGCCCCCCGATGAAACAATTAGTCATTATGTCCCCTTCAGGACAAGCAACTATTCCCATTCCAAGCTATCTTTCAAAAATAGAATCAGGATGGGGAGCTTTTGCCATTTTATAACCTCCTGTACAAGCTGCCCCAACCTTTTTGCATTGACCTTGTATTCCAATAAATCCGATACCTGTGCTTTCAATAATCGCTTTATTATTTTGGTTTTGCCCTTTCGAGGGGTCGAATATGCGGCAGGGACAATTAAAGCTGGAGGTAGAGAATATTCAGCAGCCGGAAGGCATTATTTGGGTAGGTATCTATCAACAGGACAACTACCTGGTCAAAGAACAGGCCATTATCAAAGGCGTAAACGTAACCCAAACAGGTAAGCTGGAGGTAGTAATCGACAGTTTACCCTACGCCACCTATGCCATTGCCCTGTTCCACGATATCAATGAGAACGGTGAACTCGACCGGAACTTCTTGGGTATTCCATCCGAGCCATATGCCTTTTCTGCACCACCCCGCAGTAAATGGAGGCTTCCCCGCTTCGATGAGATCGCCTTTCACTTTAATCGCCCCATTGACCAAATGAAAGCGCGATTACAGCATTGGTAGCTTGCAGGAAAGAGGCCCTGGAATAGATACTTCTTCCTTTTGCTGGCTTACCTTTACCAGACTATTCTTACGAAGTATGAGAGCCATCATTATCGAAGATGAACTACCCGCCTCTCGGCAACTACAGCGCATGCTGAAGAAACTAGAGCCCGGGATGGAGATAGTAGCTCAATTAGAATCAATTGAAGCAGCAACTGCCTGGCTTCAGGAGGGCCTTCCCGTTGACCTGGCATTTGCAGACATAGAGTTAGCAGATGGGCTGAGCTTTGAAATATTTCAAAAAGTCCAGGTCAGTTTTCCTGTTATTTTCACCACTGCCTATGATCAGTATGCCCTCCGCGCCTTCAAGGCAAATAGCATCGATTACCTCTTAAAACCGATCGTACAGAAAGAATTGGAGGCCGCCTTAAACCGGTACCAATCCTGGTTTGAACGCCAAACCGTCCCGCCAGGCCTTTCTCAAAACTTACTGGAAGAGATCAGCCGCCAGGTGCTGCAACCTGCCCATCGGGAAAGGTTCCTGGTCAAGCAGGGGTCCCAACTGGCCGTGTTGCCGGTTGACCAGATCGCTTATTGCTATTCCGACGAAGGGGTCACCTTCGCAAGAACCCCAGCGAACAAACGGTATCAGTTGGACTTTACCCTTGATCAGTTGGAGGATCAATTACCGCAAAAGCAATTTTATCGCATCAATCGTCGTTTGCTTTTATCCTTTTCCTGCATTCGTCAAATTCACACTTTTTTTAACCAAAGGCTTAAACTCGAATTAAACCCTTCCCCCGACTTTGAAGTCATAGTAAGCAGAGAGCGGGTAGGTGGGTTTAAGGCTTGGTTAGATCGTTAAACAGGGCCTTAGCCTTCAACGAACAACTTAACAGAATTTTAGGACTAGTTTTCAGGCTTTTGCCCTATATTTGTCTTAAATTTTACTCAAAGAAGTCCCATCCCTCCTTATTTCCCTTCACCATCCGATTCACTTTAAAGCAGTATCAGGCCTTTTGCCGGCTGCTAAATGAATTTCCCAAAAACACTTAAGCAAATACATATGGATCATAACCCAAGTTCCTGGAAACAATCGGATATAATTTTGGCCTTTATCGTTTTTCTGATCTGCATTCTGGTCGCTCTTTTCTCCCATGGAGATAATTACGATAAGGTGATCATGAGTATGGGGTTTAAATAAGGCTGCCTCAAAACGCTTTGGTCATTTTGAGGCAGCCCCAGGTTCTTTGATTCACAAGAGAATAAAGGTCAAAGCTCCAAACGGGAATTACCAGAAAGGGTGATCCCGGTGTGTTGTCGATAAAGATCCAGGTATTTTTGATGGACGGAAGGCGACTGCTTTTTCCCATTGATCTTCAAATACTTGGGTGACAGTACAATGCTATCGTTCCCATTCTCTACCAGTCCGTCCCTTTTCAATTGAAAGCGAAGGGCCTCTTCAAAATTTCGACTGGAATTAAGCAATGTAAACCCCTCCAGGTCATTGCCACCAAATGTGCGGGCTATTCCCCTTCCGTTCCCAAATCCCAATATCTTTTGCGGTTCGTTCTCAAAATAGATGCTCAGGTCATCATCTCCGGGAAATGATTTAAAATTATACTCAAAGAACTGCTCCTTCAAATCCGAATCCCAATGCAACTGCCGCTCTATTTTTAGGCCGGTTTGCTCTGCTAACTCTTTCCAGCTTCTTAAATCAAAGAAAGGCTCCTCAAGTCCGGGATGATTTTCAAGATGCGCTTTTCGCCGTTCCCGGTCTTCCTTGTGGAATTCCAGGATGCGTTCCCGAACACTTGGTGGAAGGTCTGGGGAAATATAGACTCCATCTGTAAGCAATTCCAGGTTATCAAAAGCTGACCAGGCAGAGTCTGTAAGGATAATGCTGTTGCCTCTGTTTAACAATTTTGGAAAGGACCTTGCAATGGCTAAGCTTTTTCCTTTTCCACTTCTTAAAAAGCTGTTCATTCCATCGAATTGAAAACCCTGTACACTGTCGTTCTGCCCCTCTTCAAAAATCACCACTTCATCTCCAGCCTCATTAGTCTCTATCCGGAAACTAAATCCACTGCCTGAGCCTATCCCAGGAGGTGCAGGCGGAGCGGGTGGAACCGGAGGGGCAGGTGGGACGGGAGGAACCGGGGGAGCGGGAGGTGGAGTACTCTGTAATAACTCCTCTACCCGGTCCTGATATTTTGGAAAATTCCTGGGGTCGATCTTCTTCCCGTCGACCTCCAGTTCTTTGATCACTCCATCTTCTGTTTGAAAGCGGATCTGCTCCTCTTCGCTCGTTCTGGAGTAGGTGATTTTTCCTTTCGGAATGGTATCCTGCTTTTCCGAGATGGCCGGGCCAAAGGTCGGCAGTTTCAATTCTCCGATCTCTATTTCGGGAATATTTTCTACGACCAGATCAGGTAGTTCCCTTAAAGAGGAGGGCTCCTCAAAGGCTCCCAAACCAGCCCAGGACGTTAATCCGATTAAAGCCAAGGTGATGATCATTTTTTCCATAAGTCGTGTATTTTTTTTCGGCTGTTTAAGAATACGCCGTACGCGAATTAGTAACCGTTTACCACTACCAGTTGCAGCCATTGCAAAAGCTGGAGTATAGGTTTGTATTTCCTCAAGATGCAGCAGCGCTCTTGCATAAATAAGTGGCTGACACCCACCGGCAATGGCAAGGTCATCACAGCGATGCTCTCGTTCTGCCCGAATGCGATTACTGATCCACCATACGGCGGGATTGAAATAGAACAGTACTTCGATGATAGCTTGTAGGAGGTTAAACAAATAGTCTTTACGCAAAACATGCGCCAACTCATGTGCCAGGATGGCTTCCACTTCCTCTACACTTAATTTGTTTAAAGCTCCTATTGGGAAAAGGATGAGCGGTTTTACATGCCCGAGTAAGACCGGAGTCTGCAATAGGGCCGATTCCTTTAGTTCGACACCTTTGGAAATTTTCATCTGCCGGCATAATACCTCCAGGCGTAATGTCCACTTTTCCTCTATCTCGAATACGCGATGATGTCGTAGATAATCCAGGTACAATAGTCCTCCCAGCATGCGCAGGCTGAACAGGGCAAACCCTAGAAACCAGACCATCGCGACCAAAGGCAGGTGTTCTGAGAAATAAACCTTAAAGGCTTGAAAGTGCCAGACCTGATCAGTAGCAGTTTCCCCCTCCAAAAAGATCAAAGCCCCGGTAGATGGAAGGCTTTCATACGAATGGAGCTGGTCTGCCGGCTTGAGATCAAACTCCAAACAAAAGGTCACACAACTCCAAAGTAAGACTGTTATTAAAGCTCCGAAGGAAAAACCATAGCGCAACCGGGCCCGGTCTTGAGGTATGAATAAGAGGATGATTGTCAGTAAAAAGGCGACCAGCAGGCCTTGCCAAAGGCTGTGGAGTACCGTCCAGCCTAATGCCTCTACTATTTGATCATTGAATGGCATGGGAATCTTCATTATTAACTTAATTTTTGGGATCTTCTGGTTTGGACCTGGATTCCATTTCATCCAAAAGGGCTCGGATGTCCTCCAGTTCTTTTTTGGAAGCACGGCTATTCCCCAAAGCCTGCATAACTAATTTCATGGCAGAGCCCTTAAATGTAGTGCTCACAAACCGCTGAAGAAGTTGGTCCTGCACCTCCTTTTCCCGAACAGCCGATTCGTAAATATGGGTTCGTTGGCTGGTGTCCCGGCGCACCAGGCCTTTTTCCGCCATGATCTGCATCAACTTCAAAGTAGTGGTGTATCCGGTATCCCGCTTCCGGCTTAAAAGGTCATGAACCTCCCTTACGGAACTAGGCCCCTTCTCCCAAAGGATCTGCAGTATCGTCAATTCAGATTCGGTAGGCCGTTGGTTGGATGGATTACTCATGCTCCTTTTTAAATTACGAAACTCTTCGTACACAAAGATGTACGAAAGAATTCGTAGAAGCAAATTTTAATACGAAATTTTTCGTATAACCTGATCGGAGCAGACCAAGTACTCCTTCTGAACCCTTGAAAACTAGGTTTTATCAAGGTTGTAAGACAAGGCCAGGTCTAATTAATTTGGCGATTTTAGTAAAGCGGCTTGGAGGTGCAGTTAATGGTTATTCCAGGCCAGGAGTCGGATCATCAATGGCTGGCAATGTTCGGTAAAATCAAATTGGGACTCCTGGAAGGGCGGGGAATTCCACCTTGCCAAAGGGTTATTTGAAAAGCCATAGGGTTCTACCGGTATACCCATAAAATTCTTATCCAGCTTTCCATTGCTATTGGCGTCGTGGAAAGCAGCGATTGCATAGGAGCCGTAGGGTACCTTATCAAAATGCACCAGAAAGGAGTCAAGCCCGGTTGAGGTATCCATGATTTTTGAAAAGGCTGCCGCTTTGACCTTCGGGAAGTCGGAGTTTTCGGTGTACACGCCAACCCGAATCACCCCGGAAGTAGCTCCAGGACAAATTACGAAGACATCCAGAGGGCCTTCGCCTTGCTCTCCAGGAAAGGGGAACAAGAAAGAAGCAACACAAAAAATGAGGAAAAAAAAATCCATATGATCCTTCTGACTATTTATCCTATCCGGGTCAGCGGTGCCGTTTGCCATAAGAGGGGTAAAGATACTACAAAATCCGTTTGGTCTTCTTTTACCTTTACCCTTTGGTGCGTATAGAACGCGTACCGGTCTCGAATATTTTGTAACCCCACACGAGTGCCGGGACGCTTGTTGTGCTTTCGTTGAAGGTTATTGCGTACCTCCAGTTTGTCCTGGAATGTTCGAAGGGAGATATGCAAAGGTTTCGTTGAGGAAATGATGTTATGCTTAATGGCATTTTCGAATAGCAGTTGCATGGAAAGGGGCAAAACCAATGCTTCCCGGTCTTCATCCTGTACGCTTATGCTGACCCGAAGGTTTTCCCCGAATCGTTCATTCAATAAAAAGAGATAGGCATCCAGGAAATCCAGCTCCTCTCCTAGGGTAACCAGCCTTTTATCTCGAATTTCCAGAATGTACCGGTAAACCCTGGAGAGTTCCTGGACAAAAATGGTGGCCTTTTCGGGATCATCGGGGATCAAATAGGTAAGGGTATTCAGACTATTGAACAAAAAATGAGGGTTTACCTGCGCCCGAAGACTTTCCAATTGAGACTCGACATTGATCTTTTGCAAATGCTCCCGCTCCAGTTCACTTTCCTTCCAGCGAAAGAAGAAATAGGTAGCTTCATACAGGCTAACACACAATAAAGTTACGGTGAGTGTAGCACTGTATAATTGCAATTCAGATTGGATGGTATGTTCGTGGAAGGCTGCCAGGGTTATTTGCAATCGCTTCAAAACGAAACAAATCAACCAATAAATGGGGGCAAAGAGCAACACCATCCAGCCGATGCGCCGCAAACTGTGTTCGGGGGCAGGGTATTTCCGGCGCAGGCGGATCATGATGGCCCGGATCGCGATCCAGTAACAGGCCGTATAGAGGGCGGAAATGATCCAGGAAGGTAAATAATCTAAAAACCCACCATGCAGTTCTTCTCCAAAAAATATAATGGGCACCAAAAACCCGACCAAAGGGATCCCCAGGGCCATGACCAGACGGTCATCAAATCCGATCAACTCCCTCCAGTTTGCTTTTTGGTTTTGGCGCATGTTTTAATCAGATTTAACTAAGCGATGTAGGGCAGTTTCTAAAAACCTCCTTCCATCCAAATACACCTCCAGGGAGTAAATTTGGATGGAAGAAGGTTTTTCGGCTAAGCGGCAGGGATGGTGCTTTTAGGTACACTCCCTTTCCTTAAAATTGAATTCGGTACAAAATATCGGGAAAAAATCCGGCTTGGAGCACCCGGTCTACCGAATTGGTTTCCTCATTATAGCGCAACTCAAATATATTTTCATTGTTGGTCAGGTTTTGAAAGTCCAGGAAAAATTGTTGCGACAATCGTTTGGTCTTGCTGTTTAGCCGAATTCCAATGCGCAGGTCCAGTCGCAAATAGGGATCAAAGCGCTCCGAAAATGCCTGGGATTCATCCAGGATCTCCTTACCGGCCGCTTCGGATGCTTCCAGGTCAATGGGGGTGTAATAACGCCCTCCTGCTGTTGTAAATTTTGTATCTATGGCGAAGGCATTACGCCCGGCTTTCCCAAGGCTAAATTCCTTCCCACCCAGCAGATTGATCACGTAACCGTTGTTGAAAGCAGTGTTGCGTTCGATCTCATCACTTCCCTCATATTTTGAATCGAATACCGAAGCGGTCAATAATCCATAGTAGCTTTTGGAAAAGAATTTCTCCAGCGTTAGTTCTGCACCGTAGTTAAATCCGCTTCCCTGATTGACCAGAGAACCAATTTCGGGAAAAATAAAATCAGCACCGGCATTCAGCATGGAGAAACTGCTCGGACGGGGTTCTACAGGAACCTGATCCAGCCTCTGATAATAAAGCTCGATTTTAGAATGCCAGTCACTTCCATAGGTTCGATCATAGCCCAGGACAAAGTGATGCGCTCGAGTGAAATTCAGGTCAGCATTGGTCCGCTCAAATACCCCCGGGGCAGTTTCTTCGGTAAAGAAAAAGACGGGTAGGGGTTGCATTTGATGATGTAAGCCGTATCCGAAGTTCAGACTTTGGCGGGGAGCGAACTGCCAGGTCACAGCCGCCCTTGGCTCAAATACCAACTGATTGCTCTCATCCAGGTATTGGCTGTGCAACCCGGCATTGAGTACCCAGGCTTCATTAAACCGATAGCGGCCTTGAGCATAGGCCTCCAATAAGGTAAGGTTGCCGTCAAAATCCCGTACCAACTGCCAATCCGGCTTACCATCTTCGTCCAGATCCGGGGCATCGTCGCGATCCAGAACGCGGGTATTGACCTGCATTAAATGCCCTATAAAACCTGTCCGCAGGGTGAATTGGGCGTTGTACTTTTTATTGTAGTAAGAGGAAAGTACCCAGCGATCCGTTTGGTCGTCCACATCTGTGACATAGAACCGGTCGTTGGCCGGGTCATTGTCTTCATAATTATACTGGTCATATTGGTTGCCCGCTGAAGAAAAGGAAGCTACCGTCCTTATATAGGCATTATCGCCCACGATCACATTATGCCTTATGCCAAATATTCCCAGATCGGATTTGACAAAGGCATCCTGCCCTGCCTCTGAGAACAGGTCACTTTCGTCAACTTCTTCCGCCAGAAAATCGATGTCGCTGGTCCCCGAAATACCAAATACAGAGAACTTACCCAAGGGGCCTTTACCGAAATCCGCTTTGAAAGAAAGGTCGCGGTAATTGGGAGTAGCATTAGTACCTACAGGTATGCCCAGTTCATCCGCTATTTCTACAAAAGAGTGGCGATAAGAGAGCACGAAGGAGCTGGTCTTCTTTGCATTTAAAGGACCTTCGATCATGGCTTCCAACCCGCTGAAAGCCGCTAACTGAAGAGTATACTCCATACGCTCCCGGTTACCCGCCCGAAAGCCCAGGTCGAAAACACCCGACAAGGCATTTCCATATTCCGAAGGAAAGGCAGAGGTTAGGAAATCACTGCGCCGTAATAGGTTGGGGTTGATGGCACTTACCGGGCCACCTGTGGTTCCCAGGGTCGAAAAGTGATTGGGGTTAGGGATGGGAACGCCCTCCAGGCGCCACAATACTCCGCTTGGAGAATTACCGCGTACGACTATATCGTTTCGGCTATCATCCGCTACGGCCACTCCGGCAAAGTTGCCGACCAATCTTCCCACATCATTACGGCCCCCGGAAAAACGATTGACCTCCTCCAGATTGAAAGAGCGTGTACTAACCGCAGCCATGTCATTATTCGGACGATCTTTTTCAATATCGGCAGTGACTACGATCTCATCCATCTTCACCACTGATTCTTCCAAGCTAAGGTTCAGGTAAACTTCCTTACCGGCCGTGAGCGTTACATTTGGGATCATTCTGGTTTCATATCCCAGGTAGCTGACCTGAAGATCATGACGTCCCAAGAGAACTTCGCTAATCGCAAAGCGACCATCTAAGTCCGTAACCCCACCAAGTCCCGGCTCTACGGTAAGAACCTCCACCGCGACCCCGATCAAGGGTAGCTCAGATTGTGCATCCAACACTACTCCCCGAATGGTTTGTGTGTTCTGTGCCCGAAGAACGTTCAGTAAAAAAAGGAATAGTAAAAGTGTCAACAAGGGTGTTCGAGTATTCATGATTGTTTTTCTTCAATTTGTAAAAACCTACTGCCCCTGTCCATTCGTTTAAGATGAGTTGTAGAAAATCCGGTTTGAATCGATTTATTTTAAGGTTGAATCAAGAAACTAAAGGTCTTTCTCACTCTTAGTTTAAAATTTAAACGAAGCTTAGTTTTGTTTCGAAACGAAGTCTTCGTAATTTGCATGCATCAACAAATTGCAAAGCATGAAAATCGCCCTTGCCCAGATCAATTGCCACATTGGGAACTTTGAAGGCAACCTGGAGAAAATGGAAAAGGCCACTCAAAGGGCCAAATCTTCCGGAGCCGACATAGTCTGCTTCCCCGAATTGTCCACCTGCGGTTATCCACCGCGTGATTTTCTTGAATTCGATGACTTCATCCGTCTGGCCGAGGAAACGGTCAACCGACTGGCGCGATCGGCACAGGGGATCGCAATTATTGTGGGTTCCCCTACCAAAAACCCGGTTATCGAAGGAAAGGACTTGTACAACTCGGCCTATTTTCTGGCGGATGGCAAGGTCGCCCATATTCAGCATAAGGCATTATTACCCACTTATGATATTTTTGATGAATACCGCTATTTTGAACCGGCAACTGCCTTTTCCACTTTTGAATACAAAGGTAAGCGCATTGCCCTGACCATTTGTGAAGACATTTGGAACATCGGTAATGAAAACCCTATGTACAGTATTTGTCCGATGGACGAGCATGTTCCACAGCGACCGGACCTAATGATCAATATCTCTGCTTCCCCTTTTGCCTGGGACCATTTCGAAGAACGCCATTCGGTACTAAAGGCAAATGCCGTGCGTTATCAGGTTCCCATTTTTTACGTGAACCAGGTCGGGGCTCAGACCGAGATCATCTTTGATGGAGGCTCCATGGCCGTTGCTCCGAATGGGGATATTGTCCAGGAATTGCCTTATTTCGAAGAAAGCCTTAAGGTTGTTGACCTGGAAGCAATTGAAAAAGGAGGTAAAGAGCAGATCCAGGCCAATGAAAAGATCCCTCTGATCCATGACGCTCTGATCCTGGGGTTGAAGGATTACTTTGGCAAACTGGGGCTTAAGCAGTCGGTGCTGGGGCTTTCAGGGGGGATCGACTCAGCAGTTACAGCCGTATTGGCTGCCAGGGCCCTGGGCAAAGATAATGTGCGTTGCCTGCTGATGCCTTCCCAGTTTTCCTCTGACCATTCGGTAAATGACGCGCGCGACTTGGCTGCCAACCTGGGTGTTCAATACGACATTATCCCCATCGAACGGGTCTACCAGGCTTTTATGCAGGAGTTAGAACCGCATTTCTGGGCGAAAGCTTTTAATATTGCAGAGGAAAATATCCAGGCCCGTATCCGGGGTATTTTCAATATGGCCATTTCGAATAAATTTGGAAATATTGTCCTCAATACTACCAACAAAAGTGAAATGGCCGTAGGCTATGGTACTCTCTACGGGGACCTTTGCGGAGGTCTTAGCGTAATCGGGGATGTTTATAAAACAGAGGTGTTCGAACTGGCAAAGTTTATCAATAAGGAGGAGGAGATCATTCCACTGAATACCATTACCAAGCCGCCCAGTGCAGAGTTACGTCCCGATCAAAAGGACTCCGACAGCCTGCCGCCCTACGACATCCTCGACCAGATCTTATTCGAATACATCGAAAAAAGACAAGATCCACAAGACATCATCGCCATGGGTTTTGACGAAGCTATTGTCAGAAAGGCCCTGCGCCTAGTAAATATTAATGAGTTTAAAAGATACCAGACGGCCCCGGTGTTACGAGTAAGCCGCAAAGCCTTTGGCATGGGCCGCCGTATGCCGATCGTAGGGAAGTACCTAAGCTAAATCACTGCTAAAGGAGGACCGCCTCAGAGTCCTTTCGTCGCTTTGGGCCGCCCTCCTAAATATTGTTCTGGCTTGAAAAGACCGTTCTGGCTTTCGGGATAGCTCCTTCATTTTATAGCTTCTATTTTTTCGCTTAGCCAATCTCGAATAACTACGGAGGGGCAACTTTGGATCTCTTCTTTCAGCTTCTTAATACTTTCCGGGTTTCCGCTTTGGATCCGGCTTAGTTTGCGTACCAGCCTTAGAATGATATTGTACTGCTGGCGAATGTCCGGAGCCAGTCTTTTTTCCCGTCGAAGGTAGATCCTGAAACTTTCGATCAGAGCATCCAGAGCGAGAAACTCCTGTAGTTCGTAATAGGCCCTGAGCAAAAAAAGCTTGCTACCCAAGGCATAAACATGGGTGCTGTATGCTACAGATTGGAGTTGTTGAATAACCTTTTCAAAAGCTTTTTGGTGAAAATATAGTTTGGCCAGGTTATAGTTCAGTGCATTTTCCTGATCCCCAGCGGGAAGGTGAGCAGTCTGTTCCTGAATAAATCGTTCGACCCAACTGAAGGCTTCCACCTGCAGCCCTACCGTAATGATGTTCTTGTAGTCCTGAGGGTTGAGTTTGCCTTCATGGAAAAAAAGGCCCCTTTCCAGCATGGTTTGATAACTTTCGAACAAGGGCTTGAAAAAGGCTGCTGCACCGGCATTGATCTTATATAAAATACAATAGTTGTTCAAATAGGTGAACAAGGCCTTGAGTTCTTCATCCGGTATGTTGGTAGAACGAGAAAGTAATTCTTTCAATTCGAAGAAGCGGGCCTCCTCTTCCGGGCGCTCCTGCATACGGGCAACCAAAGTATAGGCTTCCACGAGCGGCTCCCTGGAGTAGGCTTTCGACTCCAGGTATTGGAAAAACCCAGGCGGCAAGCTAACCCGAGCTTCCAGATCGTACAATTGCCGATAGAGAATGGCATCACAATAATGTTTCAATTTTTGAAGGACATAACTGACGTCGAGATAGTAATCTGCCTTTTCCAAATGAGGGATGCTTTTTTGAGCACCCGACTGCCGTTCCTCCTGCTGATGAAGCAGGCGATAGGTTCGATGCATCTTCAGATAATCCTCTGATTCGAAATGGTCTTTTTTCTTCCACCGCCTTTCCAGCCGTCGAAACAACCCTTTAAAATGTTTTTCAAACTGTCGGGATTGCAACTGCTCGAGGGCACGAAGGTCTGTTTCCTCTTCGTTTAAGGATTGATAGGCCAAAAACTCCATAAACCGACGTGTCAATCCAGAGCTCAACCTCCTAAGAACAATATCTTCATAACTTTGTCCGGGAACCAGCTTACTATAAACTTCCTTTTTGTTTAGCCGTTTCAAAATGGCCCCATTGTCGACCAATTCATCATACAAACCCACCTCTTCGGGTTTAGCATTTGATAAAGGGGCAAGCAGGTATCGCCGAAATGCTACCAATTCATCTTTGGAGCGTCCGGCCAGCAATTGGAAAAGTTTGGACCTTTCAAACGAAGACAATTTTTAGTAATTTTATTTATAAAATATTGTAAATCAATAATTTTATTTAAAAAAAATAAAATCTATTTAAAGACAAATTTAATAAATTGTACTGGTATAGGAAATCGATTTTCCAGAGATTTACAAAAGTGAGAAAGCATTTAAACTAATGGACATGCGTTTATCGATTATTACCATTTTATTCAGCGGATTATCTGTTTTATTTTTTGCAGACCTCCACGGCCAATCTTGTTCAGCTGATTTCTTTTTTCAGTACCAGAATGATAGCCTGGTAGTTTTTTATGATCGTTCTCAGAATGCGACCATCCGGGAATGGGATTTTGGTCCCGGGGAAATCGTAGAAGAGGATGGTTCCGTTTTCCGGGTCCGATTGCCGGAGGACAGTCTTCAGGTGTGTTTGTATGTAAGCAGTCCGGAAGGTTGCGAAGACAGCCTTTGCTTAATGATCTACCCTGGTGCCCCTGGCGAAATGTGCCAGGTCACCGACTGTATATATCCGGGAGATGCAAATGGCGACCGGCAGGCCAATCATTTGGATGTACTCTCTATAGGCATTGGCTATGGTACCGCAGGCCCCTTGCGTCCATTTTATCTTCACCCCGAAGATCCCTTTGCCTGGGCGCCGCATTACACTCCCAATTGGGAACAATGGCTGGGGGTAGTCAATTTTAAACACCTGGATTGTGATGGAAATGGTTTTATCGAACCGGAAGATTTAGACATCATCCGCTACAATTATTACCCCAACCAATCCCGTCTGAATTACCATTTGCCCACTGCTCCCTCTATAGGTCTGGATTATAGCCTGGAAATTGTACCAGATGAACAGGGCGAGCCAGATCGTTTTGTGGTACAGGGCAATATAACGGCAGGAAATCCTGATCATTCTTTTACCGCCCTCCACGGAATGGCCTTTACAGCGCGCCTGAAGCCGGAGTATACTCCTTTTGTCCAATTCCAGCTCGAAGCCCCTTCTTCCGGCATTCTTGGAGAATCCCTTGAATTTCTCGAACGCCTTCCCCTGGAGCGCTACGATTATGCGGTTACCCAGCCCGGAGGTGTAGGAACCAGCAAATCTGGAGTTATCACCAGCTTTAACCTGGTAATAAGTGCCGATATCATCGGAGGTGTAGTTGACGAACAACAACCTGAAATCGAATTGCTATTGAAAGATATGATACTGGTAGACAAAACGGGACAGCGCTTATTTTACGATATGCCCAGCGATCTTTTCCGTATTGTGTTAGACCAGGGCCAAGTAACTGCAGATGAAGAATTAAATAACGATCCCAGGATAGAGGTTTTTCCAAACCCTTCCAGTGATTACACCCTGATTCGGCTAACTGAACTGCGGGGTGAACGACTGGAGTTATTTGACCTGGCTGGGCGAAGAATATTGGAAACTCCTGTTCGAACCAATACCGTCCAAATTAATACCAGCACCTTGGAGGCTGGCGTCTACTGGTTGAATATTACTACGGATGAAGGGCGAGTTCGGAGGAAGCTGGTCGTTCAGTAAGGAAGCTACTCTCGTAAGCTTTCCAATTGATTAAAGATGTAAAGAATTATTATCCCGAAAAAAACAGCAAAAACAATCAGACTGATATTCAAAATTGCAATACTGCCGAAAGAGAGCCGAATAAGAACCGTAGATATAACAAAACCACAGTTTCGGATCAACAAACTGTATCGGTCGGTATACCTAAAGGAAATAATAAGCAATAACACATCGGCTATGATCAAAACAGTGAAAAACTCATTGTAGAAGATCTTGTTGATATCGGATATTTCGGATACTTCCCCTAATCGGAACTGGTTGATTTCATCGATCCAACCGAACAGACTGTATAAAGCCAGGCCGGCCAGGATTGGCAGCAATAGCAGAGCCAGGCTTTTTTTGGCCCGGATGAAAGCTTCCATTCCCGTGGGGGATTTTACCTTGGGTTTGCGCTTTCGCAGACGATAGAAAAGAAAAATGAGAAAAAATAACAGCAAAAACCCAAGGGTGTCTGCCAAAAAAGCAATATTAGGAGGGTGCCGAAACCAATCTACCTCTAATTCGAGCTTATAGATATCTTTGAAAATTCGCCGGATAACAATCAGGGAAATGATCTCGTATAATTTTCCAACCGAAGTGGTAAAAGACTCCGGCAGGTAGTAAACCAGTAAAAACACCTCAAAAACAAGGATAAATGAAAAGGGAGTGTACAGGGCAGAAATGGGGTCACTAAAAAGTTCTTCTTTGTAGGTCAACACCTCCAGGTACCCCAGGTTGTGGAAGCCGATCAGCCCCAGGTGAACCAAAAAACCTCCAATGGCCAGCCATAAAGTCAAATTCTCAAAGCCCTCCTTTCCGCGCTCACTGAACACCACCTCAAACCACCGATCGATCCGGGAATTAAATTTTGCCATGATTTATTAACCCTATTTTTGCTAAACTGTTTACATTTCTAAGTATTGAACCAACAAAACCTTTCTATGCCTGTCCATAGCTTACCAATTCAGACCAGTCCGGCTTACGCCCTACAGATGGATCGGGAAGATCCATTGAGGAGCTTCAGAGATCAATTTTTGTTTCCACAACACCAGGGAGCAGACTGCATATACTTATGCGGGAACTCCCTTGGCCTGCAACCAAGATCGGCCCGTAGTTTTATCGAAGCGGAATTGGAACGCTGGAAAGACCTTGGGGTGGAAGGCCATTTTAAAGGAGAGCTCCCCTGGACAGCATTTCACAAGGCCCTTGCCCCGGCCTCAGCACATGTGGTCGGCGCCCGGGAGGAAGAGGTGATCGTAATGAATACCCTCACGGTAAACCTCCACTTGATGATGGTCAGTTTTTACCGGCCGACTACGGATCGATTCAAGATCATTATGGAAGCAGGCGCCTTCCCCTCAGACCAATACGCCATTGAAAGCCAGGTGCGCTGGCACGTGCTCGACCCGGCAGATTCCATAGTGGAAGTGGCGCCTCGCGAGGGAGAGGAAACCCTGCGTACAGAAGATATCATTGAAACTATAGAGGCCCATGGGAGGCAAACGGCCCTGGTGCTTTTCGCCGGTCTTAATTATTATACGGGGCAAGTTTTCGATATGAAAGCGATCACCGAAGCAGGTCAAAAAGTGGGTGCACGGGTAGGTTTTGACCTGGCTCATGCCGCTGGGAATGTCCCGTTACAATTACATGATTGGGGAGTAGATTTTGCGGTGTGGTGTACCTATAAATACATGAATTCCGGCCCGGGGGCTCTTAGCGGAACCTTTATCCACGACCGGCACCTACGCAATACCACGCTCCCCCGCTTTGCGGGCTGGTGGGGGCAGGAAGAAAATCGTCGGTTTTTAATGGAAAAGACCTTTCATCCAACCCCCACGGCAGAAGGCTGGCAGCTAAGCAATGCCCCGATATTTGCCTTTGCCCCCATGCGGGCCAGTCACGATCTCTTCCTGCAGGCCGGCATGGACCGGTTGCGGCAAAAAAGCCTGCACCTGACTGCTTACCTCGAATTCATGATCGAAAACCTTATGGCAGCCGGCGCACCTTTTCGAATTATCACCCCAAAAGATCCGCAAGCCCGGGGTGCTCAACTCTCTTTTTTAACCGGAACCAATGGCAAGCAGTTATTCGATTACCTCCTTTCGAATGGGGTTATTTGCGATTGGCGGGAGCACCACCTTCCCGGAGGAACAGAGGAGGATAAAACAGGGGTTATTCGCATCGCTCCAACGCCCTTTTATAATACCTACGAAGATGTATACCGATTTGTTGAACTGATAAAGGCGTTTACATAAAAAGCAAAGGGAGGCTTGCCCTCCCTTTGCTTTTTATCTCAATAGCTTAGTTGATTCGGCCTTAAGGCCAACTTTCAAAGCGTCTTACCGAGTTAATACCATTTTTTTACTGTCGATCTGTTTACCATCCACGAAAAGGCTGTAGCTATAAGTTCCGGAAGCCAGTGTTCCGGCTTGCAGCAAGGTAGTTCCTGCCCCTTGGCCTTCTAATGAAATAGTCTGGATCAGCCGACCTTGCATATCAATGATGCGCAGCTCTGCATCCCGGGCACCTTCAGGGATGTAGTATTCGATACGGGTTTCCTGGTTGAAGGGGTTGGGTTGATTTTGCAGTAAGCCTGTTGCATTCAGGGTGCTGGGCGTTTCCTCCTTTTCATCGATCAGGCTCTGCACCAGTTCTTCCAGTTCAGACAGGCGGTTGTGCAGGCCTCGGTTTTCATTTTGTAGGCGGCGGTTCTCGGCTTCGAGTTGATCGAGGCGTTCGATCTCCTGGGAAAATTCCGCATAGAATTCCTGAATGGCCTTAATGGAAGCTACCCCGAAGTAATCATAGGTCAATGCCAGATATTCCTTTCTATCATTGACAAAAGCGGGTAGTAATTCCTGTACTTCCTGGGCTATAAACCCAAGGGTTTTGCGTTTTTTTGCATCTGACTTATAATTGTACCAGGTCGGACGGAGCTCTAGCACCTTCGGCAAGATATCTCCCAATTCCTCTACATTCTCTTTCAAACGAGCATCTGAGAAATTATCAAAAGCTCCGGTCCCGCCTACAATCTGAGAATAACTAGTGCCGTCATTATTGAAAAGCAGATCATCGCCATTATCCGTCCAGATATTCCAGTAGGTACCGTCATTATCTTCCAGCCTTAAGCCTGTGGTGATATTATTGGCACTGTTTTGCTTGATGTGGAAATCCGATTCAATGTTTGCAGGAGTAGTTGTTGCCGATCCAACTATCGTTTTCCCCCCAAATGCAGCTGAGCCATTTTTGTAGATTCGAAAATCGGTTGTTGTTGTTCCACGTAAGCCGGTAATATAGGTTGCGGTAGCATCAGACAGCGTATTCATGGACAACTCTACTACATCTTCACCAGCGTTTAAGACGCCTTCAACAATGTCTAATTTGGCAGATGGAGTTGAAGTACCGACTAAGCCGATCCCAAAGTCGCCCTCACTATCTAACTGGGCAGTTTGTGTCCCGTTCTGCAAGAAAATAATTGCGCCCCCATCATCGTCGTTTGCATTGATATACAGGTTATCATTGAACATACGGAACCAGGCTCTGGGGTCATCCCCTTCGTAGATGTAAAACCCACCTGTACTACTGGAAAGATTTAAGCGGGAGGTGTTGGCATCAATCTCAAAACTACGAGAGGTCGGTTGAAACCGAAGAATCCGCTCCAGATCAGTACCATCATTGTAAAACAAGTTGAAGGCTGGAGTGGTACCATCCGGAGTAGCGGTAATGCTGAAGTACTTATTCTCATTCGATGTGTTCTGGAACTGTATCCGAATGGGGTTATTATTCCCATTTGTTTGACGAAAAATGGCAGTGGGATCTTCTTTGCCATTTGAAGGGCCCGAAACCGTCAGGAGGGCCGCTGGGTCGGAATCTCCAATCCCTACTTCTCCAGTTGGAAGAATGGTAAGGCGGGTGTTCGAAGAACTAACAACAGAGGCGCCGGCAACCCCATAGGCAATATCAAAACGCTGATTATCCCTTGGGCCTATGTGCCATAGTTCAGTGGGAAATTCAAAGTTATTTTGCAGGTGAATTTGCCCAAATCGATTGACCCGAAAAAATCCTCTGTCACTGTTCTCCAGCAATGGATAATCTACACTCCCGTCACTGGTAATTTCAAGCTGATTGGGTTTGAGCTGAACCTGCGCCTGCAATGGGAGGGCCAGCAGGCATAAAGTGCAAATGGCACTGAAAAAAATAAATTTTTGGGTTTTCATTTGTTCCGATAATTTATGGTTGAAGAAGTTTTAGGTTATACAAACCATGTCCTTCAAAATTATCGGATCTGTAACCCAATCGCCTCACCCATTCGAATGATTTAGCCGGCCATGCTGGCTATTCGGGCCATCACCTGCGCCCTGGACTCCACGTCAAACTTGGTATAAATATGAGAAAGGTGGGTCTTTACGGTATTTATGGATACAAACAATTCCCCCGCCATTTCTTGGTTGGATTTGCCCTGGATCAATAATTTGATCACCTCAAATTCCCGGGGAGTAACGGGTTCTTCCAACTGGCGGTTGATCTGATCCAGGGAGATGCTGCGTTTTTGCTGGTTTTGAAAGTTTGCCAAGGCCACTTCGAGGGCCGCCAACAGGTCTTTGGTCGTAAAGGGCTTGACAATATACCCCATGGGAAAGCTGTCTTTGACCCGATCCAGGGTAGAACGATCGGCAAAGGCCGTCAAAAAGATAAAGGGAAGTTGGTAGTGTTTGTTAATAAAATGGGCCAGGTCTATCCCGTCCTGCTTGCCCCCAAGGTTGATATCCAGGACCAGGGCATCCACAGGGGTAGTACGGAGTAAATGTTTGACTTCCGCTACGCTGTAAGCGACTCCGGCCACTCGAAAACCAGCCTCTTGTACCGACTCCCGAATGTCTTCTGCTACCAGGGGTTCGTCTTCTACTATAAGTATGTTGAATTGCTGCATGACCTCATTATGGGTTTTAAGAAAAGGTGTAGTTGAGCAGATAATTGCAGCGTACAAAAGGTGGCCTAAGTTTCTAATATTTCGAAATGGTCCAAAAGTTCATCCAAAGCATCAAAGGATTTAAAGCCAACCTTCTCCTCCGCTCCTCCACGTAGCTCCAAACCATAGGGCTGTAAGCGGTCAAGCAGCTCGGCTGCCTGGTTCAGTTTAAAATCAAGCGCAAGAAAAACGGAATACTCCTCGCAAATGGTATGTAACCAGTCTAAAGAAATTAAGGCCTCCTGTTGCAGGGCCTCCCAACTAAATCCGTTCTTTTGAAAATCGAGCAAAAAATGACGTACATAAGGAGCAGATTCGCTGAGCTGGCTTTCGAGTATGTCTTCCGTCACTTCCGGTTCCACCACCACCTGCCGGATCACTGGCCATCCGTCGGACAGTCGTTGACAAGTCGAAGATTTGGCTAGTGGGCCAAGCTGGATAGCCTCTAACTTCAAATCTTTGGCGATCTGCTCAATGGCTTCTGGCTCTAACAATTGAAATTCCCCGAGCAAATGGGGCCCTTCGATCCACTCCCGTATAGCCAGGGCTTCATTGGGGTCCAGGTAGTTTTCCAAAGCGGGCTCCAGGGCAAAACCCAACCACTGCACCTCACGGGCCGCGAAATAACGGGCATCCGTTAAATTTGTTACCGAACCGGCTTTAATTTGCGTACGCAACATTTTTTAAATTGAAGATAAAGAAGCCATCCCAATTCTTTCAGCTATGACATCCTATTATGACAAAGTATTTGCAGTGACCCGAAGCATACCCCTGGGTAGGGTCAGCACCTATGGCGCAATAGCCGATTTCCTGGCTCTCGGCTCCGCCCGTATGGTAGGCTGGGCCTTGAACAAAAGCTTTATCAGCGAAAGGGACGTGCCGGCCCACCGGGTCGTTAATCGAAAGGGAGAACTCAGCGGCCGCAATCACTTTCCTTTACCCGG
This sequence comes from uncultured Saprospiraceae bacterium, assembly GCA_964479625.1. Taxonomy (GTDB): domain Bacteria; phylum Bacteroidota; class Bacteroidia; order Chitinophagales; family Saprospiraceae; genus CAYZMS01. Next base: position 33,763 of record CAYZMS010000030.1, read on the forward strand.
CCTGATGCAACAATTACTCGAACAGGAAGGCGTCAAAGTTGTTGAAAATCGGGTAGTAGATTTTAAACAACGATTCTGGCACCCAGCCGAAGGGCTGGAGCCGGAAGATTTTTAATGAAGCACGATCATGAAACACTTGTTTGCCTTTATCTTCTTTTTCTCGACTAGTCTCTCCTCTTTGCTCGCCCAAACACCAACCGGTGTATGGAAAACGGTGGATGACAAGACAGGAGAGGAAAAATCTTATGTCGAGATCTACGAACAGGATGACCGTCTTTATGGCAAGATCACCCAATTACTGCAAGCGGAACCCGATGCACTTTGCGACGCCTGTAAGGGAAAATTAAAAAACCAACCCATACTCGGAATGCTCGTTATCGAAGACCTGGAAGCACAGGACGATAAGTGGAAAAACGGTTCCATTCTTGACCCCGAATCGGGTAACACCTATAAGTGTACCATCTGGCTCGAAAATGAAAACGAACTTAAGGTTCGTGGCATCCACTGGACCGGCCTGTATCGCACCCAGACCTGGTACAGGGCCAGGTAAGCAGTAAAATATGAAAAGCCCCTAAAAATCACCCCTCCATTCTTGGAAAAGTGTTAAATAAAACAGGAGGGGCGCAATATTCTGTGATTTTGCTTAGTTTAAATAGCATTTGGTAAACAAAGCTGATTACATGAAGCAAAATTCTACAACTGTATTACCATTACTGAAGTACCTCTACCGGGAAACAACGCCCGCAGAAAATGTACTTATCGAGCAAGCCTTAGCAGAAAATGAAGACCTGCGCAGCAATTTTTCGCGGCTGCAACAGGCCCAGCAACAACTGCCAAAGGTTAAGTTTAATGCCGGCCGAAAAAGCCTGCAGGCTGTTCTGAGATATAGCCGGGAAGCTGCATTCTCCGAGCAATCCTAAAACACGGAATGAAACAACCGGCCCCTGGGCTAAACAGGATGCCCCTACCGACACCAGTAGGTATCCTGTTTTTTATTCACTGCATTCTTTTTGCAGTACTTCTGCCTACATTTGTACTCCGAAAGCATACTAATTGCTGTAAACAAGTCTAATGGGGAGGCCTCCCCCTTCGAATGGCTCTCCCGCACCATTCTTCCTGCTGGCCAGATTATACGTTGCCTCTCCAATTAGGGTCAACAGGCCGGTAGAATAAAAATGTTTGTCAGCTTTGCTTTTTAAAACAATTAATTTATATTTGTAGTGCAATCAACTCTTTGGCGAGTGGGTATACGGTCATTCAAGCCCTTATTTTCAATGAGAATTCCCGCCACTTTGCTAAATTGGACATTCGTTTCACCGGATAAAGCAAGATAAAATGGCAGAAGAAAAAAACGCCAAGCTAAAAGCGCTCCAGATGACCGTGGACCGTATCGAGAAGACCTACGGCAAAGGCACCATCATGCGCCTCGGCGATCAAAAGGTAGCTGACGTAGCTTCCATTTCCACCGGTTCTCTCGGCCTGGATATAGCCCTCGGGATCAATGGGTTTCCCCGTGGCCGCATTGTAGAGATCTATGGCCCGGAATCTTCCGGTAAAACAACACTGGCAATCCATGCCATTGCAGAAGCCCAAAAACGGGGAGGTATCGCTGCATTTATTGATGCGGAGCATGCTTTCGACCGCCATTACGCCGAGAACCTCGGCGTGGATACGGAAAACCTACTCATCTCTCAGCCCGACAATGGTGAGCAAGCCCTGGAAATTACCGAGAACCTGATCCGCTCCGGTGCCATCGATATTATCGTAGTCGATTCGGTGGCCGCTCTCGTTCCCCGCTCTGAGATCGAAGGAGAAATGGGAGACTCTAAAATGGGATTGCAGGCCCGGCTCATGTCACAGGCTATGCGAAAACTGACTTCCACCATCGGCCGCACCAATAGCTGCTGTATCTTCATTAATCAATTGAGGGAGAAGATCGGCGTTATGTTCGGTAATCCCGAAACAACTACCGGTGGTAATGCCCTGAAATTTTATGCGAGTGTACGTCTTGACATTCGCAAGTCCGGCTCCGGTATCAAAGATAAAGATGGTAACTTCATCGGTAACCACGTCAAAGTAAAAGTGGTCAAGAATAAAATGGCACCTCCTTTCCGCATAGCTACCTTCGACATCGTCTTCGGAGAAGGTATTTCCAAAACAGGAGAGATCATTGACCTGGGCGTTGATTACGATATCATTAAAAAAAGCGGGGCCTGGTACAGCTATGCAGACGCTAAGATCGCTCAGGGACGAGAAGCCGCCAAACAATTTCTGGACGACAACCCGGATGTAGCAGATGAGATAGAAATGAAGATCAAGGAAAAACTGCTGGGCCCGGCTGCCATGAACGGTGCCGGTTCAAAAATAGAGGTGGAAGCAGACGAATAAATTAGCCCCACCAAACAGCTTTGGCATCCTCCACTTGATCTGTAATTGTTAGTTGTAATGCCGCCGTTTTAAGGTTTTTTTTATCCGATGCAGCTGCTGCCGATAAATTTTCCGGTAGCAGCTGCATTTGTATTTTCTGGCTCTCCAGACCTCCCGTTTTTTCCTGGGATAACTCTAGTTGTCGCTTGTCGTTCTCGAAAACCGAAACCCCCGCTTTCGTTTCCACCAGCTTCCATGCCGGAGGAAGCGCTTGCTCGTTTGGAAAAACGGCAGGTATCAAATCTATCCAGTAGTCTGCTTGTAGGATGGGGTTCGCTGGAGCGCCCCACCGGATCAGGCTCGGAAAGTACCACTCATTCTTACCAGTGGACCACATTATCCATTTGGCTGAAAACAGGTAAGTAACACTCAGGTCATTATACCAGACAAAGCCCCCTTCCGAGTCCAGGAATAATTTCCCTTCCAGCGGAATCCATGACTTTTTTCTCGCTGATCTTACAGCCCCCTTTAAATGATATCGAACCAGTCTGCCATCCAGAGCGGCAACAGCCTTTAAACTCCGCGACCGAATCGTCCGGCTGGCCAGTGCGTCTAAAACCACCCATAGGCTTATAAGTAGCAGTATTGCGAAAAAAATGGTCATTCTGAATGGATTCGCTTACAGGCAAGAGGGTCTAAAAACAAGCGGGGTCCCTTCCCTCATTAAAATCCCCAAGATAGAATAATTAAAAAAATAACCTTCTGGTAAGCGCCTTCGGGATTGTACAAGAAAGTCATAAACACTAAACGCACCTTTTCTTACTTTTGAGGAATGCAAACCATCGAAATAGAAACCAGCCAAAATGTGGCAATCGAGTATGAATTAGCGGGATTACGCGAACGAGGGCTTGCCTTTTTCATCGACTTGCTTATTGTCATTGTGGGCTTTTTACTACTATTCTTCACTTTAACCACTGTATTCGGCAGAGCCCTCAACAATGCCGAGTGGGTTTTTGGCTTATTGATCTCCCTGGGGCCCGTTCTGTTTTTCATGGGATATCATTTCCTGATGGAATTCCTGGCGGATGGGCAATCCCTGGGGAAAAAAGCCATGGGGCTAAAGGTAGTCCGCCTGGATGGCCGGGAGCCCGGCGGTCAGGAATACTTCCTGAGAGCCCTTTTTCACCTATTGGACAGTATCTTTTCCAGCGGAATTCTCGCCGCTATCCTGATCAGCTCTCAGGCCCGCGGCCAACGGCTGGGAGACCTTACTGCCAATACTACTGTCATCCGCCTAAACAACCGATTGCAGTTCACACTGGATGACATCCTGCAGATCGCCACAACGGAAAGCTATCAACCGCAATACCCCCAGGTCCGCCAATTACGCGAAGAGGATATGTTGCTGATCAAAACTTCTATTAATCGATACCAGACTTTCGGGAACCCGGCACATGCCAAGGCACTTGGTCAACTGGTAGACCGGGTCTGCAGTCTATTGGAGATCGAAAAGCCCAAAAGTAATTATGTAGGGTTTTTGAAAACCCTTTTGAAAGACTACATTGTTCTTACCCGCTAAGGAACTTTTACCCTCCTGCCCGGCAGGGGAGTATTTAACCAAGCTCAAGCTGTGGTGTACGGCATAGTATTTTGGCAGATTAATATTAAACATGGGAAGAAAGCGAAAAAAAATAACCCTGGATAAAGTGGACTTTACCGGTATCGCTGACCGGGGTAAGGCCGTTGGGCGTGACCCGGAGGGCAAGGTCGTCTTTGCCACCGGGCCGGTCCCGGGCGATACGGCAAGAGTTATTGTTTCGAAAAAACGCAAAGGTTTTTTTCTGGGAGAGGTCCAGGAGTATTACTCCTTCTCCGGCGATCGTACCCTCCCCTTTTGCCAGCATTATGATTTTTGCGGTGGGTGCAAATGGCAGCATATGCAATATGCCGCCCAACTTCGCCACAAAGAACAGGTAGTCAAAGATGCACTGCAGCGCATTGGAAAAGTGCAGGTCGGCGCTTTTGAACCCATTCTAGGAAGTGAGGAAACGGTGTTCTACCGAAATAAATTAGAATTTTCTTTTTCAAACCGTCGATGGTTAACTCCGGAAGAGCTGGGGCAGGAAGCGCTCAGTAACCAGGCTGATGTCCTGGGGTTTCATCCACCCGGAGCATTCGATAAGATCATTGATATTGAAAAATGCTGGTTGCAACCGGAACCTTCTAACCATATTCGAAACACGATACGCGACCTTGCCAAGCAACAGGACCTCAGCTTTTATGACATCCGGGAGCATAAGGGCTTTCTTCGAACCATGATGCTACGGACTACCAGCCTTGGAGAAGTGCTGTTGCTGATCGCATTTGGGGAAGACAAACCAGAAGCACGAAGCTCCTTTTTGGAGGCCCTTATGGAAGCCCTGCCGGAGATCAGTTCGGTATACTATTGTATCAACACCAAGCTCAATGATTTCATGATGGACCTGGAGATGGTCCATGTTGCCGGTACCGAAAAAGTGGAAGAACACCTTGGGCAGGTGCGATTCAAGATCGGCCCAAAGTCCTTTTTCCAGACCAATACCCGTCAGGCTGAAAGGCTATACGACCTGGCCCTTGAATTTGCCGACCTTAAGGGTGAGGAGAACGTTTATGACCTGTACACCGGCCTGGGTAGTATTGCCCTCTACCTGGCTAAGAGCTGCAAGCAGGTCGTGGGTATTGAAGAGATCCCCGCCGCCATCGAAGATGCCCGGAATAATGCCCGGTTTAATGGTGTCAACAATACCAAGTTTTACGCCGGAGATGTACGCGAAATTCTGACCCTCGAATTTGCTCAAATTCATGGCAGGCCTGACCTGCTCATCACCGATCCCCCGAGGGCCGGGATGCACCCGGATGTCGTTCGAATGCTTTTGCAACTCCGGTCTCCAAAAATAGTGTACATAAGTTGTAACCCTTCTACCCAGGCCCGCGATGTGCAGGTGCTGAGCGAGGCATACGAGGTGATACGATCACGCCCGGTCGATATGTTCCCCCATACCCATCATATTGAAAATGTAGCTTTATTGAAATTAAAAGCTCAACAGACCAACTAATGGAATAAGTGCTTTAATTTGAACAGTATCCAATGGACGAATTAGAAGAGAACAAATATCAAGAGGTCGAACAGGCCCTTAAACCATACTATAAACATTTGGAGCAGACGGCTGACACCATTCTTGATCAGGAGGTGTCCCGTTATCCCATTTTTGTGGTTCATCAGCTTTCCGTAGATTTAGGGGTATTATTACTGGAGAAAGCAGAAGAAGGCCCGAAATGGTCTGTCAATGCTACCACTTTAGAAGAGCTGACCATGCGCAATGTGATCCAGGCCGAAAAAGTAGATGATTTCAGGCGGGTATTTAAGGACCCCAGATCCTACTTTTGTTTGTTTCTTCTCAGCGACCTGGGGGCCCAGTTCGTTTTTCTACCTCGTCCCTGACCCGGGCTTGTATAGGGCTAATGATCTAAATGCTGATTCATGAAAGTTTTAATTTGTGAAAGCGAAGAAGTTTTACTCACTGCCATCGAATTTCGCCTGAAAAAGCAGGGCTATGACGTAAAACTCTGTAAACACCGGGCAGACTTACCCGTTTATCTCACCGATAGCCCCGACCTGGTACTCATCGACCTGGATACGGAAGGTGGCATTGGCCTGGACATGATCAGGGAGGTACGCAAGGAGGCAAAGAACCCTCCAGAGGTTTTACTACTAGCAGATCCCGATGAGGAGGAAGCGATCTTAGAGGGCTTTCAACTGGGGATCAGCGATTTTCTTTCCAAACCTTTCAAACCTGCCGAGCTCATTCTTCGGGTTCGTCGTATTCTGCCGGTTTAGCTATGAAAAAAACACTTCGCTTTCTCATCTCAAGCCTACTCATCGGTATTGTCATTCTGTTTGGTATTCTGACGGTCAACACCCTTGGGTTCGGCTCTAAACAAGTTCCTATTGCCCCCGTCGAAGAGGTAGCCGTTGACCCCGAAGCGCGGGTTCGTCTGCAGCAAGCCATTCGAATCCCTACCATCTCCTTGCCTGAGGGAATCGACACCCAAGCCTTCTATGCGCTGGACACCTTCCTGCAGCGCAGCTTCCCGAATGTCAGGGAGCAACTGGAATTTAAAACCATCAACGACTTTGGCAGGGTCTATCACTGGCCCGGTGCTCAGTCTAAGCTGGAACCCATCCTTTTGCTTGCCCATATGGATGTAGTCCCCACTGCCGACAGTGCTGCCTGGGATCACCCCCCCTTCAGTGGCATCATTAAAGATGATTACGTCTACGGCCGGGGGACACTAGATGACAAGGGTAGTGTAATGGCCATACTCGAAGCCGTCGAACAATTACTAAAAGAGGGGTATCAGCCACAAAGGTCCCTTTACCTGGCCTTTGGTCAGGATGAAGAGATCAGCGGAAAAAAGGGAGCAGTAAGTATAGCTGCACAATTCGATAGGGAAGGCATCTCTTTTGCCTATATTCTCGACGAGGGCGGCCTGGTCCTGGAGTCTGCCATGGAGGGCTTGAAAGCCCCTTTAGCCATGATCGGAATAGCTGAAAAGGGATATGTCAGTTTAAAAATGTCCGTCCAGCTCGAAGAAGGCGGCCACTCCGCCATGCCTTCCAGTGAAACGGCAATTGGCTTACTCAGTACGTATATCAACCGCCTGGAAACCAACCCCTTCCCTTCAAAATTAGACGGAGCAGTCGGTGCCTTGCTGGATCATGTTGGCCCTGAAATGACTTTCCCCCTAAAAATGGTAATGGCCAACCGCTGGCTCACAGAGCCCCTGATCCGAAATTTAATGGCGGCGGACAACACCTCCGCAGCCATGGTTCGAACCACTACCGCGCCCACCATGATTTCCGGAGGGGTAAAGGATAATGTGTTGCCCACCGAGGCTTCGGCTACTATCAATTTTAGGATTTTACCCGGAGAAACGACCGAGAGTGTAAGGGAACGCGTCCTCAGTTTGGTTAATGATGAGCGGGTCAAGGTGGAGATCCTCAACCCGGATTTCGCCTCCGATCCATCTCCGGTCTCTGATTACGGGAGCTTTGGGTTCCAGGTTATTCAAAAAACGATACAGGAAATATTTCCGGGAGCCGTTGTTGCTCCAGGCCTAATGATCGCTGCTACCGATGCCCGGCACTATACTGCGGTCAGCGATAATATTTTCCGCTTTTTGCCCGTCATGGTAACCAATGAAGAAATTGAGGGTATCCACGGGAGCAATGAACGGATCAGCATCGCCAATTATGAACGATCCATCCGGTTTTACCGGCAATTGATCCTAAACTCCTGCGATTGAAACAGCTATTCCTGAATCCAAGATGCCTCTGGATGTTCGGAGGACTGGTAGTTTTATTCGCCCTCAGTTTCTTTGCCAGTTTTTTGTTTCCCTTTATACAAGGCCTCTTTGTACTGGCCCTGGCTTTGGTGATCACTGATTTCGCCCTGTTGTTTGGCCGGCATTTGCCCCTGCATTGCGAACGCCGACTCCCCAAGCTGCTAAACCTGGGCGACCTTAATACGATCCGCCTTATTTTCGAAAACCAAACGCACCGAAAGCTTGAAATAAGAGTAATTGAAGAACTCCCCGTTCAATTGCAGATCCGGGACTTTTCAAAAAGCTTCTCTCTGGAAAAAGGAAAACCGGAGGTCCTGACCTATGAAATTGGCCCTACTGAACGGGGAGCCTACACCTTTGGTCCGGTAAATGTTTTTGTAAGTGGGCCGATCGGCCTACTTGAACGACGGATCAGGTTCCATAAAGAAGAACAAAGTATACCGGTCTTCCCCTCTGTACTTCAAATGAAGGAAATGGAATTGCGGGCGTTTAACAAGCTGAATACCCAAAAAGGGATCAAGCGCATACGCCGACTGGGCCATAGTTATGAGTTCGAACAAATAAAGAATTATGTGCGAGGGGACGATTATCGCTCCATTAACTGGAAGGCAAGCAGTCGGCGGGCTGCACTAATGGTCAATCAATACGAGGATGAGCGCTCTCAGCAGATATACTGCGTGATCGATAAAAGCCGGGTAATGCACATGCCGTTTGAAGGCCTTAGCCTAATGGATCATGCCGTCAATACCAGTCTTGCTATTTCCAATATCGCCCTGCAAAAATACGACCGGGCAGGCCTGATCACCTTTTCAGATAAGATCGGGGCCACCATCAAAGCAGAGCAACGCCCCCTCCAACTAAACAAGATCCTGAACGCCCTTTACAACGAGAGCCATCGAAACGTAGAAGCCAATTACGAGATCTTTTATTACGCCGCCCGCAAACTGATCACAGGCCGCAGTCTGATTTTGCTTTTTACCAACTTCCAAAGTCCCTTTGCTCTGGAGCGTGTCATTCCCCACCTCAGAAAGGTTAACCGACTCCATCTGCTCGTGGTGGTTTTTTTCGAAAATACTGAAATTCGAACCTTTGCTCAACAACCCGCCACCTCGGTGGAGGGTATTTACCAAAAAACCCTGGCCCGTAAATTCCTGAGCGAAAAACGCCAAATGGTACAACTGCTAGCTCAATACGGCATTCAAGCCATACTTTCCAGCCCACAGGACCTCTCCATCAATACCATCAATAAATACCTGGAGCTAAAATCCAGGGGATTGATCTGATCATGAAGGGCAGAAGACCATGAGCAGCAGGCTTTGGACCCTTACTGGGGCAGGTCGATCGTCCGTATGATATGCTCCAGGTATTGAATAAAATTGCGTTTGTCTTCTCCTGGAGCATGAATAAAGCCATCTACAAAAACGACATCCTGGTTGACGGGATCATGAATGAGGTAACTTACAAATGCTCCCCCCATAAAGTCATTTTCCACTTCCCAAATACCCCGGGCCTCCAACGCATATTTGCCGTCGATCTGAGTGACATTGGTGAGCATGGGCAAATCCTCATCGTTTACCCGCATAAAGGTATTCGGCAAGGTAGAAGAAACGTACTCCCTGCCGATGGAATCCCGAATAGCCTTGATATTTTCCTTACTCATTACTTCAGGGCCGGGGTAATCGAGTCGCTTGAGGATAAGGTTACTGCTTGATTTGGAGGTTTCTTTTCGCATCCATACAATATTCCCGTCGCTGATCGCCTGGAAATATTCACCGGGGATTTTCATGTCTACCCCGATCTTTTCCTCTACCTCCTGCTGCAGTGTTGCATTTTCGCCGTCAAGATAGACGGTCGCATCGATTTTCGTTCTGTCGTGTTCCCGGATCTTGTTGATTATTCCGGAAAAATTTGTTTTTAGGTTTTGAATAATCTCCGCTTCGGTATCACCGAACAAATAGATGATCAATTGTCCTTTTGCCCACTTGTTCCTTCCGATCAAGGTATTAAATTCGGGATCCTCCTGTCGTTGGTAGGTTAATTTTTCATCTCCAACATCCCGCCGAACCAGTTGGGTAGCCACAGAGCTTTTATCCCCCAGATTTGCTATGATCAGATAGGTGCGCAGTTCCTTACGCAGCGGATCCCCCAGTAATTCTTCGGGCGTGAAGTGCCTGAGGTCCAGCAAAGGCTCCGGTTGAGGCAAAATGGGATAGGCCGATGAATAATAAAAACGCAGAGAGTCGCCAACGGGTCCATCCCAAACGTATTGGTCCGCAATAACGACTAGTTCGTTGATCTCTCCGTAGGCATTGGGCACGCTTTTAAGGCTTTCGGATACGTCATTTGTACATCCCACAAATAACAGCATGCCAAGAATCAGTAACGAAAGCAGAAGCCGATTATAAATCATGTATTTTCAGGTTTGCTTCTAATTTAATAAAGTAGTTAATTATTTGGTCTTGTTTTTTTGAAAAGAGATCAAACCCAGCTCTTCCATTAATTAGATGCCGCCCTTCATTTTTTTGGCGTATTTTTTTTCCGGGTAGTGAATCGAGTGCCAAGGTTTAACTTTTATTTAAACCTTCCGCATTGGTTGGAGTAAGGCCATTCGCCAATCTTTCGATTTTTGCCCCATTTAATAACTGATTTAATCCGGTTCAACCAATAAATTCGATCAATATGTCAATTACTTATTGGACCTTAGCAATGATTTTCACTTTTCTTTCCATCGACCTGTTCGCTCAAACGGTAATCAATACCGAAGCGTTAAGGCTGCAGGAAGAAGAAGGTAAGTTTAAAGGTTTATTGGATGCCAGTTTTGGTATGACCCGTAATAAGGCCGGTTTATCCATTAACCCGGAAATTGATCTCCGCGGGGAATGGAACTTTGAACAAACCCGGTGGATCGCTTTGGGAGGGTACGAGCTCAACCGTTTCACTGACCTCAACCTGGATGGCTCGGGCGCCCGTAACTTTACCAACCGCTCTTTTGCCCATTTACGCTACAATCGCAGCCTGAGTAAAGTTGTGACCTGGGAAGTATTCTCTCAGACCCAACATGACGAGATACAGGAGATTGATCTCAGGACACTACTTGGTACGGGCCTCCGGCTAACCCTTGTAGAGGAAGAGATCGGTTATTTATACCTGGGTGGCGCGTATATGTTTGAATACGAAGCAAGCTCTTCGATTGATATTCGCAAGATCTACGAGCGCAATAACCGGGTGAGCACCTATGTATCCCTGGGTTTTCGGTTTAACGAATCGGTTAATATAAGTCACACCACTTACTTTCAACCCAACCTGGAAGCCTTTGACGATCACCGCTTTTCCAGCATTACGGATATCAAGGCAGCCATCATTGGAGGATTTGGCATGCAGATCAGCTTTGAGATCCTGTACGACAGCCGGCCACCCATTACTGTGCCCAATACTATGTATGATTTCGATTTTGGCCTGATCCTGAATTTTTAATACAACCTCTCCCAGATGGTGGTTTCAGCCGGATGCCGGGAAATGAGCCGATTGGCTACTTACTTTAGCTTTGCCCAGGGCCAGAAGAGAATGACCAGTAGTCGACAGCACTCGTTGAAACGGTCTGCAGGCATACCTAGGTCACCAGCAGCAGCCAAACAAACTTGTCAGGTCCCTGGATTTTCTAGATATTGAAAAGGCATCAAATCAGAAGATATAACTATATATCCAGAATAAAGTTCTGGGCAGCAAGATGTTAGCAGTAAGCTAAAAAACTAATTAATTATAGGAAGAACATGAAATTTGAAAACTCGATAACCATATTGAGAATTATTGACGAATCGAAGGTGAAGGAATTTTATGTTGATTACTTAGGATTCAAAATTGACTGGGAACATCGATTTGGGGATAACATGCCTTTATATATGCAAGTATCGAAAAACGAATGCATAATTCACTTATCGGAACATCATGGCGATGGCAAGCCAGGGACGAAAATTCGCATTGAATGTGATGACGTCAAGGCTTACTATAAAGAACTTAAATCAAAAAATTATAGATTCTTAAACCCCACAGTTAGGTCACAACCCTGGGCGAAAGAGGAAATGTGTCTCACTGACCCTTTTGGAAACGAGCTTATTTTCTTCAAGCCCAAATGAAAAATGAAGCCAGCTATCAACAAAAGCTGGACGTTATGCTCTTCGGGCTAGTACACATACCTCAAACATTGCTGACGCCATCCTCTCAGCGGTGTATACGGATGAGTAAATACTTGAACCAGTTGGTTATCGGCAAAGAACTCTTGTAATCGACTGG
>CAYZMS010000031.1:0-45632 GCA_964479625.1 uncultured Saprospiraceae bacterium
TTGAATCTAAGTTCTTGCTTTATATTTTCATAACCAAATGGATTCACTTTGTGCCAGTTTTATTAATGGTTTTCAAAATTGTTATTAGAGATTATTAAAAGGAAAAGAAAATTTCTCCAAAATACCTTCTAGCTTTGCAAGTGATTTGCATTACCTGGATCCGCTCCATTGCTTAAACTGTACCTACATGTCCAACGAAGTAAAAGTAGCCCTTTTAGCGCTATTGGCCCTTGGCCTGGCCTTTTGGGGGTATAAGTTCATCAGAGGAAAAAATGTCCTGAACCCCTCCAATGCTTATCTTGTGGAATACGAGCGCGTAGATGGCCTTAAAGTTTCTACCCCGGTAACCCTGCGGGGAGTCCGGGTGGGATTTGTCTCTGATTTTCAATTGCGAAATGAAAAGGTGGTAGTCAAACTGGATCTTGAGCCAGGCATTCGGATACCCAAAAGTACAGAGGTGCACATCGTGCCCACCTCTGTTATGGGAGCCCTTGATGTACGCCTGATTTTCGATAAAGCCTGTAATGGAGAGGACTGTGCGAAAAACGGAGATTACCTGGAGGGTAAAACCCTCAGTTTATTAGCTGCTCTTGCAGGTCCCGACGAGTTGGATAATTATGCAGCGGTCCTGGAAAAAAGCCTGATCAACTTTCTGGACTCGCTAAATACCAAACTCCTTTCAGATGATGTGGACAATCCGATTTCTAATAGTTTAAGGGATCTCGAGGGAACTATGGCTAACCTCAACAGCTCTTCCGGACGGCTGGATTATATCCTCGCCAATTCGGCAAGCGACATCAACGGAACACTTGCCAACCTTAGGGCCATTACCTCCGCGATCGAAAAGGATGGCCGAATGGACCGTATCATGGCGAACGCCGATCGGTTTACCGGACAACTCGAGAACATTGAATTACAGCAAACCGTACAGGAATTAAAAGCTGCTATAAGCGGCTTAAAAGGGACTTTGGAGAAAGCAGACCAGGCTTTCGATGGTGTATCCGGGATCGTACAAAAGATCGAATCTGGTGATGGTACCCTCAGTAAACTCATTAACGATGATGTCCTTTATAAAAATATCAGTCGTATGAGCCAAAATGCGGATACCCTTTTTAATGATCTGGAGGACCGACCTTATCGTTATGTGCCTTTCAAGAATCGCAAGAAGGTGCTGCGGTATGATCGAAAGGATGCAGAACTGGAAGAGAAGAACAACGGCTAACGCCTTTTCTGCTTCAATACTTGGAAGGCATGTAAAAATCCTTATTTTAGCTACATGAAAAGGATTTTGTTTACTACTGAGTTCTCCGATCATGCCCCTACTGTATTGCGTTATGCCCTGGAACTTGCCCGGGCTAATGAGGCAACGCTGATCATGGGCCACGGCTTCGGCAAACCTGAAACGGCAACCGATATTCTGGATGAGAAGGAAAAGGGAGAAAAACTTCTTAAGCGACTGCAAGATTTCGCCGCAGATCATATTTCCGATGCCTTTAAAACAGTGCCGGTTGAATTTGCGATCCGCCACGACTTCCCCGCCAATGCTATCATCAGCCTGGCAGAAGCCCAAAAGGCAGACGTGATCGTCATCAGCATGACAGGTAGTTTCGCCAGGATCGATCAGCACTTTTCTGATACTACACTTAGCGTCCTGCGCCGGGCCCAGTGCCCCGTATTAGCCATCCCGGCCGATGCAGAGTATACCGGCTTAAAGCGCCTGGCCTTTTCTACTGATTTTCAATATAATGACCTGATCGCTTTGAATATGCTCTCCCGCTGGAGCAAACGTTTTGAAGCAACGATTGACGTGGTGCATATTCTGGAGTCCGAAAAACGTCGTACGATAGCTGAAGAGAAAATGGAAGCCCTGGAAAATGCGCTTAGCCATTTGGGGAATATCGAGTTCCACCTGATAGAAGGTAAACAGGTCCGGCAAGCTTTATTAGAATTCTTTGAAGCACAAAAAGCAGATCTTGCTACCCTTACTACTTTCCAGCGGTCCCGCCTTTGGAACATCCTGGACGGCAGCACGACCCGACAGATTGCCAAGAAGGTGAAAATCCCCCTCTTGGTGGTTAAAGCTGCAGACGACCTTAATTAAAGGGTCTTCCACAAGATTAATACCATTCTTTGAGGCGTTCCGGGGAAACCCCCAGGTAAAACGCCAATAAGAGTAGGGTGTTTCGGCTCAATTGGCGAATAACACCCTGTTCTTCAAACCTCCTGGTACTAGTACATACCTCATTTGGTAAACGTTGCAAGCGAACCTTCTTTCGGAGTTTCCGGATCATCCCAACATCTTCCATTAATGGAGTATCAGGGAAACCTCCTACTTCTTCAAAAAGCCTTCTGGACAGAAACAATCCCTGGTCCCCAAAGAAGGTAACAGGCCTTCTGCTATGTGTTGACCGGGCCAAAAGGTCGTATGGGAAACCTTCCCGGTCGAATCGCAGGCAAAATCCACCTGCTGTATGGTAATGCTGTTCGAAAAATTCCCGGAGTACCAGGTAAGTATCGAGTGCAGGCAAGGTATCGGCATGCATGAAAAGAAGGTGAGTTCCAGTAGCTTTTGAAGCACCATAATTCATTTGCGCTCCTCGGCCGGTGACAGCTGAAGTAAGCCAATTGATACCTGGGTACCTTAGGGCTATCTGCTGAGTGCTGTCCTTGCTACCTCCGTCGACCAGAAAAAGATGTTGAGCGGATACCTGCTGTAGGTGGCATTCCAGGGTGGCCGCCAAAACCTTTTCTTCATTCAAGACGGGAATAATTGTATCGATCCGGATCTCCATACCTGTTCGAAAAATCTAGGGTGTTGGCCGAGTAAATGCTATCGTTAGTCCTACATCTTACCTTTTCTGTAACACCGTTCCTGTCGCGGCTCGTCTTTTCCTCAAATGGAAGCAGAATAAAGGGCTTCCCATATTGCCAAAATCGAAAAACATTCACTCTTATGAAACTTTTTAGCTTAATGGCTGGCTTGTTAATGTGTACTTTTACCGGCTTGTACGCACAGGCAGATACTGAAATTCGGGGTACGGTCCTTGATGAAAATGGAGCGGGAGCTGAATTTGTGAACGTCTTACTTTTGCAAGCTTCGGATTCCAGCCTGGTCAAGGGAGCCATTACTGAAATCGGAGGAACCTACCTGATCGAGGGAATCGACAATGGTGTTTATGTACTTGCCGCGACCATGGTGGGGTATGATGCCATTTATTCCGAAACCTTCGAACTCAGCCCTGAACGGAAAAACTTCCGGCCATCGGACCTGGTCTTTGAGGCTGCCGGAGTAGCCCTGGACGAAATAGTGGTAAAAGCACAAAAACCTTTTATCGAACTTTCACAAAATAAGATTATTGTCAATGTGGAGAGTAGCCCGGTAGCAGCTGGGAATTCCGCATTGGAGGTTTTGGAGCGGGCCCCTGGAATTCTGGTGGATCAAAATGACACCATTAGCTTAAAGGGACGCCAGGGGGTTTTGATCCTTATTGATGGAAAAGAAACCTATTTGTCCAATCAGGAGATCGCTCAAATGCTAGAGTCTATGTCCGCTGATGATATTGAAAGTATTGAGATTATTTCCAACCCTTCTTCCCGCCATGAAGCAGCCGGGAACTCTGGAGTTATCAATATCAAATTAAAGAAGGATAAAAGCCTGGGGACGAACGGAAGCCTGTCAGGTGGATTCGGCTATTGGGAAAGACCCTGGGCAAATACCAGTGTTCATTTAAACCACCGCCAAAAAAAATACAACCTGTTTGGAGGTTATAGTTATTATTGTAATCTGAATTTCCAGGAGCTAAATATCAGCCGGAAGATCCCTTTCGAAGAAGGAGCAGTTGCCCAATTCGATCAAACCTTTCTGGATGAGAAAAAATGGTCTTCTCACCGGGTTAATCTGGGGGCAGATTGGTTTTTAAATGACCAAACAGCCATAGGGGTTTTATCCAATATTCGATTTGGGGACTTTTCCAGTGACCGTACCAATGAAACGGAAATCTCCGGGGATAATCCCGAACCTTATACTCCGCTTAGCTCCAGCATAGATCAAGACGAAACCTGGGTGAACCAAACCCATAACCTGAATCTCAAACATGAATTCGCAGCAAAAGGGCGAAGCCTTACCTTTGACGCTGATTATTCGAGTTTCAATAGTCCCGAGGACACTGATTTTACCAACCTGTTTTTCGATCAGGAAGGAATTCCTGAGACGGACCCTCTTTTGCTGCGCTCAGATATCGTGTCTGAAATCACTATCTATGACCTGAAAGCGGATTATACTCATCCACTGGGAGAAAAAATGAAACTTGGAAGCGGGCTGGAAAAGCAGTTTTGTGGAGGCGGATAATAATATCCGGTTTGATCAGTTTCAGGATGATGGCAGTTGGTAAGTGGATACCTTCCTCACCAATCAGTTTTTATACAGTGAAGACATACATGCGGGTTATTTGAATTTGGGTACTCAACTCAGCAAGGTGAATGTACAGGCTGGGCTTCGGGCAAAACTTACCCTCTCAGACGGTCGTTCAGTAACCCTTGATCAACGTACGCAGAAGGAATACCTTGATTGGTTCCCGAGTCTGAGCATATCTCATCCCATTGGGGAGATGCATAATCTAAGTTACACCTACAGCCGCAGGATCAATCGTTCTAACTATCAGGATCTCAACCCCTTCATCTATTTTCTGGATCCATATACCTTCGGACGGGGAAATCCCTTTTTACAGCCGCAATATGCTAACTCCTATGGTGTGACCTACAGCTTTAAGGGAAGTATTTTTCTCAATCTGAACTATAGCAAGACCACTGATGCCATAACGGAGGTGCTGGAGCAAGATGATGAAAACCTGCAAACCTTCCAGACCAAGCACAATCTGGCCGAAACGGAGAACTGGAGTATAACCGCTTCGGCGCCTGTACCCGTAACCAAGTGGTGGTCGGCCCGGGTGAATTTGGTCGGCTTTTTCAATGGACTGGATAGTCCATTCGAAAATGGAGGCCAGATACAAAGGGAAAAATGGTCATGGATCGCTAATGTAACCAACAACCTGGAATTACCCGGCGGGTTACAAGCTGAGGTGAATGGGCGTTACCAATCCAGTTTACTTTAGGGCTTCTGGGACGTACAACCCCAATGGCAGGTGGACTTTGGTATTTCCAAAAGCCTCTGGGACGGGAGGGGATCCCTGCGATTTAATATTACCGATATTTTCTACACCAATCAGTTCAAAGTAGATGTACAGCAAGGTACTCTGGATGTCCAACTAATCGGCCGGGAAGAATCCCGGAGGGCGGGGCTGTTCCTTCGGTATAACTTTGGTAGCCAGGAAGTGAAAAGTGCCCGCCGTAGGCAAACCGCCACGGAAGCGGAGCAAAACCGGGCGGATAATTAGCCTTTATCGAATCCCCACTCCTCCCCGGTCGAAAAAATACTCTCGTACCGTAGCAACTTTGTAAATTAGTGTTTGTTTTGCTTCTAATTTTCAAAACCGAGGAATACGATATGAGCCAATTTTTCAAATTTATGTTCGCCTCTTGTTTGGGGGTGATCCTGGCCATAGTGGCTTTGACGGGCTTCAGTACCCTTTTCTTTACCTTCATGGCTACCCAGCTGGAAAAGCCTGTAAAGGTAGGATCTAATGCAGTCCTAAGGCTGACCCTAGATGAATATATGCCGGAGTTAACCAATAATGTGGAGGCTCAGCCTTTTTCTCTGGACCCCAATGACTCCAAAGTGATTGGCCTGCATGAGTTTATCGCCACTCTGGAAAACGCTAAAGCGGATAAAAATATTAAGGGCATTTTCCTGGAAGTCGACTTTCTGCCGAATGGGGCGTTTACAAGCTCCCGGGCCATTCGGGAGGCCATCCGGGATTTTCGGGAAAGTGGAAAGTTTGTTGTAGCGCATTCTAATATCTATACTCAGGGTGCCTATTACATTGCCTCTGCTGCGGATGAAGTTTATGCCAGTCCTTTAGGGATCATGGATATTAGAGGCTTTGCCGCTCAGGTTCCCTTTTTTAAGGATGCCGTCGACCGCCTAGGGGTGAATATGCAGATCTTCTATGCCGGTAAATTCAAAAGCGCTACCGAGCCTTGGCGGCGGACCGAAATGAGCCCGGAAAACAAATTGCAAACCCGCGAATATCTGGAAGAGAATTACGATATCTTCCTTGCTGATATTAGCGCCGATCGAAAAATGGAAAAAAAGGGCCTGAGGCGGGTGGTTAATCAATCCCTGGCTGACAGTCCAGAGGGCGCATTGGAAAACAACCTTATTGATGGGGTGGATTATCGCGAAGCAGTTTTGAATAAGCTTCGGGATCGATTGGGATTGGATGAAGATGATTCGATCAATTTTATTAGTCTTGCCAACTACAATAAAGCCAACCCTCCCCAGGTAAATTACAAGGTAAAGGATAAGATCGCAGTGGTTTATGCAGAAGGGGCTATTGTAAACGGAAAAGGAGCTAATGGCCAGGTAGGCGACCTTCGGTATAATAAGATCTTCCAGGAGTTGGAAGAGGATAATCGGGTCAAAGCGGTTGTCCTGCGGATCAACTCCGGCGGTGGAAGTGCATTGGCATCCGAAGAAATGTGGTACAACCTGGGTAAGATCAAAGAAAGTGGGAAACCCCTGGTTGTTTCCATGGGAGACTATGCAGCCAGCGGAGGTTATTATATTGCCTGTTTGGGAGACAGTATCTTCGCCCGACCGAGCACGCTTACTGGTTCGATCGGCGTTTTCAGCGTCATTCCCAGTTTCGAAGAAGGGATGGAGCGGCATTTGGGCATCGCCTTTGATTCTGTGAAAACCGGCCCTTTCGCCACTGGTTTAACCTTAAACTTCGACCTTACTCCTGAACAAAAACAACGACTGCAGATCCAAACCGAGCAAACCTATGAGCAATTCCTTAAACGAGTAGCCGAAGGCCGCAACATGTCCAGGGATGCCGTAGATGCTATTGGCCAGGGACGCGTTTGGACCGGTCAACAGGCCCTGGAGATCGGCCTGGTCGATCAGTTGGGGGATCTGGATGAAGCCATTGCCACGGCAGCTCGAATGGCTGGGTTAGAAACCTACCGAACTACCAATTATCCGAAGGTGAAAGATCCTTTCCAACAACTGATCGATGAACTTAGTGGGCAAACTGACGATATGGCCCGGGTCGACAAGATGGTGCGCAAGCAATTTCCGGAGTATTACCAACTCTATGAACAATTAAAGCTGTTGAAGGAAGCCAGGGGGGTGCAGGCCCGAATGCCGTTCGTGGTGGAGTTTAATTAAGGGGCTTAGGGCGTCGTATTGACCCATTAACATTTACTTTAGTCCTAAGACCGGGGGGCGGTTTTATTTTTTGTTTGACTGTCCCAGGTCTTGGGTTCAAAAATGACCTGAATAACCTCCAAAGAGCCTTATTCGCCCCTTTGCAAACTTCTTGCGGTCTTTAGGTCGATGCGTTTTCCATTTTGGTAAGCCACGATAAAGGCATCCTTAAAACCCAGGGTGTGCAAATAGGCCTTCGCCCGGTCGGCATGATCAAAGGTTTGTAACGTGGTAGTACGGTATTTGTAAAGTTGATCTTCCCGAACCACTTCCAGAGCATAAGGCACATTCGTCCAGGGGGCGGTGGTAGTACTTTGGGGTTTGGGCAAGGCAGCTAACTGAACGTGAAAGGTCAGCGAAGGTTCCTTTTGGCTTCTAAAAGGATCTGTAGTTATCCGGTACCCGGATTGGACGGGAGGAGAAAAGGTGTTTCCTTGCTGATCTGCGGTTTTTGGGGTGGCCGTTATTTGGGTACTTCTTTCCATGGGCTGGATCAGAACATTTTCTGCTTTATTCAAACTTGCCATTTCTGCCCTGGCGACAACTTCTTCTTTCGAATTTTGTTCGAGAAAGGCTTTGTAAGTGGAAAAAGCTTTTAAAATGGCACTGGCGATTGTCATTTGTCCTTCTTCCGTATTCAGGAATCGTTCCTCTTTTGAGCTACTTAGAAATCCAGATTCGATCAGTACACTCGGCATGGCCGTCGCCTTTAGAACAACGAAACCAGCCTGCTTGACTCCCCGGCTTCGGCGGCTGGCTGCGGCAAACGCTTCCTCCACGAGCTCAGCGAAAAAAATACTTTGATCCAGGTATGCATTTTGGTACATACTAAGCATAATATGTCCTTCCGGGCTGTTAGGGTCGTAATCGTAATTTACTTCATAATTATCTTCCAGCAGGATGACCGCGTTCTCTCGCTTGGCCACTTCCAGGTTTTGATTGGCGGTATGTAAGCCCATTACATAGGTTTCGGTACCTCGGGTTGCGGAGGATCCTGGCATATAATTGCAATGGATAGAAATGAAAAGGTCAGCGCCTGCTTTATTCGCTATGCTGGCGCGTTTGTGTAAAGGAATGAACACATCACTGTCTCGTGTCATGATCACCTGCACTCCTGGGTGTTGGGACCTGATGAGGGCAGCTGTTTTCCTTGCTATGGCCAGGTTCAGGTGCTTTTCGCGGGTACTACTTCCAAGGCATCCCGGATCGTGACCACCATGTCCTGCATCAATGACGACTTTGCGCAGGGCGAATTTATTTTCGTGCTTTGCCTCAGGTTTGGTATTTTTACACGCTGTCGAATCGCCAACCATCGGCGAGGGCGGCATCACTTCGAGAACAGCCAATGGTGAAGAAAACGTTGGCGTGCTGTTAAAGGGCACATTGCTGGGCGACGCAACCAAGGTCAGCAGCGTTTGTATCAGTATCAATAGGTGTATCATCACACGGATTTGTTGTAAAAATAACAGAAATATTCGATTGAAACCAAGCATATACGTCCTATTACTTTACTGTTTACTGGTTCCGCTTGGAGTAGATGCCCAGATTTTCGATTCCCTGATCCTATCCAGGGACACTATTCCTACGGTTTCCGATTCGGTGGGACGGGACTCTCTCATGGGGGCTTTCGCCCGGCAACCGGCCCGTACGATCCGACTTTCGAATAATGGATTGGATGCCCAGGTGAAATACAATGCCAGGGATTCCATGATCCTCAGTAACCGGGAACAAAAAGCGTATTTGTACGGAAAGGCATTTATTGAATATACCACCCTAACCCTGGAAGCAAATTATATAGAACTGGATTGGGAGAATAATATAGTCATTGCCGAGGCCGGATTTGACTCTACTACCCAAACTTATCAAACTGTGCATTTTGCAGACAAGGAGCAGGTTTTTGATGCGGAGCGTATTCGCTATAATTTCGAAACGGAAAAAGGAATCGTTTTTGATGTTTCTACCCAACAGGACGATATCTATTTGCACGGAGGACGTACCAAGTTTTTTGGCGCTAACGAGGCCGATTCCTCCCAGGCAGAAACCGTTTTGTTTGGCCAGGACCTGATCTTTACCACCTGTGATCTGCCCCATCCACACTTTGGGATCCGAAGCTCAAAGCAAAAGGTGGTCCCGAACAAGCAGGTAATTGTGGGGCCGTCCCAGTTAGAAATCATGGGAGCCCCTACACCCTTGTGGCTGCCTTTCGGTTTTTTTCCCATCAGTAAAAGCAATGGTAAATCGGGTTTATTGTTCCCCAGAGATTATGAGTTTTCAGAACAATGGGGTTTTGGCCTTCGGGATGTAGGTTGGTTCTTTCCTATTAACGATAATTTCAATTTGGCCTTAAGATCTAATATTTACTTTCGGGGCACCTGGGGAATAAGCGCCTCTTCCCAATACCGGCAACGCTACAAGTACGCCGGTTCTATCGAATTGGGGTATGATAGTCGCAATAATCTGGTCAATGACACTTTGCGCCTTCGTAACAATAGCGGTCGTTTGCGCTGGAGTCATCGACAGGATCGTGCAGCCCATCCCTATAATTCCTTTGGCGGTTCGATCAATATTCAGGCGAATAATTACCAGAGCAATGTATTCAACGATCCCGGTAACGTCCTCCAGAGTCAGTTTTCCTCCAATATGACCTTTACCCGAAACTTTCCGGACCAGCCTTTTACCTTCACTGCAGCATTTAACCATACCCAGAATACACAGAACAACCAGGTGGTCATTAATTTTCCCGACATGCGGTTTCAAACCCAGGCTCTTTATCCCTTTCGAAGAAAAAATGTGGGAGGGAACCAGCGCAGATGGTATGAAGACATTGTCGTTCGGTACACAGCAGAAGGGAAAAGCAGGATCACGGCTACCGATACTACCTTATTTGAGCCGGAAACCCTGGAAAATGCCCGGTTCGGGATTCAGCAAAACCTCGCCCTCAGCAATTCCTTCAAGTTGTTTAAGTACTTTAACCTCAACCCGAATATTCAATACAGGGAAGTCTGGCAATGGAAAACACTGGACCGGGAATTTGATCCAAGCTTACAGGAAATTGAAATAGACAGCTTTATCGATCCTGAAACCGGGGAAACCTTTTTCGATACTACGGTGGTATCCCAGGGGGAAGTGGTGACCGATACCGTAAGCGGTTTTGCCCCCTGGCGTACTTACAGCGCAGGTTTGAGCCTACAGACCCGAATATTCGGAACCCTGCTTTTTCGAAAAGGAAAGATCAGAGGGCTAAGGCACGAATTCCGTCCAACCTTTGGCTTTACCTTTGCCCCCGATTACCTTGATCCATCCCTTGGATATTACCAGGAAGTGCAAATAGATCCGGAGAATCCCGACCAGACGCAAATTTTTGATCGTTTTCAGGGGGGCATCTTTGGAAGCCCGCCGAGGGCGGGTCAGCAAATGGCTCTTACTTATTCTCTGAATAATATTTTCCAGGCAAAGGTCTTTTCGAAAAAAGATTCTACGATAAAAGATGTGAAACTGATCGACAACCTGGTCGTAAACGGCAGCTATAACTTTGCAGCAGATTCCCTGAACTGGTCCCCTGTGAACCTTCGCACCACTGCCCGTTTTTTTAAAGGGATCACCACCGTCGGAATTAGTGCTCAATGGGATCCCTATATTAAAAACGAACGCAATCAACGTTTGAACACCTTTGCCATTGATGCTACCGGGGATTTGCTTCGATTTGATAACGCCCGTTTTACCTTCACGACTAATATTACGGTTGGTAAGCTTCGGGAACTACTTTTTGGAGAACCGGAAGAGGTGGTCGAAGACCTGGAAGAGGAGGCCCGGAAGCGCAGACGCAGGGCCAGAGAAGGGGCTGAAGAAGACTTTTTGAGTTTATTTGAAAATTTCCGACTCTCCCATAACCTGGCCTTCGGCTGGGAAGATAGAGGAAAGGGCCCCGAATTCAATATGACCACCCATGCCCTTAATGCCAGGGGGCAAATCACCCTTACTCCAAACTGGAGCCTGAATGTAGGCAATATCGGTTATGATTTTGTGCGAAAGGATTTCTCCTATCCTTCCCTGGGTTTATTGCGGGACCTGCATTGCTGGGAAATGAGTGTCAATTGGCAACCAACCCGCTCCGTTTATAGTTTTAACCTTCGAGTCAAACCAGGTACCCTCGACTTCCTAAAGGTACCTTACCAGCGAAATAATGCCGATGGATTTACAGATCCCTTTCAGTAGCCTTTAACCCCGGTACGTCAACTTCCGCCGGCATCGGACAAAGGGAGGTGTAGACGGGTACTTAAGAGTGGGGGGAATTCCTAAAAATAGTTAATAGTTTTCAGGCCTTTTATTGAACACAAAATGTTCCCTGTGGGGAAAATAATTTCCCCACAGGGAACATTGAGGTTAGCCCGAATATCAAGAGTACTAAGTACTATACCCCGTACCGTCTTTGGGCTTATCGCTTAAAGATGCGCTTATGCAGTACATGTCTCCCAAACTGGATCTTCACGATGTAGAGCCCTTCTGGCAATGGTGCGAGGGATACTTGGTTGGTATTCCAGACTTCTGCGCTAAGCGTGCGACCATCCGAGCTGAAAATGCGAACGATATCCGGAGTCAGTCCATATGGAGTCGAAATATTCAGCAGCCCGTCGGTGGGGTTGGGGTAGACGGTGACATTTTGCTCCAGGTCGATCAGGCTGATCTTTTCAGGCTGGTCGATGGTCTCCTTTTGAGCGAAAGTAACGGTCGTACTCATACCTTGCAATCCCTGCAGGTTTGCCTGGTGATCCATCTGTACTGCCCGATCCACTTCAAGACGGCTATCGGTAAACCCGGCAATATCATCCTTTATACCGATCAGGTGAGCAACCGGTCCATAGCCGGACACCTCATTTTGGTCGGTGCGGGTTAGTGCGATCTCAAACCGGCCCTCTTCCGGAAAGTGCTCGGCAAGCGGCTCCAGGTTGACCCCGGGCTCCCCAAGCCAAGTTGCGGGAAATTCGATGTAAACACTATCTGCGTGCAGTACGGCAGGATCATAGTAAATCGAAAAGGCCAAACCGTAAATATCCTCCACCGTGTTTTCTGCTGCACCCAATATGATCGGAATGGAGAATTGTTCCTCTTCGGGTAACTCACCATCCTCCGGAAGTTCAAATCCGATCGGAGGATCGAACTCGGTTCCGGGTAGAGGCGCTTGTTCGTTGATGGTGCCACGATCCAATCCGTAATTTTGTTTGAGGACATCGATATCTTCCCGGTTGATCCGGCCGTCGCCATTACAATCTGCGAATTTGAAATTGAGGCCGCTGACAAAGGCGTTATTCCAGTTTGTGGCAGGAATGCCTTCCCAGGCATTAGTGGCGGCATCGGTCTGGTTTCTGGAAAGACCTTCCTTGCCAAAGGCTACTCCAATATGAAGCAGGTCGTAGTGGTTAGCAATACCGTCATTATTGGCATCTCCGGGCCACACTTCTTCCTCATTGAAACAGGCTGGCGGGATGACCTCCACCTTCCATTCACAAATTTGTGTATCAGGCCTGGCTACTGATTTCAAATAGAATATATAGGAAGTATTAGTAGCTGCACTCAATGAATCAATGCGCAGATACCCCTTTTCGAAAGTGACGGTGTCGAGGAAATCCCCATTCAAATACAGGAAGAATAATTCATTGGGGTCCGGTTGATAATTTTCAAAGAACAACTCGGCAACAAAGAATCCTTCTTCTTTACAAGCTGAGGTCTCGGCGAGTAATATGCCATCTGCACAATTTCCGACACAGGAGATGGGTTCCACAAAAGTGCTGAGGCAGCAATCGGACTCTCTTAGCAGGCAAACCTGAAATTTCTGAGGAAAGGCCGCATCGGTTATAAAGGCATTAAAACGATAGGGTAGCTCATCAGCCCGGAAGGTATCGATCACATTACCATTGGGCGCGGTGATTGCAAAATAGGCCAGGTCATCCTTATAGTAATCGAAATTTACGGCAATCACATAACTTCCATCGGAATTACACCTTTGGGCCTCCATACGCAGGTTGGCCATTCCACAATCCGGTATTCGGCATTCAACCGGGCCAAATTCTGTAAACTCAAAACAGGTTGGATCATTTACATCAATCAGGAAAAGATCGTATTGGGTATGCCCGTCTGCCCGGAAAGGACCGATCACCTGCACAGGGTCAGCGTAGGAGAAAGGTCCAAAAACCTGTCCGTCAATAAATGCAAGGTATCTTCCCTCGTTTTTCCCAGGTTCAAATTTAAATTGCAGAAAGAAGGACTCCTCTGCGCAGTCTACTACCTCTGTCTGCAGGCCTCTGAATCCGCAGAAGGGTGGGCAGGAAGGAACCGTAAAGGTCGTCCTGGCGCAACAATTCGGCTGGTCATTAACACAAACCTTTGCCTCTACAACCGCTCCTGATGGCCGTTTCGGCAGGAATTGGCTGATCTCCAGAGGGAGGTCAGCTAGTTTGTAGTAGCCAACAGCTTCGCCGTCTAGGTACAGGTCGAAATACTCATTGGCGGAGTTCTCGTGGTTAAAGTCGACAAATAGCCGAACCTCTCCATTCGGTTGGCATTCGAGTACTTCAACCAGCAGGTCCCTTACTTCACATGCATTGCAGTTGGTGGGCTCGAATCGTTTGCGCAAACCACAATTGGGATCATCGATATCTTCAACCGTCACCAACAAACCACCGTCATCAGGATACTCAAACGGCCCAATTTCCAGGGGTAGATCATCATAGGAGAAGAGTCCCAGGCTGTCGTTGTCAATACCAAGGCTGAAGGCTCTGCCCGTGCCTTTATGGTCAAAATCAATTACCAGATGGAAAGTACCATCATCTGCACAGGGGGGTTGTTTAATTCGAAGTTCAGGGCCAAATACACAATCATCTGGCCTGCAATTAATTTCATATTCAATACCGACCTCACAGTCAGGGTTTTGAGGGTCGGAGATGATCAGGGCATCCTTTTCTCCCGGGCTTCCCGGAAGACCATCGACCCAAGTGGGGAAGTCTTCGCTATTCCAGATGCCCTTGTAACCATTTTTGGTTTTCACCAGGAGGTCCTTATTGGGCAAATCTGTTTTCAAATCGACAAAAACCGCATAAGTGCCATCTTCGCAGGCCCAATCCAGGATATCCAGACCATACAGACGGCATTCTTCTTCCTGGTTAAGGCAGAGATTGTCGACATTTAGCCCTAAACCACCTACTAACAGCGATTGAATATTGCCCGTGAAATGGAGTCTGCCCCTACGACCGGAACCCGTTGCTGGTTCTACCGTTACCCGGACGGAAGAACCAAGTTGATAGACTCCCCGGGTAAGATCTGGCAGTAGGATGGGTTCTGCTCCATTGGCGCTAAGATTTATTAATCCACCTTCGTTGTAATAATCAAAAGTGGCCTTTTTCACCGGTTCAGGATAGCCGTTAAAGTTATAAGCGGTGCTTATGCCTTCGTGATGTAAATAGGCACCCTGAAAGCTTTGGTACTCCGGTCGGTTAGAGGTTGAAAACACTAGCAGAGACTCAAAATACTCCGTCCAGTCAAGGGTTTGCAAGGGGATCAACCGAACCTGTACCCCGGATTCTGAAAAGACTACTGAACCCGGACGGTCTCCTAAATTGCCACCATAGGCTTCCCTGTCAAGGCGTTCAAATTCAATACAGGTTTGAAAATAGGGGGGACAATAGGGTTTTTCCACCCAGGCTGCTGCACAGCAGCCCACAGAAGTACTGGTAGAATCCTTTGTACAAGCTTTTACTTCAAAATGAGTGGCCTCGGTGAGTACCTGTACATCGAAAAGTCGAATAGGAAGTTCCTTGGCAGAATAAGGGCCAAAAGACTTGTTTTCAATAAAAAGATAGAATGGGAAGTTTGGTTGGGCGTTGCTGGTAAAGTTCAGGTAGACATCCAGGTCATAGCCATTTTTTGGAGTGCAACCCAACACATCTACCTTTACTGATTCGATCTGGCAGGTGTCTTTGCACTCCCTTACTTTGGCCAGGGTGCGAGCACAACAATCACCTGCATTGGTGAGGCAGACCTTGACCTCCGGAGGTGCATTTGCAGCAATAGAACTATAATCAATGCGAACGGGAAGGTCTTCCAGCTTAAATTCGGATGCACTTGCTCCATTTATAGAAACCAGAAACGAATTAGGGCGGGTACTGTCAACTAATCGATAATCAAAATCTAAGGTCAGGAAACTACTCCCATCTGCTTCGCATTCAGGATAAAACCAGGCCTCCAGATTGTCGATAGCACAATTAGCTACCGAACAATCTGGGCCTTGAAAAAGCGTATCGAATTTGCAATTGGGATTATAATTATCGAAAAATTGGATGTAATACTCAGTTGAATTATAACTGCTTACCGGCCCTACCCGCTGAATGGGGAAATCAAAATAGGGGCCGAAAATCTCGTTGTTCACAATCACTGTAAAGCCTACTGAGTCGGAAGCTGGCTTTCCTTCTCCTTCGAAATACAAATAAAAGGTACCGGCTGCAGTACAGGCACTGGTGGTGATTTTGGAGATCTTTGGTCGGCAGGTTTCCAGGGAGGAGAAACAAAAACCTGCAATGATCAATTCCTGCCCGCCAATGGTAAGATCGTTTAGTTTTCCTTTTAGACAAATGGTGCCGAAGGGAAGCCAGGTGTTTGTCGTATTCCTCAATTTCACCTCGGCAAAAACCCCAGGGGTAATTTCCTTGCCATCCAGTTCGGCCAGGGAGTTAAGGATAAGTATGGAATCGCCATTGGCTGCAATATTGATAGAGCCTCCTCCTTCGTAAAAATCAAAGCAAAGGCGTTCGACCTTTCCATTGGTCTCCTTGAAATTGAAATGGAAGTTGAGGTTGGAAGGCATTAAGAACGGGCCTTCCGGTTTTTCGTTATCCGTGATGGCATTAAAGGGTAGATCGGGCCAGATCCAAAGCTTCCCCTTATCTGAGGTCCCGTCTTCATATAAGAAAGGCTTAAAGGAAACAGCCACTTCCGATTCAGTCAGAAGAATGCCTTCTAGATCTCCGGAAATGAGGGAATCCTTCTGCAAAGCCTTGAAGGTCAGGCAACTGCTTGCTGTTGTCTGTGCGCCGGCGCCAAAGGCTATCAGGAGCCCCAGTTGGATCAGAAAGAAGGTAATCGGTTTAGGATAGTTCATGGTAAAGAGGTTAAAGGGACGACGATTAGAAACATTAGTGAACAATACAAAAATGAAGGAAATCAGATACCTTTGGAAATATTTATTTGGAGTAAAATTGGATTTTTTTGTTTAGTTTTAAGTAGGAATTTTTTTAAAAACCTGATAGTCATTGGTTTAAGAAAATGCTATTGAAAAAATAATTGACTTTTTTGAAAAAGCCCAAACTAATTAAAAATCTGGAATTGATGAACCGGCGGGAATTGACCCGGTTTTGCGCCTTTGTGCACTCTCCTTATCATTGTAAACATGAGGACGTGCAACAACTGATTCATTATTTGGATGGGCTGTATCCGGACTTTCCATTCGAAAAGATCAGTAGACAGCATCTGGCAAAAGTTGTTTTTCCTTTCGACGAAAGCCGAGACAGGAAGTTACCCCCTGTAATGACTTACGCTCAGCGTCAGGTGGAGCAGTTCTGGGCAATGGAGCAATACCAGCAACAGGAATCACAACAGGTCATTGACCTGATGACGGCCTTTCGACAGAAGAAAAGTACCGCCCAGTTCGAACGGCTTTTGGAGAAAAGAGCAATAGAAGTTGCCCCCCCGGCCGATTACCTTTACCACTATAAAAGAGCACTGGAGGCGGGAGCCTTTTTCGAATCTTATGAACGGGAGGTACAGGAACCCCACCTGAGGAACAGGCAAACCCAGTTGGATTTATTCTATTTCAAGGAAAAGCTAAAAAATGCCTGCGAGGTCCAGGTACGTCTGAATATCCTGAGCATGGATTACGAGATGTCGCTCCTGGAAACGGTGTTGGAAATGATCCGGCAGCGACAAAAATATTTTGAGCGTCAGGCAGGGGTATACACTTATTTCTTAGTCTATCGCATGCTGGAAAATCCTAATAGGAAGACCTTTCAGCAAGCATTGGATTATTTTCTTTCCCAGCAACTCGACCTCGGGCTTACCGAACGCATGGAATTATACAACTACTTCATGAATTTTTGTATAGGGCGGATCAACCGGGGAGAAAAGGAATGGTTGCAGGATGTTTTCGAATTGTATAGAGACCAATTGGAAAATGGGTTACTGCTTGAAGAAGGCTCATTATCCGAGTGGGATTACAAAAACATTGTTACGACTGGTCTTCGGCTAGAGCAACTGGATTGGGTAAGGGAATTTATTGAGCAATACCGGGAGCTTTTACCCCCTGATGTTCGCGACAATGCTTACCTTTTTAATTTGGCATCCTGGCACTATTTTGCAGGTGAATTTCCCGAGGTTCTAGAGCTTATCAGAGAGGTGGAATACCGGGATATCCGGTACAGCTTGGGGGCAAAGGCGCTCTTGTTACGCACCTACTACGACATGGACTTACTAGAGCCCCTTTTATCCCTTACGGGCTCCTTTAGGAATTATCTGAAGCGTAATCATTTGCTGGCAGAAGGACGCCGGCTGGGTTATGCCAATTTGTTTCGTCTAACTAGAAAAGCGGCTCAGCTGCGGTCGCGCCTATCCTACGAACCCACCCAACGGATCCGGGAAGAACTCCTTCGGTTAAAAATTGAACTGGAGCAGGTCGATAGCCTTGTCAACCGTTCCTGGCTTGAAGCCAAGTTGGATCTATTGGAGGAAAAATTAGCAGTAGAGTAGTACAGGGCCTGGTTGCCCATGATGATGAAGGTACTATTCATCAATTGCGTACAGGCCGTTTTGCTTCTTCCCCTTGATTATCTATTTTAAGGGTTCGTTTCGAATTTTTCTTTCCTAAGCCTAAAATGCTCACCGATGACCCGTTCTTATATTGCAGTGTTTTTTTTCTTTAATCTCCTATTAAATGTAGAAGCGCAGCAGGCCCCACCGGAGGCCGACCTCAGGTTATATGATATTGCTAATGCTCCTTCAGCAGAACGCCTGGAAGCGGATATTCGAAAGCTGGTCAGCTTCGGTACCCGGAACACCCTGTCTGATACGACTTCGGAAACACGGGGAATAGGAGCTGCCCGTCGGTGGATTAAGGCGGCATTCGATGAAATATCCTCGGAATGCGGAGGTTGCCTGGAAGTTTATTTTCAACGCAATTTAGTTTTGGCTGAAGAGAATCGTCGCATTCCCGAAGATGTAGAAGTAGTCAATGTCATCGCCATTCAACGGGGTACCCGCTATCCTGATCGTTATGTCATTATGTCGGGGGATATTGACTCCCGAGCTTCCTCCTCTACCGATGCAGAGATAGATGCGCCTGGAGCTAATGATAATGCTACCGGAATGGCCGGTACATTGGAAGCGGCACGGGTTTTGAGCAAATATGAGTTCCCCACGACAATTGTCTACGTTGGTTTATCCGGTGAAGAACAGGGATTGTTTGGCGGCCAGCACATGGCTAGTGTAGCAAAAGAGGAGGGGTGGGATATCCTGGGAATACTCAATAATGACATGATCGGGAATATAGAGGGCATTGATGGGGTCATCGATAATACAACTTTCCGGGTATTTTCAGAACCCACCCCTGTTGAGGAAACGGAAAGGGACCGTGTTTGGCGAAGGTTTTACGGTGGCGAGGTGGATGGTCCTTCCAGGCAATTAGCGCGCTATGTTGATCGACTGACCGATCAATATTTCACGAATCTGGACGCTATTATGATCTATCGCCTTGATCGCTTCGGAAGGGGAGGGCACCATCGTCCGTTTAACGATGAAGGGTATGCCGGGGTTCGCATCATGGAAACCCATGAGAACTATAACCGGCAGCACCAGGATATCCGTACGGAGGATGGGATCGAATATGGAGATGTGATCGAAGGCGTAAATTTCGAGTATTGTAGTAAATTAACCGGGGTCAATGCAGTAACCTTGGCTTCTTTGGCCTGGGCTCCTCCCGCTCCCAAAGGGGTGATCATAGGCGGGGCAGTAGGTCCTAGTACTCAATTAAAATGGGAAGCGGTAGATGATGAAAACCTGCTGGGGTATAAGCTGTATTGGCGGGAAACTACGGCCTCCCAGTGGCAACACAGCCGCTTCGTAGATGCTACGTTCACTGAATTCACCCTGGAGAACATTGTGATCGATAATTTCCTGTTTGGAGTAGCCTCTGTTGGTAAGGATGGCAATGAGAGTATGGTGGTTTATCCAACGACCTTGATACCGAGGAGACGATAATGGCTAAATTTTCCAACCTCTTATTAGGTGCCAGGCACTCAGAAATAAATAATTTTTAAAAATCAAAAAAAAATAAAGCCTTTTCGAAAAAATAAATTATGAAACCATCAAGCTTACTTATTCCCATTCTTTGTTTGTTCACTTTTTCAGCAGTAAAAGCACAGCAGGCTCCTCTGCTGGTTGACTCTGTTCGATTTGCATTCGACCCGGACCTTTCTTATGACCCAACGATTGCCTCACCTCGGGAATTTTTGGGTTATCGGCTGGGAGAGGCTTTTACCCTGTATGCACATGTGGTGGAGTATTCTAAAATGCTCGCCAACTCATCCGACCGGGTCCAATACCGGGAATATGGCAAAACCTATGAGGGTCGCCCCCTGGTGGCCCTGATCATTAGTTCAGCTGATAATATGAAGCGAATTGAAGCCGTACGGGAACGCCACCTGGAGCTCGTCAATGCCGATGTCTCCACTGCCAATGATATTATTGAAAACGAGCCGGTGGTGCTGTCTTTCAGTTATAATATCCATGGCAATGAAGCCTCGGGTACAGAGGCGGCCCTGCAAACAGCCTACCGGCTGGCTGCGGCTGAAGACGCGGGAACCGAAGCTATATTAAAAGACATGGTGATCATTTTATATATGTGTATAAATCCCGATGGAAGGGACCGTTATGTTTACTGGTATAAGGGGATGAAACGCCATACACAGGGGCAGGAGCCTCGCGACTTGGAGCATTATGCTCCCTGGCCAAACGGGCGTACCAACCACTATTGGTTCGACCTCAACCGGGACTGGGTCTGGGGAATTCATCCTGAATCCCGGGGACATACCGCTCTTTATCAGGAATGGATGCCACAAGTTCATACCGACTATCATGAACAGGGGTATAACAATAACTATTTCACTACTCCCGGAACGACTCCCAGGAATAAATTACTACCAGATACATACGAAAGTTGGGCAGATACCTTTGGAAGGGCAAATATTGAAGTTTTCAATAAAGTTCAGGTGAATTACTTTACCCGCGAGGCTTTCGATTTTTTCTACCCGGGTTATGGATCAAGCTATCCTTCCGTTATGGGAGCAGTTGGCATGCTGACTGAACAAGGCGGGATAAGTGCCGGCCGAGCTGTAGAAAATGAGGACGGCTACGTCCTGACGCTTCGGCAAAGGGTGTTCGATCATTATTCGACCTCTATTGCCACTATTCAAAAAACAGCTGAACATCGAGCTGAACTACTTCGATATAGCTACGAAGCCTGGAAGCCCGGCAATAGCAAAACGGCCACCAAAACCTATGTTTTCCCCGGTAATGATATGTATGTCGTTGACCTAATCGCTATGTTGATCCGGCAAGGCGTTAAAGTAGAGCGTGCTACGAAGAGTTTCACAGCTTCCGATGCCAAGGATTTTCGAACTAAAAAATTAAGCCGGAAAAGTTTCCCTGCAGGGCCCTATCTGGTATCGACCGACCAGCCCCGGCACCTATTTATTAACAGCGTACTCGAAAGAAACTTGCTGATCGAGGACTCGGTAATGTATGATATGGCCACATGGTCGGCCCCTCTGGCTTATAACCTGGAAGCCTATAGCCTGGATAAAGCAGTCAATGTTGCTACCGAGCCTTTGGTTGAAGCCCCAAAAATACCCTCTGGATTGAATAATGCTGATGCCACCTATGCCTACGTAATCGACTGGAGCCAACGTCACGCACCCCGGGCACTGGCTATGCTATGGGAAAAAGGATACCGGGTTAGAGCTGCTGAAAAGGCATTTGGCGACGGGAGTCGGTCCTTCTCGGCAGGTAGCTCTATTGTGCTGATCGGTCGAAACCCGGATAAAAGGGAGGAGATCGAACGGGATATGAGGTCTATTGCCTCCGATTGCCCGGTAGTGATCGAAGGCTTTGATACCGGACGTATGCTGGAAGGCATGGACCTCGCTTCGAGAGATAACCAGGTGATTAAAGCCCCTAGGGTAGCTATGTTGGTCGAACCACCATTTGATACCTACACTAGCGGGCAAATTTACTTTCTTTTCGATCGGGAAACCCACTTGCCGGTGGAGCGCATTCGAACAAGTATATTGCGCCAGACCGACCTTCCGAAATTCGGATCAAGGTACGGATATGCCGACCTGAATGATTATGATGTACTGATTCTGCCAGGAGGAGGGGAAGGACTTGAGCAACTATTTGGGAAAACGGGGCTTGAGCATCTAAAGAGCTGGTTGCAAAACGGAGGAACCCTGGTAGCTCAGGAAAGTGCTGCGACCTATTTTACCTCTAATACAGCAGATTGGCTAAAGGTAGAGCTCCGCAAGCCACCTAAAGATACTTCAGAAGCAATAAAGGCATTACCCTACGCAGAACGCGAAGAGTATTTTGGGAAAAAACGAATTCCGGGATCGGCTTTTCGTGCCCACCTGGATACCAGTCATCCCCTGGCTTTTGGGTTACCGGAAGAGGTATACAGCCTGAAATTGGGGAACCAGGCACTGGAACCGGATGCTAGTTGGCAAACGGTGGGGCGCTACCACGAACCCCCTTATGAATTGATGACCGCAGGTTATGCTTCCATCCCCAATCTTGAATTATTGACCGGTGGGGCTTTCGCTGGTGTCCTTCCGGTAGGCGATGGCAAGCTAGTTTATCTGCTGGACAACACCCAATACCGCATGTTCTGGCGGGGACCCAGCCGGATGATGCAAAATGCCGTTATGTTGCTTCCTGGATTCTGATCCCATTCCAACCAGATCATTAGTGACCTGGTTGGACTTTTTAAAAAGATCGGAGAAATTATTAATTTTCCGGTATGGCAAAACTGCGCCGTAACCATAACCGTCAAAGTGGAGGAAATTTGATGCGGGCCATCGTATTCGCTGGTTTGTTGGCAGTAATTGCCTGGGCAGGTAGTGCCGTATTTCAATCCTGGAAAACAGAGGACGACAAAATGAGTCCAATGGACCGAATGGATAACATGACCTTTTACTTGCCGGTTTCTACTACCGGCCAGATCGTCTTACATGATTATTATGCCCTTTCCTATAGTGAGGAACATGAACAGGCAGAATGGGTAGCCTACCTTTTGACCAGAGAACGCCTTCAGAAACCCTGGGTGGATCGCCCCGACCGTTTCGAGGAAGACCCGGAAGTTCGCACAAAATCTGCCAGCTGGTACGATTATCGCGGATCGGGCTATGACCGAGGGCATTTAGTCTCCGCTGCAGATATGGCCTTTGATTCCCTCGCCATGCAGCAAACCTTTTTTATGAGTAACATTAGCCCCCAGGACCATTTTTTCAATCAGGGGATTTGGAAGGAACTGGAAGAACTTACCCGGGAATGGGCGAAACACTTTAAGCAGTTGTATGTGGTTACCGGTCCGGTCTTGAAAGAGCCCATCAAAGGGAAGATCGGCGATAGCGGGGTCTCTGTTCCTGCCAGCTATTACAGGGTGCTTCTTGACCTTTCAGAGCCTGAGCTGAAAGGTATTGGTTTTATTTTGCCCAATGAGATCAGCGTTACCCCTTTGCAGGAGTACGCGGTGAGTATTGATGAGGTTGAAGATAGGACTGGGATTGATTTTTTTCCCCAACTAATGACCGAGGAGCTGGAAAAACAACTGGAATCTCAGAAGGATATGAGCTGCTGGCCCCTTAGTGAAAAGAAATATCAATTGCGCATTCATAAATGGAATTTGGAATAGGTATGAGTTTTGGATAGTAAACCAAAACTTTTAATTCACTAACCGCCCATCGGCCTATGTCAATAAAAGAAAGTTTCATACCGCAAATAAGTGAAGGCTACACCTTTGAGGGGCCATCTATCACCCTGGGTGGTGCCATGTTAGAAGGAGCTTGCCTGACGGGCAACCTGATAAGGGCCCCACTCGAAATGTTTAATCGGCATGGTTTGATCAGTGGATCTACCGGTACCGGAAAAACTAAGAGCTTACAGGTAATCGCAGAGCAGCTTTCTGACGCAGGGGTCCCCGTTTTGCTTATGGATGTTAAAGGAGACCTGAGTGGTCTTGCAGTGGCAAGCGACGGGCATCCTAAAATTGATGAACGTCAGGAAAATATTGGCCTGGCCTGGGAAGGTAGCTCGTATCCTGTAGAATTTTTGACGATCTCGGAAGAGAAAGGGGTCCGCATGCGGGCTACTGTTACAGAATTTGGCCCGGTGCTCTTTGCCCGGCTTCTCAACCTGACCGAGGCGCAATCCGGGATCATTGCTGTGATCTTTAAATATTGTGATGACCACAATATTCCCCTGCTTGATATTCAGGACCTGCGCAGGACAATGCAGTGGATGATGAATGAAGGCGAGGAAGAAATAAAGAATACCTATGGGGGACTTTCTACCGTATCTGCCAATGCCATCCTTCGAAAGTTAGTCACCCTGGAACAGCAAGGGGCAGAAGTTTTTTTCGGCGAGCCTTCCTTTGATATTGATGACCTGATGCAAAAAGTAGATGGAAAAGGGGTTATCAATATTCTTCGCCTGACGGATATCCAGGACCGGCCGCTTTTATTCTCTACTTTCATGCTTCAGTTATTAGCAGAAGTGTACAGTACGCTTCCTGAAGAAGGGGACCTGGAAAAACCTAAGCTGGTGCTTTTTATTGATGAAGCACATTTAGTGTTCGATAATGCAACAGACAGCTTATTAGATCAGATCGAAATGATCATGAAGCTGATCCGTTCGAAATCTGTAGGTGTTTTCTATGTTACCCAA
This sequence comes from uncultured Saprospiraceae bacterium, assembly GCA_964479625.1. Lineage (GTDB taxonomy): Bacteria > Bacteroidota > Bacteroidia > Chitinophagales > Saprospiraceae > CAYZMS01. The sequence goes on from CAYZMS010000031.1 coordinate 24,362, forward strand.
AACCCCACAGATATCCCTAATGATGTGCTGAGTCAGTTGGGAATGAAGGTGCAACATGCTCTTCGTGCCTTTACTGCACGTGATCGCAAAGCCATCAAACTTTCTTCTGAAAATTTCCCGCTCACCAATTTTTATGACCTGGATGAGCTTTTAACCCAACTGGGGACCGGGGAAGCACTGGTAACCGTGTTAAACGAAGATGGTGCTCCCACACCGGTGGTTCACACCATGATGCGGGCCCCGCAATCCCGTATGGATGTTTTGGAGGACCAAGAGTTGAATATGCTGATCGAACGCTCCAGGATCTTTGACAAATATGCCGAGGTATTGGACCGGGAAAGTGCGGAGGAAATTCTTAACAAAAAGATCGAATCTGCACGGGAGGGGTCGCATCAAAAGAAGTTACAGGAACAGCTCGAGAAGGGACGCGCCCGTTCTTCTCGTTCCAAAAAACCAGAGTCGATAATAGAAGAGATCATGACCAGCCCCGCTGCCCGGGAAATGAGTCGAACTTTTGCGAGAGAATTATCGAGGGGATTGTTAAGTGCCCTGGGTGTACGGTCTACCAGCCGAAGACGTAAAAGGTAAACAAGAAAGGAGGGCAACTCAAAGGTCATTGCGCGCTTTAAGGCACCCTCCTGTATTTTCTATCTCTTTAATTTTATAAATGGATCACTTCATCATAGGCAGCGGCACTGGCTTCCATAACTGCTTCACTCATAGTGGGGTGAGGGTGTACGGATTTGATGATCTCATTCCCGGTGGTTTCCAGCTTGCGGGCTACTACTGCTTCGGCGATCATTTCCGTGACATTATTACCAACCATATGGGCGCCAAGCCATTCGCCGTATTTAGCGTCAAAAATGACTTTTACAAAACCCTCTTTAGCTCCGGCTGCACTTGCCTTTCCTGAGGCCGTAAAGGGAAATTTACCCACTTTAATTTCATGCCCCGCCTCTTTGGCCTCCTGTTCGGTCATCCCGACAGAAGCTACTTCCGGGACACAATAAGTGCAGGAAGGAATGTTGCCGTAGTCGAGCGGCTGCGGGTTTTCACCGGCAATTTTTTCCACGCAGATAATGCCCTCAGCAGAAGCCGTGTGAGCAAGGGCTGCACCAGGTGTAATATCACCGATAGCGTAAATGCCGGAAACATTGGTGCGGTAAAATTCGTCTACCTCCACCAATCCACGGTCACTTACCTTGACGCCGGCTGCCTCCAGTCCGACATCCTCCGTATTTGGAGTAACTCCAGCTGCGGAAAGTACGATATCACATTTGATCTCCTCCTGATTTCCTGATTTCCGGTTTTTCACGGTAACAACACAACCTTTACCGGAGGTGTCGACCTTTTCGACGGCCGTATTAGCCAGAACATTGATGCCTCGTTTTTTATAGATCTTGGTCATTTCCTTAGACACATCCGCATCCTCGCGTGGAAGTAGACCCTGTTCCATAAATTCGACTATGGTCACTTCGGTGCCTATAGAATGATAGAAATAGGCGAATTCTACTCCAATGGCTCCCGCTCCGACAACTACTATGGATTTGGGTTGCTTTTCAAGGCTCATGGCCTTACGGTACTCAATAATTTTTTTGCCATCGATGGGAATGTTGGGTAATTCCTTTGCCCGACCACCGGTGGCAATTATAATGTGGTTGGCGGTATATTCCTTTTTATTCCCCTCGGCATCGGTTACTTCTACTTTTTTATCGGCGGTCAGCCTCCCGTTCCCAAAGATGGCCTCGATCTTGTTCTTTCGAAAAAGAAAATTGATCCCCTTGCTCATCCCTTCGGCTACTACTCTCGAACGAGAGATCATTGCCGGGAAATCGGGTTTTGCATTTTCTACCTTGATACCGTAGTTATCTGCGTGAGCGATGTATTCGAAAACCTGAGCACTTTTTAGCAAGGCTTTAGTGGGGATACAACCCCAGTTCAGGCAAATCCCACCGAGTGATTCCCGTTCTACAACAGCTACTTTCATACCTAATTGAGCGGCCCGAATAGCAGCTACGTAGCCGCCAGGACCGCTTCCTATCACAATCAGGTCGTAATTCATATGAATTGAATTTATGAGGTGATTGAAGCGTCACAAATATACTAATCGACCACGCAAAAAAAAACTCCGCTGCCCAATGGCAGGCGGAGCTCCTCTAACTTACTGATACTGATATTCTTTAGCTTTTGAAGGGGATGACTCAAAGCCATGCTACATTCAAAAGCTGGATATGCTTGTATTGCGTTGATAAAATTAGAAAAACCTTCAGGCCTTACCAAATAAAAAAACGGAAAATAAGGCAGAATTAATATGCGTATATTTGTCAATAATTTGATTAAAATTTTATTTATCAAATAATTACGAGTAATGTTTTTTCGCTATTCAATCGAGTTTAAAACTTCTTTCGTTGGTTTAATTGGGCCTTCTGGGATTTTAAGGACAGCCAAAATGACATATGGTTAAAGGGGGACTTTTAGTAAGTGTTATTAAGCGTTCCGCTTCTTAAAACAACGATTAGGGTAGTTTTACCGGGACTGTTAATCCGGTCGATCGTGATAGAGAATCCACCCTCTATGGGTAGGGGAGCACTCAATTGAAAGTTGGCTGCATTTTTTTCCATTTGGTTTCCCCAAAGGCCAAGGCTTTGATACCGCTCTCCCAAGGCTGCCAACTGGAAGAACTTTTCTGCAGCCAGCATTGCATAGGATGGGGCATCGAGTTGTTTGTCCATGGGCGGTATGCTAAACTGGAATTCCTGGCGAATCTGATCACAACCGCTTTGATGGATTTCGATTTCACTTTCATTTTCCAAACGAAAACGCTCCAGGCTATAATCTTCTTCCAGTTGAAAGCTGTGGTCCTTTATGCCTTCCTGCTCCGGTTGAAAAATGGCAGTGGGGGTGCCGAAGGGACAGTCGTTGTTATTTTTCTGGGGGGCATTCTGACATCCCGTCCCTATGTAAATGATAGGTAGAAGTACCCATAAGCTATTTGATAATATCCTAAACATTTGGCGTTTTTTTTCATTGAAGGTTAGTATCCGGAGGAAATGGAAAGGGCTACCAATTCCTTTCCAATCCACTGTGCAAGGTATTCGAACTACCCTTATTGTTTACATCGAAAAATCTAAAATAACACAAAAATTTATGGAAATATTAGCCAATAAGAACGTCCTTATCGTCGGGGCAACAGGTGGCATCGGAGCAGAAACAGTAAAATTAATTAAATCCAATGAGGCAAGAATCTTCATCACTGGTCGGGATACAGGTAAACTGGAGGCTATTGCGAAAGAGAATGGCATCTCTGCCGAGCAAGTCTTTGAAATGGATATCACCCAGTCCAAAGAGGTACAGCGGGTGGCAGATGCGATCCACCAGAAGATCGGTAAACTGGACATACTCATCAATGCAGCAGGCATCGGAATTATTAAACCCTTTGAGCAGTTAACGGAAATGGACTTTTCCGTAACGGTAGACGTTAACCTAAAAGGCACCTTTAATTTGTTGAAAAGCTTCTTACCGCCCATGAAGGAATCAAAGAAAGGGCTTATCATCAATTTGCCAGGTGTTTTAGGGAAAACGCCCATGGCAGGTGCTGCGGCCTATGCGGCATCAAAATACGGCTTGAATGGGATGCTTAAATCGATCAGGGAGGAATTGCGTCGAACGGAGGTACGGATTACCAATATTTACCTGGGTGGGGTAGATTCCCCATTTTGGGATGAGATCGATCTGAGGGTACAACGCGATAAGTTTATAACCGCCAAAGAAGCCGCCCGGTCCATTTGGTTTTTGTGCCAGCAACCCAGTTCCGGAGTGGTATCCGAAATGGTCCTTCAGCCGTTTAATCACCAGGCCATTTAAGCTATAATTCTAATTTTTGTAGTACTCTTTGATGGACCATACCATCGAGGAGGTCCTTCAGAAAAGGGTGATATTGGTCTTGCTCCAGTTCTCTCCTTAAACGCCACTCCGTATCCCGGAATTTAGGAGGATCGAAGGTTCTTCGAACTGGAAGCTTGCGGAAAAAACTCTTGCGGTGAACCCCTTCCGGTACCATTCCCGGAGGGTTCTCTACCGTGATGAAAAGAGTTTCAGGTTTTTTATCGTAGAAATACCGTTGCCCCCCTTCTTCGCCCTGGAAATATAATTGCGCTGCAGGTCCATTGATCTTCAGAATATAACCGCACAGCTGATCTTCTTCTCGTTCAGCTGAGGGTGTTCCCTTTTCATGCACTTCCATCCTGGTGCGGAGATAGCCGTCAGAGTTTGAAAAGTTCAGGGCTTTCTGTTCATTAAAGTAGCTTTCTCTGAACCAAATCGCTTCCTTTTTACATTCGAAACCTGCTTCCAGTGCAAGGTTTTCATAAAGGTTGGCCAAATTCAGGGCCTGCATACCGAAAACACCTATGCTGCATTGGTTTGCTTCTTCCTCCATGGTAGTATAAAGGTTGATAAGCAACCTTTTGAATTCCTGTTCCCAGCTATTCAATTCCCTGTCTTTTTCGGGATCATATTGGTCAAGGTCTAGAACAGCCAGGGAAATATGCTGCTCCAGGCCCTGGATCCGGTCATCAAGGGCATCAATATTCAATTGTAAACCCTGGTATTTGGAATACCGGTCTATGGCGATATAATCAGCCCAAAAAGCAGCTTGCACCTCTTCAGAATCGCTGTTCCGGCGGGCTTCTAGGGCATCCAATTCCTGGATTAAGAGGGTGGGGTAGTAACTTTCCTTGAATCGTTGGACTTCCCTGCGGAACTGACTGGTTAGATCAGCCAGATATACCCGATCCAATTGTTCTACCAGTACTTCAAAGGCTAGTTCACTGGTTTGCCCTTTTACCACCGGTTCCTCATTTTCCACATTTAAATGTAGTAATAGTTGATCATCAGGATCTGATTCGTTCAAGATTCGAGCAAGGGGAACAGCCACCTTCTCCCGGAGTAAGCGTTGCAAAAACCGGGCTCCGTATTGAGGTTGATACCCTTCACTTCCAAGGTATTGAATGATAGCGGGACTGATCTCTAAGTTGACCTTTCGAAACTTTAATCCCTGTCGATTTAGCAACTGATCGATTTCTTTTTTGACCACTGATTGTATAACCTTTGGGCTCAAGGGGTAAAAGGGGATAATCTGGTCAATGCGCCCAATGAGTTCTGGTCGAAAATAGTTTTGCACTGCCCGGATGAAATGCTGTGCCGTTTGTTCAGAGGCGGAACCCTTGGGAAAGCCGATAGGGTTCAGAGATAGTCTTTCGGCGCCAATATTTGAGGTCATGATCACAATGGCACTGCAAAAATTGGTTAATCTGCCCTGGTCATCAGTGAGCCTCCCTTCGCTTAGGATCTGAAGCAGCAGATCATAAAAACTGTCGTTTGCTTTTTCGACCTCGTCAAATAGGATAACCGAAAAGGGCTGTCGCTGAACGGCTGCTGTTAAAAGCCCATCCGACCCATTCCTTCGGGTGGTGAGTCGCATCACATGGTAAGGGGTGGCGTATTCGCTCATGTCAAACCGAAGCATGCGATTCCGGTCTCCGAACATGAATGAAGCCAGAATCTTAGCCAGTTCTGTTTTTCCGACGCCGGTAGGCCCCACAAACAGTATGGAGGCGATAGGTCTATGCTGTCGGATCAGGCCCGTCTTCACTGCCGACAATACAGAGACCAGGTGGTCGATAGCCGTTTCCTGGCCGAACAGTTGAGAGGAGAACCGGCGCCGGACTGCTTCAGGGTCCATAGGAATACTGGGATCGATCATAAAGAGGGGAAGCCCGCTTTCTTCTGAATAGTATCTTAATATATCCGATCGAAGGATGGAATGGCCCCTTTCCGTTACAGATTCTTCCTTGGCTTGTAGCAAAAGACTCTCCAAAAAGCGGATGGGTTTCCCAGGCATGCCGGAATAGGGGGTGAAGCGCCGATTCAGTTGAATGAGTTCCTGTATATCGGTATTGCTGATGCGGACCGATTGGGCCTGGGCAATGTCCTGTACCTTTTTTCGAATAATATCTTCCAGGCCCGTCCGGGGTTCCTCCAGGCGAATAATTCGAAAATTACTCAAATAGGCGGGGCTGTTAATTTCGATACGAGCCAATTCTTCCGGGCTGCATTCACTGATCAAGTTGATCTCGCCCCGGCTGAGGTAGGGCAACAGAAAATCAGCAATGCTGATCTCATTGCCGATGTATTTTCCCACCTCGAAAAGGTCCATCAGATTACTTACAAAGAGAAGTTGATCGGAATTGGCCAGCTCCCGGCACAGGGTACCAATATTGTATTCCCAGCCAGCCTCCTCTGTGGTAAGCTTTCGGATCATGGTAGAGGCAGTAGTTTCCCAGATCGTCCCAGGTATGGAAGCTTCCTGTAGGCGGAAGGCAGCCTCTTTTACCAGGGTACTTTTTCCGCTACCCGTTTGCCCCACCAAAAGGACGGAACGCTGGTATGGACTTGTCAGGGCCTGCAAAAACTGGCTTAGCTCAGCAGCCCTACCGTAGGCCTGTTGGGTGCCCACCATTAAAGGGGTAGCAAGTTCCTGAAGCAGTTCCAGGCTTTCTTTTTCTTCTGTACTAAATTCCTGTCCGGGGTCTCTTACCTCTAGTTGGAAATTGACCTCACGGAGCTTTACCTTTTCCCACCATAGAACAGGCAACAGACTTTCAATACTTTGTAAGCGACGTTTCCGGGTAAATTCAATTCGAACAGCTTCCTCCAGGCGCTCCTGGAGCTGATCCCTTTTATTTGCTACTGCTTCCACTCCCAAAATTGGGATCAGCCCCCAATAATGCTTTTTTTGTTTCTGATAGAAATAATCCAACTTTAAGGTAAAGGGGGGGAGTCTTTGGTGCAGGTCTTTTTGAGTAAATTCGACTTCCATTTGCCCTTCGCTCAAGCCTTCGGCTTGGAGGAAGGATAGCCAATCCAGTAAGTTATCTTCTTCCTTAAGGTGTTTTTGTAAAGCTTTTTTATAAGTGGCGGCAAGGTTTTTGAAATCATGCCCTAATCGAAGGTTTTGAGGCGTGTTCAGCGGTTGTAACAGTGCTACTTCCTCGTTGAAAAAGAACTGGGCAGCTTGAAAGGGTATGATGATTTTGAAAGCCATTTATTTCTTTAAGGACAGTTTAAAGGGATAGCAAAGTTAGAAAGATAGAAAATATCCCGAACTAGGCTTTCCCAAATCATTCAAGTTTTATCCTTTTGTATAAAAGACAAATAATCCCCACCCGGTATTTCTTTCAGACCCTTGGTTGTCAAATGGTAAATATAGGTCCAGGCACGGACGGCTTTTGATTGAAAATCGACCTCTACCGGCTTTCTAAGGTAATCGCTAGGGGTGAAAGAATCGGGGTAGTAGGCTTCATAGACATCCAGGGCTGGTAAAATATCTGTCAAGGCAGGACTACCAAACAGCTCCCCATTGATCCAGTACCCACCTTCCCGGGTTTGTATCAAGGCGGGGTAGGTGCCTACATCAAATAATCGCCCCTTCACTTTGGCAGGACCCAGATAGTCGGCTTTTGTTCGAAGGTAAATAGCCATAGGTTGGCTAAACCCCCTTTGTAGGGTTCCGTAAACAAAGAGCAAGTCAATCCTTTGTTCATCTGAGCCAGTCCGGGTTTGTTGAAAGGGTGGTCTCATTTCCATTTAATTAAAAACGGGCCATAGCAATTAGTTGCCATGACCCGTTAAAATCCAGAAATTTTGGAAGTGGAATGAATGCAAGATAAGAATTTTTATAATGTATTGCTTGTTAATTATCTGTAAAGAAGGAAGGCTGTAGGACCTTACCCTTTATCAAAGCCCAAAGGGAAAAAAGGCTGAACAAGCCAATACCAACAGAGGCCAGGATTTCTCCCTGTAGTTGAGGCTCTAAATAAAAACGTAGGGCCAATGTACTTAAGAGGTATAGCGTAACCAGGATATTCGAAAGCCGTGGGCCGATTTGAGTCTTGAACATATTCGATCTGTTTTAATCGTCCCCCCTATACCGAGAGGACGAAGTCTTTTTTTAATGATCCGAAGCAGCTCCCGCACCCCTGGGAATCCTAATATTCTCCACCAGTTCTTGCACACTTACCGGTGGGGCAGGGGTGGCTTGTGAAACGATCAGGGAAACCGCAAAATTTAGCAACATACCCAGGGTGCCGACCCCCTCGGGAGAAATGCCAAATAGGTATTGATCTGGCGTTCCGCCACCGTATTTGAAATAAATAATATAGGCTCCGGTAAAGAGGAGTCCGGTAAGCATACCTGCGATAGCGCCAAACCGATTCATCCGCTTTGAAAAAATACCCATAACGATAGCTGGGAAGAAAGATGCAGCGGCCAGTCCAAAAGCCCAGGCGACTACCTGTGCTACAAATCCAGGCGGATTGATACCGAAATACCCGGCAATTACCACTGCAACTGCAATTGCAGCCCGGGCAGCCATCAATTCCTGTTTTTCAGAAATATTTGGGGTCAGCCAGTTTTTTAGCAAATCGTGGGAAATAGAGGAGGAAATGACCAGTAACAGGCCCGCAGCGGTGGACAAAGCGGCCGCTAAACCTCCCGCAACGACCAAGGCGATCACCCAGGCCGGCAGGTTGGCAATTTCCGGGTTGGCCAGGACCATAATATCCCGGTCAACGATCAGTTCATTCCCTTCCCAACCCTTGGGATCTGCCACGGCGGCCACAAATTCCGGGTTGGCGTCATTATAGTATTGGACCACTCCGTCCCCATTCTTGTCTTCGAATTGCAGCAGACCGGTGGTCTCCCAGTTGCTGAACCAACTGGGCATTTCCGTGTAAGCCTTATTATCCACCGTTTTGATCATATTCGTTCTTGCAAATGCTGCAATGGCAGGGGCCGTCGTGTACAATAGGGCGATAAAAACTAAAGCCCAACCAGCAGAACGGCGGGCATCGGACACCTTCGGTACGGTAAAGAACCGAACAATTACGTGTGGCAACCCTGCTGTACCAAGCATTAGGGCAGCAGTCACAAAAAAGAGGTCGACTTTGCCTTTATGGGAGGTTGTGTACTCTTTAAACCCAAGGTCGGTGGAAAGCTGATCGAGTTTTGCAAGCAGTGGTGTCCCATCTGCAAGGGTGCCACCCAAACCAAATTGAGGGATGGGGGTACCTACCATTTGGATAGAGATAAAAATGGCAGGAACCAGGTAGGCAAAGATCAACACACAATATTGTGCTACCTGAGTGTAGGTTATCCCCTTCATACCGCCAAGGACGGCATAAAAGAAAACAATGGCTACGCCGATGATCACTCCCCAACTGTAATCTACTTCCAAAAAGCGGGAGAAAGCTACTCCTACTCCCTTCATTTGCCCCACCACATAAGTAAAGGAGACAAAAAGTGCGCAAATTACCGCTACCTGACGGGCTGTTTGAGAATAATAGCGTTCGCCAATAAAATCAGGGACAGTAAATTTGCCGAATTTTCGGAGATAAGGGGCTAAAAGTAGAGCCAAAAGAACATAGCCTCCTGTCCAGCCCATTAGGTACTGCGCACCCTGATACCCCATGAAGGAGATCAGACCGGCCATCGAAATAAAAGAGGCAGCTGACATCCAGTCGGCGGCAGTTGCCATTCCGTTAACTACCGGGTGGATACCTCCACCGGCAACATAAAAATCAGAAGTTGAACCCGCCCGGGCCCAGATGGCAACGCCAATGTAAATCGCAAAGGTGATGCCAACTATAATAAAAGCCCAAATTTGAACATCCATCGTCAATGAATTAAAAATGAAAAATAATTAAGCAGCATTAGGTTCTTCGGAGTTGTTACTCCTCATTCACATTGTATTCGCGGTCGAGCCTGTTCATCAACCAGACATAGACGAAAATCAGCACTACAAAAACATAGATGGCTCCCTGTTGGGCAAACCAAAAGCCCAGTTTAAAACCCCCGATCTCGATCTGGTTGAGCTGGTCTACAAACAGGATACCTGCTCCATAGGACACAGCAAACCATACCAATAAGAGTATCAATAAGTACCGTACATTGGTTCGCCAATAACTTTTTAAGTCTTTCTCGCTCATGTTTGTTATTTTTTTATTTAAATATATCGATTATTAGATGTTTGGTCTACAAAAAAATGTGCGCCTGAAGTCGAATGGAGCTAAGCGCGTCAGTCCCTGCTAATGGGTCAATAGCCTCTTCGCGTATATCATTTACGATCCGGTGGTATTCGAGCGTTAATTTGGCATGGTGGCCAAGGACGTGGTAGTTCAAACCGATATCCAAAGTCGTAATGTGATCATCCAGACCTTCAAAATCTGAGTTTTGATAGGCCAGGTAAGGGGTTAATTTAGCCTTTTTGAAATGGTAACCCAAATGACCATAAAGGGAAGTTCCCGTTCCGCCCCAACGGCTGACATAGTTTTCGCCATAGTCAAAGTTGATGAAGGAGGCATAGGCTGTAATTCCTCCCACTTCGGTAGGCAAGTCCATAAAAGCATCTACAGCAAAATGAAACACACTTTCATGTTGACCCGTCTCCGGCCGGTACATCCCATTAGGGTGGGAGAAGAAGCCGGTTCCTATACCCAGTACCTTTTTATTTCCAAGGTAAGACCCGACCTGATAAGGTAGTTTGGTAGATTCCTTTTCCCAGAAATCATAGCGGAAGTATCCCTCAAAGAGGGTATTGCCAAGGGGATTTCCATTTTCATCCGGATTAATGACCCCGGTATAGGTTAAGCCGCTGTTGAAGAGCCCGTAATCCTGGCCGTTACCTAAAGGCGCCCGAATGGGAGCGTTAATAGCTACCCGGTAATCGAATTTTCCCAACTGGCCTTTAGCATAAACCCCAAGGTGGCGTGCAAACTGGTCGGTTACCCCCAAAGAATGCCAGTGAACAAATGGCCGGCTTTGATCAAGGGTTAGAAAATTCAGGGTAGATTGGTTGGCAAGGCGGGTGAGGCCTTTCCAATAATGTAACCCGCCACCCAGGTACAAACCGTCATTGACCCTGAATTCGGTCCAGGCACCATGCAAAAAGAATTGGGGAGCATTTCCATTATTACCCAGACTGGTAGCATTATCAGGAGTCAGACTGTTCAAACCAAAATGGGTCAGGATCAAAAAGCGGGGAGATACCTGTGCAAAGGCTAAAAAGCGGGACCTCCGGATACTGGGGGTAATCTGCAGTTTGGTATCTTCATTCGATAAATTATTTGTGGTTAGCCAAACCTGATGCCACATCAAAAATCGAATGTATTTGCTGCCGCTTTCATTCAGCTTTAAAGTGAACGGCTTGTAGGAATGGTCTTCCTCTTCCTGTGCCTGCCCTTGCAGGTTAATTCCACAGAAAGTCATGAATAACAAGACCATAAGGCCCTTGGCAAAAGAACTTTTCAGGTCCATAGGGTAAGGTTTTGAAATAAGCGATCATTAAATAACGACACTAATATATGTAGATATATAGATTTTTGCAAATGCTTTTTCCTTTTTTTATTTTTTAGAATAAAAATTTGCTGAGGGAGGGCAGGCCTTAATTATAGCTCAAAAAGGAATCACTGAAGAGAAGCCTATATGACCTTGGTTAGTGTTCTGACAAATTCATAGAACTCTTTTTGGGTCAGCGCGTAGAAGGAGTTTTTACCATCCCGTTCTACTTTGACAATATCTTTGCCTTTAAGAATACGCAGATGATGAGAGGCTATGGCTTGTTCGATTTCCAGACGGGTGTAAAGTTCAGTTACCGTCAGGGGACCATGGTGGTAGAGGAGATCAGTGATAGCAATACGTATGGGGTGCGCTACGGCCCTGAGGGTTTCTGTAGCGTTCTCTAGGAAACTTTCGTCAAAATGTGATTTCATATAGTATAGATGATTCCTTTTCCTGTAAAAATATAGATATTAATATAGATCTATTTATTTTTTCGATAAATTCCCAAAAAACTTGATGAGAAGCCTTTATTAGAGGCGTTGGGCTTGATATGCCGTAAAATCTTCTTTAATTCAAAAGAAAAAATGCAAGGGGGAGCAAAAAATACCATTGCGCTAAGGATAGCAACCTTTTTGAAAGATTTTATGCCTTTCAGTCTTCTAAGAAGGGAACTGCTGTTGGAAATGGCTGCAGGAGTGGAGGTGCGATACCTGGAAGCAGGAGATATCCTTTTCGAGCAGGGAACCTCCCCCGGTGCATCGGTTTTTGTGCTTCGGGAAGGGGCAGTTCAATTATTACGGCAGAACGAAAGCGGAGTAGAAAGCCTGATCGATACCTGTGATGAAGGGGATCTTTTTGGTATTCGGCCACTAATGGCAGGGCAGGAATATGCACTTACAGCGAAAGCCGTAGAAGAAAGTCTGGTCTATGTGATCCAGGCAGCACTTTTTCGAAAGGCTATGGAGCAGAATCCCGAGGTAACTTATTATCTAGCATCTGCATTTGCTTCTGGTCTACACCACATTGACTATGCTAATCTCTACCGGGGACGGATCTTTCCACAGTCAACCGTTTCGAATACGGAAGCAGCCTATCATTTATTGGAAGTGCAGGGAGTAGAGGCACTTAGAACCCCCGTATGTTGTTTGCCCGGGATTAAGATCAGAGAGGCAGCGGGGATTATGAGTCGCGAAAACGTCAGTTCCATAATCGTTATCGACTCCAAACAGTTACCGGTGGGGATCGTAACGGATAAGGACTTGCGCCACCGGGTGGCTACAGGGGAGGTCGGGATAGGGGAGGCGGTCCGTTCAATAATGTCCAGCCCGGTTGTGACCATCGCTCCTGAGTTAACGGTTGCCGATGTACAAATGAAGATGGTTCAACATCGGATTCATCATTTGTGTATTACCGAAGACGGAACCAGTCAGAGCCAGGTATGTGGAGTCATCACCGAACATGACCTCTTGGTCCTTCAGGCAAATAACCCGGCTATTCTGGTGCGGCAAATACGCCGGACCCGTCGAATTGCAGAATTGGAAAAGATACGGGCACAGGCAGAAATCTTGCTGAAAAAATACCTCTACCAGGAAGTTTCCATTGGTTTTATTTCGGGAGTGATGACGGAGATCAATGATGCATTGATCTACAGGGTGATCGAACTAAGTCTGGAGGAGATGGATGCAGAAGAAACCTATTCCCGACCTGCACAGGGCTTCTGTTGGTTAGCCTTGGGGAGTGAAGGGCGGGGAGAGCAACTGCTTCGCACCGATCAGGACAGTGCGCTGGTTTTTGAAGATTCCCCTTCAGGAACTTATAAGGAGGTTAAATCCTATTACTTGGAATTAGCGGGGAGGGTAACAGCTAAACTCAATGAATGTGGGTTTGAATTTTGCCCTGCGAATATGATGGGTAGCAATCCCGACTATTGCCTTTCTTTATCAGAATGGAAACGCCAGTTTGGAAAATGGATAGAAGAACCCAGTCCGGAAGCGGTAATGTATTCTACCATTTTTTTCGATTTTCGAGCAGTTTTCGGACAAAAGGAGTTAGCGGATGAGCTTACGAAATTCATTTTTGAACGCTTGGATCAACCTAACTTATTTCTGCAGTTTCTTGCTAAAAATGCCCTGCAAAACCCTCCCCCTTTATCCTTCTTTCGGAATTTCGTAGTGGAAAAAAGCGGGGAGCACAAGGACGCTTTTGATATCAAGGCAAGGGCAATGATGCCCCTGACCGATGCAGCGCGTTTGTTGGTCCTCTCCGCAAGGGTCGGTCATATCAATAATACCTTTCGAAGGTTCGATAAATTGGCCGAATTGGAACCAAATAACCGGGAGCTTTATGAACAGGCGGCCGATGCCTATGAAGTCCTCATGCGATACAGAGCGTTGGAAGGACTTCGAAACGAAAGCTCTGGCAGGTACTTTAGACCCGAAGACCTTACCAAAATGCAACGTCTACACTTGCGCAATGCCTTTCGACCGATCAGGGAATTGCAATCCTTGATCACCGTCCGTTTTAACCTATCCTTACTGCGGTAATAAAATGCTTATTTTTCAAGATCTAAAATTCCATATAAATGCTAAAATCACACATTATGAAACCATTTCAAATCGTACTTTTGCTCGCTGCCGTCCTTTGGTCTTGTCAAAGTGAACCTGCAGGCAAAATGGAAAACGTTAATTACCCTTCTATGCAATTACAATATCCGGAAACGGATACCGTAAACCATGTGGACGAATACCACGGCGTTCAAGTAAATGATCCTTATCGGTGGCTGGAGGATGATCGGTCTTCTGAAACGGAAGATTGGGTTAAACGTCAGAATTCGGTTACTTTCGATTATCTCGAAAAGATCCCCTTTCGGGAAGCTATCAAGGAACGTCTTACGGAACTGTGGAATTACGAAAAATTCAGTGCCCCTTTCGAAGAGGGAGGCTACACCTACTTTTATAAAAATGATGGTTTGCAAAACCAGTCCGTAGTTTACCGGCAAAAAGGGGACTCGGAACCTGAGGTATTTCTGGATCCAAACACCTTTTCGGAAGATGGGACTACCCAGCTGAGGGGAATGTCCTTTACCGAAAAAGGCGATAAGGTAGCCTACCTGATCAGCGAGGGAGGGTCAGATTGGAGAAAGGCTATTGTCATGGATGTCAATACCAGGGAAATTCTGGAAGATACCCTAAAGGATATTAAGTTTTCTGGGATATCCTGGAAAGGAGAAGAGGGCTTTTTTTACAGTTCTTACGATAAGCCAAAGGGGAGCGAGCTTTCTGCTATGACTCAGCGCCACAAGCTTTATTATCACCGATTAGGTACCGATCAAAGCGAAGATGAACTGATCTTTGGGGGCGACCAAACTCCCCGGCGGTACATTGGGGGTTATGTCACGGAAGACGAGCGTTGGTTGGTGATCACCGCTGCTATTTCTACTACCGGTAATGAGTTATACATCAAGGATCTCGGCAAGGAGGGAAGTCCGATCGTTCCCGTGTTTGCAAATTTTGATAACGATCATCAGGTAGCCCATAGTGAGGGAGAAGTGTTGTACATACTTACCAACCTGGATGCACCCAACCAACGCCTTGTTAAGGTAAATGCTTCTGATCCTGGTCCCGAAAACTGGGAAGAGGTAATTAAGGAGCGGGATCAACCGCTTTCCTTGAGCACTGGTGGGGGCTATTTCTTTGCTGAATACTTGAAAGATGCGCTTTCCTATGTTGAGCAAGTAGATCTTGATGGGGCCATTGTCCGGGAAATTGAACTGCCGGGACAGGGATCTGTCAGTGGATTTGGAGGGAAATGGCAGCAGGAAGAGTTGTATTACACTTTTACAAGTTATGTTTATCCTTCGACTATTTTCCGGTTCGACCCCGAAAGCGGGACCTCAACTGTTTACAAAGAAAGCGGGGTGCAATGGGATCCGGATAAGTACGAATCCAGGCAGGTGTTCTACACCTCCAAGGATGGAACGAAGATCCCCATGATGATCACTCACAAGAAGGGTTTGGAAAAGGACGGCTCTAATCCTGCCATGTTGTATGGCTATGGTGGTTTTAATATTAGCCTTACCCCGAGTTTCAGTACTGCGAATATCATTTGGCTCGAAAACGGAGGCGTATATGCCGTTCCCAATTTACGTGGAGGAGGCGAATACGGAGAAGCCTGGCACAAGGCGGGAACCAAGATGAACAAGCAGAATGTATTCGATGACTTCATTGCTGCAGCTGAGTATCTGATAGAGGAAGGGTATACTTCCAGTGAGCGGCTGGCTATTCGGGGAGGGTCAAATGGAGGTCTTTTAGTTGCTGCAGTTATGACCCAGCGTCCGGACCTGATGCAGGTAGCTTTGCCGGCAGTTGGGGTTTTGGATATGCTGCGGTACGATAAGTTTACTGCGGGAGCCGGTTGGGCCTACGATTATGGGACTGCAGAAGAAAGCCCTGAGATGTTCGAATACCTCAAGGGCTACAGCCCCGTTCATAATGTGAAACCAGGGAGCTGTTATCCCGCGACTATGGTCACTACAGCGGACCACGACGACCGGGTGGTGCCTGCACATTCCTTCAAATTTGCTGCTGAATTGCAAAAACACCAATCTTGTGAAAAACCTACGGTCATTCGCATTGACACCAATTCTGGACATGGCGCCAGTTCAACTACCAAGACCATAGAGTCCTACACGGATCTATTTGCCTTTACGTTTTATAACCTGGATGCGACGGTCCAATATCTAAAAAATTAAAGAAATGCGGGTAGAGCCGTTGCATTGCCATGGCTCTACCCACAACCGACCATTATGTCTACCAAACAAAAAACATTAGAACGCCTGGATAAGCTGGACGAACAGTTGGATCAATTATTTCAGGTATTATCAGCAATGCCTGAAGCGGAACTAAATCGCCAACCTGATCCCGGTCGATGGACTGCGCTCAATAATCTGCAGCATTTGCGTTTGAGTGAAGGCTTATCCCAAAGGTATATTCGAAAGAAATTGGATAACACCCCAGTCGATCAACTGCCTTCTCTGGGAATTACACAGGCATACCGGAGGGCTTTACTGGAGGCCTGGTCGGGCTTGCCCATCAAAACCAAAGCTCCAAAATTCGTCAATGAGGACCATTTTACGCAGGGGGAATCCCTGAAGGCCATTCAAGCCGGCTGGAAGGAAGAGCGCAGGCAATTGCGTACTTACCTAGAGCAACAACCAGAGGAAGTTTTCCGAAAGGCAGCCTACAAACACCCTTTTGCAGGCCGTATTTCCTTTGAAGGTATGTTACGGTTTTTTGAACTACATTTTAAGCGACATCGGGAACAATTATTTCGGGCATTGGGGTAGAGTCCTTGCATTGCAACGGCTCTAGGTCTCTGGATTATTCTCGTTTTTCGCCCGGTATTCCATGGCTGCTTTAACAAACCCGACAAATAGAGGATGGGGATTTTCTACGGTGCTTTTTAGCTCCGGATGGAATTGAGCACCGATAAACCATGGATGATCCCGAAGTTCAACAATCTCGACCAGGTCTGTATCGGGGTTAATACCTGTTGGAATAAGGCCTGCTTTTTCTATCTGGGCCCGGTAGGCATTATTGAATTCGAAGCGATGCCGGTGGCGCTCACTTACTTTTAAATGGCCATAGGCCCTTTGGGCTTTCGATTTGCGTTTTAATTCACAAACATAGGCACCAAGGCGCATAGTGCCCCCTTTTTGGGTAACCCCTTTCTGATCTTCCATTAGGTCAATTACCGGGTGGGGAGTGTGTTGGTCCATTTCCGTAGAATGGGCCTGATCCAGGCCAAGTATATTTCTGGAGAACTCAATTACAGCGCATTGCATACCCAGGCAAATTCCAAAAAATGGCATTTTTTGTTCCCTTACCAATTGGATGGCTTTGATCTTCCCTTCAATGCCGCGTTCTCCGAAGCCGGGAGCTACCAAAACCCCGTGAAAGGAAGCAAGTTTTTCCTGTATTTCCTTTGTATTGGTCTCCAACTGCTCCGAGTGGATCGGGATTACACTCACCTCACATTCATTTACAGCTCCGGCATGGACAAAAGCTTCATGAATAGACTTATAGGCATCCTGTAATTCATTGTATTTACCAACTAACCCAATAGTGACATGGTGAGTGGGGTTTTTTAACTTGCCGAGGAAAGTTTTCCAGGCACTGAGGTTGGGCTCCCGGCGATCCTGAAGGCGCAACTTCGCGATCACGGTCTGGTCCAGTCGCTCTTTCAACATCAGAAGCGGGACATCATAGATCGTTTCTGCATCGAGGGCTTCGATCACAGAACTGACTTCTACATTACAGAACAGGGCAAGTTTGCGGCGAATATCATTATTAATGGGGTATTCGGTTCTGCAGACAAGGATATCCGGCTGGATTCCAGTATTGAGTAATTCCTTTACGCTGTGCTGGGTGGGTTTGGTCTTTAATTCCTTTGCAGCCCGCAGATAGGGAATAAGCGTTAAATGAATGACCAGACAGTTGTCTGCTCCCAGTTCCCAGCGTAGTTGACGCAGGCTCTCCAGGTAAGGCAAGGATTCTATGTCCCCAACGGTCCCGCCCAATTCGGTTATAACGATCTCGTAATCGCTGGAGTTCCCGAGCAGATGCACCCGCCTTTTGATCTCATCAGTGATATGGGGGATGACCTGTACGGTTTTGCCCAGATAGTCACCCGCTCGTTCCTTATTTATCACCGTTTGATAAATACGCCCGGTAGTTACATTGTTAGCCTGGGAGGTGGGGCGGTTTAGGAATCGTTCATAATGGCCCAGGTCGAGATCCGTTTCAGCTCCATCATCGGTGACATAGCATTCTCCGTGTTCATAGGGGTTCAGTGTTCCCGGATCCACATTTATATAAGGGTCGAATTTTTGAATAGTGACTGAGAACCCCCTTGCTTGCAAGAGCTTTGCCAACGAAGCAGAAATAATACCTTTTCCCAAAGAGGAAGTAACGCCTCCCGTAACAAAAATATATTTAGTCATATATAGAATTGAAATTCGAAAAGAACTAGAACCCAGCACTTACACCGGCTTAGTTCTTTCCATTTGCGTTTCTTTCATTACGGGATGTAAAGATAAGGAAGCCCTGTGGATATATCGCAGACTTTATTTTGGAAATAAAACTTAACCTCTATTTAACCTCAGCAGTTCCCTGGGTAAAGTACACACGTAGGTTTTACCGTGTAGTACACTTGTCAAGCTCAGCAGTGTGTTTTATCTTAAGCAAATGGGAAGAAAAAATTATAAATACTATCGTTCTAGACTTGATGTCAATCAATTGGTTTTGGACAATTTAAGGCTGTTCAGGGAAATTCCTGATCCTCGCAATAGGGTAATTAATCAATCTTTAGCTGATGTTTGTCAGTCAGGTTTCGCGATGTTTCATCTGAAATTTCCTTCGCTTCTTGATTTCGATAGTGCGACCGTTCATCAAAAAGCTAATTTAAAGTCTGTGTATGGGATATAAAGCGTGTGTAGTGATTCTCAGATGCGACGTATTTTGGATGCTGTTGAACTTACGCATATCATCACTCGCATTGCTCAACTCCTGAATCATAAATTTCAAAAAGTGGGTGGTGCTCGTCAGTTCCAGGTTTTTGACCAGCGTCTCATCTTGAGCCTGGATGGGGTCGAACATTTTCGCTTCAATAAAGTACGTTGTGAGAACTGCCTGGAAAAAACCTCTTCCCAAAAAGGTACTTCTTATTATCCCCAAATGCTATGTGGTAGCATTGTGCATCCAGATGAATCGCAAGTTTTTTTGGCTGCTGCCGAACCAATCGCCAAACAGGACGGCGCCACCAAAAGGCACTGCGAACGAAATGCGACTACGGGTGTAATTACAGACCTTAAGACAACCTATTCTGATTTTAAATTCTTAGTGGCTGCCATTGGTCTTTACAGTTGTGGTCCTGTTATTGACTTGCTGAAACAAGAAGAACACGATTTCATTATTGCGGTTAAACCAGGTGATTACAGCAACCTTTTTACCCATTTTGACACTTGGTCAGAACGATCAGCAACGACCAAATTGAAGGTAGCAAAAAAGGAATCACACACCGATTTGGATGGGCTAACGGCATAGCGTTAAACCAGAGTTGGGCCGACATGAAACTCAATATTCTGGTCTATGAACAAGTAGACCGCAAGGGAAAAATCACCCGATTTAGTTGGGTGATAAATCGTAAAATTACCAGGCGCAATGTGGAGATGGTTATGCGCATTGGACGAAGCCGTTGGAAGATAGAAAATGAAACATTTAATACCCTGAAAAACCAAGGTTATCATTTTGAACATAATTACGGACACGGTAAAAAATACTTTTGCTCGACCTTGGCTCTTTTAATGCTATTAGCCTTTTTAATCGACCAACTTGTTGAGCTTTGCAGTCAACCATTTCAATTAATTTTAAAAGCAGCCCAGACAAAAAAAAGTTTGGTTTCAACAAATAGCCATATTTACCTCCGTTGAATCGGACAATTTCATCAGCATTTATGGCAGGTTGGCTGAGCTCTTCGAAGTTCAATTGATTTGACACGTGCACAGATTACCCTGCAAACTGCTGTTGCCAGAGCTAAATCTTCCTTTAACTCCCTGAAGTTTGGAGGCTTTTACTCTACTAAGGATCGTTTTTTCAGGGATAATGTATTTCAGAACGAAACCGGGCAGGCAGCTCCTTATGACGGGGATCCTGTAGAGTACTTCGGCTCGGATAATGTAGGTATCATCAACGAAGAGGCAGGCCGTTTTACTATTGTTTTGTATCCCACCAGTTTTGCGAAATCGACCAATGAGAACTCCTATGATGGTATGGAGAATATCACCGCTTATTACGGTATGGTCAACTACGATTTTGAATGGCTGAAGGTGATCGCCGGGGCTCGTGTCGAGATTACCGATATTTCCATTGAAAACCTGATTGGTGAAACCGGCTCTGTTGAAGCCACAGATTTCCTACCATCCGTAAACCTTATTCATCCGATCATCGAGGATATGAATATCAGGGCTTCTTTCAGATGTACGCTGGCCAGTCCCAATATGTGGGAACTGGCACCTTTCATTTCTTTTGATCTTGGCGGGGACTTTTGTATTTATGGAAATCCGGACCTGGACCGTACATTGATCAATAATTATGACCTGCGTTGGGAATATTTTACACGACCCGGAGAGATTATCGCACTGAGCGGTTACTACAAAGATTTTGATGATCCCATCGTTACGACCTTCGTTCCGGAAGCGAGTAACCCCATTATTGAGTATCAAAATGTTGACCAGGCCACTGTTTACGGAGCGGAATTAGAGTTCCGTAAACGACTGGATTTCATTTCCGAGTCCTTGTTTAACCTTAAGTTGCTCACCAACTTCTCTCTCATCCGCTCTGAGGTAGATATTCCGGATGATGAGCAGGCGGTTATTGATAAGTTTAATCCCGAAAAGGGGAACTCGCGCCCTTTACAAGGGCAATCGAATTTCCTGATCAATACGGCCTTAAACTGGAATGACCCGGATAAGGCTTTGGATGCCATTCTGGCCTTTAATGTGTTTGGGGAGTGCCTGGATGACATCTCTTCGGGAACGAACCCTGATATTTACGAGCAGCCTCGCCCTCAGCTAGACTTTTCCATTAGTAAAGGGTTCGGGGAACATATTGGTGTTCGGGTTTCAGCACAGAATTTATTGAATCCGGATACCCGTAAATTTATGGAGTATAGAGGAAACAAGTATGACATTACCCAGTATAGAACGGGGGTAGTATTCAAACTTGGAGTTTCCTATTCCATCTAAAGAATTGGGTTTTATAAAAAACATGAGTCATCCCGAATTTTTTGGGATGATGAAAAAGAAAGGCCTTCTGTG
>CAYZMS010000032.1:0-43370 GCA_964479625.1 uncultured Saprospiraceae bacterium
AATTTAAGCGTTTTTTTCAACTTAGCTTGTGGTCTAATTTTGTCGAGGTATTACAGATACCCCAAAAAAGTCTCACATAAACAGCTATAAATTAAATAATCCAAGGTGAAGGAGGAGACTTGACATTCCCTTTTTCATCTTTTGTAATATCCAAAAAATCCAGAATTGAAACAAGCTTGTTACATACGTTGGGCGTATACTTAGGTAATTTCTCCCTAATCCTATGCTTCAAAAGCTCTTGAATATACCGTATATCCATTCCGTGGGCTAACAAGAAGGGAATTGACTGGACTGCTTAACTAGGACGGGCAAATAAAAAAAGGAGTTACAAGTGAATGCTTGTAACTCCTAAGAAATGATGTCGGGGCGGCAGGATTCGAACCTGCGGCCCCCTGCTCCCAAAGCAGGTGCGCTAACCGGACTGCGCTACGCCCCGATGAAGGTTTCGCTCTTTTCAAACCAGCGGTGACGGGGGGATTCGAACCCCCGGTACCTGTTAGAGTACGCCAGTTTAGCAAACTGGTGGTTTCAGCCACTCACCCACGTCACCAAACTCAAAGACTGCTTTTTCTTAAAGCGACTGCAAAGATAATGACAGGAACCGGAGTTTACAAATGAAAAGTAAAAAAGTTAGAGTTTGAGCTGCCCCAAAAATTGGAATAACTTTTGGGGCAGCCTCCGCACCTTTTAATTACTTGTCGTTCAGACTCATGCGGATCTTTTTCTCGATCTCGGAAACAGTACCCTTAAAAACGGCGTCGGTCTCCATCAGGTCCTGCACCGTTCGGCAGGAATAGATGACCGTACTGTGGTCGCGGCCGCCGAAATTCTCTCCTATGGCCTTAAGCGATTTATCGGTCAGATTCTTGGCCAGGTACATGGATAATTGCCGGGCGATCACAATAGATCGCTTTCGAGTTTTACCTTGTAGTTTATCCACCTCCACATTGAAATAGTCTGCCACCAGCTTCTGGATATTTTCAACCGTGATCTCCTTGTTGATCTCCGTTACGAAATTCTTTACCACTTCCTTGGCAAGGTCCATATCAATCTCGCGGCGGTTCAGGGAAGATTGGGCGATCAGAGAGACCAGTACCCCTTCAAGCTCCCGGATGTTACTTTTAATATTGTAACAAATAAACTCGGTTACATCCGATGAAAGTTCCACACCTTCCCGGGAAAGTTTGTGCTCAAGAATGGCCATACGGGTTTCCAGATCCGGAGCCTGCAGATCAGCAGATAAGCCCCATTTAAAACGGGAGATCAGGCGTTCCTCCATGCCATTCAGGTCTTTGGGTGGCCGGTCAGAAGTAAGAATGACCTGCTTACCGTTCTGATGCAACTGATTGAAGATATGGAAGAAGATCTCCTGGGTTTTTTGCTTGTCTGCCAGGAATTGAATGTCATCTACGATCAGTACGTCGACCAGTTGATAGAAATTCACAAAATCGTTGATCGAACCGTTTCGGATCGACTGAATAATCTGATTAGTGAATTTTTCGGAGGTCACATAAAGGACCGTTTTCTCTGAAAACTTATCCAGTACTCGATGCCCGATAGCATGAGCCAGGTGGGTTTTTCCCAGGCCAACATCACCAAAAATGACCAATGGGTTAAAAGAGGTGTTTCCGGGATTTTCAGCAATCGCCAGACCAGCCGAGCGGGCCAGCCGATTACAGTCTCCTTCGATATAGTTTTCGAAGGTGTAAAACCTATTTAACTGGGGGTCGATTTTGACCTTTTTAATACCGGGAATCACAAAAGGATTCTTTATGGTATCCGTATCTAAGGTAGCTACCGTAGGCCCCTCTTGGCTGGAACCACTCGCCGCATATCCATTCGCAGCAGGCCGTGCAGAGGGCCTTCCGTTACTTCCCATCAGAATTTGATACTCTAGTCGTCCCCGCTCCCCGAGTTCGTTTCGAATCGTAGACTTCAGTAGTCCTACATAATGCTCCTCCAGCCACTCGTAAAAAAATTTGTTGGGCACCTGGATAGTTAAGGCATTGTTTTCTAAACGAACTGGTTTAATGGGCTCGAACCAGGTTTTAAAACTCTGTGAGTTAACGGTATTTCGAATAGCATGCAGACAGTTCGTCCACACTGTAGCATGATCTTTTACCATTCTCCAGACAATTAATGCTAACGCAAAATTAATAATCCTGTTCTGTCGCTATTGAGGCATCAGTAAGTAAGAGGGATTACCCTTCCAGAACCAATCCTACAGGACTGCTTCTTTCCCTGGTAAATAAAACCGTCGCTTTCTCAAAGTCGAAGGGACACAAAGATGCGGAATTTAAACCTTTCCCCAAAATCGTTTTTACCTATTTTTTCCTTTTATCTGATCACATAAGAAGGAGTAACTGGGTCCCTGAATTTCACAAAAAAACATGTACACATTTCAAATACAAAGTATTCGAACATTGCTTAGAAAGCTGTTTATCAGTACTTTTTAAGCACTCCCTTTGGCGAATTCAAACTTTCTTGTCCAATAAGTAGATTGTGCTGACAACAATTTGCGATCACTTCCAAAGGAAAGTTTCAACTCCCCCAGTACTTCCCCTCCCTTGCCGCAATGAGAGATTAAAACCGGCCTGTTGTGCCGATTATAAGAAACGACCGCCTGGTCCATATAGGTGTGGGTATGGCCACCAAGGATCAGATCAATATACTCACTCTGTTGGGCCAAAACCCGATCAGAAGCTTGCCCATCAGGATATTGAAGCCCTAAACGAGACAAACACAAAATGTAATCACATTGTTGGAAATTCTTTAAATAAGCGGAGGTTTCCAGGGCAGCCTGTATAGGGGCTTTTAGCTCCATCCCTTCGTACAAATGGGGTGGTACCTTTCCTTTCAGTTCCTGACCTACCCCGAGGATACCGATTTTCAAATCACCTTTTTCGAAAACTGCCCAAGGCCTGATGTGTTTGGCAATGGAGACCTGCCCAAAAAGGTGGTTGCTCGATATAAACGGAAAGGCAGCGGAGGTAATTTGGTCTTCCAACACCTCCAATCCTTCGTAAAACTCCACTTCTCCCAACATACCTGCATCGTATGCCAGGGTGTTCATTGCATTGATCGAATGCCATCCTCCGGTAAGCTGAAAAGTAGTTGACCCTTTTAGAAAGTCTCCTGTATCCAGCAATAGGGAATGTGGATGTGCTTTTCTCAATTCTTCTATCCATTTCAGGCTAAGATCCAGTCCCCCCTTCCCCACTTCTGAAAAAAGCGGCCGACCATGGGTATCTCCGGTATGGAAAATCGCTAGTTCGAAAGCGGTCGTCTCTTTTTTCGAACGAAGGGGAATCGGCCAGGCTGATGCGCCAAGCATCATACTTCCCACCCCCAAATGTTGAATAAACTGACGACGCTTCATTGTTGTGCTAATAGGTTTTATGTGTGGCGCTAAGAGACTTATCTTTTTGGCGCGTGAAGATCAAGATACGGGATTCTCCACTCAAATTGCAAGTAATAGAATTGTTATTCAAAAGAGTTTTTGTCCACAGGTTTTCCACAGGTTTTCCACAACGAATTGGTGTTTAATCAAACAAAGTTTTATCATTGGCCCTGGGAGAAACCCCTAAATGACGATACGCTTTTTCCGTGGCGATACGGCCTCTGGGGGTGCGTTGTAAAAATCCTTCCATGATCAAAAATGGTTCATGCACTTCTTCGATGGTCCCGGGCTCCTCTCCCACGGCAGTGGCGATGGTCGTCAAGCCAACTGGTCCGCCGGTAAATTTATGGATAATGGCGTCCAGAATGCGGTTGTCCATTTCATCTAAACCAAATTCATCCACATTCAGGGCCTTCAAACCAAATTGGGCAATCTCCCGGTCAATGGAACCATTTCCTTTAACCTGTGCAAAGTCCCTGATGCGTCGAAGGAGAGCATTGGCAATTCGGGGAGTACCCCTGCTTCTGTGGGCTATTTCCGTCGCTCCGGTTTCTGTGATGGGTACCTTTAGGATGCCTGCCGACCGATGTACAATTCGTTTTAGGACCTCCGCGTCGTAATAATCCAGATGGCAAAGAATGCCGAAGCGGTCGCGCATGGGTGCTGACAATAAGCCCATTCGGGTGGTAGCCCCCACCAGGGTAAATGGATTCAGGGTGATTTGTATACTCCTGGCGTTGGGCCCGGAGTCGATCATAATGTCAATCCGAAAATCTTCCATGGCTGAGTAAAGGTATTCCTCCACCACCGTATTTAGCCGATGTATCTCATCAATAAACAGCACGTCTCCTTCTTCCAGGTTGGTCAATAGACCAGCCAGGTCGCCTGGTTTTTCCAACACGGGGCCAGAAGTCAGCTTCAGGTTGGTCTCCAGTTCATTAGCTATAATATGAGAAAGCGTGGTTTTTCCCAGGCCGGGTGGCCCATGCAGCAGGACGTGATCCAGCGCATCCCCCCTTTGCCGGGCAGCAGTGATAAACACCTCCAGGTTGTCCACGATCTTTTGCTGACCGCTAAAGTCCTGGAGGCGATCAGGCCTTAGCGCCTTTTCTTCCCCAATCGCCTGCTCGTCGAAATGTTGCCCGCTCGGATCCAGGTTCGGATTTGCCATCTAGGTAGACTCTTATAAATTATTTACATTTGGGTGTTTTTCCCGGCTGCTCCGATAAAACACAAAAACAACTGAATTTAACACCCTCATTAACGATTAAAATAAGCTTAAAACATGAGTGGATCAAAAGTAACCATTGAAAATGGAAAATTAAACGTTCCTAACGATCCCATTATTCCCTTCATTGAAGGCGACGGTATCGGCCCGGATATCTGGGCGGCTTCCGTTCGGGTTTTCGATGCGGCCGTTGAAAAGGCCTACGGAGATAAACGGAAAATCGAATGGAAAGAAATTCTCGCCGGTCAGAAAGCCTTCGACCAAACCGGAGAATGGTTACCACAGGCCACCCTTGATGCTATTGAAGAATACCTCATCGCCATCAAAGGCCCCTTAACCACCCCTGTAGGCGGCGGTATCCGGTCCCTGAATGTTGCCCTTCGTCAAAAACTAGATCTTTTCGCCTGTGTTCGGCCCGTGCGTTATTTCACAGGTGTTCCTTCTCCTGTAAAGGCTCCCGAAAAAGTGGACATGGTCATCTTTCGGGAAAACACAGAAGATATCTACGCCGGGATCGAATACCTCAACGGTACTCCCGAAGCGGAAAAACTAAAGAAGTTCCTGACGGAAGAAATGGGCGTTACTCAGATCCGCTTTCCCGATTCGGTATCCCTGGGGATCAAACCTGTTTCCGTCGAAGGCACCGAACGCCTGGTAAGGTCAGCCATCAATTATGCCCTGGAAACCAAGCGCCCCAGTGTGACGCTCGTTCACAAGGGCAACATTATGAAGTTTACCGAAGGTAAATTCAAAGACTGGGGCTATGAGTTAGCCGAACGCGAATTCGGCAATAAGGTCTTCACCTGGGCACAATACGACCGCATTGCCGCCGATAAAGGCCGGGAAGCAGCTAACAAGGCACAGGATGAAGCCATGGCAGCAGGAAAATTGCTGATCAAGGATGTAATTGCGGATGCTTTCCTGCAGCAGATCCTAACTCGTCCGGCCGAATATTCGGTCATCGCTACCCTTAATCTCAACGGCGACTACGTTTCCGACGCCCTGGCCGCTGAAGTGGGGGGGATCGGCATTGCCCCGGGCGCCAATATCAATTACACCACCGGCAAAGCCATTTTCGAAGCTACCCACGGAACAGCTCCCAAATACGCGGGTCTGGATAAGGTAAACCCCAGTTCTGTTATCCTCTCCGGAGAAATGATGCTCCGGTACATGGGCTGGACAGAAGCCGCGGACCTGATCGTAAAAGGGGTAGAAGGTGCCATTAGTAAAAAACGAGTGACTTATGACTTCCACCGCCTGATGGATGGAGCAACCCTTTTAAAGTGTTCTGAATTTGGGGATGAACTGATCGCCAACATGTAGCCAGAGATGATAGGTGATGAGTGGTAAGGATTTATCTTCGACCTCAAGGTCGAAACCCACTCCTCACCTTTCCCCAATATGAATTACCTCCAGGTCCTGAATGTGGCCCTTATCAAGGGAAAAACGGACCAGCGTACGTAGCTTGTGAAAGCCATGTCTACCTGCCGCACCGGGATTGATATGCAATAAATTTCGACTTTTATCGGGTATAACCTTGAGGATGTGGGAATGTCCACATATATAAAGGTGTGGGCGTTCGGTATCGAGGATGTTTCGAACCCTTTTGTTGTAATGTCCTGGATAGCCCCCGATATGGGTCATGAATACCTTTACCCCTTCCAGTTCAAAAAGAAGATCCTCCGGATATCGGGAACGAATAGCGGGCTCATCGATATTTCCAAATACCGCTCGAAAAGGTCGAAAGGCTTCCAACTCATCCGCTACTCCTACCCTGCCGATATCCCCTGCATGCCAAACCTCCTCACATTCGTCAAAATAGGTGAAAACGGAGGCGTCCAAATAGCTGTGGGTATCGGAAAGTAAACCAATGCGCTTCATATCTTCATCAATTCTCGATCTTAAAAACGATCTTCCCAAACTGCTGGCCGGCCTCCATCCGCTCCATAGCTTTCGGGGCTTCTCCCAATGGAAAAATACTGTCTACTACTGGTTCAATACGATGCTGACTCACCAATTGGAGCATGTCCCTAAACTCTTGATCATTCCCCATAGTAGAACCAATGATCGCTATTTGTCGCCACATTAAATGCTGCAGCAGGAAATTCGGTACGGGCCCTTTCGTCCCTCCATAGGAGACCAGCCTTCCTGCAGGCTCGACTAAACGGACCAGATCAGTAAAACCAGGACCGGCCGCACTATCGATGATAAGATCGAACCCGCCTCCTGCTAATCGCTGGGTATACTTTCGAAAATCATCCCGGCGGTAATTAATACCTCCTTTAGCCCCCATGGCCCCGGCGCGTTCGAGCTTTTCTTCCGAACCCGATGTAACCCAAACTTCGGCACCTGCTGCCAGGGCAAACTGAAAGGCCATTAAAGCCACTCCACCTCCGACCCCCGATATCAACACCCGCTGGCCTGGGGTCAACTGACCATGGGTGAACAGGGCCCGGTAAGCCGTTAATCCGGCAAGAGGAAGGGCCGCTGCTGCCTCCCAGCTTAAATGTTCTGGTTTATGATAGACATATTCCTCAGGAATGGCAATTTTTTCGGCAAAGGTACCGTGACGAGGTAGTCCCAGCACCTGAAATGTTTCACTTTGAACACGAGGATCTTCCCCCCAATACAATGCTGGATTCAATAAAACCGGCCGGTCTTCAATCAAACCGGCTCCATCCGACCCCAGTATAATGGGTACCTGAATACCCGGATATTCCCCCTGGATGATAAAAACATCCCGGTGGTTTAAAGCAGCCGCCTTCAACTCCACCACAACCTCACCAGGCTGCTGCTCCGGGTCGGGCCATTTCTGAAAATTCGGCAGGCTTAAATTTTCCTGAAGTACCAGTGCGTGCATAAATGGATATTATTGGTGATGGGTGAAATTAAGCACTTTTCGGCCTCTGGCGAAAAACGCTCATCCCTTATCCCTCATCACCTAAGGCATAAGCACAAAAGCATTTTGTGCCACCCGCGCAAGGTCATCGTAAGCGATCCAGAGGTAACCATCCCGGCCCCAGCTTGCTCCCCAGGTAGACATCAGCTCGAAAGCCTCTTTATGCTCATCATAGCCCACCAGGATCAAAGGGTAAGTCTGCGTCCCTGTTCTTGCTTTCCAACTAAAGACTCCTCTGGCATTGGATAAACTTTCATCCGTTTCCAGTTCTACCAGTACGGGATTACCTTTCATAAGAGCCCGTTTTAACTCAAACAACTTCTGGCGATCGCGTGTTTCGGGTTGAAAAACATGGAAGTAGTTCTGTATCCTGTATTTGGGAGTCGCATATACAGAGGAGGGAATACTACGGGCTCCATAAGGCATAATGGCAGCACTCACGGTACCCTCTGAAGCCAGGAACTCAAAAGCCTGTTGAAGTTTCCAGCCATTATTCCTGGCTTTTAAGTTCAGGTCAATATAGTCAGGACTTAGATTTACTTTATAATTTTTCTCCAGGTTCACATAAAATTCCAGGCAACTGGCTATCGCATAGGAAAAATCCGTACCGTTTTGATCTACCTCCCGGACCGGCATCATGTAGGATTTGACACTTTGCTCGTCTATTCCCAGGAGTTCTGATTTTGCAACACCCTGAACCACTGGCATAAAGGATTCGATCAGATTGGCATCGGTTATTCCAAATTGCCCTACCTCCTGAAAGCCGTCCCGTTCCTGGGAAAAAGCGAAAATGGGTAATAACAAAGCAGCAAAACAAAAGGAGATAAGCTTAGATAGGTTCATGGTTCCCGGTTTTAAATATGCTAACGATTGGCTCCACTCCATTCGTTTATCTCTCAATAAATATTTTAAATCCTCTATTATTTAGCGAAAATTCGCTAAATTAGGGGTTTAAGTCGAAAACAAGCTGCATTATGAATAAAATTGCCCAATCTTCCACTAACCAGTACGCCAGTATTCGCAATCTTCGATTCCTTCTTCATGAATTCCTGGAAGCAGAACAGCTCAATCAGTATGAATACTTCCAGGACTATGATGCTGAAGCTTTTGACATGGCCCTGGATGCTGCCAAGGCTATCAGCGATACCTATTTATATCCCTTTTACAGAGTCATGGATAAGGAAAAAGCCGTCTATGAAGACGGTCTGGTAAAGGTTCACCCTTCCCTTCGGCCAGCGATCAAGGCTATCGCGGAAGGGGGATGGATCAATGCACAGATCCCCTATGAGCAGGGGGGACAACAAATGCCCTGGACGCTTTTAAATGCGGCACTTATTCTTTTTTATTCAGCAAATGCAAACTCGGCCAGTCATGCCTTACTCACTTCCGGTGCGGCAAATTTGGTTCGAACTTTTGGGTCAGCAGAACTGCAGAAGCGGTTTCTACCTAATATGTATTCAGGAGATTGGCAAGGGACCATGGCTCTCACAGAGCCTCAGGCTGGAAGCTCTCTTTCCGATATTACCACCACCGCTTTCCCTGTTGAAGGGCAGGATTATTACTCTATCAAAGGTCAAAAGATCTACATCTCCGGCGGAGATCACACTGCAGTAGACAATGTAGTTCACCTCACCCTGGCCCGCCTGGAAGGTGCTCCCGCCGGAACTAAGGGGATCTCTCTGTTCGTGGTTCCCAAATTGCGGCCTGAAAACGGATCACTGGTTTCCAACGGAGTGACCACAGCCGGTATCTACGGTAAAATGGGCCAAAAGGGATACGTTGCTGCCCATCTGATGTACAGCGAACAGGAGGAAGCCCGTGGATATTTGGTGGGGGAACCCCACAAGGGTTTGAAATATATGTTCCAGATGATGAATGAGGCCCGGATTGGTACAGGTTTAATGGCCGCCTCCGCCGCCTCCGCCGCTTATTATGCTTCGCTCAAATACGCACGAGAACGCCCCCAGGGTCGGCATCTTTCGAATAAAAACCCCGAACTTCCGCAAGTGACCATAATCGAGCATGCCGATGTCAAACGCATGCTTTTATTCCAAAAAGCGATCGTAGAGGGGAGTACAGCTCTGTTGGCTCAATGCAGTTATTTTGCAGATATTGCCCACGCTTCGAAAGGAGAAACTGCTAAAAACGCACATCTTCTGCTCGAGCTCTTAACTCCGGTCGCCAAGTCCTTTCCTGCCGAAATGGGCACCCAGGCAGTAAGTGCAGGCATGCAGGTTTTGGGTGGCGCCGGCTACACTGATGATTTTCCACTGGAGCAATATTACCGCGATATCCGGGTAAACGCCATTTATGAAGGTACCACTACCATTCATGGACTGGATCTGCTTGGTCGCAAAGTGATGATGGAAAATGGTAAAGCCATGCAGTTGCTTATGGAAGAGGTTCAAAAGACTATCCGACCTGCCATGGCCTCCGAAACGACTAAAACCTGGGCTGAGCAGTTGATGAAAGTCGGTGGTGGCCTTCAGGAAGTGACCATGCACCTGATCGGCCTGGCAAAAACGGAAAAACCGGAGGTCTTTACCGCTGACGCTACTCTCTATCTGGAGTATTTCGGCATATTGGTCGTTGGTTGGTTGTGGTTAAAACAAGCAGTAACGGCTGAAAAAGCACTAGCTAAAGTAGATGAAGGACCTGAATATGATTTCTATCAAGGCAAACTGCTGAGTTGTCGGTATTATTTCGAATATGAAATACCCAAAACTAGTGGCCTGCGTAAGCGCCTTTTAAGTAGTGACCGGCTTACCCTTAATGCAGATCCGGCCTTTATTAATTAGAGCAGGATCTAGACCATCTCAGGCCAGCCCCCTGCTTACCGACCTTAAAAACTCAAAGGTCTTTTGCTCCGACCAGTACTCCCCCCTTTGGTTGGGCAGATAAAACCCGGCATGCCCTCCATACGGGGGCATGCATAAATAAAAGTTCTCCAGGGAGTGGGCTTCCTGCTCCGGGTAACATTCCGGGCTAAGGAAGGTATCGTCCCCGGCATTGATCAATAAAAAGGGTTTTCGAATGCCCGGTATATATTGTCGGCCGCTGGCTCTTTCCCAATAATCCCGGGCATTTTCGAAACCGTGGGCCGGGGCAGTATACCAATTATCGAAGTCGAAAAAACCCGCATAGCGCTCCGCTCCTACAGGTAGTTGACCCGGAAATTGTTTTAGCTTTTCCGCTTTTTTCCGATTCAGTTCCCGTTCGAAGCGATAAGTATACAGCCGGTTATCCCAACGTCTAAGTCGTTCATTGGCGGTAGGAATGTAACAGGGGGTGGATAAAGCAACCGCTCCATCCACCGGCTCAGGTATGGCAGCTCCCATGCGGCCAAAATAATTCATCAGCACATTGCCTCCCAAACTGAAACCGACCAGGGCAATATTTCGATATTGATCACGCTCTATCAGGAAGTTGACCAACCAATCAATATCTTCGTAAGCGGCCATGTGGTAAGTTTTTAATTTCCTGTTGGGCGTTCCACTACAGCCCCTGAAATTAAAGCCTAACCCATCCCAGCCACGGCGGTTAAAGTAACGGATCATTCCCTTAATATAGGCTCCGGCTGCGCTTCCCTCTAAACCATGGAGTACAATGACCAGGCGCGCACCCCCGACCGTACTCCAATCGAGGTCCAGAAAATCTCCATCAGGAGTTTGCACACGTTCCCGCTGATAATCTACCTCTACCTTTCGAAATAGCGTCGGGTAAATGGTATGAAAATGAGGGTTACGAAATAAAAGGGGCGGTCGGTAATCAGTGACAGAGATCAGGGGCATTTTTATAAATTTGATCAGAAAAGTGCCAGCAGAGAAGCATAAGCCATCAAATTTAAAAAACTATCCTTTGACCATTCAAGAAGCAAGTTCACGCCTGTTCAAAGTACTTTCGAATTACTACGATGAGGGAGAAGCCCAAAGTCTGGTCCGGATCATTCTGGAAGATGCCTTTCATCTGAAACGCCCTTTTCCGGAACGGTCTTTTTCCAAAGGAGAACTGGCCAGGTTGAACGCGATCCTTTCAGCAATTCCCAGCGGCAAACCCATTCAATATATCCTGGGATCCGCCCGCTTTTTCGAACTGAATTTTTTTGTCAACCCCGCAGTCTTGATCCCAAGAATGGAAACAGAAGAACTGATAGCATGGATGCTAGAAGATCATCCGGAAAGATCCGAATTGAAAGTGCTGGATATCGGGACAGGCAGCGGTTGTATACCCATCAGCTTAAAAAGGAACCGCCCAGAATGGAAGGTCTGGGCACTGGACATTAGCCCCTCTGCTCTCGAAGTAGCCAAATCCAATGCCAAACGCCATCAAACAAACATCACCTTTCTTATTTTGGACATCCTGGAACCTTCCAATTGGGTAGAGATGTCGGAATTCGAATGCATTGTCAGCAATCCCCCTTATATCCCACCTTCTGAACAGGGAATAATGGGAGCTTCGGTTTTAGACTTTGAGCCTGAAATCGCTTTGTTCACGCCTGAGCATGCCCCGCTATTATTTTATGATACCATCTCCCGCTTTGCCCGGGAAAAACTGGTAGCCGGAGGTAGCCTTTATTTCGAATGTAATGAACGAAATGCGGAGAAAGTTGGAGATCTCTTAAAGAGTTACGGCTTTGCAAAGGTAACTCTCCAGAAAGACATCAATGGGAAAATACGCATGGTGAAAGGGGTTTGGCGCGATAGAAAATGAAATTTTTATGCAGCGGTTTGGAAGCAAGTAGTATTTTAGGCTTTGGTCAAATAAATAAAGAACATGAGTATTATTTCTCTGCATTCTGCCAAGCCTCGTTTATCCTTTTGGCAAATATGGAATATGAGCTTTGGTTTTTTGGGCATTCAATTCGGGTTTGCCCTGCAAAACGCCAACACCAGCCGGATTTTCGAAACCCTGGGCGCCTCTACAGAAAACCTGGCTTTTTACTGGCTGGCTGCTCCCGTTACCGGTTTGATCGTCCAACCGATCATCGGATACCTAAGTGATCGGACCTGGCACCCGCGCTGGGGGCGCAGGCGTCCTTTTTTTGCCATCGGGGCCATCCTGGCTACCGCTGCTCTCCTGTTCATGCCCAACTCTCCCTATTTGTGGGTGGCCATCGGTATGCTCTGGATCATGGATGCATCCATCAATATTAGTATGGAACCCTTTCGGGCCTTTGTCGGGGATATGCTGCCCCCTGAGCAACGCACCCGCGGTTTTGCAATGCAGAGTTTTTTTATAGGCCTGGGTTCTGTGATTGCCTCTGTATTACCCTGGGTGTTTACCAATTGGTTGAATGTGCCCAATACGGCTCCGGAAGGACAGATCCCCGACTCGGTTCGCTGGTCCTTCTATGTGGGCGCTTTTGCCTTTTTTACTGCGGTAATGTGGACTGTTTTCACCACTAAGGAATATCCACCCGAGCCGGAAAATACCATTGCACCTGCAGCAACTAACGAACCAGGGATCGCTAAATCACCCCCCCGGCAATATCTAATACGGGGAGTTCTGCTCCTGCTTGTTGGGGGAGCTTTTGCAAGCTGGTTCTACCTCAGCCAATTCGAACCTCAGCTTTATGTTTTCGCCGGAGTGTTTGGATTATTTGGCCTGGCCTATGTAATTGGAGCACTCTTAATGCAACAGGGGCATTACGAACTGGGGTTTGTCCAGATCGTACGTGATTTCCAGAATATGCCAAAGACCATGGTACAACTGGCTTTCGTCCAGTTTTTTTCCTGGTTTGCCTTGTTTGCCATGTGGATCTACAGCACTTCTGCGGTTACCGCTCATATTTATGGTTCCACAGACCCCCAAAGCCCAATTTATAACGAGGGTGCTGATTGGGTGGCGGTTCTTTTTGCAGTCTATAACGGAGTAGCTGCCGTGGCGGCTTTCGGACTGCCCTACCTGAATAAATTTGTCCCCAGGCGGGTAGTCCATCTTATCGCTCTTAGTTTGGGGGGCTTAGGGCTCATCTCCTTTTATTTTATTGGAAATCCTAACTGGTTGTTACTTTCTATGGTCGGAGTAGGTATTGCCTGGGCGAGTATTCTATCTATGCCCTATGCCATCCTAACTTCTTCCATACCGGCTGATAAAATGGGCTACTATATGGGGATTTTCAACTTCTTCATCGTAATTCCGCAGATCATTGCCGCAAGCATATTGGGCTTTCTGATCACTCAGTTTTTTGGAGGTGCCTTTATTTTTGCATTGATCATCGGTGGGGTTTCCCTTATCATCTCCGGTTTACTCACGCTACTTGTTGAGGACAAGGACGAGCAGGCCGGAGTGGCCTGACCGTATGGAATTCCTAAGGGATGGTTATCCTATGACAGACAAGCCTTTAAAACACCAAAAAGCTTAACCATGAGAATACCAACCCAAGTCCTTTGCTTATTTCTCTTTCTGAGCCTCGGGGCCAAATTTTCCTATGCCCAGGGAGATGGCCCTCTTGCCATGCCTCTTGGTCCTACGGGCTTAACTCTGGCCTTGCCTTTATACAGCCACATGGAGGCTAATTATACCCCCTCACAGGATATAGTTTTTGACGGTGGTAGTCTCAAGCTGAACACCTATTCCATGATCATTATCCAAAATTTCCGAATCGGGAATCGCTTTGCCCAAGCATGGGTTGCCCCTGGCTATGGCACGATTTCGGGAGACCTTAGCGCTTTCGGAATGGAATTCCTCGGAGTGGACAGAAATGGCTGGTTAGATTTAAACTTCACCTTCCGGGTTGGACTAAACAACAATACTCCCGCTCTTAATATTGCTGAATTTGCTCAATGGGAACCTAAATTTCAAATTTACGGGTTAGCGGCAGTCAACATGCCCGTCGGCCTCTATGATTCAGAAAGAGTAATCAACCTTGGAGCGAATCGTTGGGGTTTTCGCTTTGGGTTACCTATGGTAATTCCATTAAATAAAAACCTGGAACGGCCCGCCACCTGGGAGGTAACTCCAAGCGTTTATTTTTTTAGCAAAAATAACGATCCACTCTTAGGGGACGAAAAATCGCAAGCCCTTCTGGGTCTTCTGGAGACTCACTTTTCCAAGTACCTTACTCCGGCATTTTATGGAACCTTAAATTTCCAATACCAATATGGGGGAGTAACTTCATTAGACGGAGAGGAAACCAGTGACCCAATCAACCAATTAGGAGCAGGAGTTAGCCTGGGGTATGTTTTTTTCGAGGCGATCACGCTTCAGGTGAGTTACGGGAAACTATACTTTAATGACCAGGATAGTGATATGTATCAAATATTTACCAGCATACCCTTCCTCAGCAGGAAAAATGCGAAACTCCTGGAGTCTATGGGCAGGTAGGTACCACCATTATGAGCCCTGCAGTTCAGGCGGGTAATCCGGAAAGGCATCCTGAAAGGCAAAACTCCCCGTTTCGTGATCCAACTGGCAGATCAGGGTGGTGTGCCCATTTGTCACCGCCAGAAAGGGAGCTTGATAGTTTAAGTTGTATCGTGCAGCTTGTCGCAGGGTATCATCAGTCAGCATAATGGTGGGGGCTTTGCATTCGACCAACAGGAAGGGCAGTAATTGAGGACCGAGCACCAAAAGATCGAACCTGCCTTGCCTCTGATTTACCTTTACCCCACGCTCAATTTGCATCCGGTTGCGATTATAACCACAGTTACGAATCAGGTATTGAACAAGGAGTTGCCGAACCATTTCCTCCGGCTGTAGTACCAACCATTTACGCCGCAGCTCGTCCCAGATCAAGCGTTGTTCCTGTTCGGTCTTTAGGCGAAGTTCAGCATGATATGGGGTATAATCTATCATTAAGGTCCGAGCTTTAATGCTAAGCAGTCAAAGATCGCCTGATGACTTTCAGCGGAGCTAATCGCTCGAAAGATGGACCAACATCCGGCTGGCAATAGCCTTGGGGGTCTGCAATCTCAGAAGGTAGGTTCCCTCGGGATAATTCTTTACCGAAACAGTGAAAGTATGATCTCCCTCAGCAAGCCCTCCCCTATGGATGGTGCTCAATTTCTTTCCCGAAAGATCGAAAAGAGCCACCTCGGCATCTGGAAGTGATTCTGGAAGACGCAATTCGAGGACCGCCTGGTCGGGAGTAGGGTTATTACGAACGATCATTGCATTGGCCAGAGTGGTTTCAGAAACTGAATTGGCCATCAGTGGTTGCAGGTCATAGGTGAAGTTACTATTCACGTATTCAAATCGTTCGCCTGCCGCTTTCCAGATAATGGCAGCGATCATAACATCAGCAGTATCGATCTCCTCCGGAAGGAACATCTCAACAGCTCCCGACCACCGGTCGCCTACCGCGATCTGACCACTTAGTAATTCCGGCCCGAAAGGCAGACCGGTGAAAGAACTGTGCAAAACGTGCTTATGCTCCGCCTGGCTGCCCCTATTGGCTTGAGGCCCTACATAATTTCCCCGGATAAGGTAAACCCCCATGTGGTAAGTCCCACTGGTATCCTGAAAAAATTCCAGGGCAGTTTCAATATATAATTTATCGAGAGCGGGATCATAGAAGGCTTCCAGCGCCGATTGAGCAAGGGGAAACTGGGCTTCGGCCCTTTCAACCCTTGCAATAATAGAATCGGCGGTCGATTGATCCCCCCGACCGATTATTTCCTCGTTAAAATAGTAAAAAGGTTGCCCAAAGGAAGCTTCGAAATTGTCTATCAGGGCTTCTCCAACAGGAGCATACAGGTCACTGCTGCGGCTTTCATGAGCTGCAATGACCAGGCTGCGGTCCTGAAGTGTTTCCACTATACCTTTGTAGGTATCCCAGGATTCCAAGCCACAAATGGTGCACCAGGTAGCAGTCCTTTTGGTGATTAAGGCTTGCTGCCTAGGGGCTACTTCCTGTGCATGGACACTTCCAAAAATGCTGATTACCAATAACAGGGGCAATGCCCAACATTGTGAGTAGTTCATGAGGCCTGTTTTCCTTTTAAAGTCGGGTAAACTGGATTACCCGCTTGAGATTATGATAATGACTGCATTAATTAACGTTGTAATTTTTTTAAAATTGCCACTTGTTGCTATCTGTAATTTCGAAATTAAAAAAATCACCTGACAGCCTGATCTTGTAAACGGTATTCCACTACTCTTTTTGTATCGGTTTGAATTCGAAAACGGTGATCCAGTCGAAATCCAACCACCCAAATGATGGCACCATCTCCGTTAATTAAAAGCGGAATATTTTCTTTTTCAAAGCGATTCAATTTTAAATCCGAATAAAAGTCCTGAAGCTTTTTTCGCTTGCCTTCCATCCCAAAGGGACAAAACCAGTCTCCCTGTTGCCAGGGTCTAAGCGTTAATGGGAACTGCAACAGTTCTGCATTGACCAGTATTCGATCTTTGGTGGTATCGAAGGGTTCGGGAGCTTCTACTAAACGTTGGCTTAGCCTTTTACCTTCCTGGAATTCAATAGATTCCCCCCCTGCATGGACGAGTACCGGATAAAAACCCCCTTGTGTACGTTCCTGAAGTATAAAAGTTTCCCGGTCAGCCAACAATTCATAGGAAGGGGAAAAAAACCGACTTCCCGCCTGCCGGTCCAAGCTTTTCAAAATATCGGATAATTGCCCCGGTTTAAACCCAAAAGGGCTTAACCATTCGAATAATAGGGTCCGGGCAAACCCTTTGTGTTCTTTAAAGGGGGTAAATTCCAGAAAATACCGCCCATTTTCTTGCTTTACCCAACGGTCCCAGAGGATGTTCGAGGCCCATTGCTGCATGGCAAGGGCTTCCACAAAATGCCTTCGATTGATTTCCAGGTTTGCGGGAAAAGTGGGGTTTAAGGTTTTTAAAAGCGGGACAAGCTGGTGGCGGATCCTATTTCGGGTATACGCATCTGTGGCATTACTGCTATCCTCCCTGTGCTCCAACCGATGTTTACGGTAATAGGCATCCAAAGCAGTGGAAGGGGCCAAGATCAGCGGGCGGATAACGCTGCCATTCCGTTCAGGAATACCCGTCAGTCCAAGCAGGCCACTTCCTCTGAGAAAATTAAAAAGCAGGGTTTCAATACTATCATCCCGGTGATGAGCGGTCACCACCCAATCAAATCCATGATCTGTAGCAATTTTCTCCAACCAATCGTACCTCAGGGCTCTGGCTGCTTCCTGTATTCCAACACCTTCTCGCTCCGCAAAGGTTTTTGTGCTAAAGCTCTCTGAGAAACAAGGCAGGTTAAACTCATGTGCTAAGTTCCTTACGAAGCCTTCATCCTCATCCGACTCCGCATCCCGCAACTGAAAGTTGGCATGGGCGACCCCCAGATCCCAACCTAAATGGTGTAAAAAATGTAACAGCACCACAGAGTCCTTGCCACCGCTGACCGCAAGCAAGAACCGATGCCGGTGAGGAGCCACTTGCCAGTGGCGCTCCAGAAAGGAATGCAAAGCGGTAAGTAGTTCAGCCATGCTGCGGTTTTCTCGTCAGCATTGGTACATCCTTGGTCACAATTTGAACAGTCCCCCGAATGCGCTCCTCCAATAAAACCATTTTCCCTGCCCGGAGCCGGTCTAACACCTCCGGCAGGTAATGACGGATGGTAAGCAATTCCAGGCCGCTGTCGATCATTACTTTAAAGTCATCCTCCAACATGACTGCTAAACGTTGGACCTTGTCATCTATGTCATTTACACAGATATTGAAGCTAATAGCCGTATTTTGCATCATGTTCACCTGTAGTCGTAATTCGGCTATATGATTGAAAATCCGGCTCATGTGATGTTCCGCTACAAAAGAGAAATCTCTTGTAGAGATCTGTAGAAGTGCCTGATCTGTTTCAATAGCCACCATAGGAGGGTAGGCATCCTCCACATCATCGGAAATATACGTCCCCTCCCCTTCGGGCTCAATAAACGATTTCACATAAAGAGGGATGCTTTTGTTTTGAAGGGGTTTGATGGTTTTGGGGTGAATCACCTTGGCCCCGTAATAGGTCATTTCAATGGCTTCCCGATAAGAAAGGCGATCGAGTTTGGAGGCATTATCGAATTTTCGGGGATCGGCGGTCAGGACCCCTGGTACGTCTTTCCAAATGGTCATATCTTCTGCGTCCAGGCAAAAGGAAAAAATGGCTGCCGTATAATCTGAGCCTTCTCTTCCCAATGTAATGGTAAAATTTTCCTGTGTTGTTCCAATAAAGCCCTGAGTTAGTACAAAGCCCCCTTTTTCCAGAAGCGGCAAAGCATATTGATCACATCTTTGCTGGGTTTCTTCCCATTGGACCCATCCTTCCCGAAAGATGTCATCCGTGAGAATAACGTCTCTGGCATCCAGCCAATGGGTGGGTAAGGAACATTTGTTCAAATAGGCACTAACAATATGAGAGGAGACCAACTCACCAATAGGCACCAATTGGTCATACATAAAATCATAGTTGTCATGTGGGGGCTCATCCAATATCCAGTCTGCTTCAACAAAGGCATCATTAATAGTGGAGAACACGGGATGATCAGTAGATTCGAATAATTCTCTGGTGAGCTCTACATGCCATTGCTTGACCTGCATCAACAATTCCGGGGCCGAACCATCCTGTCGGGCATGTGCCTGAACGACTTTTTCCATTGCGTCGGTAGTTTTTGCCATGGCAGAAACTACGATCAATAAACGCTCTTCCCGGTACGATTGCAAGATAGAGCCGACATTTCGAACCGCTTCTGCAGTTTTTAAGGAAGAACCTCCAAATTTAAATACTCTGATTTGCTTTTTCATGCTTTGTGTTTACAGCTGGAGCTGCATTAATTCAGTTACCCAAATAGCTAAGGAAACAAACAATATCAACAGCAGTTTTTGTAAAAGTAAGATAGCGTTCAGTCCAGCGAAATAACAAATTTAAGCCAAGATTTCGATTAGTCTTGGGTGCCATTGGGGCTAGAAATAATTTAGTTAATTGTAAATGGGGACGCTGTTCCCATTCAGGCGTTCCTATTGCTCTGTTACCAAACCTTTAATGCGTTAATCAGCCTTAAACCACCGTAGGTTCAGAAGTGTTTTGCGAAAAAATAATAATGATGAAAACCTTAATTTTAGCCGCTAGCCTTTTTTTAGTTTCCACCTGTAATCAGGCTCAATCCGAAACTGAAAAAACCCAATCCGAAAAAACAATGGATGCCATGGGAGCGAGAGTCCCTGGCGAATACGAAGTACTATCTGTTGAGGAATACCTCGAAGGACGTGATTACACTGAATACAAAGTAGCTACCTTCGCAGGTGGGTGCTTCTGGTGTACCGAAGCACAATTCGAACGCATTATGGGCGTCCATGACGTGGTAAGCGGCCACACCGGAGGTGAAATTAAATACCCCACTTACAAGGAAGTAGGTACAGGCAAAACCGGGCATGCAGAATCCGTTTTCATTTGGTATGACCCAGAGGTGATTACTTATGAGCAACTCCTGGAGGTTTTCTTTGTCGGACACGATCCTACCACTCCAAATCGCCAGGGCCCGGATATCGGCCCCCAGTACAGGTCTGCTATTTTCTATCACAATGAAGAGCAGAAAGCCACTGCACAAAGCTATATAGAGGAACTGAATAAGCAGGGAACCTTCTATAAGCCCATTGTAACCGAACTGAATGCTTATGAGCAGTTTTGGTTAGCTGAAGGCTATCATCAAAATTTTTACGAATTACATCCTTACCAATCATACGTTGCGAACGTAAGTCGCCCAAAGGTTAAGAAAGTGGAAAAGACCTTTAAGAATTGGCTAAAGCCAGAATACCAATAAAAAGAGGTTGAAGTGGGGGCGGCACA
Organism: uncultured Saprospiraceae bacterium; assembly: GCA_964479625.1. Lineage (GTDB taxonomy): Bacteria > Bacteroidota > Bacteroidia > Chitinophagales > Saprospiraceae > CAYZMS01. The sequence goes on from CAYZMS010000032.1 coordinate 20,288, forward strand.
GTTAATTTCCTGTATTGCCCCAACTTTTGATTACCTACCCTAGCTACAATCCAACCAAATTATAGGTAGGGTGAGACCGGAGTGCTACAAGAGTTAAATGTTTTTCTTCCTTACCCGTTTCCGGATTGAGCCAGACCTGGTAATCCGTAATCTGATAGCAAATGATTTCCCGGTGATCAGAAAAAACGGCTAAATACAAAGCTGCCTGCTTTTCCTTTATCTGGATTTTAGCAGTGCGATAATCGCTGGCCTCTATCGGCGTAGAGCCGCATAGATCTAATATAGAAGCCTGCATTTCCCCTCCGGATCGAATCCGCCAGCGACGCAATTGACAACTATCAAAAGAACCTGGTGGATAATCGTCTAAAAAAAGATCAATCTGCTCCGAGGGTTCGGGCTCCTCAAACAAGGGAGAGAGCCATTCCCCCTCAAGGTCGGAAAGATCCTGGCTAAAGAGATCTACCGTTAAGACTAATGATACGATAGCAAAGAGTAACAATTTAAACATAGGCGCGACTTGAAAAATCTGATATGGTTTTCAGGGGGAAAACACAGACTTTATTTATGTCTACGCCAAGTTAACAAATTTTTAAACTATGCTTAACATTTAATCAAAATAAAAAGGCAGCCGAGTCAAGATCAGCCGCCTTTTTGCCTATTGGCCACTGCCTTTGCGATTATGACGGCGATTTCGGGCCTTCTCCTTCATTTCAGCCCATTCCTTTGCCTGCTCTTCAGTTAGCAAGCCAGTGATGGTTTCATTTTGAGCTTTCAAAAAGACCTCCATCTGGTTCAGTTTCTCTTCCCGGCTTAGGTCCGCAGTCCGTAATTTATCTAATTGAGTCCTGGTTGAATCAAACACCTGTTGAATAGCCACCTGCTGGTCTTCTGTCAACTCCAGCATTTCTGTAATCCTGGCCAGTCTTTCCCTGCCATCCCGCGGTGAGCGGCTTTCCTGGGGAGTGGATTGATCTTGTGCAATAGCAGAGACAGTTCCACCTAAAAGCAGAACAAAAATTGCAATGATTCCTTTTCTCATGGTCATTTTGTTTTAGTTATTCCCTTTTGACTGAGATAAAAGGCAAAGGTTGTTCGGTTTTAGGTTAAAAAAGGTTAAACGAAAGGAAGACCTACTTTTTTTGCAGGTAGGGAAGCTGCAAGTTGGCAGGAGGTGTTCGTTTCCAACGCTTGTGTGTCCACAACCAGTATTCCGGATGTTCCCGAATCAGGGCATCTAGCATTTGAACATGCCGCTCGGTTATTTCGCCATCAGCGGTTTTCCGGGGATTTTGCTCCACTATCTCTCCTGTAAATTCGAAATACCCCCTTTTTACTTTTCGCACGTAGAAAAAAATCACCGGCCAATTCAGTTCTTTGGCATGTCGCTCAGCCCCCAGGAAAACAGCTGTCGGCTGGTTCAAAAAAGTGGTCCAATAAACCGTTGGAGCTTTCTTTGGTGGACTTTGATCACTGGCAAAAAGAAGTCCGATCGGTTCTTTGGGAAGCGATCCCAGAAATGACCGAAGGTTTTGTTTGGCCACTAGTTCCATGCCCAGCCGGCTTCTGGAAGTATAAATACGCTGGTTGAAAAACCGGTTTTTTAAAGGAGCATAAATGCCAACGCTCTGATGCGCCGTTTGAAGGTCAAAACCAACCGCCGCCAACTCCCAGTTTGCATAATGACCCGCCACAATCACCAGATGCTGGCCGGCCTCATAAAACGGTTTCAACAACTCGGGATTCGTAAGTCGACAACGTCGAATGACCTCCTTTTTCGTAATACTGAACATTTTGATGCTTTCTACGATCACATCACAAAAATGTCGGTAAAATTTTCGTTGAAGCAATTTAATTGCTCGTTCATCCTTTTCCGAAAAACTGTTCCGAAGATTGGACAACACTACCTTTTTTCGGTATGGAACTAAATACAGTACGATCAGGTACAAAATATCCGATAGCCGGTAAAGGATCCAGAATGGCAGAAAGGAAAGTGGTTTTAGAAATAGAAAATAAGCAATAGCTGCACCCATAGATGGTTTACTCCGTTTTAGTTTGTACAGGGGGGGGTCGTTTCCAGCGGTTATGTGTCCACAACCAATATTCCGGGTTTTCCATGATCAATGCTTCTAACATTCGAACGTGCCCTTCGGTTATCGCTCCTTCCTGGCTTTCCAGCACTTGTTCTTCCACAAAGGTCCCGGTAAACTCGTAGTACCCCCTTTTTATTTTTCGAACGTAAAAGAAAAGAACCGGCCAATTCATCTGTTTGGCATAACGCTCTGCACCGAGAAAAAAAGCAGTAGGTTGATTCAGAAAGGTAGTCCAATGAATAGTTTTCGCATGCCTGGGAGGGCTTTGATCAGCGGCAAAGATCAACCCTATAGGCCAATCAAACTGACCTTCCATATACTCCGGAAGTTCCTTTTTGGCCAATAACTGAAGCCCTAGCCGGCCTCTTGAAGCTTTTAATTTTTTATTAAAAAATTTATTCTTCAGCGGAGCATAGATCGCCACACATTGAAAATCTACCTGAAGGTTAGAAGCGAGGGCCGCCAGTTCCCAGTTTGCATAATGGCTGGCTACCGCGATCAGACTTTGCCCTTTTTCAAAATAGTCTTGGACAATTTCGGAATTAGTAAAACGGCAACGTTTGATCACTTCTTTTTCCGCAATAGAGAAAACCTTAACACTTTCAACTATGACGTCGCAAAAGTGTCGGTAGAATTTTCGTTCAAGGCTCTTTAATTCTTTTGTGCTTTTATCGGGAAAGCTGTTTCGAAGATTTTTTCGCACTACCTTTTTTCTATAGGGAAAAATAAAAAAAATCAGGAGGTACAAAACATCAGACAAACGGTATAAGACCCACAAAGGTAGGAACGACAGTGGTTTCAATAATAGGTAATACAGAATAGCCGAGCCCATATTATTTGAATAACCATTTGGAAGTGAACAAGCAGACGAAATTAAGTATTGTATTTAGAACGAGAAAATAAAAAAATCCCTACCTTTTAATTTTACCACCATTTCTATGACCTCCACAGACTACCACCTTGTTGTAGTTGGTGCCGGCCCTGCTGGCAGCACCACTGCAAGGATTGCCTCGAAGCTTGGACTTCGAGTACTGTTGATCGATAAACGCCAGGAATTGGGCGCTCCCATTCAATGTTCGGGAGCGGTCAGTCGACATGCCCTTGAAGAAGTCGGCATTTCGCCCAATGAAGAGTTCATACACGAGCCTATCTATGGTTTCGGAATTTATGATCAAACCGGAAAGCTGACCCGAATAGATTATCGCCAGCTGAAAGGCGAAGAATATGGCGAAGCTCCTGGTAAAAAGGCGCTGGGCTATGTCGTGGACCGTCGTCGGTTTGACCGTTACCTGTTCACTCAGGCGGAACGTGCGGGAACCGAAGTGCGTCTCAAAACAGAAGCTCAGGGCTATCAACCAATAGACGACTACCATTGCCGAATCGACCTGCAAGAATACAATCGTAAGTTTTCGGTCACTGCCCGGGCAGTAGTGGGTGCGGATGGCCTACAGTCTGTAGCGGGAAAATGGGCAGGGTTACGTACGCATATAAAAATGACCGAACTGGCCAGTTGTTTGCAGGTCATTGTGGATCAGGTCGAAACGGAGGGTTTACTGGAGATCATCACCGGACACCAATGGGCGCCTGGTGGTTACGCCTGGGTATTCCCTAAAGGATACGGATATGCCGAGATCGGGCTTGGTGTAATTCGCACCATGACCTCACAAAATGCCCAATGGCACCTGGATCAGTTTTTGCAAACTTCCTTTTTCCGGGATAGGTTCCGATCGGCAAAAATTCTGGAGGTGCAAGGTGGTGGTGTCCCTCTTGCAGCTCCCCTGAAAACACAATACGCCGATCAGCTAATTCTTGTGGGAGATGCCGCCCGCCAGGTAAACCCCATAACGGGAGGGGGAATCCACACAGCCTTAAGCGGAGGGGCCATCGCGGCCCGCTTTCTAGCTGGCCTGCTTCATGAAGAAAAGCCGACAACGGCTAACTACCTGAAAGGGTACCAAGAAGACTGGCTAGAAGCTCTTGGTAACAAAATGTGGAAACTATATGATCTGAAATCCGGGATTTTTCTGGAAAAAGATCTTGCTGTTCGCGATCGACAACTGTATGCCGCCATGTCTGATTATTTTCACCCGGAATCTGAATACAAAAAGATTTAGATCATGCCAGAAAAGCAAGCTGTTTTATTCAAGATCGGCTGGAATGCTTGTATCAATTGCGGTGCATGTGTAGCGGTATGCCCCCAGCCCGAGCCATTTATCAGTGCTTTTGACACCATTGCGGTGGACCGTCCTTGTGATATCGCCTGTATGGTCTGTGAGGATATTTGTCCGGTCACTACCATTGATCACGAAGTCGTTGAACCGCTTGCCCAACAACTCTAAAAACTCCTATTATGCAATTAATGCAACACAAACGGGAAGCGTACTGGTTTTACAGTTACCTCTCCCAATTTTACGATAAGTTGGTGAACCCTCTATTTTGGACAGAACCAATGCGGGAACAATCGCTTCACCTGGCCGACCTGGATGAAGCCAATCCTTTGACGGTCATTGATGTTGGCTCCGGAACCGGTTTCACTACCCAGGGCATTGTGCAATTCATTCCCCCAGAGCAGGTTACCTGTGTAGACCAGAGCCCTCATCAAATGGCAAAAGCCAAAAAGAAACCGGACCTACAGGGGTGCCACTTTTTACTAGGGGATGCTGAAAACCTGCCTGTGCCTGACCATTCCTTCGACCGCTATGTTTCTGCGGGTAGTATCGAGTATTGGCCCCAGCCCGACAAGGGTATACGGGAAGCCTTTCGGGTCATCAAAGCGGGAGGAAAAGCCCTGCTCGTTGGTCCTCTAAAACCCAAAAATCCACTTGGGCGCTTCTTTGCAGACGCCTGGATGCTGTTCCCGGAAGAAACGGAATACCGAAAGTGGTATGAGGAAGCCGGTTTCCAGGATATTCAGATCGAATACATTCGCCCGCATTGGTTTAAAGGAAACCACGAATACGGACTGGCCATAGTCGGCACTAAACCGAAGCAAAGTACCGGTACCCAACAGGCCCCTCCATTAGTTGAACTGGAAGCTGAGCCGAAAAAAGTGACTCTGGCTGATCGTTTTCGGTTTATCTGGCGGGTATTGATCGGTTCCCTGGCGGGCTTTGTGTTTATTCCGACAGCCCTATGGGGATACCTCATGGCTTTTCTTCGTGGCGACCCCGATCGCCAACCCCTAACCCGCGAGCAATCTGTGGTCCTGACGCTCCTGGGGATCCTTTTATTGATCATCCTGCTAAATCTGATTTTCTGATATGAAACACCTCAAATTGAACGAGCGTATCGCCCATTTTTACGATCGCTCCACTCCGCTGTGGATGAACGTTTGGGGCGAGCATATGCACCATGGGCTTTACCCTCCCAATCGCAATCGTTCAATTTCCCACCGGGAGGCTCAAATTGAAATGATCGAAGCCTTACTCCGCTGGGGAAAAGTAAAGCAGGTAGATAATATTTTGGATGCCGGATGCGGCGTCGGTGGCAGTAGCCGCTATCTTTCAAAAAAATTTGATGCACAGGTTACGGGCATTACCCTGAGCCCCATCCAGGCCCAGCGGGCAAAAGATCTAAGTAAAGCGGAGCGACTGGAAAGCTTCAATACTTTCGAAACCGGGGACCTCCTGCAATTTCCCTTTGAAAAAAAGGCATTCGACCTGATCTGGTCCATGGAAAGTGGAGAGCATATTGCTCAAAAAGACGAAATGCTGCAGCGCTTCTTAAAACTGCTTCGCCCGGGGGGGACTCTTCTAATGGCTACCTGGTGTATCCGAAAAACCCCTCCTACCCTTTCCTCTCGTGAGCTTCACCTATTAAACCGTATTTATGATCTTTTTCATTTGCCCCCAATGATTTCTTTAACTGAGTATAAGAAAAAGCTAACTGAGCACAATTTCACAAATATTGAAACCGCTGACTGGACTGATCAGGTAACCCCTTTTTGGCAGGCGGTAATTCGGTCCACTTTCAGTTTCAAAAGTCTAGCAGGGTTACTTCAGGCGGGATTGCCGACGATTAAAGGAGCCTGGGCCATGCGGTATATGGTGGAGGGTTACCGCCGGGGGCTGATCGAATACGGGCTTATCCGGGCTACAAAACCAAGGGCATGAAACAGTTAGGGTTATTCATTTGGTTTTCAAGGCCGCATACGGTGATCGGAACCACTTTCAGTGTGTTAGCTTTATACTTATTGACGTTTTCTTATTCGGAGACCGGAGCATGGCATTTTGACTTACTAGCCATGAGTTGGCTGGCCTGTTTTGGGGCAAACATTTTTATCGTCGGGCTCAATCAATTGACAGATATCGAAATCGATAAGATCAACAAACCCTACCTGCCACTGGCTTCCGGAGCCTACACCCCTAAAATCGTGCGCTGGATATTGGGGCTTTCCGTAGCTACGGCTTTACTGACAGCTGTACTGACCGGCCCCTTTTTGCTTCTCACGGTCATTTTGAGCTTACTGTTAGGAACAGCCTACTCTCTTCCTCCTGTGCGTTTGAAACGATTTACCTTCTGGGCCGCCTTCTGCATCATTGCGGTGCGTGGATTGATCGTAAACCTGCTGTTGTTTCTTCACTTTCATTCCTACATGAACGGTCGGTACGACATCCCGCTTTTGGTGTACCTGCTCACTGGGGTCATATTTATTTACAGTATTGTCATTGCCTGGTTTAAGGATATCCCCGACATGATCGGTGACGCCGCCCATAAAATTAAGACCCTGAGCATTCGGCTGGGCCCCAAGCGGGTTTTTTTAATGGGCAATGGATTGATTAGTGCAGCTTATCTTATTATTATTTTTATTGCTTTGACTGCTGCTCCTCAACCCGGTTTCAGGATTTTGGCAGGAGCACATCTCATTTTTCTGCTACTACTCTGGGTGGTCAACAGCAGGGTTCAACTTCAACAGATCTCTTCTGTCCGGCAATATTACCAGTTTATCTGGGTACTGTTCTTCCTGGAGTATGCCGCTTTTGCAGGGGCGAGCCTTATTTAATTTCGAATTCACGATTTTCTTTTAAAGGACCAGGTCACATAGATCCTGCTGACCTCAGCCCCATCAGCCTGGCGACCAATAGTGGTGGCAACAAAGGTTTGGGGTTTCCCGGTATCAATGGCTCGTTGGATCACTTCCTGAAACTTAGGCCCGTCTTCACAGATGAAGGTAGTGCGGGAAACGGCCTTTTTGGTAAAGTCGGCCTCAAGGTGGGTAACGAGCATGGAAACCTTAGGCTGGCCAGCCATGGCCAACATGGCCAGCATTCCCGTTGATAGCTCTCCAACCCCTGCCTGGGCAGCAAAATAAATAGATTTGAAAGGGTTTTGGGTGCGCCACCCCATAGGAAGGCTTACCGAAGACCGGTCAACACTCACCTCCTCTATTCTGGCCCGCCAGTGAAGCAAAGTCGGTAATTTTTGAAGGAAGAAAAAACGCATCTTCCAGGTAGAGCGAAAGTTTCGTAAAAGCTTTTGAACGGCTTCCGATTTTGGGTCGAATACTGTGGAGGTAGGTGCGCTGGTATCCATAGACTTATTATTTGAAAGTAACCATTACAAATGGCGGTGAAAACGGAAATTTCTACAATTATCTTTCAGGTAGGATTAAAAATACCAATTAACCACCTACTTTGCGAAAATTCGCCCAACCTCTTCTTTTTTTCGCTGGGAATTCTTTTGGATTAAAGGCTCATCTTTGGTAAAAAGGGGAATAAACTACCTGTCGGCTCGAATATTTGCCGCAATTCCTTACTTTTGAGCCGTTACAGGAAGCGGCTTATCCAGTCGTTCGCATTGGCCTTTAACCTCAAACTCAAAGCTTCAATGAATCTACATGAATACCAGGGTAAATCCCTTTTAGAAAGTTATGGTGTTGCCATTCAGCGTGGAAAGTTAGCTCACACGGTCGAAGAAGCCGTAGAGGCATTTAAAGCGCTGCAGAAAGAAACGGCAACCGAATTTGCAGTGGTCAAAGCGCAGATCCATGCGGGAGGCCGTGGTAAGGGCGGTGGAGTAAAGCTGGCCAAAAATGAGGAAGAGCTTAAAGAACATGCCGGGAACATTTTAGGAATGATGCTAAAAACCCCTCAAACCCCCGGGGGAATGAAAGGCCCCGGTAAACTGGTGCGAAAGGTACTCATAACGGAAGATTCCTACGCACCTGATTTCGATGCTAATAAAGAATTCTATGTGTCCATTTTGTTGGACCGGGAGAAGAAATGCAATGTCATCATTTACTCCACAGAGGGGGGAGTAGATATTGAGACTGTTGCCGAACAAACCCCTCATTTGGTTCATAAGGAATGGATCGACCCTGCCCTGGGCCTACAGCCCTTCCAGGCGCGAAAAGTCGCTTTCAACCTGGGATTGAGCGGAAAGGCTTTCAAAGAGATGAACCGCTTTATTACCAGTTTGTACAAAGCTTTCGTTGGTTCGGATGCCAGCTTATTTGAAATTAACCCTTGTTTAAAAACCGGAGACGATCGTATCCTTGCCGTCGATTGTAAGGTTACGCTTGATGGCAATGCGCTCTATCGCCATAAAGACCTGGCAGAAATGCGCGATGTGGAAGAAGAAGACCCAACGGAGGTGGAAGCACAAAGCCACGGTCTGAATTTTGTCAACCTGGATGGAAATGTCGGTTGCATGGTAAATGGTGCCGGTCTGGCCATGGCCACCATGGACGTCATTAAACTTTCCGGTGGGGAACCAGCCAACTTCCTGGATGTAGGAGGTACAGCTGATGCTGCTCGGGTTGAACAAGCTTTCCGCATTATTTTACGGGACCCCAAAGTGGAAGCCATCCTCATCAATATCTTCGGAGGAATTGTACGCTGTGATCGCGTTGCTCAGGGAGTTATTGACGCCTATAAAAATATGGGAGACGAGATTCATGTCCCCATCATCGTTCGCCTGCAAGGCACCAATGCTGACCTTGCCAAAAAAATGATCGATGAATCCGGCCTCGCCGTCCGGTCGGCTATTGCCCTGCAGGAAGCAGCAGATATTGTCAACGAAGTGGTTGGAAAATAAATTAAAAAGCGGGTGCTTCGATTTGCCATTGGCGTTTTGAAGCACCCGCTTTCCCTTTTTTTAGCTTATCACGGGCTGAGTCGCTTTTATAGATTCCAATAATTCGTTGAAATCCTCTATTCGGGTAAAGGGATTCGAGATAGTCGTCCTCAGGTACACTTGTCCCCGAAGAATGGTCTTCACGATATAGAATTGCCCTAGCTCTACCAGGTTTGCCCGAATGGATTCGTTCAATGCATTCAGGTCCGAATCTCCCTTCAGATAGCGAAAACAAACGATATTACAGTCTGGCTCAACGGCTAATTCGAAATTCGGATCCTCCTTAATCAAGTGCGCAAAAGATTTCGAAAGGTCAATTACTCTGGTGACGTATTCATCGTATAAGGCTGGTGTCCCGGTCTGGAGGTTCATGAAAGCCTTGAGGCTCATCATAGTTTTAGTGCATTCGAATGTCCGCCGGGCAAGATTATACCACTCCTGTTCGCCTTCCTGTTCCCAAAGGTATTGGGCGCGCTGTGCAAATATCCGGTAATTATCATCTGCCCTTTTAAAAATGAGGGCTGTTGTGACCGAAGGGGTTAGTAACATTTTGTGAAAATCCATAACCACACTATCGGCCCGATGTAAGCCATCTACCAGGTGTTTATATTTTTTCGAATACGTAGTGGCTGCACCATGGGCGCCATCTACATGTAGCCAGAGCCCTTTTTCTGCGCAAAAATCTGCCAATGCATTCAGGTCGTCAAAAGAACCTGTGGAAGTAGAGCAGGCAGATCCTACCACTGCGATGACCGAATAACCTGCATTTATGGCTATTTGAAAACTGCTTTCCAGGTTTGAAACAGCCATTTGATAACGATCATTGACGGGTACCTTTACAATTCCGCCTTCGCCCCAGCCCATGATCCGTACGGCCCGGTCTACGCAATAATGAGCTTCTTCCGAGACCAGGAGGGCCAGCTTTCTGCTATGTCCTTCTCGCCAGACGTTTTCCGTGGCTTTTGCCCTTCGGGCGGCCAGTAGGGCGGTAAGGTTTGCAAGGGTACCGCCGGAGGTTAGAATGCCTTCCGCCTGGGGACCAAATCCCATCTGACTGGCCACCTGTCGTATCACTACCCTTTCAATCGCTGTGCCTGGAATACCCATTTCATATACCCCCATACCATTGTTGAGAAAATCACTTAGCAGACCGGCCAGGGCGGAAATCGGTGTAGGCGGGCTGATCTGATGCCCCATATAATGTGGATGGTGCAGTTGTACGCTCTCCCGGACCACCTGATCAAACGTTTCGATGGAGTCCTGACCAGACTGCAGCACAGCCGCCCATTTTTCATAAGCATCCTTCGGATCTTCCCATCGAAAAGCCGGGCGATCATTTTTTGAATAAGCGGTAGATAAATGATCGGCCAACAACTCAATCAGGGCATGTCCCTGCTGCCGGAATGTTTCTGCATCATAGGCCTTTTCCAAGAAAGACATAAATTAACTTTAAGAGTTAAATGTTTGATTTTTACAAAAAACCAGCACTGAGTAGAAGTCCACCGGCTACCAGGAAATCCGAAATAGTCCAGTTGACCTCATTGGTGATCAACATTACCAATAAAGGAATGAAAAGGAATAACAAGGCTATAAAGCCAAAAACAAAAGAACAGGTATGGTGCAGCAGCATTGTAAACTGTTTAATAAAAAAGCACTTTGCTTTTCAAAGTTATTATTTTTCTTTAATTGCTCCAACTCCTGCTTCGGAGAAAAATTTCATGACCTTGCGATTCACTATAGCATGCTTTATTTCCGGTGCAAAATAGCCTGGGTTAAGAGGCTGCAGGAGAAAGCAAAAAACAATCCAAAAAGCCAGAGTATTGGTATTGGTTTCATTGGTATTTGGTTTGTAAGGTCAATTCTACGAAAAGAAATTTCCTCAAAAATGCTTCTAAACTCTCTTTTCTATTTCCCATTTTTACAGAATGGGTGAATCAAAACCGCTTGACATACTCCAGAGATATTGGGGGTACCCGGGTTTTCGGCCGTTACAGGAAGAGATCATCCAATCTGTATTGGAAGGACAAGACACCCTTGCACTACTACCTACCGGCGGGGGTAAATCCATTTGTTTTCAGGTGCCCGGCTTGGTTCGAAAGGGTGTATGCCTGGTGATCTCCCCGTTAATTGCTTTAATGAAGGACCAGGTTTATCAACTTACCGAACGCGGCATACCGGCAGCAGCCATCTACTCTGGCATGCACTACCGGGAGATCGATCGGTTGCTGGATAATGCCGCCTACGGAGGACTAAAATTCCTTTACGTCTCTCCGGAGCGACTGAAGACCGAACTTGCAGTAGAACGCATCAAAAAAATGCCGATCAATGTACTGGCAGTAGACGAAGCCCACTGTATCTCCCAATGGGGTTACGATTTTCGCCCTCCCTACCTGGAGATTGCTGAGATCCGTCAACATTTACCCGCAAAAACCCCCGTACTGGCGCTGACCGCCACGGCTATCCCTGAGGTAGTGACCGATATTCAGGAAAAACTGAACTTCCCAAAGCAAAATATCTACCAGGCCAGTTTTGAACGTCCCAATCTGACCTACCTGGTCCGGCAGACCGAGAATAAGTTGGATAAACTACTAGAGATTGTCAGGAAAACAGCAGGCAGCGGCATCATCTATGTCCGGAACCGGCGTAAAACCAAAGAAATTGCGCAGTTCCTCCAACGTCGGCAGGTCACTGCTGACCATTACCATGCCGGTTTGAATATGGAAACCCGCAGTAGAAAACAAGACAATTGGATACAGGGGAAGATCCGCTTTATGGTCGCCACCAATGCCTTCGGAATGGGGATTGACAAACCGGACGTTCGAACGGTTGTACATCTGGAGTTGCCTGACAGCCTGGAAGCCTATTTCCAGGAAGCGGGAAGAGCAGGTCGTGATGCACAACCCTCCTTTGCCGTTCTGCTCTATCACCCACAGGACCGGCAAAAGTTAGAGAAACAGTTTCAGGAAAGCTATCCTTCTTTAGAGGAATTAAGACGTGTTTATCGGGCGCTGGGCAGTTATTTCCAACTTGCCATAGGTGCAGGGGCTGGAATCCATTTTGATTTCGATCTGGCCGATTTTTGCCAAAAATTCAAACTAGAGCCTGTCCCGGTCCACCACAGCTTAGTAGCCCTGGAAAAAGCGGGCTGGCTGCATTTAAGCGAATCTGTTTTCCAACCAGCCAGCCTGATGATCAAGGTCGAAAAGGAAGAATTATATGATTTTCAACTCAAAAACCCAAAACTGGATAAACTACTCCGCACCATTCTGCGAACGCACCAGGGAGCTTTTTCGAATTATATACATTTAAAGGAACACCAACTGGCACGATTTTTAGAACTGAATGCCGGTGAAATTCGAAACCAGCTAAGCCTTCTACACGAACGAAAAATAATTGACTATATCCCCCAGAAGGATCAGCCACAAATACTATTCCTTCCGGAACGGGTTAATGCCGACACCCTGGATTTCGACCAGGCTGCTTATCGCTTTCGAAAAGAACGCCATGCCAGACGCTTGGAGGCTGCCTTTGCTTATGCTGAAGAGCCGGTCTGCCGGTCACAGCAATTGCTCCATTACTTTGGTCAAAGTAATGCACCTGAATGTGGGAAATGCGAAATTTGCCGAAGGAAAACCACCCAACAGCCGCAGCAGGGAGAACAGGAGCGATATATTAAAAAAGTTACCCAGGTTTTACGGCATGAATCCCTCCCACTTGAAGAGATCCTGGAGGCCTTTTCCATGGGCAAACACGAGCTGGTAAAAGGAGCCCTTCAGTTTATGCTTCAACAAGAATTGGTGGAGCAGGATGCAGATCAGAAGTTTAGGTTGAAAAAATAATCGACGTCTTTACTCCCATGGCCCGAATTGTATGTACCGTTACCACTGATTTGAACCACGATCAACGTATGCTGCGCATCTGCAGCAGTTTGCAGAAGGCCGGGCATGATGTTTTACTGGTGGGTAGAAAGCTCCCTGCTTCCAGGCCATTACCAGAACGGATTTTTTATCAAAAACGCTTAGCCTGCTTTTTCTCCAGGGGCATGTGGTTCTATTTTGAGTATAACCTCCGCTTATTCTTTTTTCTGCTTACTTACAGAGCAGACCTCATAAATGCTGTTGATCTGGATACTCTACTAGCCGGAACGCTGACTTCTCAACTTAGTGGAAAAGCTTGCATTTTTGACGCTCATGAGTATTTCACCGAGCTCCCGGAACTAACCGACCGGCCCAAGGTGAAACGCATTTGGGAACGGATCGCCAGGTATTGCATTCCAAAGGTCCAGGCCGCCTATACAGTAGGCCCTGCTTTGGCAAATATCCTTACCGAAAAGTACGGCACCCAATTTATTGCAATCCGCAATGTACCTTTTCGACGAACCTTAGACGCCCCACCCGCCAAGGAAGAGCCGCCGGTCATTTTATATCAGGGTGCCCTCAATACCGGCAGAGGGCTGGAACAAGCTATTACAGCAATGCAGAAGGTTGCTAATGCACAACTTTGGTTGGCCGGAGAGGGCGACCTTTCGCAGGATTTGCGAAGATTAGCAAAAAAGCTGAAAGTCAAGGATAGGGTTCGGTTTCTCGGTTGGGTGAGTCCGGAAGACCTTTGGAAATTGAGCCCGCGGGCAACCATTGGCCTGAACCTCTTGCAAAACAAAGGCTTGAATTATTATTACTCCCTCGCTAACAAGGCTTTTGATTACATTCAGGCTGGGATTCCTTCCCTTAATATGGATTTCCCGGAATACCGCCAAATCCAGGAAGCCTTTGAGCCCTTTCTACTGATAGACGATCTGGACCCTGTTCAGCTAGCCGAGAAGATCAACTTTCTTTTGCATGATCAGGAAGCTTACCAGCAAATTTCAACCAACTGCCTTAAAGCGGCCTCTACTCTCCACTGGGAAAAAGAAGAAGATCTATTGCTCGAAATTTACCAGCCCCAATAATAGCCGATACCCTGCGCGTATCCACTAAGTGAAAACGGCAAATTGAGGCTGGAAATGATCAGGGCTAGCTACCTGCCAGGCGTGTAAAAACTCTGCGGGCACGGTTTCTTCCTGGAGCAGACAGCCGGGCTCCAGATAGGGATGGATCTCACTGAATTTTTCCACCTTATGCATGCTAACCCGGCGCAGTACGTGGTGTCGTGTTATTTGGTCAACACTGTCTAATCCGGCAGCAGCCAGGAGTTCAATAAAACCTTGAACCGTTTCCCTGTGAAAGCTGGCTACCCTTTGCTTTTTATCTTTGACCACTAAACCGGCCACCAGTTCAGGGTCCTGAGTGGCCACACCGGTTGGGCACTTATTGGTATTGCATTCCAAAGCCTGAATGCATCCCAACGCCAACATCATAGCTCTTGCCGAGTAACAGGCGTCGGCTCCCAGCGCCATGGCCCTGAACATATGAAAACCGGTAATGATCTTACCAGAAGCAATGATCTTTACCTCTTTTCGAAGGTTAAAACCCACCAGGATATCATGGACAAAAGCCAGTGCTTCCCTGAAAGGCATGCCGACATTATTCGAAAATTCAATAGGGGCAGCACCCGTGCCTCCCTCTCCCCCATCAATAGCTACATAATCGGGTTTTATACCGGTTTCGATCATGGCCTTGCAAATCGCCATAAACTCAGACCGGTGACCAATGCAAAGTTTAAAACCTACGGGTAAACCATCTGATAATTCGCGCAGTTGGCGAACAAATTGAAGCAATCCCCTGGGGTCATGGAATGCTTTATGGTAAGGAGGAGAGTGTACCGCCACCCCTGGCTGGACTCCCCGAATAGCCGCGATCTCAGGGGTGTTCTTACCTGCGGGTAAAATCCCCCCGTGCCCAGGTTTTGCCCCCTGTGATAACTTGATCTCTACCATTTTCACATTGGCGGAAGCTATGGTCTTTTTAAATTTTTCGGGATCAAAATTTCCATCTTCTGCTCTGGCTCCAAAATACCCGGTCCCGAGTTGATAGATCAGGTCTCCACAGGGTTTACTGTGAAATGGGCTAATGCCTCCTTCTCCGGTGTTATGAGCGAAATTACCGATGGCTGCTCCTCCGTTCAAGGCCAAAATGGCGTTTTTGCTTAGAGAACCAAAAGACATGGCAGAGACATTCAATATACTTAGATCGTAAGGCTTCTTACAATCTGGCCCTCCCACCCGTACCCGCGGATCGGCATTTAACGCATGGGCATCCTTCGCTGCAATGGAGTGGTTCATCCATTCATAGCCTTCGGCATAGACATCCAGCTGAGTACCAAAAGGCGATGTATCCAGTACATGCTTGGCACGTTGGTAGACTACCGATCGTTCAATGCGATTTATAGGCATTCCGTTCGTGTCGGATTCTATAAAGTATTGATATAGTTTTGGGCGCCATTCTTCCATGATGTACCGACCCCTGCCCAGTATGGGATAATTCCGCATAATAGCGTGCTTGGGCTGGATCATATCATAGATACCGATGGAAACCAGCGGAAGGAAGAGGATATACAAGAAGTACCAACCCGGGTTTACGAAATACCCCAGGGCAGCTGTTCCCAACATGCTTACCAGGGCGAAAACGGTAAATTCATTTCTCATAAGATTGTTCTCATTTGTTAGAAGGGAAATTTAATAAGAATCTGGAGAATTGTCCTTATGCCGGATGCGGAAGGCTTCTAAGAATTGTCAAAAGGATCCCACTATTTGGACTTATCAATCATAATGGTCGCTCCCAAACCTAATTTATAGCAATCAAATAATCGCAAACTTGGTCGTCCCGACTGAAGGTTCCTTTCCAATAAAGGCCGGGTAATTCTAAAAAGCAAGCTGGTGATCCCCAACAAATGAAACTGTTGAGCTCGCTTAAGCGCACTTTGCAAGGGACTTTTGAGCTCAGAGTAATCTATCAATTTTTCAATTGCCTGAGTTGTTTTATTCAAAAATACCGATGCTGGCTCCAGCCCCAGATGATAAACAGGGTTGTCTAAATGCAAGATCGGAATGCCCATTTTTTCCAAGTCTTGACCAAATAAGGTGTCCTCGTGTCCATAGGTTTTAATACCTTCTTCGAAAGCAAACTGTTGGAACAAGGATGCGGGAAGAAAAAAATTGGCACTTTTAAACCCTGCATAGGGCTTCTGTTCTCTTAAAAAGGCAGATAATGCTTCTCGTTCCCTCCCGTAATGCCAACGCAATCGCCTGGAAGGGTCTGTCGGAGGGCGCAGTTCATAGGCGATGCCGCCGCATAAAACGGCATCTCCCCTTTTTTCCCAATAGTAAAGGATAAAATCGGGACGGAGAGGCAGGACATCAGCATCAAGAAAAAGAAGATACTCACCCGATGCTTTACTGGCCAGAAGATTCCTGATCTTTGACCTACCCAGATTTCTTGCTAATTGAACGTAAGTAACCCCTTCCAGGAGGTCTAATTCACTGTGACTGGATTGGAAAATGGGGTCTGAGCAATCATCAAAAACCAGGACCTCAAAGGATATTTTAATTTCCTCCAATTGGGACAATAGCACCTGGACAAGGGACCTGACATCCCAGTTATAAACGGGAATTAAAATAGAAAGCACAATGGCTGGAAATTGATGTTTTTACAAACGGGATAGCGTGATCAAATTCTTATTTGTTACAATGATCTTCGGAAAATACTACAACTTTTCAACTAAGATTTTTTGCTCCTGTTCCACGTATCGTATTAAACCATGCTCCAATATATCCATAGCAGCGGAAAGTTCATTTTCGTTCAACACATAAGCAATGCGCACTTCATCCACTCCCCTGCCGGGACTTGCATAAAAGCCTTCCCCGGGAGAAAGCATTAAGGTAGCCCCCTTATATTCGAAGTCCATTAAAAGCCAGCGACAGAATTCCTCCGCTGATTGAACTGGAAAACGGGCAAAACAATAAAAAGCCCCTCCCGGTTTGTAGGTGACCACTCCGGACATTGCATTCAACCGCCGGTATACTAAGCGACGGCGATTATCGTAAGCTTCCACTACCTGCTCCAGGTAATTGCTTTGTTGCTCTAATAAAGCTTCGGCAAGTTGTTGTCCGAGGACCGGTGGACTCAGCCGTAGTTTTGCATAACGGCTCAACTTTTCCAGCAATTCCTCGTTTTGAGATACCAACGCTCCGATTCGCGCTCCACAGGAGCTATAACGCTTGGAAATGGAATCAACGATCACAAGACGATTCGCCAATTCGGTTAATTCCAGCGCACAAAAATAACTGGCCCCATCGTAGACAAATTCACGATAAACTTCATCCACCCAAAGGAAAAGATCGTGTTTAATGACCAAACCAGCCAGTTTTCTAAGATCTTCTTTACTATAAAGCCGCCCAGTTGGATTGCTCGGATTGGTAATGCAAATTGCCTTTGTCCCGGCATTAATAGCCGCTTCAAAGGCTTCAACCGGTGGCAAAGCGAAGCCCGTTTCAATATTGGAAGAGACTGGATTGACCCTTACTCCCGCAATTTGAGCAAAACCATTATAATTAGCGTAAAAGGGTTCTGGAATAACTACATTATCCCCCGGATTACAACAGGCAAAAAATAACCATTGCAAGCCCTCTGAGGCACCAGTGGTAATAATGAAATCCCCGGCTTCGACTGTAGCTCCCAATTCATTGTAATAAGCTGCCCATTTTTTTCGAAGACTTAGTCCACCAATTGCAGGACTATAAGCCAGGACCTCCATCTTTTCCCTCCTTGCCTTCTGAAGTGCATCTGCTGGCGTTTCGATGTCCGGCTGACCTATATTCAAATGGTATACCTTCTTACCACTTGCTTTGGCTGCATCAGCTAAAGGTGCTAATTTTCGAAAAGGGGACATGGGAATTTCCCCTGCCCGTTTGGATAAATTCGGCATAAAGGAAAAAATTAAGAGAACAAGGTAAAACTTCTACCTTACTCCAACAATGGCTTTTTCCGCTTTTAGGATAAAAGCTGGCAGGAACTCCAACATCTAAACTAATAATTAGCAATGCAGAAAAGCATATTCTATTTTAAAAGAAGCAGAAAAAGCGGGGTTCCGAGGCTGCTACCAAATCTATTTTGTCTTTCTTGACACCATATTAATTTCAAGGCAGCTTGAGAATGCAACAAAAGCTGGAATCCCTTGGAACGAAGAGGGTAGTTTGAAAAAACTTTTTTAAGCAGCCTTTCATTTTATTGGTCTAAGCTTATTCGCTGCCAGACCAATAAGCTTAGACCAAGGCTTAGCGAAAAGCCATGGGATTGGGCTTTTTAAAGGAGGTAAAAGCCTCTTTGGGAACATTTTTGTAAACAGCAATATTAGTTAACTGACCACGGGCCCGATCCCCGGACAAAAGAATATCCCCATATTCCCGATAATCATTCCAGGGCGTAATTATTGAAGGGGACCTGTCCGTTGCATTAGAAAAATAGGCCCACATTCTAACCAATTTGGTTTCCTTATCTACAAAAACATGATACTTGTTTTGAGGGGTTATTCCAACGTCCTGGAAAAGTAGTTCCAAAGCATCGCATTTAATGGTAGCCCCTGTCGAATCGGGTTGGATATCCTGCTCCTGAAGATAGTTCAAGGTCACACCGGAATCTTTCAGTTTAAAAGGCATAACCAACCAATAACTATCGTTAATCAGCAATGCCTGGCCCTGGGAGATGAAGGCGGATAAGGAGTCCGGTTCAAGAAGGAGGCGTCCCCCTATTTGAACCTTCCCCTTTCCTTCCTTAAGGTCCAGGAGGTAAATGGTAGAGTCCTCCGGTACTTCGATCCTGGCTTTTTGCCCTTCTCGATCCCATAAAAGGTTCCTTCTCCCAAAAAAGGTCCATGAAAGGTATCGGGTTTCATCCCAGGCTGCTCTCCCGCCCATGGCTTCCATGACCTCATCGGCAATAGCAATAGCCTTAGGATCCGAACCACTTAAATTGAAACCCGGGGCCGGTGGGTTTGGTTCCGAATTAGACAGGTCATTCGAAGCGGGCGGGCCGGCTTGTTCACAGCCACTGAATAATAATAGTAGGCCAAGAAACAATAAGAGGTTTATAGTCCGTTTACGCAAGTTCCTTTTTTCGAATTTCAATGATCCCATTAGTTTTTTACTCTAAATTACAAAAACCTTCCAGGGTGACCAGGATAGCAGCTCTTTAGGCCTTTTCTCTTCCACCCTGTAGCAATTCCTGGTACTCGCGCAACTGTTCCCAGCGTTGCTCATGAGCCAACCGAGCCTGCAGTGGCCAGGTGGAAGGCATTGCCAGGCTAAATTTCTTACCACCTTTCTCCAGTTCTTTTTCCAGATTTTCTACCGAAGCCCCCGCCAGATCTCCCCAGGTCTTAATGCCTGCTTCTTTTAAAAGCTCTTCAATTTTAGGCCCTATTCCCTCAATCACCGTTAAGTCTTCCGGGTCATTGGAATAGCCCAGTAAAGCTATTATCTTTGTCTCCAGCTTGGAAGGGCTCAACTTCCCGGACCGGGAAAGGTCACCGGAGTTCAAGTCTTTCTGGAAGGCGATGAGCTCGCTCCACTTCCCTTCTGCTGCCAAGCGGGCCTGGAGCGGCCAACTACCGGGGTCCATCATTTGGTAGGCCCCTCCGGCTTCTTCCAAGACTGCTTTGAGCGTTTCCTGAGATTGCTCCGCCAGACTGCTCCAGGAGTTAATACCTTTTGATTTTAATAATTCTTCTACTTTACCGCCAATCCCCTCTATGATCTGTAGGTGATCTGTCTCAAAAGCAGCTCCGAAATCGATTCCTTTGCCCCTACGCACTGCCCCTACCGCAAAAAGTTGTTCGGCAATACGGTCAACTTTCGCGGGCGAAGCACCGTCTTTATTGGCATCGTTTAATTCCTTTTGGAATTCGGCAAGTTTGTTCCACTTTCCATCGGCTGCCAGTTCTGCCTGGTCACTCCAATGGGAAGGATCGATCATGGAAAGGTTGTTGTCGGAAAGGATCTTCTTGAGTTCTTTTTCGTCCGCTTTAGCAAGTGCAAATAAAGAACCGATGCCGTTTTTCTTCAACAGGCTTTCAAGTTTTGGTCCTATTCCTTCAATGACCTGTAAATTCCAGGGTAGTAGTACTGCACTATAGTTTTGGCCTTTCACCCCCCGGAAATGTTCATCTTCCCGCCCGCTGCGAACTTCTAGGATCGAAGTAGCTATCTGATCAACTTTGGCCGGGCTATGGAAACCTCCCCAGTCTTCTCTACCTGCATCCAAAAACATTTGGTATTCTGCCAGTTCATCCCATTTGCCTTCCTTGGCAAGTTGAGCCTGCCGAGGCCAGCTTTCAGGGTTCATCATATGCAGTTTTGCTTCGGCTAATAAGGTCGACAATTGTTCTGGACTGGTATTGCCCAACTCTTCCCAATTGTGTATCCCTGCTTCTTGTAAGATGGAAGAAACCTTGGCCCCTACTCCCTCTACTACTTGTAGATTATCCTGATCGAACAGGAAGCTATAATTGCTTCGATCGACCATAGCCCCTCCCTCAAAACCGACTCCGGCATGATGAGCCTCATCCAACATGATCCCTGTCAGGACCTGTAATTTCGAACCTCTCATTGCAGCAGGATCATCCTCTACATCCAGGTCCATTTGGTAGGCGATCAAACCATTCCAGTCCCCGTTCCCTGCAAACTCTGCTTGTTCCTGCATTACTTTCGGATCGAGCTTATCATAAGGATCACCGATGGTGCCCAGTATTTGGCGAAGGTGCTCATGATCGGCATTTTTCAGGTCTTCCCAGGTATGTATCCCATTTTTGCGGAATTCAGCAGCGAGGCCCGAATCAATACCTTCAATGATTTCGAGCTGGGTGTTTGAAAACAATAGTCGGTAATTTACAACACCGGTTCCCGAATCAATTGCATTTGCCAGGCGTAAGGCCTTGGTTTTCTGTTCGTCCTGATCCAGCTCCATCAGAGCAGCATAATCTCGATCCCGCAACAAGGCAGCACCGGCAATCATAGCCTTCAGATCCATCCCCTGGGTATCAATGCCTGCCGCTTCCAGCTTAGCTTTCAGTTCAGTTTCATTCATTACAGCTATTTCCGAAGCCTTGCCGAAGCCTGCGGCTTTCATTTTCGCCTCCAAAGCTTCATCAATCCCTGGAATAAAGCTCAGGTTAGATTCTGCTAATTCGAAATAGACTCCGGAAGCATCTCCTCCTTTTTTTGACCTGGCCTGCTGAGCCGTCGCGCCTCCTGCGATCAAAGCAAGGTCGTAGCCTGACCAGTCAATGCCTTCTGCTTCGAGCCGCCCTTTTAACTCTTCTGCGTCCATTTCGACCAGTTCATCCATTGAAATTCCAGCAGCTAGAAGTTTAGCAGCCAGGTCGGCATCTACCCCTGGCAGTTCGCTCAAGGCAAATTGGTGCTCTTCAGCGGATAAACTGCCCAAGCGTGCTTGTAAGACAGCCTTATCCGCTTCCAGACCCTTAATCCTTAGGTCTAATTCGTGGTTGGTTTTTGTTAGTTCCTCCTTTGCATAGCGAAGCTCCATGAGCTCCTTTTCAACTTCTGCTGACATGGAATAGGCACCTCCGGCCTTTGTATGGGCTTCCGCACTCGCTTGAGCGTCAAGGCCGTTATTTTGATTCCTATTACCAAATAACTCTCCGAACAGCCACCACAAAAGGAAAGGTAAAATTGTGGCCAGTATCCATGGCCACAGACAGGCCAGAGAAAAGGTAAACGCTTGTAATAAGATGACTATTGATATCATTTTCTTTGGTTTTTCGAATGGTCAATTAAGTATTAGGAATTATTCTTTTTTGTGATCCGAACCTCCACGCGGCGGTTATTGTGGCGCCCTTCTTCATTTTCATTCGAATCTACAGGGTGTGCTTCCCCTTCGGTTTCCGTTTCGATCAATTCCAGGTTTACTCCTGCAGCTATCAGGATTGCTTTTATGGCATTGGCTCGGCGTTGCCCCAGGTCCAGGTTGTATTCCTCCGTCCCTGAATTGTCGGTATGGCCGGTCAGCAGGATTTTTTCTACCCCTTCATTAGCCTGGGCAGCCAATTCCTTTAGGTAGTCTTCTATGCTTGAGTCATAATCTTTCTCGGTACTATTTAATGGGAACCTGATCAGTATCCGGTCGTCCAATTGTACCAAAGGTGGCTCAGCCATTTCTTCAGGAGCTTTAAAGCCGAATTCCGCCGAACGGAAATACTGCTCGCGGTTACCCGAAATTTCATCCACCAGTCGGGCACGCAGATTTACCTGCTCTTCAGGAATTTCCGGGAATAGCGATTTCCAGATCTTTTCTGCCCTGGCCATACCCATACTGGCATAACCCTCTGGGGTAGCTTCCTCCCGACGGTAAAGGCCTGTAATGGTCAATATATTATTTTCCGTTTTTTGAGTAAGTAGATCAGAGCGATAGGCGCTCCAGTTCTCTCCTATGTATGGAGTGGCATCAGACCATAAAAAAGCTAATTCGTAGGGATTGGTGAGCGTATCTCCATCGTTCTCTCCAATGACCGGACCAGCAGCATTTCCTAAACCACAAGCATCGCAGATCTGTCGGGAACAAAAAGAGGTCAAGCCCAGGAGGAAAAGTAGCCACAGAACGACTACCAGGATTCCCCGGATTGTAGTTGTCATAGGGTTAATTTTGGGTTAATATGTTTTAGCTCTGCTTAAACAGGCCTATTGGTTCCAACACTATAAAATCCTTTACCCCTCACTGAGAATTGAGCAGCAAGGGGTTGGGAAAGGCTTTAGTTATATTCTTACCATTAAAGATAATTTTTTCCTGCAGATATGCCTAATTCCTCATGGCTCAAATAAAAAGGGTATAAAAAAAATGGTGTTCCAAAACATCGGCAGTGTTTTAAGCCATAGAGATACATAATGATAGGTATACGGTAGAGACATGAATTTTACGTCTCTACCGGGTATGTATCATCTGTTGCTGCAGCAGTTCCCCTTCTGTTTC
>CAYZMS010000033.1:0-300 GCA_964479625.1 uncultured Saprospiraceae bacterium
TACAGGAAGATGATACAGAATTGTATCGAAAAGCGCGTTTCAATTCCAATAGGTACGATTGAGTGCTTCAACAAACAGATACAGAGCTTTGGAAAGTATAGTTTCAATTCCAATAGGTACGATTGAGTGATTACAAATTCTAAAGCATCCTTCCAATTCGCAGATGTTTCAATTCCAATAGGTACGATTGAGTGCGCACACGTAACCCATGCAGAAGGGCAAAAAACTGAGTTTCAATTCCAATAGGTACGATTGAGTGTATTGTTTTTAACAAAATAAAACCACTTTATTTTTTGTTTC
>CAYZMS010000033.1:310-27342 GCA_964479625.1 uncultured Saprospiraceae bacterium
GCCTTTATGTATTCTGCAACCTTTTGCACTTCGGCTTGTTTCAATTCCAATAGGTACGATTGAGTGCTTGCCAGAGATGTTACAACGCGCAAAAATTCCATATGTTTCAATTCCAATAGGTACGATTGAGTGCCAGACACAACAGCAATATCGCCTAAGCTATTATCCGTTTCAATTCCAATAGGTACGATTGAGTGGCCTTACAAATATATGTATAACTATCTGGATTTCAAGTAAAAACCAGATGGTTTTGTTCTGAAAACGGTATTGTTTTGCAGTCGCCGATCGATAGTGGAATTTTACCGTTTCGTCGACGACCGATTTATGATATTCAGAATCAATATTTTATACCAAATTGTCAAAGAACTGAGGGTCGTCTTTGCCTGGAGCAGGAGGGATCGACAACTATAAAAACTGGTCGGTCTCGCTTAAAGCTTTGCCGATCAGTTGTTTATCCATATAATGCAGGTGACGGCTTTTAAAAAGGATGAAGCTGTCGTGGCTTTCATCCATTACCTGCCGAGCCTCTGCTGCGAGTTGCTTGATTTGCAGGGGACTCAGTTCTCCTTCAAAGACGGAGTTCTGGATCCAGTGCAAATATTTTCTACACAATTTAAGCATTTTGGGCGTTCTTTCTGCCGCCACGTCATAAACCGCGATCACATACATTACCACCAGGCTTTGAAGGGTGAAAATTCGGGTTCCATTTTCAACAAGTGTTTGGCCAGTTTGTAACAGTCGAGTCGCAACAAATGGCGATAGCTCACTTTCCGGTCCAGCTTCCGGTGCTGAATGGTTTGTTGCAAGCGTTCCTCCCAGGCTTTGACTACCACCTTACGGCCAACAGGGGAGAGCAGGCAAGCCTGTTCGATCCGGTCGAAATGCTCCGGCCTGATCTCCCGCCGGTTACACAAACGGAAGATGAGGCGATCGACTAAAACCGGTTTAAAGATCTCTGAAATATCCAAAGCCAGGCTGTAGCGCCGCGTCCCGGGTTCGTGTAGGTAGCTGATAGTGGGGTTGAGTTGGGAATTGTAGATTGCATCCAGACATAGGGTATAACATAGGGAATTGCCGAAACTGATCAAGGCGTTCAATTCATCCGTCGGGGGACGTTTCCGACGGCCGCTCCAGGAATAATCCTCTACAATCTGACCAAAAGCAGAGTAATACATCTGTCTGGCGCTGCCTTCCATCCCCATGAGCTCTCCGATATTCCCGGCCTGGGCCACGGTATGGAATAAATTTTCCAGAGCATCGATCTGGGATTCAACCTTCTTATCCCGGTTTTGGTAGTATCGCAAATTCTTGAGCATATTGAACAGGGCAGCTCCTACCAGGGCTGCCGCTATGTGTAGCCGCTTTTTCGGTTTTTGATAGGCTTCGGCCTGAGCGATCAGCAACTGCCCTGCAAGCAGGTATTCCTTAGGGGCAAAGGAACCGGTATAATGCTGATAATAATCGAAAAAATGCACCGGAATATGATTGCGCCCCAGAAAATTGTATAAAGCGCTGTTGGTATCCAGGCTGCCGAAAATATAAATTGCGCTAACGCCTTCCACGGGCAGATACCGTGGTTTTGGGTTTGGTTGATCCTCATTTGGAACTGGCTCAAATTTTAGGGTATTGTCGCGCCTGCTCATTCGTCCCGGATTGAATAAATAGTAAGCTTTTTTCATGGGGTTGGATTCGAATGCCCTTAATTAGTTTGGAACCATTTTCCAGGGAATTCAGACAAAACAAAAATCCTGATAGGAGCAGGTTTTGCAATACGATTTCTCCACCAGTTTCGGACAGTTGGAAGATTGTATGATGCGTTCGATCTCCGCCAGCCACCCCTGGATGTCCTTCCGAATTTCATTGGTTAAATTCACCTCCCGAGTACGCCGTTGTTTGGGGTATTCGATTAGTCCGCGAAGTCCCTGTACGCCCATTTGCTCCAACACATACAGGTAATACTGGACCTGAGCCACATGGGCATGCTCCAACCTGGGGCTTTTCTTTACCTCCCGTACCAGTTTTTCCTTAGGATCATATTGATCGATCTTGATGAACCCCAGGTCGAGTTCCCGCCAGCGTTGGGAGCGTCGGCTATAGGCTGTTTCGCTGATCAGTTTTCCTTCGCCGACATCCTCACTATTTTGCTCCATCTTCACATTTTGGTGAAATAACCATAGCTTACGTATGCATAAGTGATAGTAGACGACGTGAGAGGCGGAGATCCTAAGGTTGGAGTTAATCATTTGATTGTGTTGATAAAGATTAACAATTCCATCCCACTGTTGCGCTTATCAACAGTAGGATGGAATTACCGGGGGGCATTTTTATGAAATATCAAAGCTGGTTTTCAAATTCAAAGTGCTGCATTCTCTTTACCAGCTCTTGTTCTGCATTTTCAATAGCTAGAGCAGAGCCTACTGCGCCAGCTATATGTGCTGAGCAAGATGGCGTAATAAAAATCTCTGACCGGGTACTTTCATCTATCCTTGGGATGGCCGACTGTCTTTCAAGATCATCTCTAAGTTCGCCTCTAATTGCATAGGCTACCTGATTAGCATTATCAGATATTGCTATTGCCAGGGTTTCCATCAAGCTAAATGTTCTGGATTGATTGCTCGTGATGCGCCAGTTTACCAAAGCATGAGCCAGGGCAGGAATAATTTGCTCTCTTTTCTCACGAGGTAAAACGAGACATTTACCAAACACATTTTGACTTTCTACCCAGCCATTTGCCCTTAATTTTTCATCCACTTCTGGGAAAAGTTCCGGCTCCAAACGATTGGTTGAAACGGAAAAAAGAGTTCTAAGATCAATGGCGATATCGTACACAAAAAGTCCAGTGGCTCTAGTCATGCCCGAAGGATTGAAGTACTTTGGCCCCAGGCTTCGATTGTTTTCGGTCAGCCAGCTAGCCAATTCCTCCTGTGGAATTTCCACTCTTTTAGCTCCTTCCATTTTATAAACCTTAACTACGTGGTTTTCTGGTTTATTAGACCGATCAAAAACTACATTTTCTTTTTCCCGCTCCAGGCCACCTAGCAGGGGATGTAATGGCCTCATGGCAGAAATAGAAAGTGGACTTCTTCGCTTAACGGTCATTTTATCTTTCTCTGCTTTCATATACCCACCTAAGAGTTGGTCAGGAAAGGTTGGATCACATGGGGAATGAGGTTCTTTCATTTCTGCTTTGCCTTGCTTATTAATTTCCCAATTAAAAGTAATGGCGGCAAACGGTACATTGAGTTGCTCGGAGAGGGACTCAATAACTGAGCGCTTTACTTGTTGACCGCTAGAGTAGGCTAGTTGGCGACCGTACCGTGGGTCTCTATAAAATTTTTGGCCTTCATCCACTCCAAAAACAGTATGTTCTGCATAGCGTAAACTTCTTAAATAAATATAAGGATTCATATTACTTTATTTGATGTGTTTAAATTGATTTTTTGTACTGATATTCAAATCGTATCAATGTCACGAAAAGCGGAAATAAATCTGGGGGGAGTTCAAGAATCGTATCTTTAACCTGCTTGAAGGTCACGGCAGCTGCGGTATGTTTTTTCATCAGTTCGGTGAGTTTGTCAATGAATTCTCTTAAGGATTTTGAAGATTGCACTTCTTCACTGAGTCGGCCTTGTGTTGATTTTCCACGGCCGCTGGAGCTTACCTGGCTGTTATTTTCAAAATCTATTAAGGCCTGAGCCGTTTTTTCTGCCAGCGTATTGAGTTCTTTTCTATTATTAAGCATAGCAATTATCCATATTTTAAATATTTGAAAATTGATCAATTCATTTTTAAATTTATTGTTGGCTTTTTCTTGTCTTTTGATAAAATCCTGGTTTTCCTCTTGCTTCTTAGGCTTTAACTGAGTGTTGGTGAATTTAAAATCCTTTCCCTGAGCGTAATTCGTAGAACCTTTAGGCATGAACTTTCTCAAATCTTGTGGTTCTATAGCCTGCAGGCCAATAACACCCAGTTGAGAAGCAGTCCTGAGCGTGTAGAACGTATGGTATAGCTGCTCAAAATCATCGTTAAACTCTTTTCCCGGAATATTGTAAAGTTCATTCTTAAGCTGAATGAGTTTCCTTACTTTGGGTAAGTTTAAATTGATGAAGCCTAAGGTAGTATTGGTTTGAGACAGGCTATAGACATAAGCTGTGACCGTCTGCTCTGGGTATTTTCTGGAAAGAGCAAAGATTATTTTTACCCAATCTATTGTTTTGATGGCCAATTTCCCCGTGGATTGGTCCATTTCAGGAGTGAACTGAGCCATTGGGTTTGACCTGACATATTTTTTTCCAAAAACGTGATTGAGCCAGTTGCCATTCCAGGTTTCTATTTGCTTGTCTTTTAGGTTCTTAGTTTGTTTGAGGTAATTCCTGTAGTGAAACCAACCTTCAAATAGTGCTTGTAGAACTTCTTCGCCATCTATCAAAAGTACGAGAGCTCCACTTACTCCAACAGCCAAAGCCTGGCCTATCCAGGAAGCATACATTTCTTCGTCGGAGATATTCAGGTCGATGGAAGTCATTTGTCCTGAAGAGGTAGCTTCGATATTTTCTGCACCATAACCAACGAATATAGCTCCACTTGGCAACCCTTCCTCAATCTTTTCGGTCAGGTTGTGAAGTTGTGCTTTACTTTTACTTCCATGAGTTGCCACTGAATCTGCTGTAGGTTTTTGGAAAAAAGGAGAGTTTCCTACATGCATCAAATGTTTTTCCTCCTCAAAAAATAGAGGAAACATAACTTCTTCGAAGAATTGTTTGGCAGAGTAGTGGGAGGGTAAGCCATTATTATTTTTATAAAGGCGTAAGAATTTTTTACCGATATAGCTTGTATACATAGTTATAGGAATGTTTCAGGTGCTATTAATTCTAATCCAAATTTTTCGTGTTCCTGCTCTTCTTGTGGTACTACAAAAGGAAATGCTCCCTTTTCTAATTGCTCGTATTGATCTTTGTATCGATAAATAGTTCTGAAATTGATAGGAATTTCCATTTGTATTCTTTCTCCCCATTTGGCACTCAGGTATCTTTCCCTGTCGCAAGCCAGAATACAAGTAGCGGATTCTATTTCTAGTGCATCTACAATTACTGCATTAGGTTTGTGACAGAGTTCTTTGAGTCGGTAGGCTCCCTCATAATAAATGAGGTGTACATCTATTTCTTTGGTGTCGAGAACGGGGTAAATCTTGTCGATTTTAGCTTGAAGGTCTTTTTCTTTTAGGAGTGCTCCATCCGGTAATTGTGCAAAACTTGCTTTTAGAGTATCCAGCTTGTAGGGTAAAGGTTTTGATGAAGGCGCGATAACGTGTACTGGCTTGTACTTTCCAATAGTCGCTTTTGATCTTTTTCTGTTTACTCTTCCAAATCTTTGGATAAGTGAATCTAAAGGAGCAACCTGAGTGATCATCCTGTCAAAACTGATATCCAGGCTTACTTCAACGACCTGTGTAGAAACGACCAAACAGGGCATGTAGCCAGAGCCAAATTCAGCAGAGCCATCTCCATTGTATTTTGTTTTAAGCTCTTCCTCCAGCCTTACTCTGTCTTTTCGCCTAAATCTGCTGTGAATCAACATAGCTGGCGTGTCTGGGAAGAGTGCAGTCAACCTTTTGAATTCTGATTGTGCTTTTTTTACAGTATTATAAATGACCAGAACCTTTTCCTTAGCTTCAAAAGCTTTTTCCAATATGGGCTCCATTTCTGACTCATCATTCATTTTATGCACGATATGTCGGTCAAATCCATCTAATATTTGGTCAGGTAACTTAACTTCGTACACATCATCATTTTCTTTAAGTAGGTTAAGAACTTCTTTATACAATACAGAGGGCATTGTAGCTGTACCGATATGGATTCTACATTTTAATCGAAGTAGAGTACGTACTATTTCCAGCACCATAGCCCTGGCTACATCTGAATAGGTATGAATTTCATCTAGTATTACATCCGTACCTTTCAGGTCCAGCATAATATTTTCATACCCCCTTGTCCCGAAAATAATAGAAGCTAATTGATGTGGAGTCAGGACTTTTATACTTGCACCGCCAAAGTGCTGTAAAGTTTCGGCTTCTTTGTTGCCCTTAACGAGCAAGGCTGATGTTGAATGAAGTAAACGGACCTGATCTTCAACTTGCGGATTAGCATCTCTGATATCATTTTTAATTCTTTCATACATAGCATTAATTGAGGCTTGAAATGGCAAGGTGTAAAAAATTCTTTCCTGACATCTTTTTAACAAGAAATCAGTTTTACCGGCACCAGTAGGCGCAATGACTATAGTGTGTGGCCGCTCATCATTAGTATCGATAAGTGAAAGAGGATATAGCTCTCCTCTTCTTTTGGGGTTTTTATAAAAACTCAAATCAGGTTTAGCAAACAGGGGTTGAAGCTTATCTTTCGTTTTTTCAATGAAGGCTGATGCAAAATGATCAGCTGACATAAGCAGACCTCTATCAGGAGACCAGCCTAATGGTTTATTCTCACAGTACTCAACGGCATATTCCAGGGCCTCTGTAGCTTCTGCTTTATTGATGGCTTTTGTCTCGAAGCCGAAATACTTAAGAATATCCAGCCCGTATTTTGACCAATCCTCCCAATTTTTGAGATGATCGTCTATCCAACTCAATGAATTTTCATCCAAATCGAGAATTCCTCTTTCTCTTTTGTCATCCTGAATAGATTTATGGTGAGCTACAACCATATCAATCAAGGCATTCCATTCAGCATTTGGAAAAATTGGCAAGAAACCCAGGGAGGAAATTTCATGCCTGTGAACGAAGTTCCATTTTTGCTCTTCGTTTAAAGACGGAGCTTTTATACCCTTAATTTTTCTTTGAAAATAAGGATGTGCTTTTCCTAAATCGTGCAGAACAGCAGCTTTTACTGCGATACTTTTATCAAAATTGAAATTGAATTTTTCAGCAAAAAACTGGATGGCCCAATTGACATGCTGAGTATGTTCCAATAAGCTTGTGCCTCCAAACTCTACACTTTTGGCTAGGATATTTTGAAGAGTCTCCATTTTTAACTTAATTTCTTCGGATTGGTGAACCAAATACCTCTAACTGTCCAAACATTTCCGTTGCTTCATCAAATCTGTTATGCCCAACCTTGAATGCCAATTCCTTTGATGCTTGGAAAAGTAATTCAAAGCCATCAAGCGAATCAAATTCATTCTCAGGGATAGAAAAGAAATCGGTGGGAAAGGCAATGTCTTCATTTCTGCATATGCAAATGTGTTGCTGGAAAGCTATTTCAGCATCTTTCTCTTCCGCAAAAGCCAGATAAAGGTGGGGCTCAAGCATGATACCTCTCTTTAGAATAGCGAGGTTTTTAGCTTTGTAAAAAATATTCCCGTACTTATCTTTTTTCTTTTCTGCTCGGAATCCGCCCTTAGACCACGTGCGCTCTTGCTGGATACTCAAACCGAGATAATTAAGCCGATGTCTTTTGATTTTGAAAATTCCCCGTTCGTTGAGCAATTCGGGGAAAAGCTTTTTTTCAATGCCTTCTATTGTGGAAGGTGTGAGAAACTGCTGAGAATATGTTTCACTATCCCTTACAGCTGTCCATGGTTTGAGAAAGCCAAAATGACTTTGATATTTTACTACGTAATATTTCATTTCTTCTAATTTTTTATCCAATGGCGCCAAATCCAATCCCCGTACTGTTACCAATCCCCACATCCCAGGCAAAGGCAACAGCCTCCGGATCACCTTTAATGATGACGGGGCATTGAGAAGCTTTTATTCGAATGCCTTTATAATCGATCAACTTGGTCTTCGGGTTGGGATAAGCCTGATCAAAAGCGACGGCAGCGCTTTTTTTCAAGCCAAATTTTTGAAGCTTCCTTTGGAGGGTTTCGGTTAAGAGCTCATTGGCTTCCGGGTCGGAAGGAAAATAGTATTGCTGCCCGCCTCCCTCGGGGGGGCGGCGCTTGATTAGAATAGGGCTTTGGGCAATAAACCGTTGTTCTGTCCCAAAATCGGGCGTCGGAAAAAGGTTGACTTCAGCCACCCGCATTCCCCAGCGTATGGTTTGGTCTTGAAAAACGCCGCTAACCGCTTGCTGGTGCAAACCTTCCATTGGGGAGGAGATGGAAAAAACGGCTCCCTTTTTAAAATCGAAACCCTTTTTATCCTTTCGCATGGCACCACCCCACAACCACGACAGGGAGTACAGAGAGATTTCGTCGTGTAATTCATTTTCTCCAAGCCACTTGTGGAAGGCACCAACCAGGGCAGGTTGGTAATTAAAGGGAACGGGCTCAGTATTAGGCGATAGGTGTAAGTTGATCCTCATATATGGTTTTTTTTATGGTTATTACAAAACTACTACCCCGGTCAAGTGAAAATCACCCCACCCCCCGGGCTTATTGAAATTTTTTCCAAATTTTTTCTCCTTCCGACCGTACGCGTGCGCGCAGGACATCGGGAGTGTGGATATCGACATGCTCAGCATTGCTCAGGATAAAGTTGAGCAAGCCTTTAAAATCTTGGTTAACCGGGCATTGCAAATCCCAGGTGTTGGGATCAGAGCCGGGTTCCAGGTAGGTGCGGGTGAGGGGAAACTCTTCGGTCAGGGAATTATAGGCCCAGACGTCTATCGTCAGGTGTACGTTGATTTGTTGATTATCCACAATGCGAAAAACGTCGGTGATCTTGGAACGATGGTGATTCTGGAATTGCCAGGGCCTGTCGGTCAGCCGGACCCGCTCAATGCGTAGGAGCCGAAAGTGGCGGGAGTCGCCGGCCTCGACGTCATAGGCCTGGAGGGTATCCTTGTCGGGGTCGATATGGAAAGGCTCCACCAACCGGTCGCGAATGTTATTGCTGCGGCTGCGGTAGTTCTCGAGGATGACCTGCCGTTCTTCTTTTTGGCCTTGTTTTAGTCGGTCGAGGCGCTCCAGGGCGGGTTTGCGAAGGGCCCGAATGCCCAACTGCTGGAAATCGTACAGGCTTTCGATCTTTCTGAGTAGGTAGACCTTTTGCGTGGAAGGTTTATGGTCCAGCGCCCGGCTGATGGTGGCCTTGTCTTCTTCCGATAGGGGCTGTAGAGCTTTGAGTTCCTTAAACTCAAAATCAGGAAGAATGGCCAATCGGTAATGGTTGTTGTAATCTGCATTGACTTCCAACCCGGCGCCCCGGAGGGCGACCAGGTCGCTTTTTATGGTATCCTGATGTACCTGAAAATGGGCAGCCAGGTCTTTCCGACTGTAGCGATAAGGCTGGGCGAGTACCATCAACAGCAGGCAAACAATGCGTTCTCTGGGGGTGTCGGCCATAGGCTTCAGGGGTTTTTGCCACGGCCTTCAAAGGGGAGGAGGGGTTCTTTGGGGCTTGGCGTAATTTGTTTATTAATTGTTTATCTCCTAAGATAGGCTTTTTTTGTTTTTATCCAATGACTTTTGTTAATCAGAAGCCCTAAAAATACAAAACTAATAGACCACCTATTTATTATCTCCCCACTCGTATCCCAAATCCCTTAATATTACTATCTTAGGAGGGACTTATTATTTGCCACCAAACACCGTCAGATCATGAAATCCATCTATTTGGTCCTTTTTTTGGTCTTTGTATGCTTTTCCTGCCAATCCGAAAGGGAGCCTGAGCCTCCGCAGCAGTATACCTTGAAAGCATTTTATGATAATAAACAGATTTCCGGAGGCTATTTTTCACCCGATGCCTCGAAATTGTTGGTCTCCAGCAAGGAGTCGGGCATCTATAATGCCATGGCATTGCCGGTCGATGGGTCAGCACCCGTTGAATTAACCCAATCGGAGAAGGAATCCATCTTTGCCCTTTCCTACTTCCCGGAGGACGAACGCATCCTGTACACAGCCGATCAAGGAGGTAATGAGATCAATCACATTTACCGCCTGGATGAAGATGGAACGGTGACAGACCTTACCCCCGGAGAACAGGAAAAAGCACAGTTCAGGGGTTGGTCGCGGGACAGAAGCAGTTTTTATTATTCCTCCAACAAACGGGACCCACAGTATTTTGACTTCTATAAAATGGGTATTGATGATTTCGAAAGCGAAGTACTTTTTGAAAATTCGGAAGGACTGGATGTGGTAAGTATTTCCAATAACGAACGATTTCTGGCACTTCTGAAGGCCATCAATACGAATAATGCGGAGATGTACCTGTACGACCGGGCTTCAAAAACTATGAAGCACCTTTCCCCGCACGAGGGCGACGCCCTGTACAGTCCCCAATACTTCAGTTTGGATGATCAAACGCTTTATTACCTCACCGATGAAGGCAGTGAATTCCGATACCTGGTAAAGTATGACCTTGCTGCTGAAAACAAGGAAACGGTTTTTGAAACCGATTGGGATATCTGGTATGCCTATGAATCTTTTAATGGAAAATACCGGGTTATCGGAATTAATGAAGACGGTCGTACCAAGGTGCATTTGTTTGAACAGGAAAGCGGTAAGGAAGTGAGCTTCCCGGAGGTGGACGGCAAAAGTGTGAGTTCCGTGAATATTTCGAATGATGAAAAGCACATGCGGATCACGGCATCCGATTCCCGTTCTCCCAGCGATATTTACGTGCACCATTTCAAAAGTGGGGAAACCAGGAGACTGACCGATAACCTCAACCCCAATATTCAGTATGAGGACCTGGTAGAAGCGGAGGTGGTCCGCTTTAAGTCTTTCGACGGACTGGACATTCCAGCTATTTATTATAAACCCCAGGGCGCTTCAGCGGAAAATAAAGTTCCCGCTATGGTCTGGGTACATGGCGGCCCCGGTGGACAAACCAGAGCTTCCTACAGCCCCCTGATCCAATGTATGGTCAATCATGGGTATGCCGTATTGGCCGTCAATAATCGCGGAAGCTCGGGTTACGGCAAAAGTTTTTACAAAATGGATGACCTCAAGCATGGTGACGTGGATTTAAAGGACTGCATCTACGGGAAAAAGTACCTGCAAACCTTCGATTATATCGACCCGGATAAAATCGGCATTATCGGTGGTTCCTATGGGGGGTATATGACCATGGCTGCCCTGACCTTCGCACCGGAGGAAT
This sequence comes from uncultured Saprospiraceae bacterium, assembly GCA_964479625.1. Taxonomy (GTDB): domain Bacteria; phylum Bacteroidota; class Bacteroidia; order Chitinophagales; family Saprospiraceae; genus CAYZMS01. The sequence continues at coordinate 11,352 of CAYZMS010000033.1, forward strand.
TTGAGGTAGGGGTCAACATCTTTGGCGTAACCAACTGGAAACGGACCCTAAAATCCATTCCACCCTGGTGGACCTCCCGCAAAGAGGCGCTTTATTCAGAATTAGGGGATCCCTATACCGCCGATTCCGTTCGCCTGTATGAGATCTCCCCCGTATTTCACACCCAGATGGTTACCAAGCCGCTGATCGTTTTACAGGGAGCGAACGATCCCAGGGTGCTGCAAATAGAATCCGATGAGATCGTGGAGAAGATCCGGGAGAATGGCGTTCCGGTGGAGTATGTCCTGTTCGAAGATGAGGGACACGGTTTTCGAAAAAAGGAAAACGAGATCGAAGGCTACAATGCTATTCTTAAGTTTTTGGACCAATACCTGAAAAAGGAGCCTCCCTTGCAAGGATAGGCAGAACCTTTGGTGATGGAGATAGCTGGTAAAACTGATTTTCGGTCGAAGGCTGGCAATCGCCTATCGCCCACTACATAACACCGATAAGAACAAGCATGCAAATCCAACAGTTGACCTTTCTGCTACTCCTGCTCTTCCTGTTGGCCTCCTGTGGGGGAGAGCAGGGGAGAGCAGCCTATCTGGCCGATGATGAATTGCGGTTCGAAAGGGAGGCCATGCCAATAGAAGCCCCAAGAACGGCCGAGCCCCCTGCTCCCGACGCCCAGCCAGAGGTTGTGCCTGCCGAAAAAGCGAGCAAGATCATCCGCAACGGCCGAATGCGGGTAGAGGTACAGGACCTAGCTCAGGCCAAAAAGCAAATGGATGAAGTTGTACAGCAGTTGGGGGGCTATTACGAAACAGAGGACTACCGGGCCAGTGATTATCAGGCAGCCTATGAATTGCGCATTCGTGTCCCGGCCGAGCGGTTCGATAGCTTGCTAACCATTATTGAAGGTGGTCAGGGCAGGATACTTTCGCGTTCCATTACCGCCCAGGACGTTACCGAAACCTATATTGATCTTTCCACCCGGCTGGAAAACAGCCGGGCTTACCTGAAGCAATACCGCGAGCTACTGGATAAGGCCAAAAGTGTCGAGGAACTACTGGAGATCCAGGAGAAGATCCGCGGACTTGAGGAAGAAATGGAAGCCCGGCAGGGCCGCCTTCGTTACCTGGAAGACCAGGTGGCCTACAGCCGCCTGGATATGGAGCTATTCGAACCCTTTAGTCAGTCAGTAAAACGGCCACGCAGGCAGTTTGGCAATCAGTTGGTGGAAGCCTTCAGCGCAGGCATTAGCTGGTTCCTTGACCTCTTGGTTGTTCTGGTACGCCTCTGGCCTCTGCTGCCGCTGATCGTCCTGGCGATAGTATTCCGAAAAAGGATATGGAGGCGACTGAAGGGATAAACGATCACGGTGGGTGGAGGGCCAATAGCAAATGGCGAATCGCAAGGGGGCAAAGTGCCTGCAAATTTCCCCATTCGAAAAAAAATCCCCATTTTAGATATTTTCCTAACCAATTCATCAAGCATGAGTCGCATTCTCCTATTCGCCCTTATCCTGCTCACTGCTGCCTGCAGAACAGAAAACCAAAGCAGTTCAACTGCAACTGCTGAAGAAAAACAACGCTGGGAGGCCCATGCTTCCGATACCGAGATTTTCCGGGATGATTTCGGCGTACCGCATATTTACGGAAAGACGGATGCCGATGCTGTGTTCGGGATGATCTACGCCCAATGTGAGGACGACTTTCCAAGGGTAGAACGCAACTATGTATGGGCTATCGGCCGATTGGCTGAGGTGGAGGGGGAATCCGCCCTGTACAGTGATCTTCGGGCTAATTTGTTCATGACGAAGGAAGAAGCGATCGAAAAATTCAATAGCAGCCCGGATTGGTTGAAGGCATTGTGTGTGGCCTGGGCCGACGGGATCAATTTCTACCTGGACACCCATCCCGAAGTAGAACCCATGTTATTGACCCATTTTGAGCCCTGGATGCCCATGTTCTTCAGTGAAGGATCTATTGGCGGCGATATTGAACGGGTGTCTACCCGAAAGATCCAGGAATTCTATGAACCCAGGGCCAGTCAGCTTTCCCACCTGCATAATGGACTGCTGCGGTCGGATGACGGAGAACCACGGGGGTCCAATGGCTTTGCTATTTCGGGTTCGAAAACAGCCTCCGGGAATGCCATGCTGCTGATCAACCCCCACACCTCCTTTTACTTCCGGGGGGAAGTACACCTGGTCAGCGAAGAGGGTTTGAATGCCTATGGAGCCGTAACCTGGGGGCAGTTTTTTATTTACCAGGGCTTCAATGAACACAACGGTTGGATGCATACCTCCACCGGAACCGATATCATTGACGAATTCGCTGAAACCATTATTCGGGAAGAAGGAAAGACCTTCTACCAGTACGGAGAGGAAAAGCGGCCGGTGGATTCTCTCGAGATCCGTTTGAACTATAAAACAGATGCCGGACTAAAAGAAAAAGCCTATACGATATACCGAACTCATCACGGGCCGATCACCCATGCTGAAGGAAATAAATGGATCGCCACCGCTCTGATGTGGGATCCGGTTAACGCGCTGATCCAGTCCTATACCCGCACCAAAACCACCAGTCACGAGGAGTTTAAACAAATGATGGATATTCGTCGAAACTCTTCGAACAATACCGTCTATGCAGATGCCGATGGTAATATTTCCTATTACCATGGTAATTTTATTCCTATTCGTAATCCCCGTTTCGATTACAGTCAAGCGGTAGACGGCAGCGACTTGGCCACCGACTGGCAGGGTCTGCATACCGTAGATGAGAATATCTTTCTGCACAATCCGGCCAACGGCTGGATTCAGAATTGCAACTCCACGCCCTTCACTGCGGCCTTGGAGTATAGTCCCGACCCGGATAACTATCCTGATTACATGACCACTTTCCCGGAGAATTATCGGGGCATCCACGCTATCGGATTGCTAAGGGAAGCCAAAGACCTCACCCTGGATGGGCTCATCGAATTGGTCTATGATCCTTATCTGCCGGCCATGGAAACCCTGGTCACCGGCCTGCTAGCGGCGGCCAAAGCAGCTCCCGACCCTTCTGAAAAGGTAGGGAAAGCCTTAGACCTGCTGGATGATTGGGATTTTACCGTTTCGAAAGCATCCCCGGCAATGACTTTGGCCTATTATTACCTTCGGGCTTATACTGCTTCGGGCTATTTGCCACGGGAGGGTTCTTATGTTGATCGCCTGGAATACACCCGGAATGATGCGCCTTTTATGGAGCGTATGGAGGTTTTTGAGATGGCCCTTGACAATCTTGAATCGGACTTTGGTTCTATCAACACCCCCTGGGGCGAGGTGAACCGCTTTCAACGCCTGAATGGCGATATCCGTCAGGATTTTGATGACAGTAAACCAAGTATCCCTGTGGGAATGGCTTCCGGTCGGTATGGTGCACTGGCCTCCTACGGTGCTCGCCGCGGAACCGGCACCAAACGCATCTATGGTACCTCTGGGAATAGTTTTGTGGCTGTTGTTGAATTCGGAGATAGGGTAAAAGCAAAAACCTTGCTGGCGGGTGGTCAGAGCGGAGATCCGAGCTCCCCTCATTTTGATGATCAGGCCCAGCGCTACGCCGATCGGCAGTTTAAGGATGCCGCTTACTACCGAGAGGAGGTGGAGGCTCGGGCCAAGCGGAAGTATCGACCTGGGGGGGGAGAGGGTGAAAAATAAAAAAATAGGTGCCTTGCATCTATAGGTGCAAGGCACCTATTTTAAAAAATATCCACAACTTCAAATTTTTTAACATTTAATTTACGAGAGCCTGCTCAAGGCCTTTTCAATGCGCGCTATGGCCTCGCGTAACTGGGCCTCAGAAGCGGCGTAGGACAAGCGAAAACAATTTGGAGCACCAAAAGCCGCTCCGCTAACTGTGGCCACATGCGCCTCCTCTAACAGATATTCACAAAAATCCTCCGCATTAACGATCCGGTAGCCTTCCCCTTCTTTTCCAAAAAAGTCTGAAATATCCGGAAAAACGTAAAAAGCCCCCTGAGGGTGATTGACCTGCATACCGGGGATTTTTTCGAGTAGCTCTATGACCAGGTCGCGGCGTTTTAAAAAGGCATCCCGCATGGCAAAAGTGGGGGATAGGTCGGCGGTGAGGGCATGAGCAGCTGCAACTTGCCCAAAGGCAGTGGCCCCGGAGGTTACCTGGCCCTGAATCTTGGAGCAAGCTGTGGCAAGTGCCTTTGGAGCACCGATGTATCCCAGGCGCCAGCCGGTCATGGCGAAGCCTTTGGAGAATCCATTGACAGTCACCGTTTGATCCTTTACCTCGGGGAAAGCACCAATGCTGTAGTGTTTGTCGCCAAAGTTGATGTACTCGTAAATTTCATCAGAAACGATGGTAACATCCGGACGGTCTTTAAAAACCTTTGCAATGGCCTTTAATTCCTCTTTGGAATAAACAGAGCCGGTAGGGTTGCAGGGAGAAGAGAATAGCAGGGCCTTGGTCCGTGGGCTAAGGGCTTCCGCTATGCGCTCGGCAGGAACCTTAAAGTCCTCATCGATCCCGGCATGTAAAATGACCGCTTTGCCTTCGGCCAGCTTGATGATCTCCGAATAGGAAACCCAGTAGGGAGCAAGAACAATCACCTCATCCCCAGGGTCCAACAGCGCCAGGAAAATATTAGCCAGGGATTGTTTTGCACCATTCGAAACAACGATCTCGTCCAGTTCGAATTCCAGACCGTTATCCCGTTTGAATTTATTTTGGATGGCCTTCCGCAAAACGGGTAAGCCCGGAACAGGTGTGTATTTCGTATGGCCTTCGTCAAGGGCTTTTTTTGCGGCGTCCTTGATATGTTGAGGGGTGTCAAAATCGGGCTCTCCCAAACTAAGGCTAATGATGTCTTTCCCCTGGGCCACCAGTTCCCGGGCAGCAGCAGCCATTTTTAAGGTTTCAGATTCTGACATGCGATCCAGTCGGGCTGATAAGGTCTGTTTCAAACTCATGGGCGAATTATTTTTTGTAAGAATACCATGGCGTATCCTGCCATTTTAAAGCTGTTTTAAATTCCTTCAACAAATATCATTGATCATCTTGTAAACTGGTGTTTTTTTCTATCTTTCTTTTTCAAAATTCGAAATCAAGAAAGCCCTTTTTTACGGATCAAAATATGGTAGTACTTTAGGCCTGGGCTTGAAAGGCGCGCCTCCCGAGGTGTCCAGGGGATTCCCCGAAATAAGCCTTGAAATGGATCGCTACCGCTAATCCTGAACCTATGAATAACGAAAAACTAGAAACCTTAAAAAAACGCACCGCCCTTGCCCAATTGGGAGGCGGGGAAAATCGAATTGCCAAACAACACGAAAAAGGTAAGTTGACCGCCCGGGAAAGAGTTCATATCCTACTGGATGACGGCTCTTTCGAAGAGATCGGTATGCTGGTAGAACACCGTTGTACTGATTTTGGAATGGCGGAACAGCGCATCCCCGGAGACGGCGTGGTTACCGGCTATGGTACGATCAATGGGCGTTTGGTCTATGTTTTTGCTCAGGATTTTACGGTATTCGGGGGTTCCCTTTCAGAAACCCATGCAGAAAAGATCTGCAAGATCATGGATATGGCCATGGAGAACGGTGCTCCCCTTATCGGGCTGAATGACTCCGGAGGTGCCCGGATACAGGAAGGGGTAATGTCCTTAGGGGGGTACGCAGATATTTTCTATCGAAATGTCATGGCCTCAGGGGTCATTCCGCAAATTTCTGCGATAATGGGGCCCTGTGCTGGGGGAGCCGTATACTCTCCGGCAATGACCGACTTTTCTATAATGGTGGAAGGCACCTCCTATATGTTCGTTACCGGACCGAACGTGGTCAAAACCGTTACCAATGAGGAGGTGACGGCTGAAGAGTTGGGCGGTGCCTCTGCTCACTCCACCAAATCCGGAGTGACCCACCTCACTGCCGCCAATGACCTGCAGTGTCTCGAACAGATCAAGCAACTGATCAGTTACATGCCCCAGAATTGTGAGGAGCAACCTACCGTTTTACCTTATGCGTTCTCCGATGAATTGCGGCCGGAACTGGATGATATTGTTCCGGATAGTGCTAATCAACCTTACGACATACGCCAGGTGGTGGAAGGGATAGTCGATAAAGAAACTTTCTTTGAGATCCATAAAGACTACGCCGATAATATTGTGGTGGGTTTCGCTCGGTTGGGGGGGCGCAGCATTGGTATTGTGGGGAACCAGCCCATGAACCTGGCTGGAGTACTCGACGTGGATTCCTCCATTAAGGGGTCTCGTTTTGTTCGGTTTTGCGATTGCTTTAATATCCCCTTGCTGGTTTTGGTAGATGTGCCCGGCTTCTTGCCCGGCACAGATCAGGAATGGAATGGAATCATTGTGAACGGGGCAAAGTTGTTGTATGCTTTTAGCGAAGCCACGGTGCCAAGAGTGACCCTGATCACCCGAAAAGCATACGGAGGAGCTTACGATGTAATGAATTCCAAGCATATTGGCGCTGATATGAACTTTGCCTGGCCAACGGCCGAAATCGCCGTGATGGGAGCCAAAGGAGCATCGGAGATCATTTTCCGCCGGGAGATCATGGAAGCCGATGATCCTCAAGCTATGCTCAAACAAAAGGAAGAGGAGTATCAGCGCAAGTTTGCTAATCCCTACCGGGCAGCTCGTCGAGGGTTCATCGATGAGGTGATCGAACCGCGCTATTCCCGCAGGAAATTGATCCGGGCGTTCTCTATGTTGGAGAATAAGGCTAAGGTTAATCCCAAAAAAAAACACGGTAATATCCCACTTTAGGGTTTAGGGTTATGAGTTTTGGGCTATACTCTCCCTCATAACCCCAACCCCCTAATCCACACAGCTATCAGCAATCAATCATCATTCCTGTTAAAGCTTGCCGTTAGCGCCGTATTTCTTGGTCGCGCATGGCAGCATTTGCGCTGGGATGCTCCTTACCGCGCTTTGCTTTGGCGGGAAAACTGGATGCGGCCATTGGTCGAAGGCCTGGGGGAGAGCTGGGAGGGATATGTGACCAGTCCTGTCAGCGACCAGTGCATCCAGGCGTGGACTTTTGCAGTTGGTTGTTTTTTTGTGATTTCCGGGGGGTGCGTCTGGTTTTCACCCAGGTATAAGAGGTGGATAGCTCTCGCCCTGGTTGTGGGAGGCAGCCTGCTCGTTTTGCTCAGTTTATTTTATGTGCTGGAAAAGGGAGGTCAATGGCCAATTTTCCTGGAACACAGCTTGCAATGGGGGAGCCCTTTTTTCCTGCTTTTTTTTATTCGAATGGAAGAAAAACTGGGCAGAGCATTGATATTCGCTATGAAAATAGCTGCTGCAGCTACCTTTATCGGCCATGGCCTGTATGCCCTGAATATCTTTCCACGACCAGGCGGATTTGTTCAAATGATACTTGACGGTTTAGGAGTAGAAGAAACCCAGGCCATTGCCATCCTGAAGGTAGCGGGGATATTAGACTTTATTTCGGCCAGTTTGATCTTCCTTTCGCCCCGCTGGGCACGGATTGGCTTATTTTATATGTTGGTCTGGGGAGCAGCAACGGCTTTTGCCCGCATTGTTGCACATTGGCATTCCGCATTCTGGCTGTCTACGCTTGAACAGTGGACGCATGAGTTTATTTTCCGGTTTCCCCATTTTCTTATCCCTTTATTTCTGTTGTTAAATCTGAAAAAGGGGAATACCTCAATGCGAAGTTGAGTTAGCCTTGAAGTTAACGCGCCAGGATTTCCGCCATTCGAATAAAGTCTTTATGGATGGGTTTTTGCTTGGAAACGGCATCAATAAAGGGGGTATACTTTATTTTATCATTGACTACCCCGGCCATTACATTATGCTCTCCTTTCAAAAGACCATTGACGGCGGCATAGCCCAACCTGCTGGCCAGGATACGGTCGACGGAGCTTGGGGCACCACCTCGCTGGAGATGACCAATAATAGTGACCTTGATATCGAAATCCCTAATATCTTCTTTTATTTTTTCGGCGATTTCCGTAGCGCTTCCGTTTTTATTGCCTTCCGCCACTATGATAAGGCTGAATAATTTCTTGCGCCGGGCATGGGTTCGCAACCTGGTTTGTAATTCTGTCAGATCAATATCCTTTTCGGGAATTAGTACACTTTCTGCTCCACTGCTGATGGCTGTGTGCAGGGCGATAAACCCGGCATGCCGTCCCATAACTTCCACGAAAAAAACTCGGTTATGGGAATCAGCCGTATCCCTTATCCGATCTACAGCTTCGACGGCCGTGTTAACGGCAGTATCAAAGCCGATCGTCAAATCGGTTCCATAAAGGTCGTTATCTATAGTACCCGGAACCCCAATAATGGGTAGGTTGTATTCTTCCGAAAAGATCTGGGCCCCAGTAAAGGTCCCGTCTCCTCCGATGGCGATCAGGGCGTCGATCTCATAGGCCATTAGGGACTCGAAGGCTTGTTTGCGACCTTCCCGGGTTCGAAATCGTTGGCTCCTTGCAGTCTTTAGAACGGTGCCCCCCCTGTGGATGATATTGGCCACATCTTTTGGTTCGAATCGTTGAATATCACATTCGATCATACCTTCATATCCCCTGAGGATGCCATAGATGTGCAGGTTATTATAGGAGGCAGTTCGCACTACGGCCCGCACGGCGGCATTCATGCCTGGGGCATCGCCTCCAGAAGTGAATACGGCTATTCGTTTTATGTTTTTATCTGTTGCCATGAATTACTTCGCTCTACATTCTCAATACACTCCGGGATGGAATTTTTAGTCCGGAGGTTCGGTTCATCAATTGATCACTTAAACCGGGGCCAGACCGTTTTACTGATGGCTACCGTTTAAATCGGACCGCTGTATTTTCTGACCTGCAAAAATGTCATTTTACTTTTAAAAACCCTTGAGGATTTGTAGCGGTTTTTCAAAATGAACTTTCTATATATCCGGAAATTCAAGATGAAACTGCACTAGCTCATCAATGGGTTTTTTGACAAATTTCCCGGTTTTCATGTTGCGTTCTTCCAGGACAAGGCGGAGTTGTTCCTGAAAATAAAAAGCTATGGAACCAATAAAATGAATGGGTACCGACATGTGTCCCCGGTACTTACGCACCTGCCGGTCAATAAATTCGGAAAAAGATTTGTAAATGATCTTCTGGATGAAAAAATGATCGATGTGGTCACTCATAAATTTTGTCAATCCCGCCAGGTAAACATTTGGTTTTTCATCGCTGGAATAAATATACCCCAGGAATTCTTCCTTCCCTCCAGGTACTTTTTTTTCCAATGCCCAGTGCAGCTCAGGCGGCAATTCACGGTAAAAATAGCTGCGGAGTAGTTCCTTTCCCAGGTGGGCGCCACTGCCCTCGTCCCCGACAAAGTATCCAAGGTTGGTCACGTTGTCGGTAATTACTGTTCCATCATAGGAACAGGTATTTGAGCCGGTTCCCATAATACAAACAATTCCAGGTTCCCGGCCGCAGGCAGCTCTGGCAGCACCGAGCAGGTCGTGTTTGACCTGTACCGAGGCATTGGGAGCTACTTTTTCCAGTGCGGTAGAAATGCGCTTGCGTTTTTCGTCGTCCCAAACGGCAGTCCCGTAATAGAATATTTTTTCGATTTCTTCAAAAGCGACCTTTTCGACCCTAAAGGCCTCCTTCACATTGGAATAGATCGTTTCTTCATCATGATATATGGGGTTAAAGCCCATAGTGTGCATCAACCGCTGCTTTTCTTCACTAATGATGACCCAGTCTGCTTTTGTGGACCCGCTGTCGGCAACTACGATCATTTCTTATTGTTCTCTTGGGTTAAAAAAGAAGGTTTGGTTACAAATCCGCGAATAGTCGCAATTTAATCAGTTTTCCCGAAGCACGGTAAATCTAGTGTGATTCTTACACTAAGTGAAGATCTCCCAGAGAAAGTTTTTATCCCTGGAAAGCTACTCCAGTGGAGCCTTGGATTGTTGAAAAGAATTTCTTTCAAAAGTGTTTTAAAAAGTTTAAAAATAAAATAAAATGTTTTAAATTTGACTCGATTTACATACTTTAAAACAAATCTACTATGCAAAGCGCCGCTTATTCGCAATGGAAACCACAGCGGGACAGGACGTTTTCCCTTTTGTCCTGGTTACAACGCAATTGGTTCAACCTGATCCTTGTTTCCTTTGCACTTCATATATTTTTTTTTAAAGATATCAGTTTCCGGCTGCAGCCTGCTTCAGCAGAAGGGTATGCTCAGGCTAGTGCCTACCGGGAACCAATTTCGAGGAATGGTATCGGTTTTTTTGGCAGCCTGAAAAAGGCTACTTCAGGACTTACTCCCTTTGCTGCTTCCGAGAAGGGGAGGGTCACCCCTAAAGAAGGGAGTACCGTTAATAATTACAGCAGCCCCGCTGTGGGCAAAAGAACAACAGGAAGTATCGGAAATCTTACTCCGGTATTAAGCCCTGACTATAATCAACGCCACCGGGTAGATCCAAAAGAATGGAAAGCCAAGGTCCGGATGAGCCGGGATTACGTAAATACATTTGCTCCCATCGCTCAAGCCGAAATGAAGCAATTTGGTATTCCAGCAAGTATAACCCTGGCACAGGGGCTTTTGGAATCCGATGCTGGGGACAGTCGTTTGGCATTGGAATCTAATAACCACTTTGGGATCAAGTGCCGGTCCAAGTGTAAAGGTTGTACTTGCCGTAATTACACAGATGATGATGTGTATGATATGTTTAGGGTGTTTCCCTCTGTGGAAGATAGCTACCGGGAGCACTCCCATTTATTGACCAGCCTCCGATACGCTCACCTCTTGGATTTGGAACCTGCTGACTACCGGGCCTGGGCTCACGGCTTGAAAAAAGCAGGATACGCTACCGATAAACGCTATGCCGAGAAATTGATCCAGATTATTGAGAACCTGCAACTGTACAAATATGACCGTCGTAAGAGGACTTGGTTTTAGGTACAAGCTTCCGATTAACCTACCAAAATCCAGCTCCGATTATTAATCCAACATTTCTTTGTTTTATCCTTTGGGCCCTTCTTCTGCGGGAGAGGGGTCTTTCTTTTACAGCTGACGCGAGGGATATATGGGAAAATGGACCAATTTCACTACTTTAAATTTTTAATTGAACAGAAATGAAAGGGCGCTAGGTACGGACGTCCTCCATTGTATCCAATTTTAAAAATGCTAGGTGGGAATGATGCTGGCTAATTTTATTGATCGCTTGAATGAACAGATAGGGCGGGGGGTGTCCTGGGGCAATGCTGTTTTAGTCATCCTGGTATGTGTGGACGTTTTCTTTCGAAAGCTATTTAGCGAAACCGCTGCCTGGGTTATGGAGCTGGAATGGCACCTGTTTGCCCTGGTCTTTCTGCTTGGAGGAGGTTATGCTTTAAAACACAATCGACATGTGCGGGTAGACCTGTTCTATTCCCGTTTTTCGAGTCGGGACCAGGCCTTGGTGGATCTTATAGGCCACGTGATCTTTTTGATTCCCTGGTGCCTGGTTTTGGTGTATTTCGCAGGGCAATATGCCTGGGAGAGTTTTTTAATCGGAGAAACCTCTCCTGACCCTGGAGGGTTAGCCGGAAGGTTCCTGATCAAAGGAGTTATAAGCCTGGGTTTCCTTTTATTGTTCCTCCAAGGGGTATCGGAAAGTATTAAATCCTGGAAACAGTATAACAAGCAAGCTGGATAATATGGCAGTATTGGCGATCATCCTGTTCCTGAGTATTTTTTTGCTCATTCTGTATGGTTATCCGGTTTCCTTTACCCTCGGAGGTATTTCCTTGTTGTACGCCCTCTGTTTCCTGGAGCCGGCTGCCTTTTATGCTCTTCCTCCGCGGATAATGGGGATCATGACAAATTATGTTTTGATCGCAGTTCCCCTATTTATTTTTATGGGGATCATGCTGGAAAAATCCGGATTGGCAGAACGACTTCTGGAGACTATGGGGATGCTATTTGGTCGTCTCCGGGGAGGACTGGCCGTTTCGGTGATCGTAGTAGGGGCGTTACTGGCCGCTTCCACCGGGATAGTAGGTGCCACGGTTATAACTATGGGCTTGATCAGCCTTCCAACTATGCTTCGAAGAGGTTATACACCGGAATTGGCTACCGGAGTGATCGCTGCTTCGGGTACCCTGGGCCAAATAATTCCGCCCTCCATTGTTTTGGTTTTACTGGGAAGCGTCCTGAATGTTTCCGTCGGTAGTCTGTTCGCTGCAGCTTTGATTCCCGGGCTTTTATTGGTCGGGATTTATATTTTATATATACTCGTTTTGGCACAGTTGAGACCGGAATGGGCACCGGCAATGCCGGAAGCAGAAATTAAACGCTTCCGCCAAGAAAATTTTCTTCCGAAGTTGATCCAGGCTTTCATTATGCCTATGCTATTGATCGTGGCCGTTTTGGGGTCCATTTTTGCCGGTCTGGCAAGCCCGACGGAAGCAGCAGCCCTGGGAGCCCTGGGAGCGAGTTTGCTGACGATCCTTCAAAAGAAACTCAGCCTGGGGGTGGTGAAAACCGTCATCCGGGAAACTACTCATTTAACGAGTATGGTGTTTTTCATACTGTTGGGGGCCACTACTTTTTCCTTTGTTTTCAGGGAGTTGGGAGGAGATATTTATTTGATCAACCTGATCCGCTCTTCTAGTTTGAGTCCCGGGCTATTTTTAGTCCTTGTAATGCTAGTGGTTTTTGTTGCGGGCTTTTTCATAGATTTTATTGAGATCATCTTCATTATTGTGCCGGTGGTAGCGCCCATTTTCATCGAAATGGATATTAACCTGATCTGGATTGGGGTACTTTTAGGGTTGAATCTGCAAACCTCTTTTCTTTCACCCCCCTTCGGCTTCTCCTTGTTTTATTTAAAAGGAGTGGCCCCACTAGAGATCACCACCAGGCATCTCTACCGGGGGATCATCCCTTTTTTACTTATCCAGTTAGTTTTCCTTTTGTTGGCCGTTTGCTTTCCACAAATTATTGTTGCTTCCTGATCAGTGGCTTGCTATAGTCTGGAGGTCTATAATATTCGAAAGGAATCCAGAAATGCATCAGAAGCCTTGTTTAAAGAAAGGAACCGGAAGGTCACGGTCTGGACTGAATAATACCGGTCATCCTTTAGCATAGCTTTGGTTTTGATAACAGCCTGGTCATTGTTGTAATGAATTCGCCAAAGGTAACCACTGGCATTCTCCAGTTCAGCGGGTGTTTGATAGATCAAGGTTCCATGTACCTGTTCCACTGCAGCCTCTATAGTGGTTTCCCAGAATGCGTCCAATAAATCAGTGGAATCGGCAGGGATAAAGTTTTTAGGGTAATCACAATAGCTTACCATATAAAATTGGTTTTCTGTCAAGTCTTCTCCCGGATAATGATAAAAGGTGTGGTAGGTAATCTTTCCCATGGGAGTGAAAGCCGTGTCAACATGCAATTCCATTGGTCCCGGTGTTCTAACACTAAATCCTCCGTCCATATCGGTAAAGGTTTCCCAGGTGTCAGGATCTGTGCGGTGCAAACTATCGGTGACCTGAGCCCGTAAAGGCGATACGGCAAACCAAAAGCAAACTAACAGCATGAGTTTTTCCATATATTTCATTCATTGACGTAGCTATTCAAAATCCAGTAGACTGGACCACTGCTGTATCGGTTGGTTTGAAGTCAAAATTTAAGTTAAAATTATTTGCAGGGAGAAAGACTTCCAGTTCAGAAAATCGCCTTACCTTAGTTTAAAATCAAAACTAACTATTTGGAATGGCGCTTTCTCATCTCTCCGGTCTTTATAAAAAGAACAGTTTAAGCCTTAACCTCGATTTATACCATCTGACCATGGCCTATGGCTTTTGGAGATCAGGGATTCACGAGCGGCCTGCGATCTTTACTCTTTTCTATCGGAAACAGCCCTTCAAAAGTAATTTTGCGGTGGCTGCCGGTCTGCATTTGGTGATCGATTTTTTGCAACACCTGAAGTTTACGGTGGAAGATATTCAGTATTTGGGGAAATTGAACGGGGCGAACGGGGAGCCTTTATTCGATATCACCTTTTTAAACTACTTGCAACGGCTGGAATTTTCCTGTGACGTGGATGCGGTTTCGGAAGGGACATTTGTTCAACCAAACATTCCCCTGATCCGGGTAGAAGGTCCACTTTTGCAAGCACAGATCATTGAGTCTGCCTTATTGAATCTAATAAATTTTTCGACCCTGATCGCTACCAAGGCGGCCCTGATCCGGCAGGCGGCAGGTTCGGATAGTGTTTTGGAATTTGGCCTGAGGCGAGCCCAGGGATTAGATGGAGGGGTTACTGCTGCCCGGTCTGCCTTTATAGGGGGATGTGATGCAACGAGTAACGTGTTAGCAGGGAAGGTATATCAAATCCCGGTCAAAGGGACCCACGCGCATAGTTGGGTAATGTGTTTTGAATCCGAATTGGAAAGCTTTGAAGCCTATGCCGCTGCCATGCCAAATAACTGTATCTTTCTGGTAGATACCTATGATACGGAGGAGGGGATAAAAAATGCTATTCAGGTGGGTTTGAAGCTACGGGAACAGGGACATGAATTGCTGGGGGTTCGTTTGGATAGTGGTAATTTGGCAGACCTAAGCAAAACCGCACGGAAACTATTAGATGAGGGTGGTTTTCCCAATGCTGCTGTAGTGGCCAGTGATAGCCTAGATGAACTTACTTTAAAGGCCCTAAAAGAAAAGGGTGCAGTCATTACAGTATGGGGAATAGGTACCCGATTGGTTACCGGGGGGAATCAATCGGCGCTGGGTGGTGTCTATAAACTCGGGGCTATTCAGGATGAAAATGGGAAGTGGGACAAAACCATCAAATTATCGGAAAACCCCATAAAAGTCTCCAACCCTGGCAAATTGCAGGTGATGCGCTATTTTAAACCCGATGGAATACCGGAGGGGGACCTGTTGTTTGATGAGTTGGATGGTGTTCCTGAGCCGGAAGGGGAGGATTACTTTAGCGGGCAGAAAAAGGCCTTCTCCGGCCCAAGAAGTGAGCGCTTGCTGCAAGCCGTTTTTCGGTCTGGTCGATTGGTTTTTCCTCTTGAACAGCATCTTGCAGAGATCCGTACCCGAACCATGGAGCACCTGGCTTTTTGGCCGGAGGCAAGCCTGGAGTTACCCTTGGTGCTGGAATCTAGCCTGGCAGCGATGAAGAAAAAGCTAATAGAGGAAGCGAAAACAGGAACTTGACTTGATATGCCATATACCTACGAATTTCCCCGTCCGGCGGTTACGGTTGATTGTGTGATCTTTGGTCGGGATGCCTCTAATCAGTTAAAGGTATTACTCATACAAAGAGGGCGGGAACCTCATCTGGGGCGCTGGGCCTTCCCCGGTGGATTTATTGATATGGATGAACCCCTGGATGCAGCTGCCTTGCGGGAATTGGAAGAAGAGACGGGAATGCGAGACGTCTTTATCGAGCAGTTATTCACCTTCGGAGCACCCGAACGGGATCCAAGAGGGCGGGTTATCAGTGTAGCCTATTTTGCACTGGTCAATCTGGAAGATCACCAATTGAAAGCAGCAGACGACGCAGAAGAAGTTAAATGGTTCCCGGTCGATGAAATTCCCGATCTGGCTTTTGATCACGCCCATATTTTTGACACTGCCCTGAATCGATTGCGAAGTAAGCTGCGCTATCAACCTATTGGCTTCGAATTATTGCCCGAGCAGTTTACGCTTACCCAATTACAACAATTATATGAGGTCGTGCTCGGTCGAAACCTCCGGCTGAATAAACGCAATTTCCGAAAACGGATCCTGAGTATGGGGATACTGGAAGAGGTGGGTATGCAAAAGGGAGTGGCCCACCGACCTGCTCGTTTGTACCGCTTTAACCGGAATAAATACAAGGAAATGCAGCGGCAGCGCTACCCTGACCTGCTCCGAAGGGGATTGGATTTTGAGATATGAAGGAGGGGAGCAGCGTTCGCGGCGAGAATAGATTGCACGCGGCGGACACTGCGCTCCTCCGCGCCCGTTGCGTGAAACAACA
>CAYZMS010000033.1:27442-43335 GCA_964479625.1 uncultured Saprospiraceae bacterium
CACGCGGCGGACACTGCGCTCCTCCGCGCCCGTTGCGTGAAACAACATCCGCTGCGCTCGCTGGGCAAGAAAAGCCTCACGCTGCGGACGCTGCGCTCCTCCGCGCCCGTTACGTGAAACAACACTCGCTGCGCTCTTCGCGCTCCTCCGCGCCCGTTGCGTGAAACAAAAACCTCCCCTTCCTTTTACAATCGCTAGAACAAGCCGGTAATAGTTCCCGCTTCATCAATATTCATTCCCAGAGCAGCCGGTTGTTTAGGCAAGCCCGGCATGCGCATCATACTTCCCGTAATGGGCACGATAAAGCCGGCACCTGCCGCGATCTCTATTTCCCGGACATTTAGCTCGAAACCACTAGGGCGCCCCCTTCGTTTGGGATCATCGGATAGGGATTTTTGGGTTTTAGCCATACAGATTGGCAACCCCTCCAGACCCAGTCTTTTTGCACGTCGAAGGATGCGTTTAGCCTCTGCAGAATATTCCACAGATGCTGCCCCGTAGACCTTGGTAGCAATGGTATAGATTTTCTCTTCAATAGAGCTGCTCCAATCGTACAAAGGCTGGAACTGACTTTCCTGGTCAGCAGCTTCCGCTACGGCCTCTGCCAAGGCTGTGGTCCCGAGGCCTCCTTTTGCCCAGCCCTGAGAGGGTAATGCTTGCACTCCCTTTTCCGCACAAAAATCCTGAACAAGCCGGATCTCTTCTGTGGTATCAGAGGTAAACTGGTTGATGGCGACTACTGCTGGCAACCCGAATTGCTGAATATTCTCCAGGTGTTTTTCTAGGTTGACCAGACCATTGCGAACGGCTTCCGTATTGGGGGTAGTCAAACTATCCAGTTCTAACCCTCCGTGGTATTTTAAAGCGCGGATGGTAGCAACGATAACAACAGCGCTAGGTTGTAAACCAGCACTGACACATTTTATATCCAGGAATTTTTCTGCACCCAGGTCTGCACCGAAGCCTGCCTCGGTAACTACGTAGTCTGAAAGGGAGAGGCCCATCCGCGTAGCGATGATGGTGTTGGTACCCTGGGCGATATTGGCGAAGGGGCCGCCATGGATAATCGCTGGATTACCCTCTATGGTCTGCACCAGGTTGGGCTGAATAGCATCCTTCAAAAGAGCGGCCATAGCCCCCTGGGCTTCCAGGTCCCGGGCAAAAATGGCTTTATTATCTTTGCTGAAGCCTATGAAAATATTACTCAGCCGCCGTTTCAAGTCCTCCGGCCCTTCCGACATACAAAGGATGGCCATTACCTCGGAAGCAGCGGTAATGTCAAAACCGGTTTCCCGGGGTATGCCCTGACCGGTTCCTCCCAGGCCGACAATGATGTTGCGCAGGGCCCTGTCATTCATGTCCATCACACGCTTCCAGGCAATGGTGCGGGGGTCCAGCCTAAGCTGATGGGTATCATTCTGGAGCTCGTTATCAATTAGTGCGGCCAAAAGGTTATTGGCTTTTTCTATGGCGGAGAAATCACCCGTAAAGTGGAGGTTGATATCTTCCATGGGCAATACCTGTGACCAGCCACCACCGGTAGCTCCCCCTTTGATCCCAAAAATGGGCCCCAGGGAGGGCTCCCGCAAGACCACGGTGGTTTTCTTACCGATCTGGTTCATCCCTTCTGTAAGACCGATGGATGCAGTGGTTTTTCCCTCTCCGGCCGGAGTTGGCGAAATGGCCGTTACCAAAATAAGTTTCCCTTTTTTTACGGCTTCCAGGTCGATCAGGGAAAGGGGTAACTTGGCTTTATATTTACCGTATCGAAAAAGCTGATCTTCTTCGAGGCCGAGCTTTGCAGCTATTTCCCTGATGTCTTTAAGCTTTACAGAGCGAGCAATGTCTAGGTCGTTGGCAACTTGGTTGGGCATTGAAAACTTGTTTTAAGGAAAGAAAGTTAGGGAGAATTTTGAAAATCAAGGGTATTCGAAACCGGAGGTGATAAAAAAAGCCTTTGTGGTTACAAAGACTTTTACTTGATCCTTTACAATATTTTCCTAAAAATAGCCTGTGCCTTCCTTTACAGGTGCAAGGCATCCTTTCTAGCCAGCAACACTTCTTCATTTTCTACCCTTTCCGGATCAGGGACACAACAGTCTACGGGGCAGACAGCGGCACATTGCGGTTCTTCATGGAAGCCTACACATTCTGTACATTTATCAGGAACAATGTAATAGAGGTCTTCATTCACTGGGGCCATTTCCGAAGTGGCGCTCACTTCCTTTCCGTCTTCCAGGGTGTAGGTGCCATTAACATTTGTGCCGTCAGATATCGTCCATTCCACACCGCCTTCATAGATGGCATTATTGGGGCACTCAGGTTCACAAGCCCCGCAATTAATGCATTCATCAGTGATCATTATAGCCATAGTAGTATTTTTTTATAGTTAGACCTTAGCTTTAGCTAGGGATCCTTAATTTAGGAACAACCCATTCATTGTTAGGTTCGCACAAAAATAAATCCTGCAATTCGAAATATCAAATGATAATTCCTTCATGCAAGGTCGGAATTCCATAGGGCTTCCGTATCTTTGTAAATTCTGAAAATTAGTAGACGAATGGCAAAGGGTAAGTCGGGCAAGGTAACTCCACTGATGCAGCAGTATCAAAAGGTGAAAGCAAAACACCCTGGAGCAATACTGCTTTTTCGCGTAGGAGATTTTTACGAAACCTTCGGAGAAGATGCGGTAAAGGCTTCGCAGGTGTTGGGTATCGTACTGACGCGACGCAATAATGGAGGGAGCGACATTGAATTGGCTGGTTTCCCCCATCATTCCATGGATCTGTATTTACCACGCCTGGTCCGGGCAGGTTACCGGGTCGCTATCTGTGAACAACTGGAGAAACCCAGCAAGGAAAAAAAGGTGGTGAAAAGGGGCGTGACAGAAATCGTGACCCCCGGGATTGCTATAGATGACCAGTTGTTGGATCACCGACGCAATAACTACCTCGCTGCCCTGGCTTATGGACTCAAAGGCCAAATGGGCATTGCTTTCCTGGATATTTCAACCGGGGAGTTTCTTACAGCCGAGGGAGAAGAGGCTTATATTGAAAAGCTCATCCAAAGTTTTCAACCTGCTGAGATCCTTATATCGAAAGATAAAAGAAAAGCATTCGAAGGTAATTTTGGGGACCAGTGGAATGTCTTTTCCTTGGATGAATGGGTTTTTTCTTTTGACTATGGACGAGAAAAGCTGCTGGGGCATTTCCAGGTTGCTGCCTTGAAAGGATTCGGCATAGAAGCCATGGAACTGGCGCAGATCGCAGGAGGGGCCATCCTCCATTACCTGGATACAACGGAAAACAAAAATCTCCGCCACATTACCAATATCAGCAGGGTCCAGCCGGATCGCTATGTATGGTTAGACCGGTTTACTATCCGGAACCTGGAATTATTGCATAGCCCCCATGAAACAGGTACCCCCCTGATCAATATATTGGACCAGACAGTGTCCCCCATGGGCGCACGCCTTTTGCGCAAGTGGATCGTATTGCCATTGAAAAGCCGGGAGGCTATTGAATCGCGCCTGGAGATCGTTGATTTTTTTCGAACCGCTGTGGAGAAAGCCATTCAGGTCGAACAATTCATAAGGGAAATGGGAGACCTGGAGCGCCTGATCTCCAAAGCTCCCCTGGGTAAGCTAAACCCCCGGGAAGTCGTGCAGTTGAGAAAGGCCCTTGAAGCCCTACGACCAATGCGGGAATTGCTACTGCAAACCAACCACCCTCAGCTCGAGAAGATCGCCAAGGGACTTGACCCCTGTCCAGATCTCATTCAGCTAATCGCCACAACCATAATCGAAGAACCTCCGGTCAATCTCGCAAAGGGCGGAGTGATCGTCGATGGGGTGCACGAGGAATTGGATGAATTAAGGCATATTGTTCAGAATAGTAAACAATTGCTACTGGATATTCAACAACGGGAAATCGAGCGAACGGGTATCAATAGTTTGAAGATTGGTTTCAATAACGTTTTTGGATATTACCTGGAAGTGACCAATAAGTACAAGGATCAGGCCCCGGAAGATTGGGTGCGTAAGCAGACCCTGACCAATGCCGAACGCTATATTACCGATGAGTTAAAGCGGTTAGAATCCCGAATACTGGGTGCTGAGGAAAAGATCCTTGAACTGGAGGCCCACTTGTTCGAAACCCTGGTCACGCAATTAGTGGATTATATTCATCCCATTCAATACAATGCCCTGGCGGTAGGTAGACTGGATTGTCTGCTGGCGTTTGCCAGGATCGCAGAAAAAAACCGCTACTGCCGCCCTGAAATAAATGAGGGCTATGCACTGGATATCCGAGCCGGCCGGCATCCGGTAATCGAAGGGGAACTTCCCCTTGGGGAGCAATATGTACCCAACGATGTGTATCTGGACAAACAGGAACGGCAAATTTTAATGATCACCGGTCCCAATATGTCTGGAAAATCAGCCTTGTTGCGACAAACCGCTCTAATTGTACTAATGGCCCAAATGGGATGTTACGTTCCTGCCGATTCAGCCAAGATCGGTTTGATAGACAAGATCTTTACTCGGGTCGGGGCTTCTGATAATATCTCTTCGGGTGAGTCGACCTTTATGGTTGAAATGAATGAGACCGCCAGCATCATGAATAATATCTCCGATCGATCCCTGATCCTTTTGGACGAGATCGGGCGGGGAACCAGCACCTATGATGGGGTTTCCATTGCCTGGAGTATAGCAGAGTTCTTACACAACAACGGTGCTGCCAGACCAAAAACCTTATTCGCTACTCATTACCACGAATTGAATGAACTGGCCAAAAGCTTCAACCGGATCAGGAACTTTAATGTTTCGGTTCGTGAAGTAGGGCAGAAGGTGGTGTTTTTAAGAAAGTTACAGCCTGGAGGCTCCAATCATAGTTTCGGTATTCACGTGGCCAACATGGCCGGAATGCCCAGGCCGATCGTGGAGCGAGCGCAGGGGATCCTTGCCCAGTTGGAAGCCCACCGGCTTTCTCCTGCAGAGTCAGGTAAAGCGGACGGCCCTTCCGCAGATAAACTGCATACCGGCCGCATTGCTCCGCCGGATAATTTCCAACTCAGCATTTTCGAAACGGTTGACCCTGGCGCAGCCAGGATACGAGAGTTACTGGAAACGGTTGACATTAACAGCATGACGCCTATTGAGTGCATGATGAAACTGAATGAATTGAAGAAAGCACTGGACGATTAATGTACGATTTTACCATAATCGGCGGTGGCATTGTTGGTCTGGCTACGGCCTATCAATTACAAAAAGATCGACCGGATGCCCGGATCTGTGTGTTTGAAAAGGAATCGATCCTCGCCGACCACCAGACCGGCCATAATAGTGGGGTGATCCACTCCGGGATATATTATCGCCCGGGAAGCCTTCGGGCTAGGAATTGTCTGGAGGGGTACCGCATGTTGCTTGATTTCTGTGAACGCGAGCAAATCCCTTATGAAATTACCGGGAAGGTGATCGTGGCCACCCGGGAATGGGAACTTCCACAGTTGGATAAGATCATGGATCATGGCCAGCGCAACGGACTTACCGGTATTCGGAGAATTAGCGCTGCAGAATGCCGGGAGATCGAACCCCACGTCCAGGTGCTAGAAGCTATTTGGGTACCTCAGTCCGGCATCATCAATTACCGGAAAGTTGCAGAAAAATATGCCGCCTGTTTTAGAGCGGCTGGTGGAACCATTCGAATGGGCTTCAAAGTGGAGGATATAGAGGTCCGCCAAGAGGGAGTCATTATTCGTTCAGGATCGGAAGAGGAATTAAGCGAGGTGCTGGTCAACTGCGCTGGCTTGTATTCCGACAAAGTAGCTGCAATGAGCGGTCAGGATATTCGGGACTTTCGAATCTTACCGTTTCGAGGAGAATACTATGTATTGCAAGCGGACAAGCAAAGCCTGGTCAACAACCTGATCTATCCGGTCCCCAACCCGGATTTTCCCTTTCTGGGGGTGCATTACACCAGAATGATCGAAGGGGGGATTGAGGCTGGCCCAAATGCAGTACCTGCCTTTCGAAGGGAGGGCTACAGTCGATGGGATGTCCATTTGGGGGAATTAGCTGAATTTTTGACCTTCAGGGGCTTTCAAAAACTGGCAATGCGGCATTGGCGGTTTGGCTTGAATGAATTACACCGATCCTATTCAAAAGCCGCCTTTGTACGGGCCTTGCAGCACCTGATCCCGGAAGTGGAGGGTAAAGACCTGAAGCGGGGTGGCTCAGGGGTGCGGGCCATGGCTTGCGACCGTAATGGTCATTTAATCGATGATTTTTTAATTTTGCGTTCCCCGAGAGTGGTCAATGTATGTAATGCACCCTCTCCTGCTGCCACGGCCTCCCTGGCCATAGGGAGAACGATCGCAAACAAGGCCCTGAAAGGGTATTGATCGAAAGGATAATGATTTAGATTAAATAAAAAAGCCCGGACAGAAAGCTGCCCCGGGCGTCCTAAAAGTGTGTGTCAGGACCTTTTTCGTCCCGGTAAATGGGTTGTCAGGGTCCTTGTATAAAGGGGATGATCGTGCTTAAAAAGGAGCGCCAGTTGGCTTTAGGTTTCAGGCGCCCCGCATTTGGTTATTTAGGATACTGCTTTCATGGGATAATAATTTCACCTAAGTGATTGAAAGCCTGGGGATAATTGTACCGCTAGCCTTGCTTTTTTTGCTTGTTTTCCCTATTGAGACGCATATTTGTTGGAAGGTCACTGCAAAAGCGAATTTTTTTATGAAGATTGCCCTCCTTGGTTATGGAAAAATGGGGAAAACGATAGAGGGACTGGCGCAAGAGGCTGGTCATCAAATTGTTTTGCGGATCGAAGCCAGCAATAAAAAAGAACTGGTCGCTGAAAATATTCGGACAGCGGACGTCGCCATTGAGTTTACAAGACCGGAGACAGCATTCGAACACATTCAATTTTGCCTGGAGCAAAAAGTACCCGTGGTTTCAGGCACAACCGGATGGCTGGATCAAATGGAAACAATAAAACAACTATGCCACGAAAAAAAAGGAGCCTTTTTTTATGCTTCCAATTTTAGTGTAGGCGTAAACCTTTTCTTCGCTCTGAATCGTTACCTGGCAGGACTGATGAACGACCGGCCGCAGTACCAACTAGAACTGGAAGAAATTCACCACACCCAAAAATTGGATGCTCCAAGCGGAACAGCCATTACCCTGGCAGAAGGCATTCTAGACCAGTTGGACCGTAAAACTGCCTTGGCCAAGGGCCGACCAGCTGCAGATAACGAAATCCAAATTACTTCGAAGCGCATTGATCCAACACCCGGGACCCATTCCATACTGTATTCCAGTGCAATAGATTCCATCAGGATAACCCATGAGGCGCATTCCAGGGAAGGTTTCGCCAGGGGAGCACTTATGGCCGCAGAGTGGTTGATCGGAAAACAGGGTGTTTTTGGAATGCAGGACCTATTGGGGATTTAAATAAGAAAAGGATTTAATAGTCAATCAAATTAAATAAAAAAACAATATGACGCAGGATCAGTTGAAAGAGCTACAGGAACGCCTTCGGGCACTAAACTACTATCTTTGAAGTTGATAAGCGACTATTAGAATTGGAAGAAAAGGAAGGACTCACTCTGGATCCCGAATTTTGGAACGATCCCAAAAGGGCGGAATCTATTCTAAAGGAGATCAAAAGCCACAAGCATTGGATCAACCACTTTCAGCAGGTTAAAACCTTAGTGGAGGATACCGAAGTGCTGCTTGAATTCCAAAAGGAGGAAGCTGCTTCGGAAGAGGAGGTGGATGCAAGGTATGAGGAAGCCATGGTTGCCCTCGATGACCTGGAGTTCCGCTCTACACTCAATCGGCCCGAGGATGAACTTGGGGCAATTCTGGAGATCAACTCTGGTGCCGGTGGAACAGAGGCCAATGACTGGTCTTTAATGCTTATGCGAATGTATACGAT
The DNA here is from genome assembly GCA_964479625.1 of uncultured Saprospiraceae bacterium. Lineage (GTDB taxonomy): Bacteria > Bacteroidota > Bacteroidia > Chitinophagales > Saprospiraceae > CAYZMS01. The sequence goes on from CAYZMS010000033.1 coordinate 35,383, forward strand.
GTGGGGGGAAAAGAACGGCTATAAGGTTGCTGTCTTGAACGAACAGGCCGGTGATGTGGCCGGCATCAAATCCGCTTCCCTCGAGTTTGCAGGAGATTTCGCCTATGGTATGCTGAAAGGGGAGAATGGTGTACACCGCCTGGTGCGGATCAGCCCTTACAATGCCCAGGGTAAGCGGATGACCAGTTTTGCTTCCGTGTTTGTGCACCCGATGGTGGATGACCGCATCGAAGTGGATATCAATCCCGCTGACCTGGAATGGGACACCTTCCGGGCAAGTGGTGCGGGAGGGCAGCACGTTAACAAAACGGAATCTGCTGTGCGGGTTCGTCACCTTCCCTCAGGCATTGTGGTGGAATGTCAGCAGGAACGCTCGCAACACCAGAACCGGGATAAGGCTATGCAAATGCTTCGATCCCGCTTGTATGAGCTGGAACTGCAACACCAATGGGAGGAACGGGATAAGGTGGAAGCCCAGAAAATGAAAAATGAATGGGGGTCTCAGATCCGCTCCTACGTGCTAGACGACCGACGAGTGAAGGATCACCGTACCAATTACCAAACCAGTCAGACTGAAGCTGTTTTGGATGGTGACTTGAACGAGTTCCTTAAGGCTACCTTGATGCACCACGAGTAGAAGAGTTGTTTTAAAATTATCCATTGAAAAAATTCGAAAAGGTCGAATACGTTATGGGAGGGTAAACTCGAAGCTAATGCAGTTTTCAAAAGAGCTCCCATGAGGTTCGGCCTTTTTTTGTTGCTGTTCTTTTTGTACTTTCCTTTGGCCAATGCCCAATTTAAATATGGTCTTGCCGGGGGCGGGTGGCCTGGTACCATGCAAGTGCGCGGTAGTGTACCGCTTCAATGGGGGAATACCGAAAACCCGTGGCATCTTCGGATAGAACCGAGCTTCGACCGACGGCAAAACCAGCAGCTGAGCCTTGCCTTTCAGAGCGAACAGGAATTTGATGATGCTATTGCCAATTATTTTTCCTTGTCGATCCTGGCACAATATCGCTGGTACTTCAGTGATTGGGGATTTTACGGACTAGCCGGATGCACTACCTCCTATGGTCTGTCATTGGAGGCATCTTCATTCATGACGCAAGAAACCATTTATCTTAAGGAGGGTTTTCGACATTTGAACCTTCGGGAATACGAATTTGCGTTGACGAGCGGATTCGGGCTGGAAAAGCAATTATCCGGCAAGCCTGTCATTTTTGTAGAATGGCGCTATCACCTTGGGCTCACCGATATTTTTCCGGCTTCCGAAGAGGAATTGTTTTTCGGAGGAGGCTATTTACAACTGGGGATCTTGTTAAGATAGGGGAAGGTGCCTGGCAATCAGTAAATCCGTTTATCAGGCATCCTTCCGTCTTATTTAATGAAAGTCCAGGCTGTTTTCCCAACAGCCTTGAAAGGTATCCGCTTCCTTCCATGCATTAAAGCTGGAAGATGCTTCCTTTGGCATTTTTCCTTTCAGGATCATTTCGGTCCGGGAAGCCAGATCTGCAAAATGTGCAGCGTGCAGGCCATCTCCTTTTTTGGCCGCTTTTTCACAAAGCTTTTCGATTTCCATCAGGTTACCCCGCGCCAGGGCCTTAATATCTGAAATCTCATAGTCGGACCCATCTACCATCATTAAGTTGGCCATTTGATCCACATAGACCCGTTGAAGATTTCGCCGAAAAGGATCGGTAATGTATCCCCTTTGCGCCTCCTGGAAAATGGAGTTACGGGTGTCGTTAAATAAGTTAGCTGGGCTGTAGGAAGCCGGCCCGTTAATGACTTCATTTTCGATCATTCTGTTCAAACGGGAGGGCTCGAATAATCCACTAATGGTATAAGCCTGAAGGCTTCTTACCAGGTCCACTATACCATCTCCACCAATGCGGCTGAGGATCTCCTTATCCATCATCCAATTGGGCGTTTGGAACAATTGTCGGTCCAGAAAGTCTACTGCTGCCCGCTGACGTTGTTGGGGGACATGCGTGTAAACGGGACCTTCTTCTTCTGTGGTTTTGTCGTACTCATATACTCCTCCGACCTGATTGAGTACATGCCCCATATACCGACGGTACTGACCAGCTACATTTGCGTAAAGCTCTCTTAGGTCGCTGTAGTCTTTCCCAGTTTCTGAAGACCATTCGATCAGATTGGGTACAATGCGCTTAAGGTTCTCAATTCCCAGGTCACTGGCTTCGATAGCATTTTCGCCAATATCCTCGGTTTGGGCACTGGGATCCAGTACCCTGAATTGTTGCTGCCCGTATCGGTAAATAGCATCCCCGGCTCGTTCCAGTATCCAGCCATTGATCATATCTTCTTCCGCTTCGGCACTTTCCGCTCCGGTATATTTATAGCCATAAATAATACTCCAGTCGTCGTAAGGGCCGATACAGGGGAAAAAGTCCGAATTATCACCGGGTTGAGCTACGTAATTAAATCGGGCATAATCCATGATGGAAGGAGCAACGCCCATCCGTTTAACGAAGCCAGGCTTACGCAGAGAATCCACCGGATAAGCCACGCTGGATCCCATATTGTGAGGCAAGCCAAGGGTGTGGCCTACTTCGTGGGCAGCTACAAAACGGATCAATTCACCCATTAATTCATCATCAAATTGCGGTTTACGGGCATCCGGGTTGGCGGCGGCGGTTTGGATAAAAAACCAGTTTCGTAGTAAGTTCATAACGTTGTGGTACCAAAGAATATCACTCTCAATAATTTCTCCGGTTCGGGGGTCGTGTACATGTGGGCCCTGGGCATTTTGGATATCCGTGGTGATGTATCGTATTACGGAATAGCGTACATCTTCAGGACTCCACTCGGGATCCTCTTCCGGGCTTGGGGGGTCTTTGGCAATAATGGCATTTTTAAACCCTGCCTTTTCGAAAGCTGTTTGCCAGTCTTCGATCCCTTTCTTGAGGTAAGGGCGCCACTTTTCGGGGGTTCCTGGGTCGAGATAGTAAATGATGGGTTTTACTGGCTCCACCAATTCTCCGCGGGCATAAGCTGCCTTATCTTTTGGCTCTAAACGCCAGCGAGTAATGTACTGAAAGTCCTTTGCCTTTTGGGCGTCGGCACTATAGTTGGTTTGATTTATGCTGAAATAGCCTATTCTGGAGTCGTAATTCCGCGGTACCATCGGATCGTCCGGTAGTAGGATAATAGACTGGTTCATTTCCAGCGATAAGGTTTCCGTTAAACGGTTCTGCGGCGGGTTTGAACTATTGTAGGTTAGTACGTGGCGCACCTCCACGTTCTCCGGATAGGCCTTCATATGCTGAATAAAGCTGCGGCCTTTATCCAAGCCTTTGATCCCCAGGGCTTTTTTCGAGCCTTCTGTGAAAGCACCGATCATTGGAACATCGTTCACAAATAAGCTGGTAGCGTCAAAGACATAAGCAGTGGAGTCCTCATTTTGAACTTCTACCTTAAAGGTATGTACGATGGGTTCGAAATTATTATTCCTGACCGACCGATAGACTGGTTCATCTGGATTAGCTACGTTGGAGTAGCTAACGGATCGCATTAGAATCTGATCGTCTTTTTCCTGGAATCGGATCACTTGCTGAGGGCGGGACTTCATCCCGGCTCCGCCAAAGTTGATACCCTTTACATGTCCGGCGATCCGGGTCACGATAAGCAACTCCTTTTCGAGCAGGTCCTTTGGTAATTCGAAGTAGTATTTGGCTCCCACCTTATGCACGGTAAAAAGACCTTCATCTGTCTCTGCTTCATCAGTAATGACATCGGTGTACCCTTTCTCTTTTTTTTCAGGTTTTTCCTTGTCTCCATTTTCCTGCTTATCTCCTTCTGGTTGAGCAAATACACTGAAGGTAAACAGCAGGGCTGTTAAGACCAGCAATCCTTTTTTCATAATACAATTCAGTTTTATTTTGTAGGATCGGCTAAGATAATAATTTATGTTTTGAGAAAAGTAAACAAATAAAAAAGGGTCGTGCGATAGCACAACCCCTTTCTCTGGCAAGGCAACTAGTTATTTGTTTCTTTTCGACTCAATCTGCAGTGCCTTCTCTTTTCCTTCTTTCATATTTTCCCCCATTTGCTGGCTGGCAACAAAGGAGGTGACCATGTCGCTAAGCATACTGCTGGCAGAAGAAGGGGAGTTCGGCAGAAGGATCAGGTTGCTGTTGGCATGCTCTCCCATGGATTGAAGAGTGTCGTAGTGTTGGGTAACTACGATCAGGGCGGAGGCTTCCTGGCTGTTAATACCCACGCGGTTGAGGACGTCGACGGATTCTTCCAGACCTCTTGCGATCTCCCGACGCTGGTCGGCGATACCCTGCCCCTGTAGACGTTTGCTTTCCGCTTCTGCTTTAGCCTTGGCTACTATTCGAATGCGATCTGCCTCTGCCTCATATTCAGCAGCTAATTTTTCCCGTTCTGCTGCATTGATTCGGTTCATCGCATGTTTCACCTGAGTGTCCGGATCAATATCAGTAACCAGTGCTTTGACGATCCCGTATCCGTAGGTGTTCATCGCATCTTCCAGTTCCCGACGGATGGCGAGGGCAATATCATCCTTGCGCTCGAACACATCGTCCAGTTTCATTTTGGGGACCTCCGCCCGGACCGTGTCGAAGACGTAAGAGGTAATTTGCTCGTGAGAATTTTGAAGGCGGTAAAAAGCGTCGTAAACTTTCTCCTCGAGGATTCGGTACTGGACCGATACCTTAAGTTTGACGAATACGTTATCCTTTGTCTTGGTTTCGACCAACACATCTAGTTGTTGGATTTTAAGATTTACCTTTCCTGAGATCCGGTCCAGGATAGGTATTTTGAATTGCAGACCTGGCGTTTTCATAGATTGGAAGCGCCCAAAGCGTTCGACGATAGCGATGGTTTGCTGCTTCACGGTGAAAACCCCGGAAAAAAAGATAACGATGGCGAAGAAAAAGCCAAAAATGATAAATGGTTCCATTCCAAACATTGAATTTTTTTTTGGGAGTTGAGTGTGCTCTTTTAGGCGAATACCGCCCAATAGCCCGTTGAATTATTGTTAAAAGATACTAAGTCTGGGTATTAATTTACACTTTTTTCCGACCAAAGTGGAATTTTCAACGGCAATTGGCCCGGTGATCACATTTTATCGATTGCTGCCCATTTTTGTAGTTGCTTCAGACTGGCGGAAAGGTCTTTTGGTAATTCTGCTTCCGCCTCTATGCGTTCGCCCGTTGTCGGGTGATCGAAGCGGAGGCGTAAGGCGTGCAGGGACAAGCGATTTAAGAGCGGGCGTTCTTCACCGGTGCGGTTGGGTCGGTATCGGCGTCCTTTGATCTGGGACAAATAAAGGGCATCCTGGTGGCCATAAAGGGAGTCGACAGCCAGTGGGAACCCAAACCCCTGGAAATGCACCCGGATCTGATGTTGCCGACCGGTATGTATCCGGGCCTCGATCAGGGTAAACCCCCTGAAATATTGGGTGACCAGGAAGTCTGTTCGGGCGGGTTTGCCTTTGTCAGAGAGGATCATTCGTCCCCCTTTACTGGGATGTGGGGCGATAGGGGCTTCTAAAATACCGGAAGGGTTGGGTAACCGCCCTTCCAGTAAAACCCAGTAGTACTTTTGTATAGTCCGTTGCTCAAATTGCAGGGAAAGGGCTCTATGGGCTTCTTCTGTTCTGGCAAAGATCAGGATTCCGCTGGTTTCCCGATCGATCCGATGCACTACACGGACGTCGCCGTAGGCAGTTCGCAACTGGCTGACCAGGTTTGGTTTCCCGGGATTGAATCGATCGGGTATGGTCAGCAGGCCGGAAGCTTTGTTGACGATCAGGAACTCGGGCTCTTCCTTCAATAGTTGCCAGTCTTTTTTCATTTCAGGGAAAGCTTGCTGAACACCTTTTTCTGCCGAACATAATAATCCCAGACAATACTACCTTTATAGCGCCCCCCCTTATCGGGTTCCGGCTGAATACTCATTCGGTCGATCAATTCCTGGTAGTACCGCCGCTTTCGAATATAGGCCCGGATCTTAAAATAGAAGCTCCAGTGGGCGCGTATAATTGCCCAGAGATGCTCTGGTCTGCCCTGGTATAGAAATAACCCCCCAGCCAGCCAATCCAGCAGTATGCGAAAAGGCACCAACCACAGCACCTTTAAAGCGGGCTCATTCTTCAGGATATTGAAAAGGGTATTTCGAAAGTTGAGATACGTTTTTCTGGGAGTATTATAGGCCAGGGTACCACCGCCTGCGTGGTAAACTTTGGATTTGGGGCGCACCATGATGCGATAGCCGGCCCGTTTTAAACGCCAGCAAAGGTCAATTTCCTCTGCATGGGCAAAATATTCCGGGTCGAAACCCCCAATTTTTTCGAACAGGTCTGCCCGGATACAAAGGGCGGCTCCGGTTGCCCAGAAAACCTCCTGTATGGTGTCGTACTGCCCCTGGTCTGCTTCACAATGGGCAAAGATCCGTCCCCGGCAAAATGGGTAGCCAAAACGATCGATCCAGCCTCCCGCGGCCCCGGCGTATTCGAAATGATCTTTTTTGTCAAAGGCGCAGATCTTGGGTTGGCAGGCGGCAACGTCTTGATCCTGTTCCATGGTCTCGATTAGGGGTTCCAGCCAGGAAGGAGTAACTTCCACATCAGAATTGAGCAAAATAAAGTAATCCCCCTCCACCGATTTTAAAGCCTGATTATACCCTTCCGCAAAGCCGTAATTTTCACTCAGCTCTATGCGGCTGAGTTCGGGATAATGTTCTTGTAAGAACTCCACAGAGGTATCGGTGGAGGCATTGTCAGCGATAATGACCTCAAAATTCTCATAGGTGCTTTCCAACAAGGCGGGCAGGAAGCGCTCTAGCCAATCGCGGCCATTATAGTTTAGAATAACAACGGCGACCCTAGGAGGGGCATCCTTTTTTTTTTCGGTCGGTTGAAGGGTTTTGAAGAAAGCCAAAGCGCTTTCCCTGTCTTGTATCAATTGATCCCGGAGGGCGCCCAGGTCTTTGAATTTTTGATCCTCTCTCAGGTGCTCCAGCAATTCAATCTGGAGCTTGTCCCCATAGATGGTTTTATCAAATTGAAAAATATTTACCTCTATCGTTCGGTTATTGTATTTCGAAAGGGTGGGTCTGTTCCCAATATACAACATCCCGTCGTAGCGCTGTTCCTGGTGTACTACCTGCACAGCATAAATACCGCTTGGGGGAATCAGTTTATGGGCTTGTGTAATATTCAGGTTGGCAGTTGGGAACCCTATGGTATTTCCGATCTGTTGACCCCGAACCACCATGCCGGTTAGGGTGAAGGGATGCCCCAGCAGCCGGGCGGCCTGGGCCACATCGGCCTCTTGCAAAGCCTTTCTGATCTTTGTGGAGCTTATGGTGATGGCATCTACTTCCTGGGGTTCGATCTCCACAACTTCGTAATTTTCCCGGGAAGCATACCACTTGAGGTGGTTGATGTCCCCCTGTCTTCCGGAACCAAAGCGGTGATCATACCCAATGACGATATACCGGGGTTTGAAGTTTCCCACTAAGAATTTTTGGATATATTCATCAGCAGGTTGTTGGGAAAACTCTACGGTGAAGGGGACCACAACCGTATGATCCAGCCCGTATTGACGGAGAAGTTGTACCTTTTCTTCTATGGTGGTGAGTAACTGCAGGCTATTGTCTTTGGGGTAGACAATCTGGCGGGGATGGGGATGAAAGGTAATCAAAACACTTTCCCCCTGGATCTCCCGGGTAATACTTCGCACCCGTTCGATAATTTTTTGATGGCCGAGGTGTACGCCGTCAAAGGAACCGATGGTCAGTACCGTGTTCCGGAATTCGGGTAGGCTGTTCAGATCGTTGTACACTTTCATCGTGCTGCAAATGTAAAAGGATTTTCTACATTTTTCTGCTCAGGGTAAATTCTGCTTTGGGATTGTTCAATTAACTGTGTCATCTTCCGTAGGGAGCGAATAGCCGGGCGTA